>JAMHVM010000059.1:0-1704 GCA_035911475.1 Lysobacterales bacterium | reverse complement strand
CTGGATCGGCACCCGTCGCCGCCGGGTAGATCGCCAGGGCTTCGGCCAGGGTCGCCGGGGGCCAAAAATGCACCTCGACGGGCTGGCGGTCCGGGTACTGGATCAGCCAAACGGGGAAGGGTTCGGCCCGCGCCTTACCCTTTCTGTTTTCTGCCGTTCCACACGTTCCAGACGTTCCGCCCAGCGTTGGCGCGGGTTTCGCCGGAACGTCAGCCAGAACGCCAGACGTTCCAGACGTTCCGCATTGGCGTTCCAGTGTGGTGAGCAGGTCATCAAGCGCCATCGTCGCCGCCCCCGTGCAGCGCATCGGCGCGCACCTGATACGTGCGCACCTTGCGCCCGCCGATGGTTTCCGGCTTTGCGCGCTCGCCGCGTGCGTTCGCCTTCGGGATCGCGCCGTCCTGTTCGAGCACATCAAGCGCCCGGTTGAAGTCGAATCCCTTCAACGCCTCGCGCAGCCCGTCCGCCGTGAAGAGGTATAGCCGCCCGCCCTGGTCGTCCGGTTTCCACCAGCCGGCCCGATCACGGATCATCGAGCCGTCCGCCGTCCAGTCGGAAAACCGGCTATCCCCGTGCCGTTCGAGGAACGCGGCCAGCTTGTCGAGGATTTGCCGCCGCTCGTCGTTACCGCCGCCGCGCATGGATCGCCACGCCTGGAAGCCGGCCACCGCCGCAGCTACCGCCGCGCCTTCCGCCCATCCGGTGATGCCGTACTCCGTCGCCATCTCGCCAGCCAGGGCGAGCAGCGCGAACCGGCCCGCCGCCCGCTTGTCTTGCCCCTCGAAGTCGGTGCCGTTGAAGCTCGGCAAAGCCTTGATGCGTTCGAGCAGCGCCGCGAAGTCGCGCCCGTCGTGCGTCAGCCGTTCGAGGAATGCCCGCCCGGCCCGCCCGTGGTGCGTTGCCGCCGCTCGCTTGATCGCATCGGACAGCGCCGTTCCGGTCGCCATGCCGTGCAGCTCATCGAAGCAGCCAAAGCGCCGCGAGGCCGGAATATCGAGCAGCCGCACAGCTTGCCCGGCCTTGGTGCGGTGCCCGCCTTCCTGCATGGTCGTTCCGATGGTGCGCTCCCCCGTCGAAACGATGAACGCGGCCCAGCGGGTCACGGATCGCGCCGCGCCGGTACGGCTTGCCCGCTGCTTGCCGCGTCCGTTGCCCAGGCTATAGACAATCGCGCCTACCTCGCGCGGGTCGCATTCGCTGATTTCATCCAGCGCCAGCAGGCAGTCATTGAACAGCGCCGCCGCGCCTTCCATGCCGTTGGCGGTTGCCCGCCAGCTCCGGCGGTAGCCCGGCCCGCCCCACACAGAACAGGCGGCCTCAAGAATCGTTGTCTTGCCGGTCGAGGAATCGCCCACGAAATGCAGCCCGCCGCCTTCGGTGTTGGTGCGCTTGAGCAGCGGCCCCGCGAAGGCTGCCGACAGCGCCAGCAGGAACAGAGGATTGCCCACCGCCCGCGCTGCGATTTCCCCTCGCCAGCCGTCGAGGGTGCCGGCCTGCCCGTGCTCCTCGTGCCCGCGCTCGCCAGACTGGAAGATCACGCCCGCCGCATCCGGTCCGATTACCGCATCCGGCAGCACGAACACGGCGCCGCACCAGCCGACTTGAAGCGCGCAGCGAATCCGCTTGAAGGGCGCCCGCTCTTGCAGGTAGCGGGCGAGGTTGTTTCTTGCCGCCGGGTCGATTTCAAGCCCCATTGCCAACAGC
>JAMHVM010000058.1:0-197518 GCA_035911475.1 Lysobacterales bacterium | reverse complement strand
CTTGTCCTGGGCCAGGATGGCGTCGAGGACGGCGTCGGAGATCTGGTCGGCGACCTTGTCCGGATGGCCTTCGGACACGGATTCGGACGTAAACAGCGTGCTGCTCATGGCGGTGTTATATCCTTTATTCCGGATGAAGCGATAAATGGGCCGGGCATGATAGCGCCCCGGGCCGGCAATTGCACCCGACCGGGCATTATGAGCCGGGACTGCGTCTCGTAGAACCTGGCGCGGCAGCCACCGGAAAATGGGGTGAGGGCCGTTCCTGATCGATTCTCACAAGGCCAGGTCGTGCACAACGCCTTCTCCTGCCTCATCTTTGCCCGTTATCTCGCGATTGATTGGCTTGCTCACACCCGGACAACGCCAGCATCGACTATTGTTCGTCTGCGGCCGGGCAAGGCACCGGTTCGCTGGACCACTCCGACTCCAACTCTCCCCATGTCGGGCTGGCGCCACTTTTGTCGCATGGCAGATCGGACCGTTCGAGTCGGCATCGACCGCGTCGATCGTCGTCAACCGGGTGGCAGCGCCGAGCAGGAAGCGGCACCGGCAGATCGCCGGCGCGAGATTCTCCCGCAGGTGTTGCCGGCCGGACATGGAGCCGTCCACTCCCAACGGAAACCAACGAGGTGTTCAACCGATGAAATACCGATTCCCCCTGGTTGCGGCCCTGGCCGTCGCCGTCTCGTCAGCATGGGCCAGCGAACCGGCCCTACCCAGCGCCGATCTGAAGCAGGCCGACGCCGCCACCACCCTGACCGTGCCGGCCGCTCCGGTCGCGGATCTGATGGACGAAGACAGCAAGGCGCTGGGACAGGCCATGCGCTATGGCGTGGTGCAACGCGTCGACCGCGCACTGGTCGGTGGATCGGCAGCAGCCGGCAGCTGGAGCGAACTGGCCGATGGCCGCCTGCTCTGGACCCTGGATGTCGCCTCCGACGATGCCGTCTCCCTGGACCTGCACTTTTCCCGTTTCGACCTGCCGGCCAGCGCCGAGCTGTTCCTGGCCAGCAAGAGCGCCGACTACGTGCTCGGCCCCATCCGCGGCAGCGATGCCCTGGCGGATGGCCAGTACTACTCGCCGTTGATTCCCGGCGATCAGACCCGGATCGAGGTCGTGGTCGACGCCGCCGAGCGTGATGCGGTCGCGCTGACGCTGGCCGGCATCACCTACGGCTACCGCGGCATCCTCGGCCTGCAGGACCATCCCGATGCGATCCGCTCCGGCGCCTGCAACATCGACGTGGCCTGTCCGCTCGGCGAGGGCTGGGATGACCAGATCGACGCCGTCGGCCAGTACATCTTCACCCGCCCCAACGGCAGCTTCGTCTGCACCGGCTCGCTGATCGCCAATACCAACGGCACGCCGATTCCGTATTTCATCACCGCCAATCACTGCGTCTCCACCGAGTCGGTGGCGCAGACCATGCGCATCTACTGGAACTACCAGTCACCGACCTGCCGCACCCCCGGTTCCAGCCAGAGCGGCACACCGCTGCCGCGCCCGGCCACGTTCAGCAACGGCGCCAGCCTGCGCATGACCTACGCCAGCAATGACACCAGCCTGGTGGAGCTGAATGCGCCGGTGCCGGAAGCGGAGAATCCGTTCTTCGTTGGCTGGGACCGCCGCAATCTCGCCACCCCCGGCAACCCGCAGGTCAGCGACGCGGTCAGCATCCATCATCCGGCCGGGCACGAGAAGCGCATCACCAAGGACGATGATTCGCTCAGCGTCACCACCTACCTGAGCGACACCGCCACCCCGGCCGGCAGCCACTACCGGATCGGCCAGTGGGAGCACGGCACCACCGAAGGCGGCTCCTCCGGCTCGGCCCTGTTCACGCCGGATGGTCATCTGATCGGCACCCTGCATGGCGGATACGCAGCCTGCAACAGCATCACCCAGGACTGGTATGGCCGCATCCATCAGTCGTGGGCCGGTGGCGGTTCCGATGCCACCCGCCTGAGCACCTGGCTGGATCCGGCCGCCTCGGCACCGGAGATCTTCGATGGCTACCGCGGCGAGCCGCTGGATGAGGCCGATCTCGAGATCACCCTCAATGCCGGCCCGAACCCGGTCGACATCGGCGAGGAACTGAACATCCTGATCGACGTGCAGAACTTCGGCCCGGGCGATGCCGACAACGTCAGCGTTGAGCTGTCCCTGCCGACCGGACTGGCTTACACCGCCACCACAGCCACCGACTGGACCTGCACCGCCACGGGCGGCTCCGTCGATTGCGCCCTTGCCGGCACGCTGGCCAGCAACGACTCCACCGAGACCCTGGCGATCACCGCCGATGTCGTGGCGGTGGAAACCGGCACCGTGACCATCAACGCAACCGTATCCGGCTCGAATCCGGATCCGGACACGGAAAACAACAGTGCCTCGGCGGATATCGTCATCACCGGCGAACCGCCCTTGCCCGATGCCATCTTCTGCGACGGCTTCGAAGACGGTGGCGACGGCAGCTGCGGCAGCCCGGTGGATCCGGACATTGTCGATAGCGGCGAGGTCAACATCGCTGTTCCGGCATCGGTTGGCGAAACCGGTTTCTCCATCAACTGGGTCACCGGCGCCACCTGCAACTGCGACACCGATCCGGGTTATCACTTCAACCCGTACGCGCAGACCGGCGGCTTGCTGTCGGTGTGGTTCTGGCCGGGCAGCGCCGGACAACGCGGTGGTCTGGTCCAGGGCGGCAAGTTCCCGGTCCTGGCTTCCGGTGCGACCATCGGTCCGGAGTCGACCTTCGATGCGCCGGGCGGAACCGGTCAAGCCACGGCCATGGCGGATTGGCGCGCCGGTGCCGATGGCTACTTCGGCTTCCGTTTCACCAATCCGGATACCGGCGCGGTGAACTACGGCTACGCACACCTGACCACGGTCAGCGGTGGCGGCTTCCCGCTGACCATCGTGCGCTACTGGTACAACAGCGCCGGCAACGCGATCACCATCCCCTGATCGGAAACGGACAACGTCCGGAGCCATCCGGCCGTTGCACCCTTTTGAGGCCTCCTTCGGGAGGCCTCTTTCGTTCGCGATTCGACACTCCGGTCGCTTGCGAGCAGCGCAACCACACCGGGTGATCATCGAGGGTTCGTACGTGGGCTTGTCGATCATCCGCCACGAGTGTCGCCGCCAGCTCGGAAGTCGCGCGTTGACCCGGCTGACAGTGGCGCTCAAGCGGATCGCGCCACAACCCATGCCAGTCAGTCACGAACATGCCGGCGGTCAAACCGGCGCACGGCAATCGCCTCACAGGCGGTTCGTTGACGCGACAGGCTATAAACTCGCCACCGGAGCAAAGGATGCGATCTCATGAGTGACCACGACCATCACAACGGCGTCGATCGCGAACAGGCCGAAGAAGCCGTGCGCACCCTGCTGCGCTGGGCCGGCGACGATCCCGCCCGCGAAGGCCTGCTCGACACGCCCAAGCGCGTGGTCAAGGCCTACAGCGACTGGTTCAGCGGCTATGCCGAGGATCCGGCCGAGTACCTTCGCCGCACCTTCAAGGAGGTCGAAGGCTACGACGAGCTGATCGTGCTGCGCGACATTCCCTTCGAATCGCATTGCGAACACCACATGGCCCCCATCATCGGCCGTGCCCACGTCGGCTACCTGCCGACCAGCAAGGTGGTCGGCATCTCCAAGCTGGCACGCGTGGTCGAGGCTTATGCCCGCCGCTTCCAGGTGCAGGAAAAGCTGACTGCGCAGATCGCCCACTGCATCGAGGACGTGCTCAAGCCGCGTGGCGTCGGCGTGGTCATCGATGCCAGCCACGAATGCATGACCACACGTGGCATCCACAAGCGCGGCGTGTCCATGGTCACCAGCCAGATGCTGGGCAGCTTCCGCGACGATCCACGCACGCGCAGCGAGTTCCTCGCCTTCATCGACCTGCACGGGCAGCGCTGAGCGCGCGCCGATCTCGGCCCTTGCGGATCAGCGGCGTAACGTCCGTCAGGGTTGCAGCCTGTGTAGTCCGCAACGCTTGTCGCAACCATCAAGCAGGTCTTCGTCCAACACCAGTGATCACACAGCGTTGGTCACATGGCGCGAGCGCGTCAGGGAGAATCGCATGCCGTTGCCGATAGTCACACGCTTCATCCGCCGCGCCATGTTCGTTTTGCTTGTTCCGGCATTGCTGACAATGACCTTGGTGGGCTGCGCAGGCACCAGCCGCCACTCGCTGGAATGCCCGAACAGCGGCTGTGCCGATCTGGTCTTTCATCGCATCAGCGAGGAGCCGGTCGCTGGCTGGAAGGCGGGATCCGATGAAGCGGGCAGACCCGTCTTCCTGGATGCTGTCGTGACGATTGCGGGAACCGAAGTGGAGCAGGTGCGTCTGGTCTACGACGATTTCGGGCAGCCTGCCGTCTGGATCAAACTGGGCAAACCAGCCGGCGAACGGCTGCGTGAAGCGAGCGCCGCGCTGTTCGGACTGCGGATGGGCATCGTCGTCGATGGCCAGATGATCACCTCGCCCTATCTTCGCGGTGTCATCGCCGACGACATCCAGATCAGCGGGATCGGCACGCACGAGGAAGCGATGACGATCGTTCGTCGTCTGACGGGTGAACGTCCCACCAGTACGGAATGAAGGATGCCTCCGCAGCACCGAAGAGCCATACAGCAATCCGCGCAATGCCTGCCGGGTTCTTCCAAGATGACCTCCCGGTCATCGAGGACTCCGAGGTGATCCAGTCAATCGCTTCGCCCGGATCGTCGCCGAGCGAACACGCGTCATTCCATGCGGGCATGAGGCGCCAGCGTCCAACGCAATTACACGGCCCCTTTCCGGCGCGGGTGCACCACGGCAAGCCTGTATTCAAGTCGCGAGCGGTAGAAGACCGTCACACGATGGGAGGCATGTTGATTCCGCTTCGCTGGTCGTGTTCTCGCGTGCTTCGAACTCACCGTTCGGCGGCTGCCGATTGGCAGCCACACCGGTCAATGCGGATGCTCGAAATCACCCCGGATGAAGATCCAGTCGGCGTTGACGGGCAACGCGGCCAAAGCCATCCGCGGCTGACCACCGAACTGCGTGAACATGCCACCAACGTAAACCGTGCCACGAGTACCCACGTGCAAGGCTTCGACCGGATGGTTGGTACCCGGATTCCAGGTCTCGTCGGCAGCGCCGGTTCCCGTACCGGAGAGTCTGGCCAGCCGGTGTCGCTGCTGTCCACCGACGTCGGTGAACCAACCACCGACATAGACGCGACCGGCAGCGTCCACCGCCAGCGCTTTCGCCTGCTGGTCCGGTGAGGGATTCCAGGTTTCATCCACCGCGCCGGTGCCGTAGGCCGCTAGCTTGACCAGATGTCGTCTCGGCCAGCCGTCCACTTGGTCAATCCAGCCGAGCCCGAAGATCGCACCATCCGGACTCTGCACCAGCTCGGCGACATGACCGCTGGCCTAAGGTTGCCAGTCGGGATCCACCGATCCGGTGCCCGTAGTGGACGGAAGCGCCAGGCTACCGCGCGGTTCGCCACCGATCGACGTGAACCAGCCGGAGGCATAGATCGACCCGTCCGAGCCAATCAGCAGATCCTCCACGGTGCTGTTCGGTGAGGGATCCCAGTCGCTGTCCGCCGCACCCGAACCGGTGCTGGGGAGCTTGGCGAGATAGCGCCTTCGCTGCCCGCCAACCTGGTCGAACGAGCCACCCACATAAACCGCACCGGCCGGATCGACGGTCAGTGTCAACACCTGCCTGTTCGCCGACCGGTGCAGATTGGATCGACCGCACCGGCGGCCGAGAGGCGGGTGAACAGGTACTGTGACGGCCCCGAAGCAGGTTCCGCGCAACATTCGCGTCGAATCCGCGCACATGCAGTGCGTTCCTGGCTTCCATGAGCCCGCATCGGCAGCCTTGATCGACCTTCAATGCGCGTTTTCGAAGTCGCCCGTGACGAAGATCCAGTCGGAATCCATCGGAATTGAAACGAGACCTTGCCTGGACTGATTGGCAATTCGCTCGAAGCGTCCACCGACATGCACCATGCCACGGTGATCGGTCGCCAACGTCAGCACCTCGGGAAAGGCATGCAGATTCCAGCCGCGATCCACCTCATCGGTCTCTTGCGCAAGGAATCTGGCCACGCTTGATACCACCACATCGCCCGTGTCGTCGCCAATGGTCGCGAAATCGCCGCCAATGTACAGGCGTCCTTGCGGATCCGTGGCCATGGTTGCCACACGACCAAACAGGGTGGGATTCCAAAGCGGATCCGCTGCCCCTGTCCCGCCGCTTTCCAGCCGCGCCAACCGGTACCTAGTCCCGCCGCCGACGAAGCTGAAGTTGCCAGCGACGTAGATCCATCCCCTCCCGTCGCTGGTCAGAAGGTCAACCCCGCTATTGGGTTGAGGCGCCCACAACATGTCGACCACGCCTGCACCGTTGCCGTCCAGTTTAGCGAGACCGTTTCGGGAAACACCGCCGATCATGGTGAACTCGCCGCCCACGTAGATGGATCCATCCTTGCCCATGGCCAGGGACGAGACATCGAAATCAGCGGATGGATTCCAATGCGGGTCGACCAGACCTTGGGTGTCACCTGACAATTTCGCGATGCGGCTTCTTGGTTGACCTCCGATCTCGGTGAACCAGCCACCTACATAGACATCGTTGGTTTCCGAAACAGCCAACGTAGTGACGACGTCATCGACGCCCGGATTCCAGTCCGCGTCCACGGAGCCAGCACCTGCAGCTGACACTTTGGCGATTCCTCTGCGCGACTCGCCACCTATCGCATGGAACTCGCCGCCGACGAAGACATTGCCGTCGCCGCCCAGCGCCATGGCTGTTACTTTTCCATCCGGGTCCGGATTCCAGGCGGGATCGACCATGCCATCGGGAGTCAAGCGAACCAGACCGCGACGGCGGAGCCCGTTGACCTTGAGAAAATCCCCCGCAACGATTAACCCACCATTGGGCTGAACCGCGATCAGTTCGATCTTGTTCCTGCCGAACTCGGCATCCACCGTTTCGCCAGCTCGACCGCTGTAGTCGATGGAGGCCAGACCAAGCCGCGTGTCGCTGTCCAGACGCGTGAACTCACCCGAAATCACGACTCGATCATCGCTTACTGCGAGGATGGCCGCGACGACACCATCCGGCCTTGGTAGCCATTGAATGTCTGCAGTCCCCACTCCGGTACCTGATAGTCTTGCCAGCCGCTCGATGGGCTGATTGTCGATGGACTGGAAGTTACCCCCCGCATAGAGGCGCTGGTCGGAATCGAGCGCGAGCGCGCTGACATACTGATCCGGAGATGGATTCCACAGCGGATCAGCCAACCCTGTGCCGTGGCTCGACAGCTTTGCAAGGTTTCTGCGTGGCTGGCCGCCGATGCTCTGGAACGAGCCTCCCACGTAGAGATCTCCGCTCGAAGCCAGCACGAGCGCTCGCACCCAACCATCAGGCGATGGATCCCAGTCAGGATCAACTGCTCCTGTTTCGGACTTTGAAATCCTGGCCAGACCACGTCTGGGCAATTCGCCAATGGACTCGAAGAGTCCGGCGACAGTCAACCATCCGGACACATCCAGCGCCATGCGATGAACGCCGCTGTCTGGCGCCGGATTCCACTCCGAATCGATGATCCCGTTGTCGGAAAATCGGGTCAGGAAGCGGCGAGATTCACCGGCGATGTTGGCGAACGTGCCAGCAACGTAGATCCTGCCGTCGTTGTCGATGACCACATGAGCGACCGACGCGCTCGGATCCGGCTGCCAGGTCGGGTCGACATTGCCGGATCCCCCCGCCGACAGCTTCGCGAGATTCCGATGACTGGCCTGCCCCACACCCCAGAATTCACCACCAGCATAGATCCAGCCATCGGAGTCGATGGCCAAGGTGTAAATGTAACCGTTCGGCGACGGGTTCCACGCGGAATCCAAACGGCCGTCTGGGCGTTGGCGGGCCAGATTTCGACGCGGCACGCCATCGACCTGCGAGAACGATCCTCCGAAAACGATCGCGCCATCACTCTGGACAGCTATCGCATAAACCGATCCGTTGATCGACAGCTTCAGATCCGGAAATGATTGTGGCGCCGGATACTGGGCACTGGTGGTCGAGCTCGCCAAGGCCAGAATGAGCACGACCAATCTCGACACGACGCTTGCCCCAAACGACATGACCCTTCTCCGACCACCGGACCGTGCTGAGCACACGCAGCCTCGCGGCCAGTGTCATCACACTAGTTCTCCCATCAGGCTGAAATTTACCACATCGCGGAAAACTCCCTAGACACCAGTGACGTGATCCACGGCCCAGGTGTGGCCACCAGAACCCGTGCTGGCATCGCGCGGCGTGGACAGAATCGGCGTTCTCAGGCACGTGCGTCGGTCCCGAACAGGAGTTCCACCATTTGATAGGCTCAACACGATGAACGAATCAGCGGTCGACATTTTGCGACGCGTGTTCGGCTACGACGCCTTCCGCGGCGAGCAGCAGGCGATCATCGAGCGCGTCGCCACTGGCGGCGACGCGTTGGTGTTGATGCCGACCGGTGGTGGCAAGTCGTTGTGCTATCAGGTGCCGTCGCTGCTGCGGCCGGGTACGGGCGTGGTGGTGTCGCCGCTGATCGCGTTGATGCAGGATCAGGTCGAGGGACTGGCGCAACTTGGCGTCAACGCGGCCTATCTGAACTCTACATTGAGCGCGCAACAGGCCGATGAGGTCGAGCGGCGACTGCTGGCCGGTTCGCTGGATCTGCTCTACGTCGCCCCGGAGCGGCTGCTGACCGAACGCTGCCTGCGTCTGCTCGATCAGGCACAGATCGCGCTGTTCGCGATCGACGAAGCCCATTGCGTGTCGCAGTGGGGCCACGATTTCCGGCCCGAGTACCGGCAGCTCACCATCCTGCACGAGCGCTGGCCGCAGGTGCCGCGTATCGCGCTGACGGCCACCGCCGATGCGCCGACCCGGCAGGAGATCGTCGAACGGCTGAACCTCACCGAGGCGCGCCAGTTCGTCAGCTCCTTCGACCGGCCCAACATCCGCTATCGGGTCGAGTACAAGAACAACGCGCGCCAGCAGTTGCTGGCCTTCCTGCGCGATCGGCATGGCCAGGCCGGTATCGTCTATTGCCTGTCACGACGCAAGGTCGAGGAGACCGCGCTGTGGCTGGCCGGGCAGGGCATCGCTGCGTTGCCCTACCACGCTGGCATGAGCGCCGAGGGGCGCGCCGGCAACCAGCGCCGCTTCCTGCACGAGGACGGCATCGTGATGTGCGCCACCATCGCCTTCGGCATGGGCATCGACAAGCCCGACGTGCGTTTTGTCGCGCACCTGGATCTGCCCAAGTCGATGGAGGGTTACTACCAGGAGACCGGTCGCGCCGGTCGCGATGGCGAACCGTCGGAAGCCTGGCTGTGTTACGGCCTGGGCGATGTGGTCACCCTGTCGCAGATGATCGACGGTGGTGATGCCGGCGAGGAACGCAAGCGGGTGGAGCGGCGCAAGCTTGACGCGCTGCTCGGCCATTGCGAAAGCGTGCGCTGCCGGCGGCAATCGCTGCTGGCCTATTTCGGCGAGGACTACCCGCGCGACTGCGGCAACTGCGACAACTGCCTGACGCCGCCACAGACCTGGGACGCCACCGAGGAAGCGCAGAAGGCCATGTCCTGCGTCTACCGCACCGGCCAGCGTTTCGGCGTCGCCCACCTGATCGACGTTTTGCGCGGCGCCGACACCGACAAGATCCGCCAGTTCGGCCACGACCGGCTCAGCGTGCACGGCATCGGCCACGACATCGACAACCACCGCTGGCGCAGCGTGTTCCGGCAACTGGTCGCGATCGGTCTGCTCGCCGTCGACATCGGTGGTTACGGCGGACTGCGGCTCGCCGAAGCCGCGCGACCGGTGCTTCGCAACGAGCAGCGCGTACACCTGCGCCTCGACCCCGAGCGCAAGGCGACTCGCCAGCGCGCGGCACGCGATGCCGCCGCGACACCGGGCCTCACCGACAGCGATCTGGACATCAGCCAGCTGCGCGACTTCGAAGCCCTGCGCGCCTGGCGTCTGCAGACCGCGCGCGAACAAGGCGTGCCGCCGTACGTGATCTTCCACGACAGCACCCTGCGCGCCATCGCGGTGTTGCGGCCGACCAGTCGCGATGAGCTGGCCTCGGTCAGCGGCATCGGTGCTGGCAAGCTGGCGCGCTACGGCCAGCAGGTGCTGGCGGTGCTCGCCGAATCGAGCGACCAACCCGCGTGATCGATCGTGGCGCGTGGCGTTGCCGAGACCCTCGTTGGATCAGGTGTGGCCCAGCCGCGGATCGTCGAACAGGTCGTTGACCTGGTTGGGATTGGCGCATCCGCCGGTGGTGCCTAGCGGGCGATTCACCGGAACCGTCACGGGATTTCCGTCGTTGTCGAAGGTTTCGTTGTAGACGTTGTCGTAGCTGGCCTGCATGGTCTCCGGGTCGGTGGTGAAGCGCGCCGTCTCGCCGTCGAACTGCGCGGCGTCGCGGGCTGCGGTGTCGACCGGATCGGTACTGTGATGGGTGATGGTATTGCTGCTGTTGTCGAACTGGGTGTTGTTGCCGCGATCGTAGATCGACGTGCTGCGCACCACACCGTGCGGTCCCTGGCTGCTCATGGTCAGCTTGGCGCCGTCGCCGAGCACCAGGCTGCGCCGGTTTTCGCTCCAGCCCGGCGCGCCGCCCCAATCCTTGATGTGCTTGCCGTTGAGGTTTTCGTGCGGGTCACCCCAGTGCTGCACGGTATTGCGGCCGTAGCGGTCGGTGACGGTGATGGTGTGGCGGTCAACCGTGATCCAATAGCCACCGAAGCTGCGGTACCGGATGTGCGTTCCCGGCCCCTTTATTTGGGCAGGAACGCCCGACTGGTAGCCGTCGTTGAAGATGCTGTCGACACAGGTCGAGCCCATCGCCGGTGCAATCCACTGCGGCGCGCGATAGCCACCGATCTCGACCGGTTGGTCCGGCCAATGCCCTGTCGCTTCGGTAGCGTAGACCGGTGCGTCGCCGTTGATGGCCAACGACGCGGCCATGACCGACACCCCCAGCCAGGCGCGGGCGATGGCTGGTGATCGGGCAATCTTCTCGCGGTTGGCAGGCGGGACCGGGATGGGTCGGGTGTTCATGGACAGGCTCCAGGACATTGGTGGTCGGGACATCGACCACTGCGTCCGTAGCGCCGATTCCGGCTCAAGCCGCCGTTGGACCCGCGCAGTTGCGTTTCGGATCCGGTTGGCGGCAACCCCAGCGTTGCGACATTCGCCCCCGTAAGCCCCTGCAACCTCAGGTGACCGCCAGGCGGCGCTGACTTCACCGGCGTGCTGCGTCGCAGCATAATGGGCCATGTCCCGCAGCTCCGAGAGCCAGAGCGACGCCAACGAAATGCCGACCGTGGTCCGGCACCGGACCGCGCTGCTGGCTGCCCTCAGCCTGGGCGGCTTTGCCATTGGTACCAGCGAGTTCTCGCTGATGGGCCTGATGCCCGATCTCACGGTGGCCTTCGACGCCAGCGAGCCAGAAGTCGGTCAGCTGATCAGCGCCTACGCCCTGGGCGTGGTGGTCGGTGCGCCGCTGCTGGCGATTCTCGGCGGTCGGCTGTCGCGACGCGCACTGTTGCTGTCGTTGATGGGCTTCTACGCGCTGGCCAACCTGGTCACCGCGTTGGCGCCGAGCTACGCCGTGATGATGGTCTCGCGTTTCGTGGCCGGCCTGCCGCACGGCGCCTATTTCGGCGTCGCCGCACTCACCGCCGTGGCGATCACGCCGCGGCATGCCCGCGGGCGAGCTGTCAGCGCGATCATGTTCGGCCTGACCCTGGCGATCCTGATCGGCAATCCGCTGGCGACCTGGATGGGTCAGCACATTGGCTGGCAGTGGGCGTTCGTGCTGGTGACCGTGGTGGCGCTGGTCACGGTCGGCCTGCTGGCCGTGTTGATGCCGCACGACCGCATCGCCACCCCGCGCCACGCGCTGGACGAACTGCGCGCCTTCAACCGCCTGCCGGTGTGGCAGGCGCTGGCCATCGGCGCGATCGGCTTCGCCGGCCTGTTCTGCGTGTTCAGCTACCTGGCTCCGACGCTGCTCCATGTGACCGGTGTCGGCCGCGGCTGGATTCCGATCGCGATGGCGGGTTTCGGTGTCGGCGGCGTGATCGGCAACATCGCTGGCGGCTGGTTGTTCGACCGTCTGCGTTTCCGGGCAGTGCCGGTGATCCTGCTCGGTGCTATCGGGTTGCTGCTGCTGTTTCCGCTGGCGGCGCAATCGCTGTGGTCGATCCTGCTGGCTACCGTCGCCATCGGGCTCATGGGTGCGCTGGGGCCGGTGCTGCAGACCCACCTCATGGACGTGGCCGGCGACGCGCAAACCCTGGCCGCGGCTTCGCACCACGCCGCCTTCAACGCCGCCAATGCGCTCGGCCCGTGGCTGGGTGGCCTGGCGATCAGCGCCGGCTTGGGCTGGACCGCCACCGGATATGTCGGCGCCGTCACCGCGCTGCTGGGAGTGCTCATCTATCTCTGGGCCGCCGCCACCTTGCGCCGACCGACGGTCCCTTCAACCGCGCTTGGTCGCAGCCACTGATCCGATCCACGCGGGATTGCCGGCCTGCTGGCGTGATGGCTCACCGGGCCTCGCGCGGCGCTTGCGCCGTCACTTTCGCGGCGCTGCTTGTGCCTGGCCAGGTCGAGATCGCACAAGCCTCACGCATCTGGATTCGCAAGTACCTCCAGAAGCTGGCAGCGCGTTGTTGGCCAGCAACACGTTGATGTCGACGATCAGCGAGCTCCGCGACACAGCCGGATAGAATCGCCACCATCGTCGTCACGTCGAAACTGATCATGAGCCAACATCCCTCCGACACGCCCGATATCGACGCCGTGCGCGACTTCCTGCGCGATCTGCAGGATCGCATCTGCGCCGCCATCGAACGTGTCGACGGCGCAGCGCATTTCGTCGAGGACGCCTGGAAGCGCACCGAAGGCGGTGGTGGCCGCACCCGCGTGCTGCGCGATGGCGCCGTGTTCGAGCAGGCCGGCATCGGTTTCTCGGAAGTGCGCGGCGCCACCTTGCCGCCTTCGGCCAGCGCGCATCGGCCGGCGCTGACCGGCGCGCCCTGGCAAGCCATGGGCGTGTCGTTGGTGTTCCATCCGCGAAACCCGCATGTGCCAACCACGCACGCCAACGTGCGCTATTTCCAGGCCACGCCCAAGGACGGCGCACCGGTGTGGTGGTTCGGCGGCGGCTTTGATCTGACCCCTTTTTATCCGGTCGATGAGGATGTCGTGCACTGGCACCGCACCGCCCGCGATCTGTGCGAGCCGTTCGGTGGGCAGCCACGCTACGCGGCGCACAAGCGCTGGTGCGACGAGTACTTCTTCCTCAAGCACCGCAGCGAGACCCGCGGTGTCGGCGGTCTGTTCTACGACGACCTCGACGAAGGCGGTTTCGGGCAATGCTTCGACTACACCCGCGCCGTCGGCAACGGATTCCTGGATGCGTATCTGCCCATCGTTGCGCGCCGCAAGGACACGCCTTACGGCGAACGCGAGCGTGAATTCCAGCTCTACCGGCGCGGCCGCTACGTCGAGTTCAACCTGGTGTTCGACCGCGGCACCCTGTTCGGCCTGCAGAGCGGCGGCCGCACCGAATCCATCCTGATGAGCCTGCCACCGCTAGTGCGCTGGCAATACGGCTACACACCGGAGCCCGGCTCGCCGGAAGCACGACTGGCCGACTACCTTGTGCCCCACGATTGGCTATGAATCCCTGGGCGATCTCTGGTATCAAGTGCAAGACCCTCCGATAGAGCACGGCGAAGAGGCATGCTTGGAGGCATGCCTGCCCCGAATCTGCCAACCACTCAACGCCGAAGAGTGTGGCGAAGTCATGGGCATGAAGCAGTACCATGCCCGTGCGCGCCATAGCGGCTGTCCTTGACGTTCGCCGAGTACCGGGACCGGGGAACCCCGACACCATGGCTGCAAACGCCCGGAGGAGATCGGACCGATGGAGCCAAGCCACTACCAAGCGCATCGACGTTACACGGTGTTTCCGACACTCGTCCTGATGACTCTGCTGGCGCTGGCGTCACCAGTGCGAGCCACTGACGGCTTTTACGATCCCACGTGGGGCATTGGCGGCCGGCTGTATCTGGACGTTCCGCCCCAGCTCGCCGACGCAAGTTGGTACTGGCCGGTTCTCAAACCACTCCCCGATGGTCGACTGCTGCTCGGCGGATACTGCGAGTACTGGAATCCATCGATCAATACCTCCGTCTGCCTCACGCGCCGCCACCCCGACGGCAGCGCCGACATCAGCTTTGGTCCAAGCCAGAACGGCAGCGCGCGGCTGGGTGATCAACATGCCTTGTTCCGCAGTTTCCAGGTCGCAGACAGGGGCCTGGCCCGGCTGCCGGACGGTCGACTGATCATTGTTGGCTCGCTCGAACGCACCTGCCCTCCGGATCTTCCGGTTGCCCCAACCACCGGCTGCTCGGTCGGAGTACTCGCGCGACTGAGTCCGAACGGCCAACTTCAGGCGGTTGGCGATGATGACGAACCGTACCGGCTGCTGACATTCGCCAGCGGCGAGGCATCGCCCCACAACCGGATTGCCGCAGTGGCAGCGACGAACGACGGCAAGATCCTGGTCGCCGGCGAAGCAGCACGCTGGGACCACATCGCTGGCACATGGAACATCGACTTCGCGATCGCTCGTCTGGATGCCGATTTGCGACTGGATCCGAGCTTCGCCGCAGGCGCAGGACAGCGACTGATCGCCTTCGACGCAGGCGATGGCAATGCCGACCGGGCGAACCAGATCCTGCCGCAGGCGCAGGGGAAGATCGTTCTCGTCGGCCACTTGGATTTCCCAACGAACGACCGGGCCATCGAGGCGCTGGCACGGCTCAATCCCGACGGCAGCTTGGACAACAGCTTCGGCACCGGTGGGCGTGTCCACGGTAACGGTGGTTTGCGCTTTCGCGCAGCAACCGATGGGACGCTGGACCAACGCGGCCGGCTCCTCACGATCGGTACGGAACGGATCAGCGGAGGATCAACGTCGTTTCGCATAACGCGCTGGCTGAACTCCGGTGTCGCCGACCTCCAGTTCGGCCATGCGGGTCACGTCTTTGTCATGTTCAACCTGACGACACCCTCCAACGACCGCGCAACCGGAATCATCATGCAGTCGGACGGCCGTATCCTGGTCGTGGGCGCCGCCTCACGCAGCCTCGCGCCACGACGCAACTATTTTGGCGTTGCGCGGCTGACCGATTTCGGGGAGCTCGACAGCAGTTTTGGCAGCGGCGGCCGCGCATTCGGCACATTCGACCCAGGCAGCGGTCACAGCGATGAGGGAATGGCGTTGTATCTGGGCAACGGTGGCCTGATGGTCGCCGGCTACGGATCGGACGCCGGCACTACCGGCTCGTCTCAGCGCTTCGGCCTGGCCCGCCTGCAGCTGGATCTGGTGTTCACCGACGGCTTTCAACCGCCTTGACTGCCAAGTCGAGCACCGCCGACTACCTGCCTGCCCAAAGCCCGTTTACAACCCAACAGGGGTCTCTTCCAGAACAGCCGGACTGCGTGCTGCCGGCATGAAGGCGCTGCCAAAGACAGCGTCACCCCAAGCATCCGGGCGTGATCGAAGCGACCTCCGCCCCCATCAGCTGCGCAAGCCCTTGCCGGTACGCAGCAGCCACAGGCAGATGCCGCCCAGCAGCACCGCGGCAACAAGCATCACCGCGTAGGCCACGCCGAGCGGAATGTCGCTGACGCCGAGCACGCCGTAGCGGAAGGCGTTGACCATGTACAGGATTGGGTTGGCGCGCGAGACGTTTTCCCAGAAATCGGGCAGCAGCGAGATCGAGTAGAACACGCCGCCCAGGTAGGTCAGTGGCGTGAGGATGAAAGTCGGCACGATGGCGATGTCGTCGAACTTGCGCGCGTAGGCCGCGTTGATGAAGCCGGCGAACGAGAACACGATGGCCGCCAGCAGCACGCTGCTGAAGGTGACCAGTGGGTGCTCCAGTCGCACGTCGGTGAAGAACATGGCGATGACCAGCACGATGGCGCCGACTGCCAAGCCGCGCAGCACACCACCGCCCACGTAGCCGGCCAGGATCACCCAGCTGGGCATAGGCGACACCAGCATTTCCTCGATGTGCTTGCCGAACTTGGCGCCGAAGAAACTGGACACGATGTTGCCGTAGCTGTTGGTGATCACGCTCATCATGATCAGGCCGGGCACGATGAAGTCGATGTAGGCGATGCCGTCCATCTGCCCGATGCGGCTGCCGATCAGCTTGCCGAAGATCAGGAAGTACAAGGTCATGGTGATCGCCGGCGGCACCAGCGTCTGCGGCCAGATGCGCAGGATGCGGGTGATCTCGCGGCGCCAGAGCGTGAGCAGGGCGATCCACTTCTCGCGCGCACTCATGCCGAGGCTCCCTGGCCGTTGGCCGGCCTTTCGACCAGGCGCATGAACAGCTCCTCCAGGCGATTGGCCTTGTTGCGCATGGATTTCACCCGGATGCCGCGCGCGTGCAGCGCCGCGAATACCACGCTGAGGTCGATGGCCTTGGGCACCTCGGCCTCGACGGTGCCGGCATCCAGCCGGGTCAGGCGCACGCCGTCGACTGTCGGCAGCTCATGTTCGCCGTCGTCGATGTCGAGCACGAAGCCTTCGACATCCAGCGTCGCCAGCAGCGAGCGCATGGAGCTGTTCTGGATGATGCGGCCGTGATCGATGATGGCGATGTTGCGGCACAGCTGTTCGGCCTCCTCCAGATAATGCGTGGTGAGGATGACGGTGGTGCCGGCGACATTGATCTCGCGGATGAACTGCCACATGGATCGGCGGATCTCGATGTCGACGCCGGCGGTCGGCTCGTCCAGGATCAGCAGCTGCGGCTCGTTCATCATCGCCCGCGCCACCATCAGGCGCCGCTTCATGCCGCCGGACAAGGTGCGCGCCATCACCTCGCGCTTGTCCCACAGGCTCAGTGCCTGCAGATACTTCTCGGCGCGTTCCAGCGCGACGCGACGTGGCACACCGTAGAAGCCGGCCTGGTTGACCAGGATGTCGATCGGCTTCTCGAAGGTGTTGAAGTTCAGCTCCTGTGGCACCAGCCCGATCCGGCTCATCGCCTGGCTGCGCTGTTCGCGCACCGGTATGCCGAAGACCTCGATGTCGCCGGGCCCCATGTTGACCAGTGAGGTGATCATGCCGATCAGCGTGGATTTGCCGGCACCGTTTGGCCCCAGCAGGGCGAAGAAATCGCCGGCGGCCACTTCCAGTGACAGGTCGGTCAGCGCCTTGACGCCGTTGTCGTAGGTCTTGCTGAGATTTCGGACGGACAGGGCGGGTACGGCGGTCATGCTTGGGTGGTCCGGGCAGGGGCATTAGTATAGAGGCCGTGTTTTCGCGGCCCTCACCACCATATGGTCGCGAAAACCAAGCGATCAAGGCCGGCCCGCCGTCGCTGCCGCGCCTCCCGACCGATACCGAATTTCCGACATGACCGATTTTTCGCTGACGCTGGTGGCCAGCCGTGATCTGGCACCGGGCGTACGCCACTACGTGTTCGAGCACAGCGAGGGCGAGCGCCTGAACTGGATTCCCGGCCAGTTCATCCAGGTGCACTTCGAGCGTGACGGTGTCGCCCTGCGCCGCAGTTATTCGCTGGCGACCATGGCTCCCGAAGGCGGCGACAGCCGTGTCGAATTTGCCGTGTCGCTGGTGCCGGGCGGTGCCGCGGCGCACCTGTTCGAAACACTCGTGCCAGGTGACCGTATCCATGCCAGCGGCCCCAACGGGCGCTTTGTGCTGTTCGACGATCCGCCAGGCACGCGCTACCTGCTGTTCGGCACCGGCACCGGCGTGACCCCGTACCGGGCCATGCTGCCGCAGATCCGCCAGCGCATCGCCGAGCACGACCAGCGCTTCGTGCTGCTGCTGGGCGCGCGTTCGCCGGACGAACTGCTTTACGGCGAGGAGTTCGAGGCCTTCGCCGGATCGGTGCCCGGTTTTGCCTTCCGCGCCTGCTTCTCACGCATCGGCCGCGAACCGCCGCGACCCGATGACCGGCGCGGCTACGTGCAGGACCTGCTCCCCGAGCTGGCGCCCGATCCGACCCGCGATGTCGCCTACCTGTGCGGCAATCCGAACATGGTCGATGCCGCCTTCGCGGCGCTGAAGGCGGCAGATTTCCCGATCGCCAACATCCGCCGGGAAAAGTACATCTCGCCGCCGACCCTGCCTCGCCCACGCGCCGTCGCCAGCTGAGCCGCGACACCGCGTCGGTCGGGTACCTGCCGGCGCGGTATTCGATCCGCTCCTGGCAGCGCCGAATCCAGCGCCGCCGACAATCGCCAGCCATCGGCAGCAGCCGAAGAAAGTGACTGTCGTCACTGGCATCGGCGCCCGCGAAGTCCCAAGCTGCGCGCCATTGGCTGATCAGGGAAAACCCGGATGAATTCGTCGCAGGACCTGCTCGGGCAACTGCGCATTGATCGCGGCGCGCCTCCGCCCGAACGTCGCCCGGTCTGGCCGTGGCTGCTGGTGGCGGTGCTGGCTGCCGGCGGCGCCGCGGCCGGCATCTGGCTGCTGCGTGGCGAGCAGGCGGTGCCGGTGCGTACCGCCCAGGCCGTCGCCGTGCCCTCGGGTGCCGCGCCCGCCACTTCCGTGCTGGACGCCACCGGCTACATCACCGCCCGACGCATCGCCACGGTGTCGGCCAAGATCACCGGCAAGGTCGAGGAAGTGCTGATCGAGGAAGGCCAGCAGGTCGAAGCCGGCCAGATTCTGGCGCGGCTGGAGCCGGTCGACGCCCAGGCCCAGCGTGCGCTGGCCAACTCCCAGCTCAACGCCGCCCGCAGCCAGGTGGCGCAGGTGCGGGCGCAGCTGGACCTGGCCGAGAAGACGCTGACCCGCAGCCGGGAACTGGCGGCGCAGAAGCTGGTGCCGCAGCAGCAGCTGGATCAGGCCCAGAGCGAACGCGACGCGTTGGCGGCCGCCCTGGCCAGCAGCCAGCGCCAGGTCGACGTCGCCAGCGACTCGCTGGCGTTGGCCGACATCGGTGTCGACAACACCATCGTCCGTGCCCCGTTCGCCGGCGTGATCACCGCCAAGGCGGCGCAGCCGGGCGAGATCGTGTCGCCGATTTCGGCCGGCGGTGGCTTCACCCGTACCGGCATCGGCACCATCGTCGACATGGAGTCGCTGGAGATCCAGGTCGACGTCAACGAATCCTTCATCGGCAAGGTGCGCGCCGGCCAGGAAGTCGAAGCCGTGCTCAACGCCTATCCGGACTGGCGCATTCCCGCCGCGGTGATCGCCATCGTGCCGACTGCCGACCGCAGTCGCGCCACGGTCAAGGTGCGCATCGCGCTCAAGGAAAAGGACGCGCGCATCGTTCCGGACATGGGCGTGCGTGTCAGTTTCCTGGGTGTTCGCGAAGCCGCGCCGGTCGATGCCGCGCCGGTCACCGGCGTGCTGGTGCCGGCCGAGGCCGTGGTCAAGCGCGACGGCAGCGACATCGTTTTCGTGGTCGGCGACGGCAAGGCGCGCGCGACCCGGGTGCAGCTTGGCGAACCGCGCGGCCAGCAGCTGCGCATCGCCTCGGGTCTGGCGATCGGCGAAACCGTGGTGCTGGCGCCCCCGCCAGAGCTGGTCGACGGCAGCGCCGTGCGCAGCCCGTGAACATCTTTTCTCCGGGACGACCGGCCACGTTCGTCCCTTCTGAATCCTGATTTCAACGTGTCTCTGGAGAGTGCCATGTCTTCCCTGGTCAGCATCCGCAACGTCACCAAGACCTACCAGCGCGGCAAGCAGAAGGTCGAAGTGCTGCACGGCATCGATCTGGACATCGCCGCCGGCGATTTCGTGGTGCTGATGGGCCCATCCGGCTCGGGCAAGACCACGTTGCTGAACCTGATCGGCGGACTGGACCAGACCACCTCCGGCAGCATCGAGATCGGCGGCCGGCGCATCGACGGCCTGTCGTCGCGGGCGCTGGCGCACTGGCGCTCCGAGCACGTGGGCTTCGTGTTCCAGTTCTACAACCTGTTGCCGGTGCTGAGCGCACAGCGCAATGTCGAACTGCCGCTGCTGCTGACCTCGCTGTCGGCGGCCGAACGCAAGCGCCGCGCGCAGATCGCGCTGGAACTGGTCGGTCTCAAGGACCGCGCCGGGCACAAGCCCCGGGAGCTGTCGGGCGGTCAGGAACAGCGCGTGGCCATCGCTCGCGCCATCGTCTCCGACCCGACCCTGCTGGTCTGCGACGAACCCACCGGCGACCTCGACCGCGCCACCGCCGACGAGATCCTGACCCTGTTGCAGCGACTCAATCGCGAGCATGGCAAGACCATCATCATGGTCACCCACGATCCCAAGGCCGCCGAATATGGCCGGCGCATCGTGCATCTGGACAAGGGCGTGCTGGTCGCCGATGGCGACACGGTCGCGGCGCACTGATCCCGTCGGGAGCGATTCGAGATGAAATACCTGCATCTGCTCTGGGCCAGCCTGTTCCGCAAGAAGCTGCGCACCTTGCTGACCCTGCTGTCGATCATCGTCGCCTTCTTCCTGTTCGGGCTTCTGCAGGCGGTGTCGCAGGCGTTCGGCAACGTTGCCGACCAGGCCGCCGCCGATCGCCTGGTGACGAACTCGCGCTATTCGATCATCGATCTGCTGCCCTCGTCCTACCAGCAACGTATCGCCAGCACACCCGGCGTCCGCGCCGTCAGCCACGCGACCTGGTTCGGTGGCTCATACGACGACAAGCCGGCACAGTTCGCGATCTTCCCGGTCGACCACACCACCTATCTGCAGATTGCGCCGGAGATCACGCTGGCCGCCGATCAGGTCGATGCCTGGAACCGGACCCGCACCGGCGCCATCGTCGGTCGTTCACTGGCGGCCAAATACGGCTGGAAAGTCGGTGACAAGATTCCGGTCAAGGCCGACATCTGGCCGCAGGCCAATGGCGAGCTGGTCTGGACCTTCGATCTGGTCGGCGTGTACGACAACAGCAAGGATCCCAGCAACGGCGAGCAGGCGATGCTGTTCCGCTTCGACTATTTCGACGAGGCCCGGCAGTTCGCCAAGGGCCGGGTCGGCTGGTTCGTGTTCCTGATCGCCGATCCCGAACAGGCCGATGCCGTTTCGCAAAGCGTCGACACCTTGTTCGCCAATTCCGAGGCGGAAACCAAGACCCAGACCGAAGCCGCGTTCGCGCAGGCGTTCCTGCGCCAGATCGGCGACATCAGCCTGATCGTCACCGCCATTCTCGGCGCGGTGTTCTTCACCATCCTGGTACTCACCGGCAACACCATGAGCCAGGCACTGCGTGAACGCATCCCCGAGTTCGGTGTGCTCAAGACGCTGGGTTTCGGTGACGGCAAGGTGCTGGCCCTAGTGCTCGGCGAAGCCCTGTTGCTGGCTTTCATCGGCGGACTGATCGGGCTGGGACTGGCCAAGATGGCCGCGACGATGCTGGCACCGACCCTGGCCCAGTTCGGCGTCACCGGCATCGGCTGGCCGGTGGTCTGGCGTGCCCTGCTGGCCATGCTGGCGCTGGGGCTCGCGGTCGGCGTGTTGCCGGCGCTGCGCGCCCGCCGTCTCAAGATTATCGACGCACTCAACGCCTGAGCGTCCGGAGAACACAGCCATGAAAGTGTTGAAGCAGATTGTCGAGATCACCTGGATGAACCTGCGCAACGTGCCGCAGCGTCTGGGCTCGTCGCTGGTGATCGTGATCGGCATCGCCGGTGTGGTTGGCGTGCTGGTGGCCTTGCTGGCGATGGGCGAAGGTTTTCGCGCCACCCTGGCCGGCACCGGTCAGGACGATCGCGCCATCGTGCTGCGCGAAGGCGCCAATGCCGAACTGTCCTCCGGCCTCAGCCGCGAACAGGCCGACCTGATCCAGCGCGCGGCCGGCGTGCAGCGCAATGCCGGCGATGCGCCGGTGGCTTCGGCCGAACTGCTGGTGATCGCCGATCTGCCACTGGCGGCCTCGGGCACCCTGGCCAATGCGCAGATCCGTGGCGTGCAGCCGATCGCCTTCGAGCTGCGCCCGGAAGTGAAGATCGTCGAAGGCCGGGCCTTCACCGCCGGTCCGCGCGAGCTGATCGCCGGTCGCGGTGCCGCGGCGCAGTTCGAAGACATCCACGTCGGCAGGCGCATCGCCTTCCGCGATTCGGACTGGACCGTGGTCGGCATCTTCGAGGCCGGCGGCGGCGCGCATGAATCGGAGTTCTGGGGCGATGTCGAAGTGGTGCAGTCGGCCTACCGGCGCAACGGTTTCCAGTCGGTGAGTGCGCGCCTGACCTCGGCCGATGCGCTGGCGACGCTGGAAGCGGCATTGGCCGACGACCCGCGACTCAACGTCAAGGTGCAGAGCGAAAAGAGCTACTACGAAGCGCAGTCGCAGTCGCTGTCGACGGTGATCGGCGTGATCGGCACGGTGATCGGGGCGATCATGGCGATCGGCGCGTTGTTCGGCGCGCTCAACACCATGTACGCGGCGATCGCCACCCGCGAACGCGAGATCGCCACGCTGCGGGCGATCGGCTTCGGCGGTCTGCCGGTGGTGGTGTCGGTGTTGATCGAGGCGCTGCTGCTGGCCTTGATCGGCGGCATTCTCGGTGCCATCGCGGCCTGGCTGATCTTCAACGGCTACACGGTGAGCACGCTCAATGGCGCCAGTTTCTCGCAGGTCGCGTTCGATTTCCGGGTCACCGGCGATTTGATGACACGCGGCCTGATCTGGGCGCTGATCATCGGCCTGATCGGCGGTCTGCTGCCGGCCATTCGCGCGGCACGTCTGCCGGTGACCACGGCATTGCGTACCGCATGACTTCTGGCCCGCCGGTGACTGTCCGTTTTCGGGCATCATGGGCGCAGTTGAAAAAGGAACGATTCATGGCGATTCATCGCGCGCTGCCGCTCGCGCTGGTGCTGGCTGCGGCCGCTGCGCCAGCCTGGGCCAACATCGAGTTTTCTCCGTGCGAACTGAAGACGGCCAAGGCCTTCAGCGGCCCCAAGGCCGAATGCGCACGCGTCGAAGTCCCCGAGAACCACGCCGAGCCCGACGGACGCAAGATCAGCCTGCGTCTGGCGCGGGTGATGGCGCGGGCCGGTGAGCCGGCGGCGGATCCGATCGTGTTCCTGGCCGGTGGTCCGGGTCAGTCGGCGGTGGAAAGCTGGCCGCAACTGGCCAACGCCTATCAGCAGCTGCTGGCGACGCGCGATGTGCTGCTGCTGGATCAGCGCGGTACCGGCGATTCGCATCTGCTGCGCTGTCCCTTCCCCGATCTGCTGGATCCGATGGCGACCAAGCTGGATCGCGAGGAACTGCAGAAGCTGGCCAGCGACTGTCTGCCGACCCTGGACGCCGATGTCCGCCACTACGGCACCCGCGACTACATCGCCGATCTGGAATATCTGCGCAAGGCGCTGGACGTCGACAAGTGGAACCTGGTCGGCGGCTCCTACGGCACCCGGGTGGCGCTGAGCTATGTGCAGGCGCATCCGGACAGCCTGCGCAGCGTGGTGCTGGACGGCGTGGCGCCGCAGGAGGTGGCGCTGGGCATCGATCACGGCGTGAACCTGGATACCGCGCTGGCCGAGCAGTTCCAGCGCTGTCGTGACGACCGCGCCTGCCGCGAGGCCTTCGGCGATCCGGCCGCAACCCTGGCCGAACTGCGTCAGCGCTGGAGCAACGAGCCGACCACGGTGATCGTGGCCGACCCGCGCAGTCGCGCGCCGGTCGAGTTGCCGTTGAATCACGATGTCCTGGCCGGGGTGGTGCGCATGTACGCCTACAGCCCGGAGACCGCGGCGCTGCTGCCGCTGCTGCTGCATCAGGCCCGCGAAGGCGATCCGCAGCCACTGGTGAGCCAGGCGCTGACCTTGTTCGCCGACATGGACGACATGATCGCGCACGGCATGCAACTGTCGGTGATCTGCGGCGAGGATGCGCCGTGGATGCGTGCCGATCCCAACGACACCAGCCTGATCGGCCCGGATCTGGTCAACCTGATGCTGGCGCAATGCGAAGTCTGGCCGACCGTGCGTGCGCCGGCGGCGTTCAAGCAGCCGGTCGATTCGGATCTGCCGATCCTGCTGCTGTCGGGTCAGTACGATCCGGTCACGCCGCCCTCCTACGCCGAACGCGCCCTGGCCACGCTGAGCAACGCGAAACATCTGGTCGTTCCCGGCCAGGGCCACATCGTGCAGGGTCGCGGCTGTCTGCCACGGTTGATGACCCAATTCATCCGCCAGGCCGATTTCGACGACTTCGACACGGCTTGCGTCGACCAGCTCAAGGCGCCGCCCTTCTTCCTCGATTTCAACGGTGGCGAGCCATGATCGAAGTCCACGACCTGCACAAGGCCTTCGGCAAGGTGAAAGCCGTCGACGGCGTCAGTTTCCGCGCCGAGGATGGCCGCATCACCGGTCTGCTCGGCCCCAACGGTGCTGGCAAGACCACCACCTTGCGCATGCTCTATACGCTGATGAAACCCGACCACGGCAACATCCGCATCGACGGCATCGACGTCGCCGAGGACAGCCTGGGTGCGCGTCGGCGTATGGGTGTGCTGCCGGATTCCAAGGGTCTGTACAAGCGCCTGACCTGCCGCGAGAACATCGAGTACTTCGGCCGCCTGCAAGGGCTGGACGAAGCGACGCTGGCCGAACGCACCGACGCCCTGATCCGCTCGCTGGAACTGGCCGACATCGCCGACCGCAAGACCGAAGGCTTCTCGCAGGGCCAGCGGGTCAAGACCGCGATCGCCCGCGCACTGATCCACGCACCGGCGAACGTGCTGCTGGACGAGCCGACCAACGGCCTGGACGTGATGTCGACCCGGGCCATGCGCCGGTTCCTGTTCGGCCTGCGCGAGGCCGGCCACAGCGTGCTGTTCTCCAGCCACATCATGCAGGAGGTCGCCGCGCTGTGTGACCACATCGTCATCATCGCCCGCGGCCGCGTGGTGGCCGAAGGCTCGCCGGACGAGCTGCGCCAGCGCACCGGCCAAGAGAATCTGGAAGATGCCTTCGTCAGTGCGATCGGCAGCGAGGAGGGACTGCAATGAGTGCCTGGTGGACCGTCTTCCGCAAGGAAGTGACCGAGAACCTGCGCGACCGGCGCACGGTGATCAACTCGCTGGTGTACGGACCGCTGTTCGGGCCGGTGCTGTTCGCCATCCTGATCAGCTTCGTGTTCAGCCAGGCCAGCGAACGCGCCAGCAAGCCGCTGGAACTGCCGGTGGTAGGTGCCGAGCACGCGCCCAACCTGCTCGACTTCCTGCGCCAGAACAACGTGGTGATCGAGGACGCACCGGCCGATCCGGAGCAGGCCATCCGTGACCAGGACAAGGAGCTGATCCTGCGCATTCCGGCCGAGTTCGCCAAGAACTGGCGCGAAGGACGGGCGGCGCCACTGGAGCTGATCTATGACCAGAGCCGCCAGTTCACCGAAACCTCGGTGCGCCGCCTGACCCGTCTGGTCGAAGGCTACGGCGGGCGGCAGGCGTCGATGCGCCTGCTGGCGCGCGGCATCAACCCGGAGATCGTGCAGACCATCCAGATCGTCGAGCGCGACCAGTCCAGTGCGCAGAGCCGCGCCGGCATGATCCTGGCGTTCCTGCCGTACATGCTGATCATCGGTGCCTTCGTGGCGGGCATGTACCTGGCCATCGACACCACCGCCGGCGAGCGTGAGCGGCAGTCGCTGGAGGCACTGCTGATCAATCCGGTGCCGCGCAGCCAGATCCTGATTGGCAAGCTCACCGCCACCACGATGTTCGCGTTGGCGGCACTGGCCTTGTCGCTGCTCGCGTTCGTGCTGGCACTACGCTTCGTGCCGACCGGTTCGCTGGGTTTTGCCATCGACCTGTCACCGCGCAGCGCCCTGCTGTGTCTGGCGGTGATCGCGCCGCTGGCCCTGCTCGCGGCCAGTTCGGAAACCCTGGTTGCCGCCTTCAGCAAGAGCTTCCGCGAAGCACAGACCTGGCTGGGCATGATGATGATCCTGCCGGCGTTGCCGGCGATCATCCTGATCCTGAATCCGGTCAAGCCGGCGGTGTGGATGTACTGGACGCCGCTGGTCAGCCAGCACGTGGTGATCGGCCAGATCGTGCGCGGCGAAACCCTGGTGCCCTGGCAGTTCGCCGCCAGCATCGGCGGTACCGTGCTGGTCGGCCTGTTCCTGGCCTGGGTCTGCATCCGCATCTATCATCGCGAGCGGCTGGCGATCTCCGCCTGATGCATTCGCGAATCTCTGAAATCGAGGAATCGGCATGAACAAGCGCAACCTGGTCCCCGCCATCATCCTGATCGGTCTGGGTGTGCTGTTCCTGGCCCAGAACCTGGGCTGGACCGACCTGGGCCTGGGTCGCCTGCTGGCGACCTGGTGGCCGGCCATCCTGATCGCGGTCGGCGTCAGCCTGCTATTCCGCGGCCGCGGCTGATGGCGTAGCCCAGCGACGGCTGTCGATGCAGCCGTCGCGTTGCGTACTCATCACCGATCCAACACCCCGCCAGTCCGGGTGCAGCTGCAGGTACGGGACTCGCCCCGCGCACACCCTCCCGCAGAAAACACCCCGTCGCAGACGGCACTCGCGAAACCCCGCGCGCTACCCGTGGCTGGCGAGCATCACACGCACGCGCTGCTCACCCACTGCCGATTCGTTGTCCCGCACCGCCGGTGCCACCGCCGATCGGAAGCGCGTCTCGTAGCAGTGCAGCAATCGCTGCCTGTCGGCCAGCGCTGGTGACGACGCATCGGTCGGTATCGCAAAGAAGCACCGGGCCAGCCATTGCAGGTCGGCCAGCATCTGATCGCGCGCGGTCGCATCCGGTGATTCCTTCAAGACGATGACGAAGTGGCTCAACGCCTCCAGATCACCCTGATTGCCCGGCTGCATCCAGCGCGACCAGCGATTGCGCCAACGGCCCCACCACGTGCATTCGCGCCTGCGCCGCTCGGCAATCCGCCGCAACAACCAGTCGCGATCCCAACCCGCCCATTCGCCGGCCGGCGACAGCAGGTTCGTCCCCACCACCGGCGCAACGTCCTGCGACCAGAGCGTCCGCACCTGCGCCCGATCCAGCCCCGCGCTCACACAGACACTGGCGGTGAACGGCAACAGATGCCGCGTCTCGGTATCCAGAAAATGTTCGGCCATGGCCAGCGCGGCTCGCGCGCAATCACCCTCGTTGGCTGATGGACGGGTCACGGACTGATTGTGCCAGTCGCAAGTACCGATGCCTTGCGGTCCAAACCGAAGATGCTGCCGTTCGCAACCTGGTTGCCCACTCGACGCGGGAGGGCACCGCTTCGGCCTACTTGCCTATGCAGAAGCTGCCGAAGATGACGCCGAGCAGGTCGTCGGGTGTGTAGGCACCGGTGATCTGCGCCAGGGATTGCTGGGCCAGGCGCAGTTCTTCCGCGGCTAGATCACCGGCGCGATCCAAGTGCAGTCGGGCCGACGCAGCGGCGAGATGATCGCCGGTCTGGCGCAGGGCTTCGACGTGGCGACGACGGGCGCTGAAGGCGCCGTCGAAGGCGCCGCCGGCGCCAGCCAGTTGCGACAGGTGCGCGATCAGGTCCGGCATGCCGGCACCGCTGCGGACGGAGATGGCGAAACGGGTTTCATCGGCAGCGTCGGTCTGGGCTGATGATCCGTCGGTGTTGGCGGCCACCATGCGGCTGGATGCAGCCGCGTTTGCGAGCCGCGTGGATGCAACGCCATCGGCTAGTAGATCGATCTTGTTGAACACGACGGTGCGCGCCAGGCCGGGCGGGCATTCACCGCGCAAGGTGGCAAGCTCTTCGTCGACACTGGCGTCGATCACCATCAGCGCATGATCGGCGCGGGCCAGTTCGGCGCGGGCGCGGCGTATGCCCTCGCGTTCGACCGGTTCTTCGCTGTCGCGCAGGCCGGCGGTGTCGATGAGGGTCAGGCTGACCGGGCCGAGTCGCACTTCTTCGCGAAGCACGTCGCGGGTGGTGCCGGCGATATCGGTGACGATGGCGCGGTCGCTGCCGGCCAGTGCGTTCAAGAGAGAGGACTTGCCGGCATTGGGCCGGCCGACGATGGCGACCACACGGCCGTCGCGCAGACGCTGGCCGCGTTCGGCGGCAGCGAGCAGATCGGCGTGCGTGGCAAGCAGATCGTCCAGTCGTTTCGCGATGGCACCGTCGCCGAGGAAATCGATTTCCTCTTCCGGAAAATCGATTGCCGCTTCGATGTGCATGCGTGCCTGCACCAGCGCGTCGAGCAGTGCCTGCACGCGTTGCGAGAAGGCGCCATCGAGCGAGCGTTGCGCGGCACGCGCGGCGGCTTCGCTGCCGGCTGCTATCAGGTCGGCAACGGCTTCCGCCTGGGCCAGGTCGAGCTTGCCCTCCAGGAAGGCGCGCTCGGAGAATTCCCCCGGGCGCGCCGGACGTGCACCCAGCTCGTACAGACGACGCAGCAGACGGTCGAGCACGACCGGGCTGCCATGACCCTGCAGTTCGACGACATCTTCGCCGGTGTAGGAATGCGGCGCCGGAAAGTACAGCAGCAGGCCGCTGTCGATGATCTCGCCATCGCTGGCGCGGAACCGCGCCAAGTGCGCGTGGCGCGCGCGTGGCGCCACGCCGCTGAGGTCTTGCGCGATCCGCGCCGCCTGCGGCCCGGACAGGCGGATCACGCCGATGCCGCCGTGCCCGTGCGGCGTGGCCAGCGCCGCTATGGTGTCGCGGCTGGCCATGCGCCGGGCATCATCGGTCGGGATCGGGTCGGGCGGCTTACTTGAGCTTGCCCGACTCGATCTGCTTGTTGATGTACCACTGCTGCAGCAGACCCAGGGCGCCGTTGACCAGCCAGTACAGCACCAGGCCGGCCGGGAAGAAGGCGAACAGTACCGAGAACACGACCGGCATGGCCTGGAAGATGCGCTTCTGGATCGGATCCACGCCCGGTGCCGGCGACAGCTTCTGGGTCAGGAACATCACCGCGCCGTTGAGCACCGGCAACACGAAGTAGGGATCGCGCGCGGACAGGTCCTGGATCCACAGCATGAACGGCGCCTGGCGCAGTTCCACCGATTCCAGCAGCACCCAGTACAGGGCGATGAACACCGGAATCTGCAGCAGGATCGGCAGGCAGCCGCCCAGCGGATTGATCTTGTCCTTCTTGTACATCTCCATCATCGCCGCGTTGAGCTTCTGGCGATCATCGCCATAGCGCTCCTTGAGCTGGGCCAGACGCGGCGCCAGCTTGCGCATGCGCGCCATGGACACGTACTGCGCCTTGCTCAGCCGATAGAACGCCAGCTTGATCAGCACGGTGATCAGGATGATCGCCACGCCCCAGTTGCGCACGATGTTGTGCAACTGGTCGAGCACCCAGAACAGCGGCTTGGACAGGAAGGTGAACATGCCGTAGTCGATGGTGCGCTCAAGTCCGGGCGCGACATCGGGCAGCACGTTCTGCAGTTTCGGACCGATCCACAGGCGTGCCTCGTCGACCACCTGCGTGCCCGGCGCAACCGTGGTGCCGACCGCGACCTGCCGCACCAGATGCCGGTTGCTGTTGGGCACGCGCGCGGTGGCGTAGTCGTTGGCCTGCTCGCCCGGCGGAATCCAGGCAGCGAAGAAGTAGTGCTGCAGCATGCCGGACCAGCCGCCGGTGATCTGCTTGTTCTGCGGCTTGCTGGCGAAGTCCTCGAACTTCAGCTTTTCGAAGCCGTCAGCCGGGCTGTACCAGGCCGCGCCGTGGAAGGTGATGGCGGTGACATCGGTGAACGAGAAACCGGTCGAGGCACGCAGCGGCACCCGCTGCAGCTGACGATAGACGTTGCCGCTCCAAGGCGTCGCGCCATCGTTGCGGATCTCGTGACGCACGCCCATGGCGTAGTCGCCGCGACGCAGCACATAGACCTTGCGCACGCTGATGCCGTCGTCGCCCTGCCAGGTGAACGGCACTTCCAGGGTATCGCCCTGCAACTGGTAGCGCTCGCGCTCGACGGCATACAGCGCGTTGTGATCAGGCGCGCTGCCGGTGCGGCTGACCACGCCGCTCTGCGCCCAGAACAGCCGCGCCGGATCGTTGCTGAGGAACTGCACCGGCACTTCGGACTTGGGCTCGAGCGGATAGGCGAGCAGATCGGCACTGACCACCGAACCGCCACGACTGTCGATGACCAGACGCAGGACGTCGGTTTCCACGGTGACCAGCTGGCCGGGCGCGGTGGCGTCGCCCGGCGCCACTGGCGCGGCGTCGGCAACCGGCGCGCTGGCCGCATCCGGTACATCCAGGGAACTGGCGGATGGCGCCGACGCGACGGCATTGGGCACATCGGCACTGGCGATGGCGCCGGTCGGTTCGGTGCTGCCGACGGGAACCGGCGGCGCAGGCGGACGATTGAACTCGTTCCACGATTGCCAGAGCAGGAACGCGGCAAACAGCCACGCGATGATGAGCAGCGGTCGGAAATTCTGCATGGTCAAGCCAAGGGGGGAAACGGGGCGCCCGTGGTCACGCCGGGCAAAGAATGTCGATTGTCGCGGTTCGCGGCGATGCGATCAACGCGGCGTGACGATGGCCGGCCCGGAAACGTCGGTCCGAGCCAGTCGATCCTGCAATCGCATCCACAGATGGCCGAGGTCGCGCCAGACCTCCGCGCCCGCGGCCTGGACCACCTCGTTGCGTGCGGTCACCACGATGTCGACCGGCAACATGGCCGGCAGGCTGACCCGCACGCTTTCGCGGACCTGGCGACGCAGCCGGTTGCGCACCACCGCGCGCTTGTCGATGCGTCGACCGATGGCCATGCCCAGACGCGGCTGGCCCAGTTCGTTTCCCAAATAGTGGGCACGGAAAAAGCGCGACGCCAGCGACTGGCGCGCGCTGAAGATGCGATCGAACTGTGCTTTGCCCGACAGAGCCTGTGCGGGCGACAGGGCGACGGCGCGCCCCGTCACGGCATCAGCCGGAAACGGTCAGGCGCTTGCGACCCTTGGCGCGACGGGCCGACAGGATCTTGCGGCCATCGGCCGTCTTCATGCGGGCGCGGAAGCCGTGGGTACGCGCGCGCTTGAGGCGGCTGGGCTGGTAGGTGCGTTTCATGACCAATACTCGACGCGATTTGCGAGGGCCGCGCATTCTAAGTACTTGCCGCGCCGCGGTCAAATCAGGCGATCCCGACCTTGGCGGCGGTCGGCCGGAAGCGGCGGCTTCCGCGCTACACTCACCGACCCTGTCGTTTCGATCGTGTCGTCTCCACCCGCAATGTCCGACCTGTGGCTGCGTTGCCTGCAACACCTGGAAGCCGAGCTGGATGCCGAGGATGTGCATACCTGGCTGACGCCGTTGCAGGCCGAAGGTGAAGGCGATGCGCTGGTGCTGTACGCGGCCAACGTCTATGTCGCCGAGCGGGTCGAGAAGCACTTTCTGGCGCGCATCGCCGAGGTCATCTCGGCGCTGGCCGGGCGGCTGGTGCTGGTCCGGATCAAGCTGGGTCAGCGGCAGACGGCGGTGGCGGCCGCCCAGCCTGTGCCGGAAGCGGTGGCAACGGCGGTGGAAAACCTCGCCGAGTCCAATCTCGACAGCCGCTACACCTTTGCCAACTTCGTCGAAGGCTCCTCCAACGAGCTGGGCAAGGCCGCCGCACTGCAGATCGCCCAGCAGCCGGGACAGGTCTACAACCCGCTGCTGCTGTACGGCGGCACCGGTCTGGGCAAGACCCACTTGCTGCATGCCACCGGCAACCTGATCCGTCAGGATCGGCCCGGCGCGCAGGTGGTCTACCTGCGCTCGGAGCAGTTTGTCAGCGCCATGATCCGTGCCCTGCGCAGCAACCGCATGGACGATTTCAAGCGCCAGTTCCGCCGGGTCGATGCCCTGCTGATCGACGACATCCAGTTCTTCGCCGGCAAGGACCGCAGCCAGGAGGAGTTTTTCCACACCTTCAACGCGCTGTTCGAAGGCAAGCAGCAGATCGTGCTGACCTGCGACCGCTACCCCAAGGAAGTCGAAGGTCTGGAGCCGCGGCTGAAATCGCGCTTCGGCTGGGGCCTGAACATCGCCATCGAGCCGCCGGACTTCGAGACCCGGGTCAGCATCCTGCTGGCCAAGGCGCAGTCGCTGAACGCGACGCTGCCGGACGACGTCGCCTTCCTCATGGCCAAGCGCATGCGCTCGAACGTGCGCGAGCTGGAGGGAGCCCTGTACACGCTGGTCGCGCGCTCCAACCTCAGTGGCCGGCCGATCACCCTGGAGTTCGCCCAGGAAGCGCTGCGCGACCATCTCAGCGTGCAGGAGCGCCTGGTCAGCCTGAACAATATCCAGAAAACTGTGGCTGACTACTTCGGCCTGCGCCACGCCGACCTGATCTCGCAGCGACGGCAACGCTCGGTGGTGCGGCCACGGCAGATGGCCATGGCGCTGACCAAGGAATTGACCGAACATAGCCTGCCGGAGATCGGCGACGGCTTCGGCGGGCGCGATCACACCACGGTGCTGCATGCTTGCAAAGTGATCCGGCGCCTGATCGAAACCGATGGGCGGGCGCGGGAGGACTGGGACAAGTTGATGCGAAGCCTGAGCGGTTGAGAGCCTGTGGATAAGTTGGGTGCGGTTTCGCGCGAAAAAGTTATCCACAGATCGGCCACAGGCCATGAGGCGGTTTTCAGCGCCTGTTTTTAGATTCAAGTTTTTGTTTTTGAAGCGGTATTTTGTTTGTTTCCCGGTTGGCGAGCCAGCCAATAACAACAATCTTCAACAACAACATAGCTCTATTGCTGAGGTGCCCTGATGCGATTCGAGATCCAGCGCGAAGCCTTGCTCAAGCCCTTGCAGACGGTGGTCGGGGTGGTCGAGAAGCGACAGACCCTGCCGGTGCTGTCGAATCTGCTGGTGACGGTGGGCGACGATGGCAGCGTCTCGCTGACCGGCACCGATCTGCAGATCGAGATGATCGCGCGGGCCCAGGCGACCGGTACCTCGGCTGGTGAAGTGACTGTCCCGGCACGCAAGCTGTTCGACATCTGCCGCGCCCTGCCCGAGGGCGTGGGTCTGACCATCGACGAGCAGGGCCAGCGCGTGGTGGTGAAGGCCGGACGCAGCCGCTTCCAGCTGGCCACCTTGCCGGCGGTGGAGTTCCCGACCCTGGAAAACCGGGAGAGCAACGATCGCCTGGAACTGCCGCAGGCCACGCTGAAGGAGCTGATCGACCGCGTTGCCTTTGCCATGGCCGTGCAGGACGTGCGCTTCTATCTCAACGGCATGTTGTTCGACCTGCGCAAGGGCAGCCTGCGTGCGGTCGCCACCGACGGCCATCGCCTGGCGATGTTCCAGACCGCGCAGGAAACCCAGGCCGGTACCGACCGCCAGCTGTTGTTGCCGCGCAAGGCGGTGATCGAGTTGCAGCGCTTGCTGGAAGACAGCGACGAAACGGTGACCCTGGAACTGGGCCGCAGCCATGTCCGTCTTCACCGGCCGGATGTGGTGTTCACCAGCAACCTGATTGATGGCCGTTTTCCGGACTACGAAGCGGTGATGCCGATCGGCGCCGACAAGCGGGTCCGGGTCAACCGCGCCGAGTTGCGCGATGCGCTGACCCGCGCGGCAATCCTGTCCAACGAGAAGTACCGGGGCGTGCGCCTGGAGATCAGCAAGCAGCAGATCAAGATCGTCGCCCACAATGCCGAGCAGGAAGAGGCGGTGGAGGAGATCGCGGCGGAGAGCAGCGTGGACAAGCTGGAGATCTCCTTCAATGTCACCTATGTGCAGGAGGCGTTGGCCGCCCTGCGCGGCGACGACGTGGAACTGCACCTGCGCGACGGCAATTCCAGTTGCCTGATTTCCGATGCCGACGATGACAGTGCCCGCCACGTCATCATGCCGATGCGGATGTAGTTGCGCCGGCGGCAGCGTTTCCCTGCAGGTGATTGCCTCGTCGCCGGGATTGCGATCGGCGACGGATCGGGGTCGCTTGTCGCGGCAACCTCGAACTTTGCTCCCGGCCCCTCGCCGCCCCCGTTTCGCCCGATGCCGCCCGCTGCGCGCTTGAACACCAGGCACCCCTGTCGATGCGCCTGATCGAATTGCGGGTGGAGCAACTGCGCAACCTGCGCCAGGCCACGCTGGTGTTCGGCGCCGGGATCAACCTCATCACCGGGGCCAACGGAGCCGGCAAAACCAGCCTCATCGAGACCGTGCATCTGCTGTCGCACGGGCGCTCGTTCCGCAGTCCGCTGCCGGACAACCTGATCCAGATCGGCGCGGACCAGTTCGACGTGTTCGCCCGGATCCGCGATCGGGGCGACCGGGAACTGTCTTTGGGTGCGCGGCGATCGCGAGACGGCTGGGTATTGCGCTGTGCCGGCGAGTCGGTGGCGCTGTTGGCCGATTTCGTGCGCAACCTGGCCGCGGTCACCGTCGAGCCGAACAGCCACGCATTGATCACGGGCGCGGCCGAGCAACGGCGACGTTATCTGGATTGGCTCCTGTTCCACGTGGAACCATCGTTCCTGGGTAGCTGGCGGCGCTATCTGCGGGCGCTCAAGCAACGCAATGCCGCCCTGCAAGGTCGGGCGGGCGATGCGGAGTTGACGGTGTGGGAGTCGGAAATGGCCACCCTGGGCGAGGTCATCCACTCGCACCGGGCCGGGGTGCTGGAGCGGCTGGCGCCGCGGGTGGAAGCCAGCCTGGCGGCCTTCGCGCCGGAATTGCTGCCCCTGCGCTGGAGTTTCCGGCCCGGATGGCCGGCCCAGTACGCCAGCCTGTCGGAGGCGTTGCTGGCCGGACGCAGCATCGACCGGGAACGGGGATTCACGGGACGTGGTCCGCACCGGGCCGATTGGCGGCTGGCGTTTCCGGGCGGACTGGGTCAGGCCGAACTGTCCCGCGGACAGGTCAAGCTGGTGGCGCTGGCCTGCCTGATGGGTCAGGCGGATGTCTATCGCGAGAGCAGCGGCCGTTGGCCGGTCCTGTTGTTTGACGATCTGGCATCGGAGCTGGATGCGGCCCACCAGCTGCAGGTGCTTCAATGGCTGGTCAGCAGCGAAGCGCAAGTTCTGGTCAGCGGCACCGAGGTCCCTGCCGCCTGGTCGGCGACACTGGCGCCCGACACGCCCAGGTTCCACGTGGAACAAGGCGAAGTCCGGCGCCTGCTATAATTGGCATCTTGAAACTCCACACCAAACGAGCCGCTGACCACGCCTGGTCGGCCGGCGGGGATTTGCATGTCAGAGCAATACGATTCCAGTAAAATCAAGGTTTTGAAGGGCCTGGAAGCGGTTCGCAAGCGCCCAGGCATGTACATCGGTGACACCGACGACGGCACCGGCCTGCACCACATGGTGTTCGAGGTGGTCGACAACTCGGTCGACGAAGCCCTCGCCGGCCATTGCGACCGGATCGTGGTCACCCTGCTGGCCGATGGCTCGGTCTCGGTGGTCGACAACGGCCGCGGCATTCCGGTCGACATCCACAAGGAAGAAGGTCGCTCGGCCGCGGAAGTCATCCTCACGGTGCTGCATGCCGGCGGCAAGTTCGACGACAACTCCTACAAGGTCTCTGGTGGCCTGCACGGCGTCGGCGTCTCCGTGGTCAACGCCCTGTCGCAGTCGCTGTGGCTGCGCATCTGGCGCGGCGGCATGGAGCATGAGCAGGAGTACGCGCACGGCGAGCCGGTGTATCCGTTGCGTGAGGTCAAGCCGACCGACAAGCGCGGCACCGAAGTCCGCTTCCTGCCCAGCGGGCAGACTTTCACCAATCTGGAATTCCATTTCGATCTGCTGGCCAAGCGCCTGCGTGAGCTGGCCTTCCTCAACTCCGGCCTGCGCATCGAGCTGGTCGACGAGCGCCGCGAACCGCGCCGCGAAGTGTTCGAGTATGCCGGCGGCATCCGCTCCTTCGTCGAGCATCTGGCGCAGGTGCGCACGCCGCTGCATCCGCATGTCGCCTACTTCGCCGGGACCGAACAGGACATCGGCGTCGAAGTGGCCCTGCAATGGACCGATGCCTACGAAGAGCGGATGTTCTGCTTCACCAACAACATTCCGCAGCGTGACGGCGGCACCCATCTGACGGGTTTCCGCGCTGCGCTGACGCGCGCGCTGTCCGGCTACATCGAGCGCTCGGGTCTGGCCAAGAACGCCAAGGTGCAGTTCGCCGGCGACGACATGCGCGAAGGCATGATCGCGGTGCTGTCGGTGAAGGTGCCCGACCCCAAGTTCTCCTCGCAGACCAAGGACAAGCTGGTCAGCTCCGAGGTCAAGGGTGCGGTCGAAACCCTGGTTGCGCAGAAGCTGGGCGAATTCCTGGACGAGCATCCGACCGAGGCCAAGGCGATCGCGGCGAAGATCGTCGAAGCCGCGCGTGCCCGCGAAGCCGCGCGCAAGGCGCGCGAACTGACCCGGCGCAAGGGCGCGCTGGACATTGCCGGCCTGCCCGGCAAGCTGGCCGACTGCCAGGAAAAGGATCCGGCCCAGTCCGAACTGTTCCTGGTCGAGGGTGACTCCGCCGGCGGCTCGGCCAAGCAGGGTCGCAACCGCAAGTACCAGGCGATCCTGCCGCTCAAGGGCAAGATCCTCAATGTGGAAAAGGCGCGTTTTGACAAGATGCTGTCTTCGGCTGAAGTCGGCACCTTGATCACCGCGCTGGGCACCGGCATCGGCAAGGACGAGTTCAACGCCGACAAGCTGCGCTACCACCGCATCATCATCATGACCGACGCCGACGTCGACGGCTCGCACATCCGCACCTTGCTGCTGACCTTCTTCTACCGGCAGATGCCGGCGCTGATCGAGCGCGGTCATGTCTACATCGGGCTGCCGCCGCTGTACAAGCTCAAGCAGGGTCGCAACGAGCTCTACCTCAAGGACGATGCCGCGCTCAACGCCTATCTGGTCAGCAATGCGGTGGAGAACGCCGATCTGCAGTACACGCCGGACGCACCGCCACTGAGCGGCACCGGTCTGGAGACACTCCTGGCGGACTGGCATGCCACCCGCGCCGTGATCGAACGACTGGCCACGCGCTACGACGCGGCCGTGCTGACCGCGATGCTGGACACGGCGCCGATCCGGGCCGATCAGCTGAGCGATCAGGCGTTGACCGCGCCGTGGCTGGCCGAACTGTCGAGCCGTCTGCTCGACAGTGGTCTGGGCAAGCCCAGTTACCAGCTGTCGGTGGTCGATGCCGAGGGTGTGCCAATGCTGCGCATCGAGCGCCAGCATCACGGCCTGACGGTGCTGCAGCATTGGCCGCAGTCATTCTTCGCCGGTGGCGACTACCGCACCATCGCCGGTCTGGGCGAGCGTCTGGCCGGTTTGATCCAGTCCGGCGCCGAGGTCCGTCGGGGCGGCCGCAGCGCACCGGTGAATTCGTTCGCCGCCGCCGCCGCCTGGCTGATGGAGGAAGCCAAGCGCGGCCGCACCATCCAGCGCTTCAAGGGCCTGGGCGAAATGAATCCGGATCAGCTGTGGGAAACCACGGTCAATCCGGAAACCCGGCGCCTGCTGCGCGTCACCATCGAGGATGCGGTCGCCGCCGACGACATGTTCGCCATGCTGATGGGCGAGGCGGTGGAACCTCGGCGCAACTTCATCGAGGAGAACGCGCTCAAGGTCGGCAATCTGGACGTCTAGCGTCCGCTCTGGTCCCGTCGGGCTGCCGCTATACTGCCAGCCCGGCGAGGGGACCTGTCGCGCATGAAGAAGACTCATCTGTACCTGCTGGCCGGCGTGCTGATCCTGCTGGGTCTGGCCGCCTTCTATTACAAGTGGCAGGTGCTGAAGTTTCCGGTGTCGCCGGTCGAACAGACGGTTGTCTGGGACATCCAGGCCCGTGTCGAATATCGACCCAAGAGCGGCCCGAACCAGGTCGTGCTGCAATTGCCGCGGGATCCTCCCGGCTATTCGATTCTCGACGAGCGCTTCATCGCCCGCGGCTACGGCATGAATGTCGAACGTGGTCGTTCGGATGCCAGCCGCGAGGTGCGCTGGACCATTCGTCGTGCCCGCGGCAGCCAGGCGCTGTACTACCGTGCGACCGTCTATCAGGACGGCGCACATCAACCCGCCGCCGACGCGCCATCGACACCGATCGCGCCGGAGCTGGAGGAACCCTATGCCAGCGCCGCCAACACGGTGCTGGAACAGGTGCGTGAGCAGAGCATCGACAGCGCCTCGTTCGCCAGTCGCCTGATCCAGGAATTCAACAGCACCTCGCCGACCAGCGAGGTGTCGCTGCTGCTGCAACAGCGCACCAGCGCCTACGCCCGTGCCCGCTTCGCCGCCGACCTGCTGGCGATCCGCAGCATTGCCGCCCGCGTCGTGCACGGTCTGGAACTCAGCGACCAGGCCGTGGGCGAATTGCGCCCTTATCTGCAGGTGTTCGACACCGACGATCGGGTCTGGCGCACCATCGACACCGGCAGCGGCCGCATCGGCTGGCCGGACAACCTGTTCCTGTGGTCGAGCAACGACCGTCCGCTGCTGGATGTCGACGGCGCCAGCAATGGCCGCTACGACATCCGCATCCAGCGCACCATGGTCGATTCGCTGGACGCCGCCGTGCAGCGACTGGAAGTGCGCGACAAGAACCTGGTTGCGTACTCGCTGCTGGCACTACCGATCCAGGCCCAGGATGTCTACAAGATCCTGCTGATGGTGCCGATCGGCGCCTTCATCATGCTGATCCTGCGCAACCTGATCGGCATCAAAACCTTCGGCACCTTCATGCCGGTGCTGATCGCGATCTCATTCAAGTGGACCTCGCTGGTCGCCGGCATCGCCCTGTTCGTGCTGGTGGTCGGCATGGGTCTGCTGGTGCGCTTCTACATGGAACGCCTGAAACTGCTGCTGGTGCCGCGCCTGACCGCGGTGCTGATCGTGGTGGTGCTGATCATGGCCCTGGTCAGCGTGGTCTCGAACCGGTTGGGGCTGGAAGTGGGCCTGTCCATCGCCCTGTTCCCGATGATCATCATGACCATGACCATCGAGCGCGTCTCGGTGGCCTGGGACGAGCGCGGTCCGGGCTACGCCATGAAGATGGCCGGTGGTTCGCTGCTGATCGCCTGCCTGGCCTATCTGGTGATGAGCTGGCCGCCGCTGGAGCACCTGATGTTCGTGTATCCGGAACTGCTGCTGGTGCTGCTCGGCCTGACCCTGATCCTGGGTCGCTACTCCGGCTATCGCCTGACCGAACTGTTCCGCTTCCGCGCGCTGGCCCGGCCGGCGCAGGACGGTTGAGATGTTCAATCCGTTCGCGGTCGCCAGGCGTCTGCGCGAGATCGGGCTGCTGGGCATCGGTGCGCGCAACGCCGAATACGTGCTGCTCTACAACAAGCGCAAGTTCTATCCGCGCGTCGATGACAAGCTGCAGACCAAGCAGCTGACCATCGCTGCCGGACTGCCGGTGCCGGAGCTGTACGCGGTGGTGCGCGAGGAGCACGAGATCGCCGCACTGCACAAGACGCTGGAGGCGCATCACAGCTTCGTGGTGAAGCCGGCGCACGGCTCCGGTGGCGACGGCATCCTGGTCATCCATGGTCGGCGCGGCGAGCGCTACCGGCGCGCCAATGGCAGCCTGATGAGCCGGGACGAGTTCGAGCACCACCTGTCGAACGGGTTGTCCGGTCTGTATTCGCTGGGTGGGCAACCGGACCATCTGCTGGTCGAATACTGCGTGCAGTTCGACCCCATCTTCGAGGCGGTCAGTTTCCGCGGCGTGCCCGACATCCGCATCATCAGTTTTCTCGGCTATCCGGTCATGGCGATGATCCGCCTGCCCACGCGCATGTCCGACGGCAAGGCCAATCTCCACCAGGGTGCGATTGGCGTTGGCATCGACATTCCGACCGGACTCACCCGGCGCGGGGTCTGGGGCACCGAGCCGGTGAAGGAGCATCCGGATACGGAAAACTCCATCGTCGGTCTGGCCATCCCGCACTGGGACGACCTGATGCTGATCGCGGCCAAGTCCTACGAGCTTTCCGGCCTGGGCTATGTCGGTGTCGACATCGTGCTGGACAGGGAAAAAGGACCGATGGTGCTGGAGCTCAACGCCCGACCCGGCCTGTCCATCCAGATTGCCAACGGCAATGGTCTGGGCCTGCGCCTGCGCAAGATCCAGGCGCTGGAGAAGGCCGGCCAGCTGTCGCGTGATCCCAGCGAGCGGGTCGCCTTCGCCAAGACCCATTTCGCGACGATCTGACCGCACTGCAGCATCGATAGCTGGCTGGTCCGTCTCGACCGGAACCGGACGGGCGAGTAGATTTGACGGGAATGCAACGGCATCGCTGGAATGCTGCCCAGCGATCCTCCCCCGTGCAACGCTTGCGGAGAAATCCCATGTTTCGAAGTCTCCTAGTCCTGATGGTCGCCACGGCACTCGCTGGCTGTGCGACCACTCCCAGTGGCCGCTCGCAGGTACTGCTGGTCGACGACAAGCAGATGAACGCGCTCGGGATCGAGTCCTTCAACCAGCTCAAGGGTCAGGGCAAGCTGTCCACGAATGCGGCCCATCGACGCTATGTGGGCTGCATCGCCGATGCCCTGGTGGCGCAGTTGCCGAGCGAATGGCGCGAGTTGCCCTGGGAGTTCCAGGTGTTTGACGACCCCAGCGCCAACGCCTTTGCACTGCCGGGCGGCAAGGTCGGGGTCAACACCGGCATGTTCCAGGTCGCCGAGTCCGCCGACCAGCTGGCGGCGGTGATCGGGCATGAACTGGCTCACGTGACCTATCGACACGGCGCCGAGCGCTTCTCGCAGCAGATCCTGGCGCAGACCGGCATGACCGTGGCCGCGGTCGCCGCCAATGCCAAGGCGCCGGAGAACGCCCGTCTGATTGTGGGAGCGCTCGGAGCCGGCGCCCAGGTCGGCGTACTGTTGCCGTTCTCGCGCAAGCACGAGACCGAGGCCGACATCGAGGGCCAGTTGCTGATGGCGCGCGCCGGATTCGATCCGGCGGCGGCTCCGGCCCTGTGGCAGCGGATGCAGGCACAGGGCGGCAGTCGCTCACCGACCTTTCTGTCCACCCACCCCAATCCAAGCGGGCGGATTGCTGAACTCGAACGGGGCATGGTGTCGGCTCGACCACTCTATGAGCAAGCGCGTCAAGCGGGTCGAACGCCATCCTGTCGCCTCTGACGCCAGACGTTAACCTGGATTAACCACGCCCGGAATCGTCGGGTCGACAATATCCCCATCCGGAACGGACGCCGTCGCATCAGGCGATCCGCCAAACCAACAACTGCTAAGGAATACACCCAATGAAGCAATGGATCGTGTGGTCGTGCTTGCTGACAATCGCAATTCCCGCCACGCAACTGGTGGCTGTTTCCCCCGCTCAGGCGCAAGCTGAAAACCAGGCCGTGGACGAAAAGACCCGGCGGGTCGATCGCTTCCAGGAGGCGCGTAACCGCGCCCAGCAGCGTCGAGGTCAGGCGGCACAGCAGGAGCAAACGCAAAGCGACGCCCAAACCTATCCGAACGCTACCCGACCCGAGCGCGAGCCGGAAACCAAGCAACGCACGTACTCCCAGGTGATCCGGGCGCACGGTCACCTCAACGAAGGCGAGAACGACAAGGCGTCCGAAGCGTTTTCCAAGCTCGAGTCCAATTCAGGACTGACCGATTATGAGCGCGCGCTGGTCTACCAGGGATTGGCACAACTCGCCTACGAGGACGACCAGATCGACCGCGCGCTTGGCTATTGGAAGAAGGCGGCTGAGACCGACGCTTTGCCAAACAAGGATCATTTTCCGCTTCTGTACCAGATCGCCCAGGTCGAGCTGATGGAGGAACGCTATGACGAGGCGTTGGTCAAGCTGGATGAATGGATGCGCCTGAGTGGTCAGGAGACCGCCGATGCACAAGCGCTCAAGGGAAACACCTTGTACCGGATGGAGCGCTATCCCGAGGCCATTCGGGCGCTGGATCGTGCCATCGAGCTCAAGCAGTCGCCGGAAGCGAGTTGGCTGGAACTGAAAATGGCGGCCTATTACGATCAGGAAGACTACGCGAACGCGGCGCGGACGCTGGAGGAACTGGTCAGGCTGCAGCCGGATGAGATCAAGCATCAGATCAATCTGGCCCAGATGTACATCGAGCAGGAACAGCCGGAGCGCGCACTGGGGACGTTGGAGCGCTTGCGGACCAGCAATAAACTCACTCAGCCTGAGCATTGGCGACAGCTCTACCAGTTGCTTGCCTATGCGGAAAAACCATTGGAAGCGGTAGCGGTGATCGAGACCGCCCTGCAATCGGGAGCATTGCCCGCCGACGCGCAGACCTTACGGGCTTTGGGCGACAACTATTTTCTGGCTGAACAAATTCCCAAGGCGATCGAAGCCTACGGGCGCGCCGCCGCCATCGCCACAGACGGCACGCTCGATCAGCAGCGGGCGCATCTGCTGGTGGATCAGGAGCGGTACGCGGAAGCCAAGGAAGCGCTGAACACCGCCTTCCGCAAAGGCGGGTTGACAGACGAGGGCACCGCCTGGTTGTTGCTAGGTGAAGCTGAGTACGAGACCGGCGATCGGCCTGCAGCCAAGACTGCTTTCGAGAAGGCATCCGGCTTCGAATCGGCTCGTGAGAACGCTCGGATCTGGTTACAGAATTTCTGATCGCCAAGCACAGCTGAAACACGGATGAACAGCTTGTACGTGTACGATTCTTGGTGTAGCGTCGTTCACCCAACCACAACCCGGCCTTCGACCTCTCGTCGACGGATTGGTTTTCAGGATCGGAGTCAGCATGGCCATCTATAACTACTACGAGGAAGACGCGCCGGATAACCGGGTGCGCTGGCCGCGTGTGGCGGGCCTCAGTGTCGCGTTGATCGTGCATGTGGTCATGTTCGGCATGCTGTTGCTGCCTCCGACAGCCGACGCTCCTTCGGCAACCGAGGACGAGCTGCTGACCGACGTGGTCTTCATCGAGCCACCACCGCCGCCGCCGCCACCGCCGCCGGAGCCGCCGCCGCCACCGCCGCCGGATGAGCCGCCGCCGCCACCGCCGGAACAGCCGCCGCCGGACATTCCGCCACCGCCACCGGAACCGGTGGCCATCCCGACGGCGCCGCCGTCGGAAATGGCAATTCCTGCCCCGGTTGCGCCGCCGGCACCTCCGGCACCGCCGCCCGCACCCGATGTCGGCGCGGCAGTCGGTGCCGACTACCAGAATCGGAAGGGTCTGCGCTATCCGCCACAGGCGGCGCAGCGCCGGGAAGAAGGCACGGTGACCATCCGTGTCTACGTCAACGCCTCGGGTGATCCGGAGCAGGTGGAGTTGCAGCGATCAAGCGGCTCCCGGCATCTGGATCAGGCGGCGCTGCGTGCGGTACGTACCTGGAAATTCAGGCCCGGAACCAAGAACGGCCAGCCGGTAGGCGGCTGGGTCGTGGTCCCGATCGATTTCAAACTCTCTGGTTAATCCGAAGGTAGCGCAATCATGCAAGATCAAACCCCCGCCACGGCCCTGCCGACCGATTCCGACGCCGCGGCGCTGAGCCAGATGGGCTTCAGCCACATGATCCAGCATCTGGATATCGTGGGCTGGATCGTGTTGCTCACGCTGGTCATCATGTCCCTGATGTCTTGGTTCTACATCGTCGCCAACTTCTTCCGCAACGGTGCGGTGCGGTCGCGCGCCGACAAGGTCATTCGCAATTTCTGGGGCAGCAACTCGACCCAGGAAGCAATCCAGTACATGGAGTCGCAGCCCAAGAACGAACCATTTTCCAAGATCGCGCTGGAATGCGCCGAAGCCGCCGCCCACCACCAGAAGCATGACGGTGGTCGCATGGTCGAAGTGCTGAACCGGTCCGAGTTCATCGATCGTGCCCTGCGTCAGGCGGTCACCCGCGAGAGCAGCCGTCTTGAGAACGGCCTGACCCTGCTCGCGACGGTCGGTTCCTCGGCGCCGTTCATCGGCCTGCTGGGTACCGTGTGGGGTATCTATCGCGCCCTGATCGCGATCGGCGCCAGCGGCAAGGCCTCGATCGACGCCATCGCCGGGCCGGTCGGCGAGGCGTTGATCATGACCGCGATCGGTCTGTTTGTCGCCATTCCCGCCCTGCTCGCCTACAACGCCTACGTCCGTGCCAACCGCGTCACGCTGGCCAAGTTCGACGAGTTCGCGCATGACCTGCACGACTACTTTGCCACCGGCTCGCGCGTCGGCACGACCAAGATCTGAATGGCACCCGGTAAGGAGAGCCTGTCATGGGCATGAGCGTAGGTGGGGACAGCGGCGCCGGAGCAGCGCCAATGGCGTCGATCAACGTCACGCCGCTGGTCGACGTGATGCTGGTGCTGCTGATCATTTTCATGATCACCACGCCGTTGATGCAGGCCAAGGTCGAAGTCGATGTGCCCAAGGCCGACCTGACGGCCGAGGAAAAGCTGCGTACCGACATCGATCTGGCCATCGACGCACGCGGACAGCTCTGGTGGAACGACCAGCTGCGCACGCTGACTGCGCTCGAGGCCGATCTCAAGCGCGCAGCGCGCGAAAACCCGCAGCCGGAGATCAAGATCCGCGCCGACTTCAACCTGCGCTACCAGGTGGTGCGCGAGGTGGTCGAGAAGGTGAAGGATTCCGGCATCGTCCGGGTCGGCTTCGTCACCACGCCAGACCGGTGAATCGAGTCGGGATCGGTGACGATCCCGGCCGATCACGTACGGGAACTTGACATGGGCATCGGATCAGGCAGCAGCAGAGGCAGCGGTGCGCCGATGGCGGAGATCAACGTCACTCCGTTGATCGACGTGATGCTGGTGGTGTTGATCATCTTCATGATCAGCATCCCGGTATTGACGCACAAGGTGCAGCTCGACTTGCCGCAGCCGAGGCCGGACACGCGGGTCGAGCAACGCGATCTGATCAAGGTTCGCATCGAGAACGACGGTCGGTTGTTGTGGAACGACGAGGCGATGACTGCGGCCCAGATGGGCTATTACATGGCCCAGGCCGGGCAACAGGCACCGCAACCGGAGCTGAGGCTGAGCATCGGTGATCAGGCGCGTTACGAAACGGTGGCCGCGGTGATCACGCAGGCCAGAAACGCCGAGATCGGCAACATAGGTTTCGACAACTCTCGTTGACAGGGTTGCCGATCAAGCAATCGCAAGGAAGATTCAGTCATGGGTATGAGTTCAGGCACGGGATCCAGCGGCGGCGCGCCGATGGCGGAGATCAACGTCACGCCGTTGATCGACGTGATGCTGGTGTTGTTGATCATCTTCATGATCAACGTGCCGGTGTTGACGCACAAGGTGCAGATCGACCTGCCCCAACCGTCGCAGACGCCACCGAAGGATCCGGTCGAGTCGGAGAAGATCAACGTCCGCATCGAGCCCGATGGGCGCGTCCTGTGGAACGAGGTCGCCATGACGATGCCGCAGATCGACTTCTACATGAAGCAGGCAGGCGGACAGACGCCGCAGCCGGAAATCGTGCTCAGCGTCAGCGACAACTCGCGTTATCAGACATTGGCTGCGGTGATGACGCGTGCCAAGAACGCCAACATCACCAAGATCGGTTTCGACGCGACCCAGCGTTGACGCGCCGGTCTTCAGTCACGCTACCGACCAGGCCGCCGCAAGGCGGCCTTGTTGTATCCGGCGTCTTTGCGGCGACCGTTTCGGTCAGGATGTTGCTCCGCTCTGCAGCGCACGAAGATAGGCCCGGACGGTCGCATCCAGGCCGAGGTACAGGGCATCGTTGATCAGCGCGTGGCCGATCGAAACCTCGGCCAACCCGGGTACCGTGGCAACCAGCGGCGGCAGGTTTTCCCGATCCAGATCATGGCCGGCGTTCACGGCCAATCCCACCTTCCTCGCGGCCAACGCGGTGGTTCGACAGTCGGCCAGTGCCGCGTCGCAGGTTCCCGAGGCGAATGCTTCGGCATAGGGGCCGGTATAGATCTCGACGCGATCGGCGCCGATGTCGGCGACCGGCGACAGGTCCTCGGTACCGGCATCGACGAACAGGCTGACGCGGCAGCCCAGCCGCTTCAGTTCGGCGACCAGGGGGCGCAGTCGCTCGGCATCGGTGCGCGGATGGAAACCATGGTCGGAGGTGAGTTGGGCGTCGTTGTCCGGAACCAGGGTGCATTGCGCCGGGCGAACGGCCTCGACAAGCGCCAGCAGGCCCGGATAGCCGGCGCGCGGCGGTGCGAACGGATTGCCCTCGATGTTCAGTTCGACCGACGGACATCGTGTCGACAGCCGTTGTGCCAGTGCATACACGTCGTCGGCACGCACATGACGGGCGTCTGGGCGTGGATGCACGGTGATGCCGGCGCAACCGGCACCGATGCAGACGTCGGCTGCGCGCAGGATGTCGGGGAGCAGTCCGCCGCGCGAGTTGCGCAGCACGGCAATCTTGTTGAGATTGACGCTCAAGGCAGTCATGGTCTGGATGATGTACGCTAGTCACGATCGAACGTCAGTCTATCTCCAGGTCACGCCGGAAGCGATCCAGCAATCGGCGCAGCGCGTAGTTCCGGTGAGACGCTCATCATTCCAAAGCCCTATAGTCGGCCAAGGTCACAGCCGAAGACACGTCAATCGTCAATGCGGGGCCGACGTTGAACACTTGCTCATCGACAACGTTCTGCGCGCTCCTTCCAGACCACCGGCTCCCAGTAGGCACCCTCGGCAACACGGCCGGCGAGCTGGCGGTGGAAGCGCGCAGCGATAAAGTAGGTCACACCGGCTCGAGCATCAATCTCCAACGATTTGTAGCGCTCGCGCCCACCGACGGAGCGTTGGTGATTGGCCAGCGGCGAAAACCGGTTGTTGTCGATGTTCTCGACAACCGAAATGACTTGTCGCCCCGGCGTCACCCGGAAGCTCTCTTGATTCGATGTTCCGCTGCGATCGTCGATGGACAAAACCGTGACTGGAAACAGATCTCTCGCCGTTGGCGCTGCCGGAAACACACTGACGCGCGCGCAAGTGGAATCGGCATCCGCGACCGATGACGTATTTTCCTGCACAGGTGTCAACTGCAGACGCGCCGCTGGCAGACTGTGGACCTCCAGGCGGCCTGACACGGTCAAGGTCGCGTCGCCGCGGGCGACCTTCAGGGTGATCTCTTCACCGTGATCAAGCAGGGCCAGCAGATCACGCAGTCGGTGACGGCCACCCGTGCCAACAAGATCGACCGCGTTGGCTGTCAGGAGCCGGTCACCTGAGTGCAAGCCAAGCGCCTCGGCCCCACCACCCGGCAGGACACCCAACACCAGCAACCCTTCAACATGGTCGCGATCGACCACTGCGCCAAAGTTGACCGCGCGTCTTGCTGGTGCTTCAACGGTCATCGCCGCCGATCCCAGAGCGCCTTCCTGAGCCAATCGAGCAAGTATCTGGTCCAACTCCTCGCGCAGGCGTGCATCATCCATGCCCGCTACCGCTGGTGGCACAGCAAGGAGAAGCAGCATTGTCGCGATGACCAGCAAGCCTGAAAGAGGAAAGCGATGATTGACTGTACCCATGTGACCTCCCAACGCATCAAAGTCGAATGGCATAGCCGCCTTGCTGCCGAAGCAAAACCAGCTCAGCCAGGGTTTCGCTGCGTTCGCGCCAAAGCGCGTTCAGATGATCGCCAGAGGAGGAGCTGTCCACCTGAGCGGACAGGCGCTCGTCGAGCAGGCGCAAGCGCCGCGAAATCGGCGCCGCGCGAACATCGCCTAGCAGCCAGTCTCGATCACCGATCCGCTGCCAGACCTGTTCCAGTTCTGCCGACCGGGCGTGCCAGTTAATCGCTGCGAGCGCCACCTCCGCGTCGGACGTCGGCTGCGGTCGAAACGTCGGCCAAAGCAACAGTGTTATCGCGAGCATCACCGCGACGAGCGGCGCGAGGCGAACGGATTCCGGCACGCGGCTGTGAGCAAGGATGCGCTCGCGCAGCATCGGCGGTGGATCGGTCAGAAAGGCCGCCTGCAGCGCACGGCGCTCCGACGGCGGGAGCTCATTGACGAAACGGTTCATGGTCGTGACTGTCGTGCTCTTATGAGATGTGCTTCGGTGTGTTTCGAAGCCGGATCATCTTGGCGCAATTGCCGCCGTAGTCGATCCAGCGCGCGTGAAAGAATAGACTTCGAGTAGCTGGGGCTCTGGCCAAACAGTTGCGCCATCTCCTCGTGGGTATAGCCCTCTACGGCGTGCATGTGCAAAACCAGCCGTGCCGTCGGCGACAGCGCCGCCAGCAGCCTCTCCGCGTCACCGACATCCACCGGCACGGCGTCGACCTGCAACTGGTTCAAGGCATCCTCCAACGGCACCAGCCGCTTGCGTGAACGCAGACGATCGATGGTTGCGTTGGTGGTCACCCTTCGCAGCCAGTGACCAAACCGGGCATCACCACGGAATCGTCGACTGGCCCTGGGCAAACCGATGAAGATGTCCTGGACCAGATCACCGGCGTCCTCAGGATTGCCCAGCACGCGCAGCGCCAGACCATAGACCGGTTTCGCGAACCGGTCATAGACATCGCCTAACGCCTGTTGCTGCCCGGCACGCAGCCGTATCAGCACCTCCGGCTCAAGGTCGTGATCGAAGCCAGCGGACATCCTCGTCATCCTATGACACATGCAGGACGTTCGAGGTCAGATTTCCGTTGCACGACTGGCGCGCTCAACCTGAACGAGAAAGCGGCCGGATCGGCGCTGAACGCCACAGGCTTTCGCACCCGAGTCCCAGGCTGCTTGCGATAGAATCCGCCGTCCGTTACGGTCAAACGTTGCAGGCAGTCGGTCTACGGCCGCCTCGGATATATCGCCAGTTGCGGACCGGCGCTACGCCGGTGCCGGCTGGTATCCAGGAGATATCGGATGAAACACGCGTCGCCGGGAGCCCTGCTCCTGTGCCTGGCCTCCTTCCCGGCGGTTGCCCAGGTCGATTGTTCCGCTTTCACCAACGCGAGCGGCGTCGAGCCCCCGGGCTATGCCCTTCATTGCCGCGGGCACGAGGGCAGCGCGTTTCAGTCGGTGAAGTCGTTGACGGATACAGCGGGTGGCGACGCGGTCGTGGGTTACGCGATCCAGATGACGGAGGTCGGCAACCCCGCGACGCGAGGCCTGTACAGCTTTGCTGTGCCCGACTTCAGCTCCGCTTCGATCATCCCGGGCCCGGAGACTTGGTCGACCAACGCTATCCGCAACATGGCCTTCAATCCCAGTGGCTCGCGCCTGTTCGCGATCTTGACGAACGCCTTGGGCAGCCAGTTGGGGCGGCTTGATCTGGCGGCACTACGGTATATCCCCACTGGCCCAATCCTGGGTCCAGACATGCGCGTCGACACCGTTACCGGCTTCGCAATCAATCCGCGCAATGGCCAAGCCTGGATAACGACCAATCGGAACTTCACCAACAACCCGCCGTTGGGACAGAGTTGGCTCTGGCGCCTGGGCCTAGGCTCCGGTACAGCAGAATATGTGGGCATCCTGCTGCCGGAACAGGCTGATCCGGTGATGATCGACATCGCGATCGATTGTTCCGGTCGGATGTATGGCCACAACATCACCGATGATTCGCTTTACCACATCAACACCGACGATCTGACCACGACGCATATCGGCAACCACGGATTGCCGGCGAACTTCGCTCAGGGCATGGATTTCGACAAGCGCGATGGCAAACTCTACGCGTGGATCTATACCGGCGCTGGCGACAACCAGTTCGGCACCCTGGATCCCGCAACAGGCGTTTTCGATACCCTGAGCCACAACAGCCCGCGCGGCGAGTGGATCGGCGCCATTCCCAGTCGCTGCCAGCCGCTAGCCATCGACGATCTCTCCGGTATGAACGGCACCTGGTACGACCCGGCCACATCCGGACAGGGTTTCGCGCTGCGTTACTACCCGGAAAGCAACCGGGTATTCATGCCCTGGTTCACCATGATGCCGGCGCCTGAAGACGACGATGATGATGACGAAACACCCAGTGCCGATGCGCCCTTGCGTTGGTTCGCCATTGAGGGTACCTGGGCGCCCGGTGACGATGAGCTGGTTGCCCCGATCGTTGCCTATACCGGCGGTGCCTTCGACGCTGGCGGCGGCGTCCAGCAGGCGACGGTCGGCGAAGCGCGCCTGAGCTTCCTTTCCTGCGATCTGGCGGTGCTCGACTATGCCTTCAGTGCCGGCGAACTGGTCGATCGCAGCGGTAGTATCAACCTAACCCGCAATCTGCCGGCACAAGCGGATTGTCAGGATTTCGACGGTCAGGTGCGGCCAGCCAGTGCCAACTACGATCCCGCCATCACCGGCACCTGGTACGACCCCGGCAGCAACGGACAAGGTCTCGAAATTCTACGGATTCCGGCGCGAGCCGCGGAGGGTGATACCCCGGCCGAACCGGGGCTGTTGTTTGCGGCGTGGTTCACCTACGACCCGGAATCGGATACCGAGGTACCCCCGGGCGAGACCCAACATTGGTTCACCATCCAGGGTCAGACCATCGATCCTGATGAGCCGGATGTGATTACCAGTATCATCAATGTGAGCGTCGGTGGAACCTTTGATGACAACCCGTCATTCGGTCAGCGGGCGGTCGGAACGGCGACTCTGAGGTCACTGGCCTGCGACAGGCTGCAGCTCACCTACGAATTCGAAGATGTCGAGAGCGCCATGGCGTTCCGCGATCTGGAGGGCGAGATCGAACTGTATCGACTCGGCGCGTGTCCGCCCGAACCGCCGCAAGACTGAGGTCGTCGCACCTGCGGATGATTGTCGGAGGTTTTTAGCGGACGAGGCCTTGATGTCGATCGGCGTGCCGCTTTAAAGATTGCCCGGCAACGAAGAAGGGACGCCACGCTGGGCGTCCCTTTCTTGCTTTCAGAAGGCGGCTTCTGTCGACGCCGCGCGCGTCGGGCTACGTTGCCCTTCGCAGGAACCCGATCAGCAGCAGCAGGATGATGGCGCCAATCAGCGCGTACAGGATGGCGCCGACGATGCCGCTGACACCCAGGTTCAAGCCTAGACGCGGCAGCAGCCAGCCGGCCAGGAACGCGCCGATGATGCCGACCACGATGTTGCCAACGACGCCAAAGCCGTAGCCACGAACGATCGTGCCGGCCAGAAAGCCCGCTACGCCGCCCACGATCAACCACACGATCAACGATTGAAGTTCAGGCATCCCCGTCTCCTTGGATCTGTTGTAGTGGCAATTCGCACGGTCGCCCAGATGGTTTTCGTGCGGCCTCCGGGACCCCGCCCGGCAGCACAGGGATCATCCGCCGCTGCCCCGGTAATGTCATGTTGCGGCGCACGGCGATGGAGTTCGCGGGACTCGATCGACACTGCCTGAATATGTCGTCTTCCCACTTCGCAGACCTCGACGCGATTGCCGGGAGTCGACCTTTGACGGCGACGCGGCAGCCTCGGCGTAAGAGCCTGCGCATCTTGCACACGCGCGTTGGCGGTGACGCGCAGGCGACGGGATCACGCGCCCTCGGCAGCCCGTTCCACGATGGCCATGGTCAGGCGCGAGATGCAGACCAGACGATCGTTTTCGTCGACGATGCGGATCGACCAGACCTGGGTGGCGCGACCCAGGTGTTCGGCACGCGCCGTGCCGGTGACCAGACCGCTGCGCACGGCGCGAATGTGGTTGGCGTTGATTTCCAGACCAACTGCCTGTTGTCGTCGCGGATCCGGCAAGGTCAGGAACGCGGCCAGACTGCCCAGGGTTTCCGCCAGCACCACCGAGGCGCCCCCGTGCAGCAAGCCGAACGGCTGCCGTGTGCGCGTATCCACCGGCAGGGTGCCGCGCAGGAAATCGTCACCGATCTGCGTGATCACGATGCCCACCGTGCCGACCATGTTGTCGGTGCCGAAGGCGTTGAGTCGTTCCAGGTCCAGGTGCGGCTGGTTCCAGATGCGCATGATCGTTTCCTGACGCGGGTGCAATGGTGGGCCAAGTGTATCCATCGACACCGGCCGGTCGGCATGCGCGTCGAGGGAACCACACGGGGCGGATCGGCATCGGCAATCGTCTGGTATCGGTCACGAGGCGCGGTCCGTGCCCACGATGGCGATCGTCGGGACGAGGATGACCATCGGTCATGACGCCATGCGATCCGGTCATATGCTTGCGGTGGCAGCTATTCGGGTCGCGCAGTCAATGTCTTGCGAATCTCGGCCAGTTCGTCGAAGAAGGCGGTTAACCCATGCTTTACGCGATCCCGCGGTATCTGCGCTTACATCGGATCCCGCGTTCCAGCCGGGGAGGATCATCGCGATGCGCATCACCATCATCGGGGCCGGGTTCGCCGGCTCGGCGCTGGCGATCCAGCTGCTGCAGCGGCAGCCGGCCGCGACCGAAGTGTGCCTGGTCGGCGCCGCCGACAGTTTCGGGCGTGGTGTTGCCTATGGCACGCCGCGACCCGAGCATTACCTCAATGTCGAGGCCGGGCGTCTGGGTCTGGATCCGACAGCGACCGGCGATTTCGCCGACTGGCTGCAGGTCGACCAGCATTCGCGCAGCGCCTATGTGCCGCGGCATCTGTACGGGGAGTACCTGTCGCAACGGCTCGACGAGGCCACCGCCGGCAACGCCGGCATCCACCGCTATGCCGAGGAGGTGATCTCGGTGGAACGGCGCCCGCACGGATTCCAGATCTATCTCGCCGACGGCAGCGACTTCCGCACCGACGTCGCCGTGCTTGCCGTTGGTGCGCTGCCGCCGGCGCCGCTGCCGGCGCTGGATGTCAGCCTGCATCGGCAGCCGGCCTACGTGGGCTGGCCGTGGCGCGACGGCGTTCTGGATGCGATCGAACCGGATTCGGACATCCTGCTGGTCGGTACAGGACTGACCATGGTCGATGTCCTGGCCACCCTGCGCCGCAACCGCCATCGCGGCTCGATCCTGGCGATCTCGCGGCACGGCCAGACGCCGGCCGCCCATGTCGAAGGCAGTCGTCCGCTGACACCACCGCCGGCGCTGCAGCGTCTGCTGGAAACCGGCGATCTGCGCGCCTTGCTGCGCGGTGTGCGCGAGCTGATCCGGGTCGCGCCGGACTGGCGTGGCGTCATCGACGGCTTGCGGCCGTACACCCAGCAGGTCTGGCAGCGCTGGCGCAGCGATGATCGGTCCCGGTTCCTGCGCCATGTCCGCAGCTACTGGGAACGACACCGGCACCGGATCGCGCCGGGCATGGACACGCTGCTGCGGGCGATGAAAGACAGTGGCCAGTTGCGCATCGAGGCTGCGCATCTGCTGCACGCGCGCGCCCACCAGGGCGAGGTCGACGCCTTGTTGCGGACACGTGGCGCCAGCCACAGCCGTCGTCAGCGATTCGGCCATCTGATCCGGGCCACCGGTCTGGATACCGACATCACCCGGACCACCCACGCCCTGATCGCGCACCTGCGAGAGTCGGGCCTGATCGCCGCCGATCCGTATGGACTGGGGTTGCGTGCCCGCGCCGACTACACGGTGCTCGACGCATCCGGTCGGCCGGTGGAAGGGCTGTACTGCCTGGGTCCGCTGTTGCGCGGCGAGCGCTGGGAGTTCCTGGCGATTCCGGAGCTGCGCAACGGTGCCGCGGAATTGGCGCAGATCCTGCGCGATCGCCTGCCCTCGGCGAATGCGGTCATCACAACGCAAAGTATCGGGGCGGACTCACCCGAGATCGACCTGCGCGACCAGCTGTTCGAATCCGCGCTGGCGCGGATTCCCTGAGCCAGAGACTCGCCGACGGCAGCGAGTCGGCGTCGCGGACTAGACGTCGCCGTCGCTGCTCCAGCCCTCGCCGGTGCCGCGGTTGAACACGGTGTCGGTGTCGAGCACGTCGCCGGCCGGGATCGGTGCCAGCGCGCGCAGCTCTTCGTACAGCGGCGTGAAGTCCGGACGGGTGGCGTCGAACAGCTGGTCGAAGCTGTCGATGACGAAGTAGGTCTTCTGGTAGGTATCAATGCGGTAGCGCGTGCGCATGATCCGCTGCAGGTCGAAACCGATCCGGTTGGGGCCGTCGTCCTCCAGGCAATAGATCGATTCGCCCTTGCTGGAGACGATGCCGGCGCCGTAGATGCGCAGCCCTTCCGCGCTGCGGATCAGCCCGAACTCCACCGTGTACCAGTACAAGCGGGTCAGGTACTGCAGCGCGTCCTCGCCCAGACCCTGCGCCTTGACGCCGCCGCGACCGTAGGCGGCCATGTAGTCGGCGAACATCGGGTTGAACAGCAGCGGGACGTGCCCGAACAGATCGTGGAACAGATCCGGCTCGGCGATGTAGTCGATCTGATACGGCCGCCGGATCCACCAGGTGACCGGAAAGCGCCGGTTGGCCAGATGGTCGAAGAAGGTCAGCTCCGGCAACAGGCCTTCGACGCCGATGATGGTCCAGCCGGTGGCGGCGCTGAGCAGCTCGTTGATCTCGGAGAATTTCGGAATCCGGCTGGCGTCCATGCGCAGGCCGGCCAGCGCATCCAGATGCTCCTGGCAGGCGCGCCCGGGCAGGATGCCCATCTGCCGCTCGAACAGGGTGGCCCAGGTCTGATGGTCTTCGGCGCTGTAGCTGTCCCAGGGCTGGTCGACGATCGCGGTGGTGTACACCGGCACATAGCCCTTGTCGGTCTGCTGGTGTTCGACGCGGCGCGGGTTGGCGGTTTCCAAGGCGGTTCTCCGACGATCTGGTGAACGTCAATCCTAGCGTCGAATCCACGCAATTCGCTTGCAATCGCGCGCGTGATGCGGCAGCGTGCGCAACAAGATTGCGCAAGATCGTGATAGCACGAAATGATTGACCTCGACCGCACCGATCTCGCCATCCTGGCCCTGCTCCAGCGGCAGGGTCGCCTGTCCAACGCCGAATTGGCCGAGCAGGTGAACCTGTCCGCCTCGGCTTGTCTGCGGCGGGTGCAACGGCTGGAGCGCGAGCGGGTGATCAGCGGCTATAGCGCCCAGCTCGATCCCGCCGCACTGGGTCTGGGCCTGGTCGCGTTCGTACGCGTGCAGCTGGAAAAGCACGGCTCGACCTCGATCGAACGCTTCGCCGAAGCGGTACGCGACTGGGATGAAGTGGTCGCCTGCCATGCCCTGACCGGCGACATGGACTACCTGCTGCAGGTGGTGGTGCAGGACCTGAACCACTTCCAGCGCTTCCTGCTCGACCGCCTGCTCAACGCCACTGGCGTGGCCGACGTCAATTCCAGCTTCGTGCTGCGCACGGTCAAGGCCGCCGGAGGCCTGCCGTTGCCGGCGCCCTCACGCGGTTGACGGGTCGAGTCGATACGTCGCGCAAGTGAGTTGCCAGCCGGCACGGAGATCGCGCCATGAATGCCGCGACCGATCCGGATGAACACGACCGGATCGGAAAACGCTCAGTGGATGCGCCAGCGCGAGGGATCATCCAGACGCGGCGCCGGCAAGGGCCGATGGCGCTGGGGATCCCCGTCGCTGATCGGCTCATCGGCTGACCAGGCCGGCGCCGATTCCTCCTCGGGCTCCAGTTCCCAGCTGTAGGGCGCGCGATAAGGTGTGGGATCGCACCGGAACAGCAGTACCGCCGCCACGACACCACCGATGGCACCGAACAGGTGTGCTTCCCAGGACACGTCCGGTTCGCCCGGGAACACGGTCCAGATCATGCTGCCGTAGAGGAAGAAGGTGATCAGTGCCACCGCGATGGCGGTGCGATCCCGACGCAACAGGCCGATCACGAACAGGAAGAACATCAGGCCATGGGCAATGCCGCTGGCGCCCAGATGGAACGAGGGTCGACCAAACAGCCAGGTGCCCATGCCCGAGGCCAGCCAGATGATCGGCAGCGCCCACAGCAGCGCCCGGGGATAGGCGTAACGCGCCATCGATCCCAGGATCAGCAGGGGCAAGGTGTTGGCGACCAGATGCGCGAACGAACCATGCAGAAACGGCGCGGTGAGTACGCCGAGCAGGCCGCTGATCTGCCCCGGATAGATCGCGAACTGGTGCAGGTCGGATCCCGATACCGACTGCATCGCCCGGATCCACCACAGTACGGCGACGACGATGACGGTCTGGCCGATCGCCTGGCCGAGCCGGTAGCGGTCCTCGGCTGCACGCCGGCGCAGCATCAGGTGGGCGTTGGGATCGACCGGGTCGGAGCGGAGCACGTTCATTGACCGGTTCTGGGGTCGGCTGCGGGAAAACCCAAGCCGCTTTTCTGCGCGACGAAGGGTCGCCACGGTGGCATGGCGACGGACAGGACCGCTAACCTATCGCCACCGTCCGGGGAAACACCTGTCATGCGTCGCCATCTGCTGCGCTACACGATCGTGCTGGCGACGATCTGGTTCGCCTACCTGCTGCTCGCCAACCTCTGGTTGAACAGCCCCTTGCCCGACCGCTGGATCAACCATCAGCCGGAGCGTTTCCAGATCCACTGGAGCAGCGGCCTGAGCCTGTGGCCGGGCCAGGTGATCCTGTGGAACGTGAAGCTGCAGGGCCAGGCCAACCGCATGGCCTGGTACGGGCACGCCGATCGTGCCCGAGGCCGCATCGCCTTTTGGCCGTTGTTTGGCAAGACGCTGCGCATCCCCTACGCGACTGCCGGCAACGCCCATGTCCATGTGCTGGAAGCGGCGGAAGCATTGCCGCCACCGCCGGTGCGCCCGGGCGGCTGGACGATACGGCTGGACGCGGTGCGCACCACCAGCCTGCGTTCGCTGCGAATCCAGGATCTGCGCATCAGCGGTACTGGTTCGGCGCAGTTCGGCATGATCAAGACCTTGCGGGGCGGCGCCCTCGAGATCACGCCTTCCTGGCTTCGCTTCCAGCAGGCGTCGGTGGTCGACGATCAGCGCACCTGGTTGAAGGACGGGCAGATCGATGTGCAGGCCACGCTGGCGCGTCATCTTCGCGACGAAGCGCAAGGCCTGCAGCGCCTGCGCTTCCTCGATGGCCGTCTGGCCGCGAGCGGCACCACCCCCGGCCTGTTGCTGCGCAGCGACGACAATCGCTGGCTGGCCGAGCTGTACGAACTCGACCAGCCGCCGAGCCCGACCGTGTCGGCGCAGCCCGGTCGCCTGGACATTGCGCTCGACATCGAACGCGGCCAACTGCGGTCGGGCGGCAAGGCCGCGCTGACCCTGCCCTTGCGCCATCTGCTGGCCGGCGCAACGGAAAGCTGGCACGCGCAGGCTGGCCTGGATCTGGCCGTGGCCGACGACGATGTCCGCATCCGGGTCACCTTGCCGCCACCACCGGGCGACAGCGGTCGCATCGATGTCGACCTGTCGCTGGCCGGGCGCGAGCTACCGCTCGATGCCGACTGGCAGGAACAATTGCACCGGGTGTCCGGCCAGATTGGGGTCGATTGGCATTTCCAGTCGTTGCAATGGCTGGAGCGCGCGCTGACCCGCTTCCCCTGGCTGGGGTTCCAGGGCTCGGGACGGGTGGCCGGTACCTTGCAGGTGGCGCAGGGTCAGCTCGCCGCCGGCAGTCGGCTGGAAGTGCCCGAGATCGAGGCGCGCATCGACGTGCTCGACAACCGCTTCACCGGTCAGGGTCGCGCCGTCGCCGAAGTCAGCGCGGATGGCGACGCCACACGCAATACCGTGACACTGCAAGTGGACCGGTTTGCCATGGCGCCAGTCGCCAAACCCGAGACGGTGTTCGTGCAGGGCCGGGATCTCAGCCTGGACCTGTCCGGCACCGGCCGCCTGTTCGAAGTGCGCGACTCCTTTGCCGGGCGGCTGCGTTTCAGCGATGCCGTGGTGCCCGATCTCACCGTCTACAACGACTACCTGCCCGGCGACGCGGTGAAACTGCTTGGTGGCGGTGCCCGGATTGCCGGTGACCTGAGGCTGGAACACGGCGGTGATGTCGGCAGCGCCGATCTTCGTGTCGACAGCCAGTTGCTGCGCATCGAGCTGGGCGATCGTCAGTTCTCGGCCAGGGTTGATCTCGACGCGCGACTGAAGGCATCCGATCTGGCCCAGCGCCGGTTCGATCTGGCCGGCAGCACCGTCCATTTGGCCAATCTGCAGGCGCTGGATTCCGAGCGGCCGGTCAACCCGGGCTGGTGGTCACGGATGACCCTGGATCGCGGTCACCTGGTCTGGTCACGGCCCTGGGATCTGGATGCGCACCTGTCGGCGCAGGCGCACAGCGCCGCGCCGCTGCTGGCACTGATGACCCGGCGCCGGCATGTGCCGGGCTGGCTGCAGCCGGTGATCGACGACGGTCAGGTGCAGCTGGCCGGTCGTCTGCGCATGGCGCAGGGGCGGGTGCTGGTCGATCCGCTGCAGATCAGCAATGACCGCTATGACGTGGCGGCGCGCTTCCGGGTGGCTGCCGGCAAGCTCGCCGGACATCTGTTGGCGCAATGGCGTCGACTGTCGGTGGGTATCGAACTGGGCAACGATGATCGCGACTGGCATCTGCACAACGCGCGGGAATGGTTCGAGGGTGCTCGGCTGCCGGATTGACCGTCGGGAGCATCCTCGTGGATGCGGGGGTCTTGCCCCGCATACCCTTGTTCTCAGCCGGGCAAGCCCGGCTACAGATGGCTTTCGAAGTGACGTCATCGGGTTGCCGAGCCACGCAGGGTCACCTGGCAAACCGCGCACGGCCACGCCCGTAACGCGGGGCTTGCCCCGCATGACCCCCATCGCCCGCGACGACGCGACATCCACGCCGGGCTTGCCGGGCATCTGCAGGATCGTGTCGGGTGGGTGATGCCTCAATCGCCGGGCGCTGTGCCGCGCCGGGGCAAAGGCGGAATCGGCGCCGCGCGCAGCGGCGGGATCGGTTCGGATTGCAGCTTGCGTTGCAGCCAGCCGATCGCGGCGTCGAGCTGTGCATCACCACCATGGAAGGTTGCGTGCGGCAGGTTGTCGACCTCAATGTCCGGTGTCACGCCCACCGCCTCGATCAGCCACTGGCCGTCGATGCCGAACTGGGGAAACTCCGAGACCCGGGTGATGCCGCGGTCGGCCAGGGTGTTGCGCGCACTCAGCCAGACGCCGGCGCCAGCAGTGCGCGTGCCGATCAGCGGCGCCAGTTCCAGTGCCTTGACGCCGGCAGCGAAGGTTTCGCCATCGGAATAGGTCAGCGCGTCGGTGAGTACCACCAGATGACCGCGGAAAGCCTGCTGCATGTTGGTGTAGGGCTGACCGTTGGGCCGCTTCCAGAATGCCCAGGCCCGGCGCAGCAGCTTCTCGATCACCCAGGAATCGATGTTGCCGCCGCGGTTGCGGCGCACGTCGATGATGAGTGCGTCGCGGTCGAACTGGGCGTAGAACTCGCGGGCAAAGCTGGCGATGTCGTTCGGCCCCATCGCGTACAGGTGCAGGTAGCCGATGCCGCCTTCAGCAGCGGTCTCGACGCGGTCACGCGAGCGTTCGACCCAGTCGCTGTAGCGCAGGCGGTCCTCGCGTGCGGCATCGACGGCGATCACCACGGCGCGCTGGTTGGCGGCGCCACGTTGCAGGTCCAGCAGCACCTGCTTGCCGGCCTGGTTGCGCAGCGCCAGTGCCAGATCGTGCAGGGAAGCCACCGGCTGACCGTTGATGGCGGTGACCACGTCGCCGACGCGGACGTCGACACCGGGTGCCTGCAACGGCGAGCGCTCGCCCGGTAGTTCCGGCGGTCCGCGCAGGATGTGGCTGATGCGCAGGCCATCGTCGACCGGCTCGAAGCGCGCACCCAGCGAGGCGCCGTCGGCGCCATCCTGAGCCTCGCGGAAGTCACCGCCGCGTACCTGCGAGTGCAGCGCCCCCAGTTCGGCCATCAGCTGCGCCAGCAGGTCGGCCAGCTCGTCACGGTCACTGACCCGATCCACCAGGGGTTCGAAACGCGCCTTTGCCGCCGGCCAGTCGACGCCGCGCAGGCGATCATCGAAAAAGTGGTCGCGCTGCATGCGCCAGGCATCGGTGAACATCTGTCGCCATTCGGTCGGCGGGTCGATGCGCAGTGACCAGTCGTCCAGCTTCACCGTGACCGGGCCGCGATCATCGGGCAGCTTGGTGCCGGCATCGGCGATCAGGAAGCGGCCGAAATCGCGCTCGCCGTTGCCGGGCTGGCGCAGGTACAGCTTCTTGCCATCGGCCGAGAGCGCGTAGTCGGCCACGCTGCCGTCGACCTGGGTCGGTTTCTCCTCCTTGTTGCCGATCGGCAGGTACTTCAATGCTGCCGGCCCGAAGCCGCTGCCTTCCAGGTAGTACAGCCGATCGGCGCTGGCCTGCAGGCGACGGAAGTTGCCGGCCGGCAGCGGCACCTCATACAGCCGCTCGGCCAGACCAGCGCGCACCAGTGATTTGGGTGTCGGCGCGGCGTCCTTGTCCTTGCTGTCGTTGACGTTCTTTTCTTCGCCGTCGGTCTTGTCGTCAGGCTTGGCCAGCGACAACTCGTCGTCGGGCAGGAACGGGAAGCGGCCATCCGCCTGCAGCGCCAGGGCATAGACCTTGGTTCGTTTGTCGAAGAACGGGCCGGTGTTGCGGTCGCCCCAGGGCGAACCATTGGCCAGCCGGAAATCGCGATCGGACAGGAACCACAACCAGCGCCCCTGCGGATCGAACGTCGGTGAGTACGTCGCGTAACGATCACTGGTCAGCCAGGTAGTTTGGTTGTCGGCCAGCGTGTACAGCGCCAGCCGGGTGCGGCCGACTTCGCGGGTCTGGCGAACGAACACCAGATGCCTGTTGTCGGGTGACCAGGCCAGTTCGTCGTAACCCTCGTTGCCGTCCTGGCCACCATCGTCGATCAGGCGATTGCGGCCACTGGCGATGTCCAGCAACCAGAGCCGGCCGCGCTTGTCGTCATGCGCCAGTTGCTTGCCGTCCGGTGACAGCCACAGGTTCCAGCGCCGCGCGTTGCCGTCGCTGGTCAGACGGGTGGCGCCGTTGCTGCCATCGGCCGGAAAGCGCCAGATCTCCTGTTCGCCGCTGGCGTCGCACAAGGCGTAGACCCACTTGCCGTCCGGACTGATTACGGGCGAAACGATGCGGCTGCCGGCCGGCGCGGCGATGTCAATCCGGCGCAGATTGCCCAGGCCGACCAGGGTCGCGCGGCCGCGGGCGTTGACCACGATCCGGTCGCCACTGGGCGCAAAGGCGGCGCCATCGAGGTAGCGCAGCGGATCATCGATCCAGCGCTCGCGCTTCTGGTCGAGGTCGGAGACCGGATGCAAGGACAACGGTTGCTCGTTGCCGAGCACTTGGATGTCGGCGCCGCGCTGGTAGGCGATGCGTTCGCCATCGGATTGCGCGCTGCGCACGCTGAAGCCATCGTGGCGGGTCAGCGCGCGCGGATCGCTGCCGTCCACCGCCAGCGACCACAGGTTGTCGCGGCCGTCGATGTCGGCAATCACCGCCACGCGGCCGCCGTGCCACATCGGTCGGCGGACATTGGCATCGCGCGGGCCGATGCGTTCGGCTTCGCTGCCGCCGCGCAAATCGAAACGCCAGAGCTGGCCCAATGCACCACCGCGATAGCCAACTGCGTTGTCGCCGGTAACGCCCAGACCGAAGCGGGTGAAGTACAGCCAGCGTCCTTCCGGATCGATCGCCGCGTCGTTGGCATCGGCCAGCGGAAACACGTTGCGCGCCAGCGTGCGCGGATCGACGGACGCGACCACCGTCGACCAGGTCACGCCGCTGTCGGTCAGCGTCGAATAGATGACCTTGCCGTCCGGTGTCCAGCCCAGTACGCGAGCCGAGGTGCCGTCGAAAGATAGGCGTCGCGGCTGGCCGCCGGCCAGCGGCATCACATACGCCTCCTGCGGACCCTCATAGCTGGCCGAGAACGCCAGCCAGCGCCCGTCCGGCGAGATCGCCGGGTTGGTCTCGGTCGACGCATGCGTGGTCAGCCGGCGCGCCGTGCCGCCTTGCGCCGAGGCGGTCCACAGATCGCCTTCAGAAACGAACACCAGCGTCTCGCCGTGGATGGCCGGCTGCCGGAAGTAGCCGCTGTTGGCGGCAGCCGCAGTGGCTGGAAAAACGAGCACAAGTGTCAGCCACAGCGCGCGCAGCGGTGTCATGGGTTTCTCCCCGGATCCGGATTCGGCCCGATGGTACTGCGGCCGGGAAAGGACAAGCCATGTGCCAGACGTTAGGCTTCCGCCCTCATGCCACGACCCGAAGGTATTTCCGGATGACCCGTTGCCTGTTCAGCTTGCTGCTTGCCCTGATCACCCTGCCGGTGACGGCAGCGACCGACACCGCTGCTGAACGCTTCAAGGCCTTGCACGAGCGCGACGCCGCCTTCCGCAAGGCCGATTCCCAGACCAGTGACGACGAAGGCATGCCGGCGCGACGCCTGCAGGATGTCTCGCCGGAAGCGCGCGAGCGCCGGCTGCAACACTGGCGCGGAGTGCGCGAGGAATTGGCCGGCATCGCGGCCGACGACCTTTCCGCCGAAGACCGGATCAACTACGTGATCTTCCGCGACCAGATCGACAACCGCATCGCCCAGAGCGAACTGGGCGGCTGGCAGATGCCCTTGAACAGCGATTCCAGCTTCTTCTCGGCGATCGCGATGATGCCTGACCGCACCGCGCTGCAGACACCCGATGACGCCGAGGCCTACCTCGCGCGGCTGGCCGACGTTCCCCGCTACTTCGATCAGCAGATCGCCAGCATGCGCGCCGGTCTGGCCAGCGGCATGACCATACCGCGCGTGGTGCTCGATGGCCGTGATGCCGCGGCGGCCACACACGCCGAGGTCGAGCGCGTCGAGGACAGTGTGTTCTGGCGACCGCTGACCCGCTTGCCGGCGGCGTGGCCGGAGGCCACCCGCAACGACCTGCAGAAGCGCGCGCGCACGATCATCGCTGAGCAGGTGCAGCCGGCCTACGGCACGGTCCGCGACTTCCTGCGCGAGGAATACATTCCCGGTGCGCGCACCAGCATCGCCGCGCACGAGCTGCCCGATGGTGAGGCCTATTACCGCGCGCAGATCCGCGAGTACACCACGCTGGACCTCTCGCCCGACCAGATCCACGACATTGGTGTTGCCGAGGTCGCACGCATCCGCGCCGAAATGCAGGCGATCATCGACGGCACCGATTTCGACGGCGAGTTCGCCGACTTCCTGCACTACCTGCGTACCGAGCCGCGCTTCTACGCCAAGACGCCCGAGCAGCTGCTCACCCATGCGCGTGAGATTTCCAAACGCATCGACGCCGAGTTGCCGCGCTACTTCGGTCTGCTGCCGCGCCGCACCTACGGGGTCGCGCCGGTACCGGCAGCGATCGCACCGTTCTACACCACTGGCCGATACGCCGGTGCGCGTCCGGGCAGCAACGAGCCGGGCTGGTACTGGGTGAACACCTACAACCTGCCGGCGCGTCCGCTGTGGGCACTGGCCGCACTGACCCTGCACGAGGCGGTGCCCGGTCATCACCTGCAGGCGGCGCTGGCCGAGGAACAGGCCGAGCAGCCCGAGTTCCGTCGCCACGCCTACATCTCCGCCTTCGGTGAAGGTTGGGGCCTGTACGCGGAGTGGCTGGGCAAGGAGATGGGCATCTACCGCACGCCCTACGAGGATTTCGGTCGACTGACCTACGAGATGTGGCGCGCCTGCCGTCTGGTGGTCGACACCGGCATGCATGCCAAGGGCTGGAGTCGTGACCGCGCACTGGCCTTCATGCGCGACAACACCGCGCTGTCCGAGCACGAGATCACCACCGAAATCGACCGCTACATTTCCTGGCCGGGCCAGGCACTGGCCTACAAGCTGGGCGAGATCCGCCTGCGCGAGTGGCGCGCGCGCGGCGAACGCGAGCTGGGCCAGAACTTCGACATCCGCAGCTTCCACGACACCATCCTGGCGCTGGGCTCGGTGCCGCTGACCGTGCTCGACGACACCTTGCAGAACTGGATCGATGCCCGGAAGGCACTTGCCGAAAAGGGCTGACCTCTGATCGGCAATGAACGCGTTCAAGGCGCGTGGTCAGGCGGCTCTAGGGCGCGTTCCCGGGCGCGAGCCGCCCAGATCGCACCCGGACGCGGGTCGCTGCGCTCGACCCGCGCAAGCCGATGGCGAGAGTCGATCGAGACCGGACATCTGTTTCCTGGTTGCCGCATCGCCGGTCGTCCGCAGCGCCCAGCCCCGAGCCGTTGCTGCCAGTTACGGGAAATGCGCGCCCTCGCTGCGGCCATGGCCGGTGCGGCGGTCGTACCGGCGATCACGATCGCGCGCCCGATCGACGGCGGCATTGGCCTGGCGGTTGAATGCCTGCTCGATGCCGCGGCAATCGCCGCGCTGACTGAATGAACGACCCATGCGCTGGATCTCGCGCGCCGCGTCCGATGCGTGGGAGTAGTGGTTGTACTCGTGATCGCGCAGCGCCGAGATGTAGCGGTTCCAGCTGCGTACCAGTGTCGGCGAGGCCCCTGCCTGACCACGCCAGCGCGGCAAGGTGATGGTGGCCTCGGTGCGGGTGTTGACCCGGGTGATCACGCAGCTGCCACCGCGCGGCTCGTAGCGGAAATTCCAGGTCACGTTCCAGCGCGTCAATGCGTCGAAGCGCTGGCCGCGGCTGGTGGTCGGCCCCTTGGCGCGCAGTTGCTGCACCAGCGCCCTCTCGGTGTTGCCGTGGATGTCGTAGTGCCGGATCACCGGTTCGGCGCCCGCCAGGATCGGCGCGAGTGCCAGCACGGCGATCAGCAGCCATGCGTGCCATCGATGCCTGGTTCGATGACGGCCAGGCGCAAGTGGGGAATTCCGGTGCATGATGCGATTGTCGGTTCGTGGCGTTAACGGCAAGTGACCGGATCCACCGAGCATCCATGCTTTCCCCGCAAGCCGCTGGCTCGCGGGCTCCTGACCACTGCTCGTGCTGCACACGTCCCGCCCGTAGAACGTTGTGTGTTCCGGCAGCGACAAGACCTGTACTCAACGGCCGCCACGGCCGGGCGTGTCCAGCCGCCGGGCACTTGAGGGATTTGCCGGCACGACCTGGTCGGAATGTTCGTGCGTGTTGTGCATCCTTGAATCTTCCGTGAGGACTGGCGGCGGTGGGCGAATTAGCCTGACTGCGCACGGTCAGGCTGGTTCTGGCCGCAATCTGCCGACGCACATCGGCAACTGGCATGGGAGGAAATGTCATGAAACAGCACGACGCTCGGGCCATCCCCTGGCCGACCATCGGCTTGCTGTCGGCGCTTGCCTGCGCGCCGGCGCTGGTCCAGTCGCATCGCAGCGTGTCGGCGGCCGACTTTCCGACCCATGGCTCGGAGTGGATCAGTGACCATGTCGAGATCCGCGGCAATCTGCGCGCGGAAGCAGCCGTGGCCGCCGGCGTGCCAGCGTCGATCACCGACCGCAGTGGTCGCGCGCTGGTTCGCCTTGAACTGGCGCGCACGCCGGCCGATACCTTGCGCTGGCTGGAACGCAACGGCTGCCGCACCCGTTGCGACGGCTTGATCTTCCGGGGCCAGGTGGTGGTGTCACCGGCGACCAAGCGACCCGCGCTGATGCTGACCAGCGTGTCGAGGCCGGCACCGCCACCCGCGCCGGAACCGGCGGTCGCCCCGGCCGGGCCAGCCTCATCTGCTACTCCCGCCGCCGCGGTGCCTACCGACCGCGCGTCTGCTGACCCGGCTCAAGCCAGCAGGGCGACAGCGGAACCCGCCAAGCCAGCCACCGGTGTGCTGACAGACGAAGCTTTCCTCGCAGATTGCCGTTCGGAAGCGATTCGCAGGTTTCCTGGCGTTCGTGATGGAGGCGAAGCCGCCTGCCAGGAAAGGCTGAGAAACGCCAAGGCATCGGTCGCCATGGTGAGCATGGTCCAGTCCGTTCTGCCCATGATGGGTGGCGCGCGCACGCCGACCCAGATTCGACGGGCGTTGAACCGGGTACGCTGGGGCGCACAGACTTGGCGTTCCGCACAAGCCCTGGATACCGGCAGCATCGGTGACCTGCACGGCTACCTGTATGGATCAAGGGATGCCGTGGACAAGGTCGAGTTTCGCTGGGGAGGCAGCGACGGTGCAATCGTTCCCTACGACCTGCCGAACGCGCTCAAACTGAGCGGTGCCGACGTGCGGTTGGTCGCCTGTTCGAAAGACGACGGCTACGGCGGCGACTCCTACGTCTATAGCGCCAGGTTTGGCAGTCAACCCGGATTCCGGCTGGATGAAACGGCCATCCACGCACGAGTAGCCAGCCAATCGAGCGGCTACATCACCAGCATACGAATGGACGGCAAGACAGCCACCTGGGAGGAGCTGCGCGATGCGGATGGCGGAGACTATTGGCAGCGCGACTGCAAGCGCTGACGCTGTTCCAGCACGCATGACAAGCGCGTGCCCGGCCGATCGCTGCCCGTTGGAAGCCATCGCCGCGGCGCTACAATGCCGGCCATGCGAACGAAAACAGAGATAGTCGGCAACTGGTTGCCGAGATATACCGGTACCCCGCTGGAAGGCTTCGGGGAATACATCCTGCTGACCAACTTCAGCAACTACGTGGAATGGTTTGCCGCCTGGCACCAGGTCGAGGTCCACGGTCGCGACAAGGCCATGCCCAACGCCCACGCCAACGGGCTGTCGATCATCAACTTCGGCATGGGCAGCGCCAACGCGGCCACGGTCATGGACCTGCTCTCGGCGATCCGGCCCAAGGCGGTGCTGTTCCTGGGCAAGTGCGGCGGCCTGAAGAAGAAGAACCAGCTCGGTGACCTGATCCTGCCGATCGCGGCGATCCGCGGCGATGGCACCAGCAACGACTACTTCCCGCCGGAAGTGCCGGCTTTGCCGGCCTTCACCCTGCAGCGGGCGGTGTCCTCGACCATCCGCGACTCCGGTCGCGACTACTGGACCGGCACCGTCTACACCACCAACCGCCGGGTCTGGGAACACGACGAGGCGTTCAAGAAATACCTGCAGCGCACCCGCTGCATGGCCATCGACATGGAAACCGCCACCCTGTTCACCACCGGCTTCGCCAACAAGATTCCGACCGGCGCGCTGCTGCTGGTGTCCGATCAGCCGATGGTTCCCGAAGGGGTCAAGACCGAGGCCAGCGACCAGCAGGTCACCAGCCAGTACGTGGAAATGCACATCCACATCGGCATCGATGCGCTGAAGGAAATCCGCGACGAGGGCCAGTCGGTCAAGCACCTGCGATTCTGAGTTTCCGCGCGTCCGCGGGACTTCCGGCAGGCCCGGAAAAGGCGGGCGCTGCGTTATCATTTGTGGTCTGTTCCGATGCCCGGCATCTTTCCCGATGGCGTCGGTTTTCCAGTTCACCAATGTGAGAATTCCGTCATGACACTGAACCGGGTCGTACGTTCCGGACTGGCCGCATCCCTGGCCCTGGCCATCGCTGCCTGCGGCGGGCAGAAAGGCGCTTCCGATCCCGACGCGCCGCTGGCCTTCGTCCCGGCGCAGTCGCCGTATGTGTTCGCCAACCTCGAGCCGATTCCGCGCGCGGTGTCGGAATCCTGGCTGCGTCTGCTGGAACCGCTGCAGGCCGGTTACAACGAGTCGCTGACCCGGGCCCGGGAAGTGGCCGCCGGCAAGAACGACCCCGAGGCGAACAAGATGCTCGCCTTCATGGAGTTGTTCGCCGACAAGTTCAGCCTGGAAGGCTGGGAACGGGTCGGCTTCAATTCACAGGGACTGTTCGCGTTGTATGGCGTCGGCGTACAGCCGGTGATGCGCATGTCGTTGAGCGATCCGGAGGCCTTCCGCGCCTTCGTCGCGCAGGTTGAGGGGCTGGTCGGCAAGCCGGTGCCGGTGGCGGAAGTCGACGGTCAGCCTTACTGGCGCTTCGAGCCGGAGAAGTCGCCGGACGTCGCCGTGGTGGTGGCGATCATCGGCCAGCAGCTGGTGGCGACCCTGGACATCGCCCACGGCGAACCGCTGCCGGTGCTGCTGGGTCTGCAGCGTCCGCCGCAGTCCATGGCCGACGGCGCCGACCTGCGCGCCATCAACAAGCAGTACGGCTATCTCGACCACGGCACTTTCCTGGTCGATTCCCGGCGCCTGATCGACGCCGTGGTCGGCGCCGACGAGAACGCCAGCACCTTGGTGACGCGCATGGCCGTTGCCGAGGGCCAGCCGCCGCTATCGGCGGCTTGCCGCAGCGAGTTCCAGGCGATCGCCGCGAACACCCCGCGCATGGTCGCCGGCTACACCCGACTGGATCAGACCCATCAGGATGCCGGCATCGTGCTGGAAACCGAAAACTCGATCGCCCAGGCGCTGAAGGCGCTGGCAGCGCCGGTAGCCGGTCTGGGCGCGGCTAAGGAAGGCGTCGAGTTCGGTTTCAGCATGCGCCTGGACAAGCTCGCCGAGTTCATCCAGGCCCGGGCCTCGGCGATTCGTGCCAACCCCTACACCTGCGAGTATCTGGCGGGGCTGAACAAGGGCGCCGAGGAAGTCGGCCAGCAGCTGGCCGGGCTGTACATGGCCGCCGGACTGTTCACCGGCGCCCGTGTGCTGGTGACCGACTTCCAGACCGATGCCGAAGGCAAGCCCAGCAGCTTCGATGGCGCCGTGGTGCTCAGCGCACCGAACCCGGCCAGCCTGATCGCCATGGCCAAGGGCTTCGTGCCGCAACTGGCGCAGATTGATCTGGTGCCCGGCGCCGCGCCCACCGCCGTCGACCTGGCGCAGATGGGGGTTCCCGACGGCTCGGTCGGACCGGCCTTCGCCGCCATCACCGACAGCAGCCTGGGCCTGAGCATCGGCGCCAATGCCGATACCCGCCTCAGCGGCTACCTGGGCGAGGCCGCCACGACACCGGCGCCGCTGTTCCACATGGGCTACTCCGGCGCTTTCTACGGCAAGCTCATGCGCCAGTTCGAAAGTGCGTTCGCCACCCCGGCGTTCACCGCGGAACAGCCGGACGAGCCGGTTTTCGGCAGCGACGAGGACGCCGGGACCGGGACAGACGGCGATGTCGACGTCGAGAACCAGCGCGATGACGGCAAGTACATCATGGAGCCGCTGATGAAGTCGCTGTCGCAGATCTACGACCGGCTCGGTTTTGTCAGCAGCACCTTCTACACCACCGACCGCGGTGTCGAAGTCAGCTCGACGACCAGCCTGAAGTGATCGATCGACCGCGGACAGGTCGCCGCTGCGGCGGCCTGTCCCTGGCGGTCAAGCCCCGGGCCTGAGGCCGCGGTGTTGGATCAGGCGCGCCGTCTCGCGCCGGGTCTGGCAGCGAAACCGGCGCGAATGGCCTCGGCCGGCAGCGCGCCCGAGAACAGGAATCCCTGTCCGCGCTCGACACCGCAGTCGCGCAGCGTGCGCGCCTGCTGCTCGCTCTCCACGCCTTCGGCGACGATGTCGATACCGGTCTTTGCCGCCAGCCCGGCCACGGCCTGGACGATGGCTAGGTCGTAGGGATCGTCGGGCAAGCCGGCGATGAAGGTCTGGTCCAGCTTGACCGTGTCGATGGGCAGCCGCTTCAGATAGGCCAGCGAGGAATAGCCGACGCCGAAGTCGTCCAGCGCGATGCGCACGCCGAGTGCGCGCAGCTTGGCCAGGATGGTGACCGCCAGATCGAAATCCGGCAGCAGCGAGGTCTCGGTCAACTCCAGGCACAGGCGCGCCGGCGGCAGGCCCGATTCCGCCAGCGCCGCCGCGACGTCGGTGACCAGCCCGGCCTGTTCGAACTGCCGCGCCGAAACATTGACCCGCAGCCTGGGAGCTGCGCCGGATTCGTTGTCCGGCCAGGTCATGGCATCGCGGCAGGCCTGTGCCAACGCCCAGCGGCCGAACGGCACGATCAGGCCGGAATCCTCGGCGACGGCGATGAAGTCCTTGGCCGGATGGCAGGTGCCGTCGGTGTCGACCCAGCGCAACAGCGCTTCCGCAGCCAGCCAGCATCCGTCGGTCAGGTCGACTTCGGGTTGGTAGTGCACCTGCAGCCGTCCCGCGGCAAAGGCCTCGCGCAGCGCCCGCTCCAGCTTCAGCCGGGCGACCAGGCCGCGATGGTGATCGGCGTTGAAGACTTCGCAGCGGTTGTGCCGTCCGCGAATGGCGTTCTGGCTGGCCATCTCGGCATTGCGCAGCAGGTTGTCGGCCGAAGGCGCGGTCAGGTCGTGGGAAAAGGCCAGACCGCCGGTGACCATCACCTGCGCGCCCTGCTCCTCGAAACCCTGCTGCAGCACTTCCACACAGCGCTCGGCCAGGGCCAGGGCCCGGGTTTCGTGCAGATGCTCGTGCGGGAGCACCGCCAGGGCATTGCCGCGAACCCGCGCCAGCGTGGCCACCGATCCCAGGTCGGCGCGCAGCCGGTTCGCCGCCTGGACCAGCAGGTCATGACCGGCATCACCCTGCAGGGGCGCCGCATCGATGTGCAGGTGGATGGCCACCAGATCGCAGCCGTTGTCGGCCATGGGCCGCAAGGCCGAATGCACCACTTCCAGCAGATGGTCGCGGTTGGGCAGATCGGTGTGCGGGTCGTGCAGTTCCAGGTAGCGCAGCCGGCCTTCGGCCTCCCGGCGCCGGCTGATCTCGTAGGCCATGGCCACGTAGTCGCCGATGCTGGCCGCGAAAGCCTGGTCCTCCGGCGTCCAGACCCGGCTGGCGCCGACGTGTTCGTGGCAGACCACGCCCAGCAGTTCGCCGGCGCTGCGCACAGGGGCGTCCAGCAGCGAATCGATGTGGTTGATCTTCAGATAGGCGCTGAGCGCCGGATCGCTGTCGATCTGGGCCTGGTCGCTGATGTCGATGACGCGGACATCGTCCATGGCGTGCTGGTACTCGCTGCCGATGGCCAGGGTCATCGCCGAGCCCGGCGGGTTGTGCTGGTCGCTGCTGCGCAGATAGTTGTGCACGCAGGTCAGGGTGCCGGCGGCCGCGTCGTAGCGCCAGATGTTGACTCGCTCGACCTCCAGCGTGTCGGCGGCGACCTGGGAGATCAGGGCAAACGCGCTGTCCAGCGTGCAGTCGCGCTCCCAGACCCGGCGCGCCAGCGACACCAGGGCGTGGTTGTGCCGGCGCGCCCACGCACCGCGACGGTCATGCTCCCCGTTTTCCTGGCTCTTGGGCATGGGCCCGCGCCTTGTCCCTGTTTCATGCGGCGGCCGACCGCCCACGTCTGCACCCTTTTATACCGATGTCGGCGGCTACGCAAACCACGCGATGCGGCCGATGCCGCGCGAATGGGCACACCGCCGGTCACCACCTGACCGGTGATGCCGGGGCAACCGGCCAGCGGCACAACCGCCGGCGGCAACCCGACTGATACAATTTCACCGCGAAAACGCGCCAACCGGTCCTGTCCAGCGAACCGGGCGCCCCAGCCTCCTGCCAGGATCTTTTCGTCATGACCAGTACCGCCGAGCTGTCCTCCCCGGCGTCCGCCAATACCGCCCTGACCAAGGGCGTGGTCGATCCGGACTACACGCTCGACCACAAGTACACCCGCACCGAAGGCCGCATCTACCTCAGCGGCGTGCAGGCGCTGGTGCGTCTGCCGTTGATGCAGAAGTTGCGCGATCAGGCCGCCGGCCTGAACACCGCGGGCTTCATTTCCGGCTACCGCGGTTCGCCGCTGGGCGGTTTCGATCTGGAACTGTGGCGCGCCAAGAAATACCTCGGCGAGGCTGGCGTGAAGTTCCAGCCAGGTCTCAACGAGGACCTCGGCGCCACCATGGTCTGGGGCACCCAGCAGACCGGCCTGTTCCCGGGCTCCACCGTCGATGGCGTGTATTCGATGTGGTACGGCAAGGGTCCTGGCGTGGACCGCTGCGGCGACGTGTTCAAGCACGGCAACGCGGCCGGCACCTCGCGCCACGGTGGCGTGCTGGCGCTGGCTGCCGACGACCATGCCTGCCGCTCTTCGACCCTGCCGCACGGCAGCGAGGGCGAGTTCACCAGCGCGCTGATGCCGATCCTCAACCCGGCCGGCGTGCAGGACATCCTGGACATGGGCCTGATCGGCTGGGCCATGTCGCGCTTCACCGGCCGCTGGGTCGGTTTCAAGACCATCGCCGAGACGGTGGAATCCTCGGCCTCGGTGGACGTGAATCCGCTGGCCTTTCAGATCATCACACCCGAGGACTTCGAACTGCCGGTCGGCGGCCTCAACATCCGCTGGCCGGATCCACCCATGGATCAGGAAATGCGCCTGCACCGCTACGCGGTCAAGGCTGCGCAGGCCTTCGCCCGCGCCAATCGGCTGGACAAGATGATCCTGGATGCGCCGGATGCGCGTCTGGGCATCGTCACCACCGGCAAGAGTTACCTCGACGTGCTGCAGGCGCTGGAATACCTGGGCCTGGACGAGCGCGCCTGCCGCGATCTGGGCATCCGCCTGTACAAGATCGGCATGACCTGGCCGCTTGAGCCGGTCGGTATCCGCGCCTTCGCGCGCGGGCTACGCGACATCCTCGTCGTCGAGGAAAAGCACGCCTTCATCGAGAGCCAGATGAAGGAGCTGTTCTACAACTTCGACGGCGACCGCCCCTCCATCGTCGGCAAGTACGACGAGGCCGGCAACTGGATCCTGCCCAGTACCGGCGAGCTCACGCCGGCGACCATCGCTGGCGTCATCGCCAAGCGCATCCAGCGCTTCCACGACAGCGAAAACATCCGCGACGTGCTGCGCTGGATGGAAGCCAAGGAAGGCGAGCTGGCGCTGCCGCGCGCGCAGTTTCCGCGCGTGCCGCACTACTGCTCGGGCTGCCCGCACAACACCTCCACCGTGGTGCCGGAAGGCTCGCGGGCACAGGGCGGCATCGGCTGCCACTACATGGTCACCTGGATGGACCGGCGCACCGATACCTTCACCCACATGGGCGGTGAAGGCGTGACCTGGGCCGGGCAGGCGGCGTTCACCGACACGCCGCACATCTTCCAGAACCTGGGCGACGGCACCTATTTCCACAGCGGCTCGCTGGCGATCCGTCAGGCCATCGCGGCCGGCGTCAACATCACCTACAAGATTCTCTACAACGATGCGGTGGCGATGACCGGCGGTCAGCCGGTCGACGGCACCCTGACCGTGCCGCAGATCGCCCACCAGATGCGCGCCGAGGGTGTGCAGACCATCGTGCTGCTGTCCGACGACATCGGCAAATGGAGCGATCGTTCGATCTTCCCGTCGGGCATGGAATTCGGCGACCGGCGCGAACTGGACGCGGTGCAGAAGCGCCTGCGCGAGGTGAAGGGTGTTTCGATCCTGATTTACGACCAGACCTGCGCCACCGAGAAGCGCCGTCGGCGCAAGCGCGGCAAGATCGAAGATCCGCAGAAGCGCGTGTTCGTCAACACCCTGGTCTGCGAAGGCTGCGGCGACTGCGGCAAGAAGTCGTTCTGCGTCTCGGTGCTGCCCAAGGAAACCGAGTTTGGACGCAAGCGCGAAATCGACCAGAGCAACTGCAACAAGGACTATTCCTGCGTCGAAGGCTTCTGCCCCAGCTTCGTCACCGTGCACGGCGGCGCACCGCGCAAGGGCAAGAAGGTCAATGCGGCGGAGAAGCTGGCCAACCTGCCGATGCCGACGTTTGCCAGCGACCTGACGCAGCCCTGGAACATCCTGATCACCGGCGTCGGCGGCACCGGCGTGGTCACCATCGGTGCCCTGCTCGGCATGGCCGGACATCTGGAGGCGCGCGGTTCCACCGTGCTCGACCAGACCGGTCTGGCGCAGAAGGGCGGCGCGGTCACCACCCACATCCGCATCGCCAGGTCACCCGACGACATCCACGCCGTGCGCATCGCCGCCGGCGAAGCCGACCTGGTGCTCGGTTGCGACATGGTCGTGGTCAACGATTACTGGGCGCTGTCGAAGATCCGCGCCGGCCGCACCCAGGTCGTGATCAACACCTACGAGGCCATGCCCGGCACCTTCACCACGCGCCCGGACATGCAGTTCCCGACCGCCGACATCGTGCACGCCATCGCCAAGGCCATGGACGGCCAGGCACCGCTGCAGATCGATGCCACCAAGCTGGCCACCGCGCTGATGGGTGACGCCATCGCCGCCAACCTGTTCATGCTCGGCTACGCCTGGCAGCAGGGTCTGGTGCCGCTGTCGTTCGATTCGCTGATGCGCGCCATCGAACTCAACGGCGCCGCCATCGAGATGAACAAGACCGCCTTTGCCTGGGGTCGCCTGGCAGTGGTCGATCCCGACGCCGTGTTCGAGGCGGCCGGGGTGGTGCGCAACGCGCGCACCTCCGCCGAGGAGACCCCGGGCGCGCTGCGCGTGCTGCCGCCGATGCCGTCCGAAGGCCACGAGTCCGGCCTGTCGACGCGCGACGCCGAACTGCGCAGCGAAAACGAATTGCGCCATGTGCCGGCGCGCGCCAATACCGACACGATCGCCTTTCTGCCGCTGGATGACGCGCGCCTGTCACGCTCGCTGGACGAGGTGATCTCGCGCCGCGTCGCCTTCCTCACCGAGTACCAGAACGCAGCCTACGCGCAGCGCTACGGTGATTTCGTCGCCAGGGTACGTGCTGCCGAGAAGGCCAAGGCACCGGGCAGCACCGCGCTTTCCGAAGCCGTGGCCCGGTACTTGTTCAAGCTGATGGCCTACAAGGACGAATACGAGGTCGCGCGCCTGTACACCAGCGGCGAGTTCAAGCGTCGCCTGGAGCAGCAGTTCGAAGGCGACTTCAAGCTGCACTTTCATCTGGCGCCGCCGCTGCTGGCCAAGAAGAACGCCAAGGGCGAACTGGTCAAGCGCGAGTACGGCCCCTGGGTGTTCAAGGCTTTCGGCCTGTTGGCCAAGCTGCGGGGTCTGCGTGGCGGCGTCTTCGACGTGTTCGGCTATACCGCCGAGCGCAAGATGGAGCGGCAACTGATCGCCGATTACGAAACCACCATCGCCGGCCTGCTCGACCGGCTCGATGCCGGCAATGCTGCGCTGGCCGCCGAGATCGCCAGCGTGCCCGAGCACATCCGCGGCTACGGCCACGTCAAGGAAGCGCACCTGCACGCCGCCAAGGCGCGTGAAGCCGAGTTGCTGGCTCGCTGGAACCAGCCGGTGATTCCGAACCGCGTCGCGGCTTGAATCCCGTCCATGTTACTTATAGTGGGCGGGGTCCGCTCCGTTCTATTCGGCCGGCCAGTCGCCAGCCTCCGGAAGCGGTACAGACATGCCGCCCGGCAGCAGTTGCCGCAGAAGGATGTGGACGCGCGTTCCCGGCCGTGCGTCGCTGACCCGCATCGCGCCCGACAGGGCCAGCGCGCGATCGCGCATGCCTTGCAGGCCGAATCCGTGCGAAGCCGATGAGGGGTCGATGCCCTTGCCGTCGTCGCGCAGGTCCAGCAGCAGCCACGCCTCGTCGTTGCGCAGCCCGATCCGCAGCTTCAGGTCGAAGCGGCTTGCCTGGGCGTGGCGCACGGTGTTGGTCACCGCTTCCTGGGCGATCCGCCAAACGGCCAGTTGGGTGTCGGCCTCAAGCGCGTCGACCAACGCCGATTCGCCGCGCTGTGTAAAGCCAAAGGTGATGCCCGATTGGTCCAGAAGATCGCGTAACGGACCGTCTCCCAAGGCGCGCAACAGACCGAATTCATCGAGCACGGCCGGCCGCAGCGAGTCCGAGAGATGTCTGACCGTGCTGCGCATGTTGCCCAACATGCCATAGAGGGCACGCACAGCCTCACCTCTGCCGTTCGCGTTCACGTCCGGTTCCATCAGCTTGATCCGCGTGTGCAGGGCGGTGATGCCCTGGCCGAGTTCGTCATGCAGTTCGGCGACCAGGCGGCGACGCTGTTCTTCTTCCAGACGCAAGTTGCGTTGGGCTGATTCGCGCAACGATCTGCCCATTCGTTCCAGTTCAATCTGGCGCTGGCGCAAAGCCTGCGTATTGGCGCGCAAGGCGTCCATGGCTGATCCCAGAAGCAGGGCGGCCGACGCCATGACCACCAGCATCAGTTGCGCGATCACGGTTTCGTCGGGCGGCGTGCGCTCTGGAATATGCAAGGGCATCGACACCAGTCCGCTGAGCGTGATGGCGATGGCGGCACCGCGCCAACCGTAGCGCAGCGCGAAGTACACCGGCGGCGCCACCGACAGCGCGCGGCCGAAGTGGATCCAGAATCCGTCGTCATTGGCTTGCCGCAGATACAGCAGGACCAGCAACGGCAGCGCCAGCCCGATCGCCAGGTCGAACAGCAGCCGGAGCGGGACGGGGCTGCGAAGCGGGTAACCCGCCAGAACGGTCGGCGCGATCAGCAGCATGCCGGTCACGTTGCCGAGAAAAAGGCCGATTCCGAACAGACCGTGGCTGATGCTCAATTCAAGCCAATAGTGGGGAACGAACCACACCAGCGCGATGCCGGCCGCCGCCGCCCAGGCGGCGGCGAGAGCCATGCCGGCCAGGACGCGCGCCATGCCGGCGCTGGTATCCATCTCCGGCGCGGACGGCTGGCGGCGCACCCACCACGCACCGACGAATGCGCCGACCGGCTGCGGGATCACCGCCATCAGCGCCCACGGAAACATGAAGCCGTTGTGTTCGATCTCGATCAGCAGCCGGGTCAGCCATTCGCTGGCCAGCAGCCATGGCCACAGGCGCAGCGGCAGCATCAGCAGCAGGGCGAAGCTCAGGCCCACCGGCAGGTAGAAGAAATACCGCGAATGGCCGTCGAGCACGCCGTGCAGCAGCCAGAACCCCGTCGCCACGGCGATCCCCTGGGCAGCGTACGGCAACTTCGCAAGCTGGGCCGCGAACGGCAAGTTCGGAATCGAAGGCTCTGTCGATCGGTTCATTGCCGGATTGTGCGGCAACCAATCACCTCCTGCGGTTCAACGCAGTTCAAGGCCTCGGGCCGGTCCGTTCCAGCCCGCCTGCGAGGCATGTCCCACCTCGAAGATCTTCAAGTCCGTCTGGGACGCATGACGGACGAAGTGAATGCGGCGCTGCGCCCGTTCGCCCGGCCGCGCTCGATGCCACAAGGAATCGCCACGGGCCTGGGCGGCGTGAACCATCCAGTGGATTCGCAAGTCGGCTTGCGAAGCATGACCGACCCGATACACGCGCAGATCGGCGGCAGCGGCCGAATCGACCTCCTGCACGGACAGCGCTTGAGCTGGCGACAGCGGCATCGCGCAAAAAAATCATGGCAGCGCATGCGGCTCTCGGAAGGCCGAGTTTGAACGTTCTGGTCGTGGACATGGTTCAAGGCGCGCCGATACGGATGCTGTTGGGCCGGAACTCACGTGCGCGCAGTTGTCTGGTCGCCAGCAGGTCGACGGTCTTGCCGTCGGCTTGCGCCGTTGCCGAGGTAACGGTGAGGATCAGGTAGCCGCATAGCTCTTCGCCCTCGACGATGTCCGAGGCATAGCGCGCCACGGATGAGCCGCCGATCTCGTCCACATGAAGTTCGATCTCTCCCCGAGCCGCGCCGGATTCATCCGTGAGCGTGGCTTCGACCCGCAGATCGTGAAGGGCGTCGTCAAGACCGCCACCGTCGAATGAGAAGTGCGCGCTGCATTGCCCCATGCCGGCCCATACCGTTTCCGTGTGCCAGACTTCGATTGCATGGGTAGCCTGCGTCGATATGAGCAGCAGGAAAACTTTCAGTAGCGCCTTCATTATCGTGATTTCCTTGTTTGCTAACCGCGCTTGAGTGTTGAGGCCAGGAATTACCATCATCAGATGATGCTAATGTGCTCAAGAGTAGTGGCACCGTTGTCGATCTTGAGCATGCATGTGAATTCCGCTCTGATCTTCGCACCGAAACCATTCTCTGAATCTACATGCCCGCGTACTGTCCAGTTCCCGCCACCGATTTCATAGGCTGATATTACGTCGGACCATGGAAATGACGTGGTTGAAGGTGCTCTCATCCTTTCCGTGACAAATCGTTTGCAGTGACTGATCGCATCCGTTTTCGGGTCGTCCGGTATAAAATGTCCAGCAACCCACATTATGGCCACAACGCCGATAACTTTTTGAGTTTTAGTTATCTTGTTGCTGCCGCCTTCTTCATCGCTGGAGCCGGCGTCGCTCATGTTTACTGCCCTCTTATTTCAGTCGCGTCCCGGGGCGCGAACTATTGGAACTCGACATACTTGGCCAGAACGACTGCATGGGTCGTGCCGAGAATCGTTTCGTCATTGGCGATGTACTGGCCGACCAGTTTGACGATGCCATCAATACGGGCATTTCCTTCGCCATGCTTGATGGTTTCGGTATTGGTGAACACGACGAATCGGGTTCGGGCGTGGCCTCGGTCGAGATACAACACATAGCTGTTCGTCGATGCATCGTGATGTTCGATAAAGCCATGGAGTTGATAGTGCTTCGAGTCCGGACGCAACAAGGGTCGCGCGACGATATCGAAGCCTTGTTCGGCATCGAAAACGATGACGGCATCGTCGATGTTCCGGATCGGTCGTTTGCCTGACCGCAAGTCGTCGTTGTACCGGGCGCGCTCGGTTTCGCGCACGATGCGTTCGCGTTCGGCGAGGATTTCGTTCTCGCGCTGCTCCTGAGCCTGCAATCGCGCGATTTCCGCGTTGTGCTCGGCAATCTGCCTTTCCGCTTCGGCGACGCGCTGTTGCATGGGGGCGCGCTGCTCGGCGGATTCCCGCTGCCGCTGAAGGCGAGCCTCGGCTTCAGCCAGCGCCGTTCGGGCAGCGTGTTCGCGCAGTTCCTCGGCCTGGATTTCGGCGGCAATCCGTCGCCGGTCGGTCTCGGCGGCGATCTCGGTCTCGACATCGCGAACGAAAGTCATGGCGGCCTGCAGAATGTTGGGGCTGCGCTGACAGGCCGAGTTGCGAATCTGGTCGATTTCGCTTTCCAACCGGCGGTTCCACGTTGTGGCCTCGGAAGGTCGGTTTCGAATCATCGACCGCATGTTGCCGATGTTGGCGACGACGCGGCGCGCGCATTCGCGGTCGGCATCGCTGCGAAAATCTGCCCGGCCTTCGCTTTGCATGACGGCGATGGCGTAGTCGTTTGGGTAGACGTGGCCCGTTCTCGCTTCCGATGTGGTGGCGGAATGGCCGTCATCCAGCGCCAGTTTGGCGAATGCCTGAGTGGTGGGGGCCAATGGGAAAGACGGTTCAGCCGGATCTGCGGAGCTAGCAGTGGAAATTGCGGATTCGCTGCTGGCGACGGAAGTGCTTGCCGTGGAAATGTCGCTGGCGTATTGGCAGGCTGGACCGGGGTGTACGCCGGAAATGACCGGGTAGTCGCAGATGGCGTCGATGCGTTCCCGATACTTCGTTGTCAGGCAGTGCGCGTCGGTGCATTGGTTGCGTTCGGCCAGCCATTGCCGCTGCGTAGTGCGAAGGTCGGCCTTTGCGCCGTCGCCGATGTTAGCGGCCAGCATTACGCGGTAGTTGTTGGTGAGGGCGTCATCCAGCGCGCCAAGCGTTGTGTCTGCACAGATGGTTCGCTCGACCCAGTTGAATGCCTTGGCGCAGTCGAACGACACGGCGGACACTGTTGTGGCGGCGACAAGACTGGCGACGATGGGCGGGGCGAGAACGGCGAGGCGGCGAGACACAAGCATGTGCAACGCTTTCCATGAGGTTCGTATCGTTGGGAGTGTTCCATTCGATCTGTTCGCCGGATATAGGAACTATTCCTACCCGGAGCCGAGACAGCAGGCCCGCCGATGGCGCCGGTTCCGGCTACAGTGGCCGCATGATCCAGGTGGCGCTGATCGACGACCATGCCATCGTGCGCGAGGGCTTCCGGGCGCTGATCGAGCGCGAGCCGGACATGTCGGTCGCCGGGGAGTTCGGTTCGGTCGCCGACGCCGAGGCGGCGCTGGCGGCCGGCAGAGCCTGGGACGTGCTGGTGCTGGATATTTCGATGCCGTCGATGAGCGGCCTGGCAGCATTGCCGCGGCTATGCCGGCGCTCGCCGACGCTGCGCGTCGTCGTGCTGAGCATGCACGACCGGGAGCCCTACATCAGCGAAGCGATGCAGTCGGGCGCCAACGCGTACATCAGCAAGGCGGCGGCGCCGGACGAACTGGTGGCCGGTATCCGCGCCGTGCTGGCGAACCGTGTCTATCTGAGCTCGGACCTGCGCGCCTTCTCCCGCAGCCGCCAGCCAGACCCGCTCCCGCACCTGACAGTCCGCGAACGCGAAGTGCTCATCCTGCTGGCGCGGGGAAAGGCGCCGAAGCAGGTGGCCGCCGAGCTGGGCATCAGCGCCAAGACCGCCTATGTGCACCGCAGCCAGTTGTTGAGGAAGCTGGACGCCCGCAGCGACATGGAGCTCTATCGCCACGCGCTGGAAAACGGGCTGCTCGCCAACTGACCAGGTCTTTTCGGTCACGGCCCAGGGCGGTTCTCCCTGCGTCGGGCATCGCCGTGGCTTGTTGTCGAGGCATTTTCGCGTATCCCATGCCGGCGGTTCCCGAATCGTTGGCGCACCAGGTTGGGGTGAAACGCGAATGGCCGGTTTCAGCGGGCGCGCTTGAACTCGAGCACCGCCGGCCCCTGACGCAGGGTCATCGTTGCCGGCGTGCCCTGTTCGGGCGCGAACTCCAGCGTCGCCTCGACCACCTTGAGGAAGAACCGGTTCGGCGTCTCGGCGAAGATCTCGTGGGCATCCTGGCTGTCGAGTTTCGCCTTGAGCGTCTCGCCGTCCAGCGCGATCACCATTGTCATGCCCTCGTGGCGGTAGCTACCGACCAGGCGTTCCCTGGCCTCGCGCGGCAGGGTGATCTCGCTGCGCGCAGCTGGCAGCGGTTCGTCAGTCAGCGGGGCGACCTGGCCTTCGCCTTCGTCTTCGGGGAACAGGCGCATGCCGGTGATGGTACCGCTGTCGTCACGCTCGATCACCATCCGGGTGAAACCGTCCTCGAACGCGAAGGTGTCCTTGCCGACCGGAATCAAGGCGAAGGGCGCGCCGCCGGTCCGCTGCGAGGTCAGTCGGCCATCGACCACACGCAGGACGCGGGTGGCGCTCTCATCGACCCGGTAGACGCCTTCGTAGGTCTTGAGCGTGGCCTCGTCGACGGTGATCGGCTGCTTGGCCGGATAGGGCTTGCCGATCGCCTGCGCGGCGATCATGCGGGCAACGGTGGCTGCGCCGATGGCACCGGGCTTGCCGTCGTCGGCGTTGTACAAGACCGCGACGGTGAGTTCGGTGTCCGGCAGGTAGATCAGGAAGGTGCTGAAGCCGTTGATGCCGCCGCCATGCTGCAGCATGCGTTCGCCGCGCAAGGTATCGGCATTGATGCCGAAGCCATAGGTGAACTCCACCGCCTTGCCGGCCGGGGTGATCATCTTCTGGTAGGTGTCGGCGGCCAGTACCTTGCCGCCATGCAGGCCGCGATTCCAGCGCAGCAGATCGTCGACCGTTGACGACAGCGCACCGGCGGCGTGCGGCTGGGTCATGCTCAGGTAGCGGGCCTGTGCCCAGTGCCCGTCGTTCAGCGTGTAACCGGTGACATGACCGGGAATGATCCGCTCGGCCTGGTTGCCGTAGCCGCTGTGGCGCATGCCCAGCGGCTGGAACAGGGCTTCGTCCAGCCAGGCATGCCAGGACTTGCCACTGGCCGCCTCGATCACCGCGCCGACCAGCACGTAGCCGGAATTGTTGTAGTGCCAGCGTTCGCCCGGGGCGAAGTCGACCGGCTCGTCGCGGAAGGTGGCGATCAAACCGGCCGTGTCCAGATCCTTCATGATCGGCCCGTCCATCATCCCGGGAATGTCGGTGTAGCTGCGGATGCCGGAGGTGTGGTCGAGCAGCATGCGCACGGTGATGGCATCGCCGTTCGGGTAGCCGGGAACGAACTTCGTCAGCGGATCGTCCAGCGACACCTTGCCGGCGTCGACCAGCTTGAGCAGGCCCGCGGCAGCGAACTGCTTGCTCACCGAAGCCAGCCGGAACACGTGGTCCGGCGTCAGTGGCACGTCCAGTTCAACGCTGGCCTTGCCGCGCGCGGCACGCCAGAGCACCTCGTCGCCGCGCGCGACCAGGATGGCCATGCCCGGTCCATCTTCACTCGCCGCCTGTTCCAGCAGCTTTTCGCTGTAGCCGACGATGCTCGCCTTGTCGGCGACGGTCGTTTGACCCAGGGCGGTGCCGGCCAGAAGCAGGCCAGACAGGAGGGCGATGCTGCGCATGATGAAGTCCCCGGAAGAGTTGTGGCCGCAGCCTAGGCGGGCTCGCGCACGGATCGCGCGTGCCGGAAGCCATGGGCAGCCGCAGCAGCATCGCCCTATTCTTGAGCCATGGCGAATCGACTGTTGCCACCGTGAATCCGGCCGCCATCCGTTTCGGCGACTGGTCCGTGTTGCCACAGGCACGCGAGCTCTGGCGCGATCGCAGGCAGGTTGCCTTGCCACCACGCGCGCTCGACTGTCTGCTCTACCTGATCGCCCATCGCGAGCGCGCGGTCGGTCGCGATGAACTGATTTCGGCGGTCTGGGGCCGGGTCGACGTCAGCGACACCCTGGTCGCTCAGACCGTGCTGCGGATCCGGCGCACGCTGGCCGAGGACGGTGGCGGACAGGAATGGATCCGCACCGTGCCCCGGTTCGGCTATCGCTGGGTCGCACCGGTGACCGTTTCGGACCCTCAGGACGACATGGCCTGGCCTGCGACCACGGTACCGTCCGCGGAAGAAAACCGGTCGGCGCCGTGGCGACCGCGGAGGCTGGCCACGCTGGTCGTGATCCTGATGGCGACATCGCTTGGGCTGATGCTCTGGTGGGCAGAGCGCGACCGCGCGTCGCCGGCACGTCCCGACAGCTCAGGCGAAGAGGCTGACACCTGGCTGGTGTTGCCGGTGGTCGGAGAGGGTCCAGCCGCGCCGGAGTGGATCCGTCTGGGCGCCATGGATGCGATCGCCGAACAGTTGCGTCGAGGCGGTCTGGTGGTGCTGCCCAGCCATCAGGCGCTCACCCTGGCCAATGAGTTCGCGGCGCCGGGGCAACCGCCCGACATCGGCAATCTGCGAGCGGCCAGCGGCAGCCGCCATGTCGTGCAGCCACACAGCGCCCAGGTGGATCACCGTTGGCGCATCAGTCTCACCGTGCATGATCCTGAACGCGCGCCAGCCTTGTTCCGCGGCGTCGATGCCGACCTGCTTGCTGCAGCCCGGCAAGCCGGTGCTGCGCTGCTGGCCAGCCAGGGTCTGGTCGACCACTCGCTGGCAGGAGGCGGTGCACAGGCGGAATTGCTCGCGCGGGCGGAAGCGGCGCTGTTGGCGGGTCGACTGGCCGAGGCCGAATCGGTGCTCACGCAGGCGCCGGCGACCGTCGCTGCAGATCCGCTGATCCAGCTCAAGCTGGCGCAGGCGCGCTATCGCCTGGGAGACAGCGAGCGTGCGCTGGCCATGATCGATGCCGTGCTGGCCCGCGAGGACATCGATGACAGCACGCGGGCACTGGCCTTGATCCGCAGCGGCAATGCCCGCATCCGTGCCGGCGACCTGCCTCCGGCCGAACAGGCGCTGATGCGGGCACTGGAACTGTTGGACGAAGCCGGCAGTCCGGCGTTGCAGGGCGAAGCGCTGAACGGTCTGGGTGTGACCCAGCAGATGCAAGGCCGGATGGTCGACGCCGGTGCCAGCCTGGCGCGCGCGGCCGCGCTGCAGCAGCACGGCGGCGATCGACTGGCGTATGCGCGTACGCTGATCAACCTGGGCTTGCATGCGATGGAATCAGGTCGACCGCACGAAGCCATCGACCGTTTCCTGCTGGCGGAGCCGGTGGTGCTGCGCTTCGGTGGTGCCGATGAGCAATCCAGCCTGCAGCAGAGCATCGCCTGGACGCGCCTGTTTCTCGCCCAGCCCATGGCGGCTCGGGAGCCATCGGCACGGGCGGTGAGTCTGGCGGCGGGCACGGAGAACATCCGCGTACGACGACAGGCGCTCGGACTGGCGCTGCGGGTTGCGGTGGCCAACGGCGAGCTGACGCAGGCCGAGCGGTTGGCAGACCAGTACCGCGATGTCAGCGCCGATCAGCCGGCGATCCTGCTGCCGCTGTATCGCGCCCTGATCGCCGAGGCGCGGCGTGACTGGACGCGGGTCCGCGAGCAGGCCTCGCAGGCCCTGGATGATCCGGCGATGACCGACCGCGAATCCCGCGGGCGGGCAGCCGAGCTCGTGCTGGCGGCAGCCATGGCCCTGGATGACGAGCCCGGGACTGAGCGCGCCCTCGCCGTGCTTGTCGACGTGGCCGGTGCGGATCGGGAAGGTCGCTGGGCGGTTCGGCAGCAGCTGGCCCGGGCCCGTGCGACCCCGGGCCTGGACGGCATCGCGACCCGGATCGAGACCTTGCGCGGCATCTGGGATGAGGCAGGCCGAATCCGGCTGGCGCCGGTGGATCAGCTCGAAGTGGGCCTGGCGTTGGCCGAGGCCCTGCTGGCGTCCGGTCATCCCGACCAGGCGCAACGACAGTTCGAACTGCTGCAGCCCTGGGCAGAGGGTGATCCGCGCGTGGCACTGCTTGATGCGGCCATCGCCCGCTCCCAGGACGACCTGCCGCGGCAGCAGGCTGCGCTGGCCCGAGCGCGTCGGCAGGCCGGCGAGCGCGTCCTGCCGGCCTGGATCATGGACCAATGAGCGCGCGCATCGCCAAGCTATTGATTTATAAATTATAAATCGAAAACAAATCGTCTGCGAAGCGTTCCGGAACGGTCCACTCAAGCGCTGTCGCGATGATTCCGCAACGGTGCAGCCACTCGTCGCATCCCTTTCCGGCTTCGGTCGGCATTTGGTCCTGGTGACCGGCGTCGATGCGACGGGTTTCCATACAACAAAGAGGCAAGCAATCCATGCGTACACATCTTCTTCCCGGTCTTGCCCTGGCGCTGAGCCTGCAGGCGGGCGCCGTGACGGCGACCAGCTTCGAAGCCGTCGGGCCGGCCAGTGGGCAGCTGACCTCGATCTCCGAGAACGGGCGCATCGCCACCGGCATTCTTGGTGGTGAAGCCGCCTGGCGCTGGGCCAAGGACCGAGGCGACACCATGATCGTCGGCGCCACCGGCAGTCAAGGCATGAGCCGCTGGGCACAACCGATCGCCGGATCCGCGCTGGACGGAGACGGCAACGAAGTGGCGGCTGTGTTCTACAGCAACAGCGATATCGTCGGCCCGGTGCTCATCGGCGGCTTCCCCGGCAACATCGGTGGCCTGGACGGTACCTTGAGCAGCGCCTACGACGTGTCCGACACCGGCATCGCGGTCGGTCTGGCCTACAACGAAAACAACCACGCGGTCGCGTTTCGCTGGACCGGGGAAACGGGCATGACCCGATTGCCGGTGAATCGTCCCGACAGCTATTCGCGCGCCAACGCGATCAGCGCCGACGGCACGGTGATCGTCGGCTGGAATGACCAGGCCAACGGCTATCGCTCGGGCGTGATCTGGCTCGACGGTCAGCCGATCGACCTGGTCGACGGTGACGGCAATCCGGTTGGCGAAGCGCTGGCGGTGACTCCTGACGGGCGCGTCGTGGTCGGTTCCGGGCACGGTCAGCAGGCCTGGCGCTGGAGCGCGGAAACCGGCGTCCAGCCGATTGGCTTCATCGGCATGATGGGTCTGGCCTACGGCTTCGATGTCAGCAACGACGGCAACGTGGTGATCGGCGCCAGCGGTTTCGGGTTCAATCGCGAAGCCGTGATCTGGACGCCGGACACCGGCATGGTCACCCTCGCCAACTATCTGGCCGACAACGGCGTCGAGGTGCCCGAAGGCTGGTTGCTGATGACTGGTTCGGCGGTGTCCGGTGACGGCAAGGTGCTGGCCGGTTGGGGTTTACCGCCGCCGCCCGCGGTCGGGTTCCAGTCATTCCTGGCCACTCTGCACAGCGATGAAGCCACCGAAGCGGTGCTGACGGCAGAGGGCACCGTGGTCTGGAACGACCTCGCCGAAGGCCCGTTCGCGGGCGTGGCGATCGAGACGCCGGTGACCCTGACCGCGATCCTGACCACCGAAGACCCGACCGAAGGCGCGCCCGGCCAGGCCACCGGCTACCGCATCGTGCCCGGCTCGTTGCGCATGGTTGCCGCCGAGGCCTCGGAAACCGTCACCCCCACCGAGTTCGGGCCGCGTGTGCTCATCACCAACGACTATCCCAAGTCAGACGGTATCCACCTGTTCCGTACCGCCACCACCACGCCGGGTCAGGGGCTGGAATTCGAGTTGTTCAATCCTGGCGGTGACCTGTTCGATTCCGATGACCTGATCCGTATCAACCGTCAGTTCGGACCGGACGACTTCGAGAAGGCGGCGTGGAACATCGAGTCGCAAAGCGGCGAAGGCCTGTTCGTGGCGCTGGAATCGGTGAGCATCTTCGATCGCGGCGACGTCATTTTCGCTGACGGTTTCGAGTAGGTACCGGGATCGGGTCGCACCGGGCACCCGGATCGGATGATCCAAACATGCGGCTTCAGCTTCGCGGGACCGGCTTCGGCCGGTCCCGCGAAGCCTTACATGGGTGTGCAGCTTGCGGCCATCACCGAAAGAGCCGCGACGATCAAGCAAAGTACACGCATGGCCATCGCCTCCGACACCGTCGTTCATCGGGCTATGAGATGTAATGCCAAGCCATAGACCAAGCGTTTCAACCGATCGGCCGACAGTATCCGTCGTAGTAGAAGTCCACGATCACTCCCTGCTCATCGACCACCCAATAGTGGACGCAGGAAGGATCGAGCCTTTTGAGGTGATACCTGTAGATCGTCTTGCCGTCATCACGAATCCACGTCTGATCTTCCGGACCCCATAGTTTTGCGATTTCCTCCCAAGGGCGGCCAACAGCTCCTCCATTTGACTCTTCCCAGGAATCAAAGTATGCGCAACCGATGAGGGCAGAACATAGCCAGAAGACCAGATGCCAACGCATATTTACCCCCCCCCCGATAGCCATGGCAGCGTAACTGCGACGATGATCGTCATCACGGCTGAAGCCATGGGACACTGACCAATAGAATAGTTGCTGGCTAGTCAGATGTTGGCGTGTTTGACCCAGTAGGGCCGAGTAGCTGGAAGCGGCCGCCGGCAGCATCAGCGGCGGCTTCATCGTCGCGGGACCGGCCTGGGCCGGTCTCGCCTGGCTTTTCATGTCCTGGTGCCACGGGTCGGCCCGCGAGGGAGATCCTGATAGCCGATTCGCGACAGCTCCCGTGGCATCAATCCGGCGCCGCCGGCAGCGCGGACATGTCCATGTGGAAGTACTCCCAGATGTGGCCGTCCAGATCGGCGATGCTGCGCTGGTACATGAAACCCAGATCATCGGCTGGCCGCGCTGCCCGACCGCCATTGGCCAGGGCCTTGTCGGCGATGGCATCGACGGCGGCGCGGTCGGGGAAATCCAGGGCGATCAGTACCTGCGTGCTGGCGTGGGCGTCGGCGATCGGGTGCGGGGTGAAGTCGGCGAAGCGCTTGCGCGTCAGCAGCATCACGAAGATTGCGTCCGACACGATCATGCAGGTCGCGGTGTCGTCGGTGAACTGCGGATTGAAGCGGTAGCCCAGCGCGGTGAAGTAGGCGATCGACTGGTCGAGGTCGGCGACCGGCAGGTTGACGAAGATCTTCTGGGACATGGCGATTTCCCGTGGATAGTGGCGGCAGCCGGCCAGAACCGGTGCCGTGTGCGGATGACGATGAAGCGAGTCGGCAGCGGTCGGCGTGACGCGCTATTCCCGGATCGGGCCACCGATCGACCACGTATGGCCGAACGGATCGGTGAGCACGCCGTAGCGGGCGCCCCAGAACTGGTTGTCCAGCGGCATGGCCACGGTGGCACCGGCATCCAGCGCGCGCTGCCAGGCCACGTCGGCATCAGGCACTTCCAGATGCAGCGTGCAGCTGGAACCGCCCAGGCGCTGCGGTGCGATCGCACCGGGGCAAGCGCCGTACTCGGGGAACTCGTCGTGCAGGAACAGCGCGCTTCCGTCGCGTTCCAGATGCGCATGCATCAGCCGCTTGCCGTCTTCGGCGGCGTGCTTGCCCTGCAGGGTGAAGCCGAAGGCGGTGTCGTAGAAGGCGATGGCGGCCTCGCCGTCGCTGACGGGAATGTGCGGGATCAGGGTCGGCAGGTTCGGTGTGTTCATGGTCGGTGATCTCGTTGGCAGGTGGCAGGCAACGTGCCGGGAAAAGGGTGTCGGTGGGGGGGGTCAGGCCGTCAGCGAGACCAGCCCCTGGAATCCGCCGTAGGCCATGCGCGCGCTATCGAACGGGCAGGTTTCCGGACCCATGCCGGTCAGGCGTGGATCGGCCATGACCTGGGCGTTGATCCGGTCGCGTTCGGCGCGCGAGGGGTAGACGATCCAGGCGAAGATCACCGTTTCGTCGGCCTTGGCCCCGGCCAGCTGGCGGAACGACAGCATGCCCTCCACTTCCAGGTCCTCGCCGACGCACTCGTGGTAGGCCAGGGCGCCGTGTTCGCGCCAGATTTCGCCGGCCTTCTGGGAAATGCGCCGGTATTCCTCGATCTTGTCCTTGGCCAGGGGCAGGACGAAGCCGTCGACGTAGCTGTTCATGGTGATCGTTCTCCGGAGGTGGGTTTGGGTTGTCGGCACCCTTGACCGGGTGGACAAGCTCTGGTCGAAGCCGGAACCCCGGAATCGACACGGCATCATCAATCATCCCGGCATTCCGGACCGGTGAAGGGAACGTCGCCGCCGCTTCACCGACCCCGGCCACCGTTCACCACCGGTTCCCACGGCCGGCCACCGGCAACGACTATGCTCGGTCACCCGGCGATCGTCCTGTCGAATCCGCCGAACGCGGATCGACCAGGAACGTTCATCCACGAAACACGGAGCCACGCATGAAGTACCTGCTGCTGATCTACAACGACCACGCACTGCTCGACGCCCTGCCCAAGGAGGAGTTCGACCGGCGCATGGATTACTGCATCGGCCACGCCGGCGAGATGGCGCAGCGCGGCCAGCTGACCAGCTCGGCGCGACTGGAGCGTCCGGCACAGGCGGTGACCGTGCGCATCCGTGACGGCAAGACCGCGGTCACCGACGGGCCGTTCGCCGAAACCAAGGAATACCTGGCCGGCTACAACCTGATCGAGGCGCGCGATCTCAACGAGGCGATCCGGCTGGCGTCCGAGTTTCCCTGGGCGCGCACCGGCGCGGTTGAGGTGAGGCCGATTGCCGAGGTCTTCGTCGGGCCATGACCGGCACCGACACGGCGTCGATCCGGGTTCGGGTCGACGCCGTCTACCGGCAGGAATCGCGGCGCGTGCTGGCCACGCTGATCCGTCTGCTCGGTGATTTCGACCTTGCCGAGGAGGCGCTGCACGAAGCCTTCCGCGCCGCCGTCGAGCAATGGCCCGAGCAGGGCGTGCCGGACAATCCGCGCGCCTGGCTGGTCTCTGCCGGACGCTTCAAGACCATCGACGCGCTGCGCCGGCGCGCCCGCTTCGATGCCTCGCTGGACGAGATCGCGCAGCGTCTGCATGGCGAAAGCCGCGATCCCGCCGATCAGGCCCTGGACGAGGTCGAGGACGATCGCCTCCGGCTGGTGTTCACCTGCTGCCACCCGGCGCTGCCGCACGACGCCCGCATCGCACTCACCCTGCGCGAAGTCTGTGACCTGACCACCGAGGAGATCGCCCGCGCCTTCCTGGCGCCGGTGCCGACCATCGCCCAGCGCATCGTCCGCGCCAAGAACCGCATCCGCGAGCAGGCCATTCCCTACGCCGTGCCCACACAGGCCGAGCTGCCCGAGCGCCTGGCCAGCGTGCTGCAGGTGATCTACCTGGTCTTCAACGAGGGCTACACGGCATCGGCCGGCGACCACTGGCACCGGCGCGAGCTGGCTGATGAGGCCATCCGCTTGACCCGTGTGCTGCTGGAGCTGCTGCCCGACGCCGAAGTGATGGGCTTGCTGGCCTTGATGCTGCTGCACGAATCGCGTCGTGAAACACGCGTTTCGCCAGACGGCGAACTGGTGCGTCTGGCCGACCAGGACCGCAGCCGCTGGGATCGCGCCTGCATCCTGGAAGGCCGCGCGCTGGTGCGCCGCGCCTTCGCCAGCGGCGAGATCGGCAGCTACACCGTGCAGGCGGCGATCGCCGCCGAGCACGCCCTGCCCGAGCGCGCCACCGACACCAATTGGGAACGCGTGGTCACCCTGTACGACGTGTTGCTCAAGGCCGATCCGTCACCGGTGGCCGAACTCAATCGCGCCGCCGCGGTGGCCATGCGCGATGGCCCCGAAGCCGGCCTGGCGCTGATCGACGCGCTGCTCGCCCGCGGCGAACTGGTCGACTACCACCTGGCCCACGCCGCCCGGGCCGATCTGCTGCAACAACTGGATCGCGGCGACGAGGCACGCAGCGCCTGGCAGCGCGCGCTGGCATTGGCGCGGCAGGCGCCCGAGCGCCGCTACCTGGAACACCGCCTGGCAGAACTGCCGCGTTGATGCGGTGGCGATGCACAAGGTAGCGCGGCGCTTGCCGCGTTGAAATCGTCGCCGGTCCAGGAAACCGTTGTTCAGTCCGGATCGATCCAGCCGGACCGGCGCGCCAGCGCCAGTGCATCGACGGTGTCGATGTCCAGCGCCAGCGATTCGTTGGTGATGCTGTACGGCGGTGGCAACGTGTTGCGCAGCAAGACCCCAAAACCGCGATCGCCGTCGAGATCGTCGACGCGGGAGAGCATCTGCGGTCGCAGCAGGGCGGGAATGCCGGTGATACCGGCGTAGGCACTGACCACGTCCCGAGTGTCGTCGAAGGCCGACAGCAGCGAGTGCAGATGACCACTGTCCAGCGCCGGCTGATCGACACCGAGCACCAGCAGGGCACCGGTATGTCCCGCCAGTGCGCGCACGCCGGTGCGCAGCGAGCCAGCCATGCCGCTCGACCAGTCGGTGTTGACGATGGTGTCCAGCGGCAAGCCTTGCAAGGCGTGTTGCATGGTTGGCGCCTCGTCTCCCAAAACGACGACGAGCCGTGCTGGTTGCGTAGCCAGTGCCAGCAACGCGCTGTGGCGAATCAGCGGGACGCCATCGCGACGGAGCAGTTGCTTGGGCTGGCCGAGCCGTCGACTGCCGCCGGCTGCCAGCAGCAACGCGGCGTGCTGGCTGGTCACGCTCGAGCGACCGGGTTTGCGGTGAGCTCCGGGTCGTTGCCGGTGAGTTGCTGCAGTTGCGCCAGGATGGCGATGGCGATGGCTTCCGGTCCGGTGCCGCCCAGATTCAGGCCGACCGGGCCATGCAGGCGTGGCGACAAGGCGCGCGCGGCGTCGCCGCCGAGCAGTTGCAGCAGTTCATCGCGACGCGCGCGCGGACCCAGCAGACCAATCCAGGGCAGTGACGATGGCGCCAGCAACGAGAGCGCTTCGCGGTCGAGCTCGAAGTCGTGGTTCATCACCAGCGCGGCGCGGTAGTGGTGCAGATCCAGATGCGCAGCGGCGGCCAGCGGTGCGCTCAGATGATGCTGGTCGGCCAGCGGGGTGCGTGACAGCCAGCGCGGTCGCCGCTCGACCAGATCGACCTGCCAGCCCAGTTGACGCAGCGCCGGCAGCAGAAGATCCGACTCCGGGCCTGCGCCGAACACCAGTACGCGCGGAGCGGGCGCGATGCTCACGGACCAGGGATCGTTGTTGCTGCTGAATACTTCGCCGTCGATGGGCCAGACCCGTTCGCGGTCACCGAGCCGCGCACATACGCCGACACCAGCTTGCGCCTGCCAGATCAGCGCGCCATCGCCAGCCAGCCAGTCGTCGAACAGGGCTTCGACGCCATCGAGCAAGGCGAGCGGCAGCAGCAACACCTGCACCAGGCCACGGCAACCGTTGCCGGTCCAGCGGTCGAACTCCTCGCGGGTGTCGTAGGCAATCAGCGCGGCGCGTCCGCTTTCGGCAGCGCTGTGGGCGTCGGCTTCCAGAGTCGCTTCCAGACAGCCGCCGCTGAGCCAGCCGGTGCGCTGGCCCGAGGCCTGCAGCGCGATCACGGTGCCGGGTTTGACATAGGTCGATCCGCTGGTGGCGATCACCAGCGCCATCACCGCCGGATCGTCGTCGAGGCGTGTTATGGCGGCACGCAGATGCGTGATCGCGGCGCGCGGACCGCCGACGCCCAGCAGGACCACTACATCGCCGGGCTCGGCATCGCTGCCGCAGCCGCGACGCAGCGGCGTGACATTGCCTGCGGCGCTGGTGCTCATCGACTTACGCCGTTGCCTTCAACTGATTGCCGACCGGCAGCGTGCGGATGCGCTTGCCGGTGGCCGCGAAGATGGCGTTGGTCAACGCCGGAATCACCGGCGGCAGGCCTGGTTCACCGACGCCACCCAGCGGCGCCGCCCAGTCCTGGCTGTTGACCGCGTGGACGTGGATCACGCGCGGCGCGGCATTGATGCGGGTGAGTGGATAGTCGTGGAAGTTGCTCTGCACCGGCCGACCCTCGGCGAAGCTGATCTCGCCCAGCATGGCCAGGCTCACGCCCTGGATCACCGCACCTTCCATCTGCGAACGCACGCGTTCGGGATTGACCTGCGGGCCGCAATCAATGGCGATGTCCACGCGCGGAATCGAGACATTGCCGGCAGCGTCCATCGCCACCTCGACGACCACGGCGGTGTAGCTGGCGAAGCTGCGATGACCGGCGATGCCCAGTCCGTGGCCCTGCGGCAGTTCGCGGCCCCAGCCGGCTTTTTCCGCGACCACTTCGACAACCCGACGCAGGCGCGCGGCATCGATCGGATACAGCGCCGGGTTCTCGCCGTAGTTGGCGTTGTCCCAGCCCTCGGCATTGAACTGCCGCGGTGCGCCGATCAGGTCGAGCAGGAACTCCTTGGGATCGGCGCCGGCCGCGTGCGCCAGTTCGGCCACGGCCGACTGCGTGGCGAAGCAGTGCGGCAGGTTGTAGACGGCGCGGAACCAGCCGATGCGGGTATGCGCCTTGGCCTGCGGATTCTCGATGCGCAGGTTGGCCACGTCGAAGGCCAGATCGGTCAGGCCCATGCCCAGCTCGAAGCTGGCCTGGTGGCCGGAATCCGGGCCGAACAGCGAGCTGATCGACGGCGCCGTGGTCCGGTGCAGCCAGGCGATCGGCTTGCCGTCCGCGTCGATGCCGGCTTCGATGCGTTCCAGCGCGACGGTGTGGAAATAGTCGTGGACGATGTCATCCTCGCGGGTCCAGGTGACCTTCAGCGCTCGACCGTCCATGGCCCGCGACAGCAGCGCCGCTTCGGCGACGAAATCCGGCTTGGACTTGCGTCCGAAGCCACCGCCCAGAAGCGTCTGGTGGACATGCACGGTGGCCGCGTCGACAGCCAGCACCTGCGCCAGGGTCGCGCGCGTGGCTTCCGGGCCCTGCACGCAGGCCCAGGCATCGACGCGTCCGTCCGCGATCCGCACCGTTGCTGCCGGCGGTTCCATCGCCGCATGCGCGTTGTGCGGCATGTAGTACTCGACCTCGATGCGCTTGGCGGCCGACTTCAGTGCCGCGTAGACATCGCCGTGGTTGCGGATCTCCTTGCCGGGTGCACGCGCGGCTGCTTCCAGCGATTTGCGATAGTCGGCGGAGTCGTAGCTGCCGTTGTCGCCGTCGTCCCAGTCGATCACCAGCGCGTTGCGGCCCTGGATCGCCGCCCAGGTATTGCGCGCGATCACCGCGACGCCGCCCAACGGCAGGAACATCGAGGGCACCGCGGGGCTGTCCAGGCGCAGCACCTTCAGCACGCCCGGCACCTTCTCCGCGGCCGTCGTATCGACCTGGCGAACCTTGCCGCCGTAGACCGGCGGCCGCGCCACCACCGCGTAGAGCATGTCCGGCACACGCACATCGATGCCGTACTGCGCCTTGCCGGTGACGATGTCGGCGTTGTCGATCAGGCCGATGCCGTCCTTGCCGATGTAGCGGAACTGCGCGGGTGTCTTCAGGCGCAATTCGGCGGTCGCCGGCACCGCCAGTTCCGCCGCCGCTTCGGCCAGGTCACCGAAACCCAGACGACGCCCGCTGGCCGCGTGCACGACTTCGTGGCTCTCGGCGCGGACGCTGGCCACAGCCACCGACCAGCGCGCGGCGGCGGCGGCTTCCAGCATCTGCCGGGCGGCGGCGCCGGCGCGTCGCAGCGGCTCGAAGTTGTGCCGGATGCTGCGCGAACCGTCGGTGTTCTGGTTGCCGAACTTTTCCTCTTCGCCCGGTGCCTGCACCACCGACACCCGGGCCCAGTCCGCCTCCAGCTCGTCGGCCAGGATCATCGCGATGCTGGTGCGCACGCCCTGGCCCATCTCGGCGCGATGGTTGACCAGGGTCACCGCGCCGTCGGCGGCGATGATCACGAACAGGCGCGGATCGTCCTTGAGGCCGCCGGGCATGGCGTCGCCGCCCCATTTGCGCACCGACGCGGCTTCTTCGGCGCCGAGCCGACCGGCGCGCAGGCCGACCGCCAGGATCAGCGCACCGGCGCCGAAACCGGCCAGAAAGCCGCGGCGGCCGACGCGGAAGCCGTCGTCATCGTGTCCGGGCTTGATCATCGCGTTCATGCCTCACCGCCGTTGCCGGCAGCGGCATGGATGGCGGACCGGATGCGGGTGTAGGTGCCGCAGCGGCAGAGGTTGCCGGTCATCGCGGCATCGATCTGGGCATCGCTGGGATTGGGGGTGGCGCGCAGCAGCGACGCCGCCTGCATGATCTGCCCGGTCTGACAGTAGCCGCACTGGGCGACGTTGAGTTCCTGCCAGGCCTTCTGCACCGGATGGCTGCCGTCAGGCGACAGGCCTTCGATGGTGGTGATGTTCTGGTCGGCCACGGCCGCCATCGGCAGCGAGCATGAGCGCATCGCCTCGCCGTCCAGATGCACCGTGCAGGCACCGCACAAGGCCATGCCGCAGCCGAACTTGCTGCCGGTCAGGCCCAGTTCGTCGCGCAGGTACCACAACAGGGGCATGTCGGGATCGCCCTCGAACTGGTGGGGCTGGCCATTGACGGTGAGCTGGATCATGCGGGTATTCCTCTGGCTGGATCGCCAGAACCGACACGGTGATCACCGTACCGGTCTGGTCGATGGACCTGGCGTGCGGCAACGATGCACCGGCGACACGGACGTGGCGCAAGCAGGAACATCGCTACCGCTGTCGCCACGGTAACACCGCGCCAGCTCAGCCGGTGTGCCCAAAGCTGCCGTTGTGGCAGCAACTGCGCCGTGGATTCCGGCGCTGACGCGAAGGCCTTCGCTATGCCGGAAACCCGGTCGTCGCGATGCCGCTGCGCCTGCGCGATGAAGCATGTCGCTCGCGCCATGCCGACACGCGGCCGTGATGGTGCCAATGCGCACCGCGCCGGCGCGAGCCCTAACGAGCGCTGGTCGGCAGGCGCGCGCGCAACGGCTCCAGACTGCGCAGGTAGTCCTGGCCGCCGGCGCCCATGGTCGAAAACGCCACCTGGGCGCGATCCAGATCGTCGCGGGCGCCGTTGTAGTCATGCTCGGCGAGGCGGACATGGGCGCGGGCGCGATGACCCAGGGCCGTGTACAGGCTGTTCTCGCCGTAGCTACCGGTGCCGATGGCCACTGCCGCTTCGGCCAGCGGGCGTGCCTCGTCGAGCCGCCCCAGCGTGGCCAGTGCCTCGGCGAGATTGACCCGCGGCAGCAGGGTCGAGCGACCCTGTTCGCCGTCCTGCGCTGTGGCCATGCGCAGTGCACTTTCCAGCAGCGTCGCGGCCTGTTCGACCTGCCCTTGTCGGATCAGGATCCGGGCCAGATTGTTCTGCATGGTCGCCAGTTGCGGCGATTCGCCGTACAGCTCGGCCAGGATCCCCGCCACCGTGCGGAAGTCGGTTTCGGCGCGCTCGAGTTGTCCCAGATGCATGGCCGCGACGGCACGGTTGTTGATCGCACCCAGGCCGACCGTGGAGCGCGCCAGCCCCATTTGCTCGAACAGGCGATAGCCGGCATCGGCCTGCGAGTAGGCGGCCTCGTGTTGCCCGGCCTGGATCAACGCCAACGCCAGGGTCGCCTGCATGATCGCCAGTTCGCGATCGTGCAGTTGCAGGCGTTGCCCGCGTTCCTCGATCGCCTGTTCCAGCGTGCGTATGGCCGCAGCCACGTCACCGGTCGCGCGTTGCAGTTGCGATTGCAGCACCGCACTCTCGTTGAGCCGGTTGCGGTAGCGGCGGCCCTGGCCGCGCCACCAGTCGGCAGCGCTGGTCAGCAACGACTGGGCGCGTTCGGTGTCGCCGCGGAAATAGGCCACCTGGGCCAGCACGAACCGGGCCTGTGCCAGCACATCGGGCGCGATCCCGCCGCCGGGCCAGTCGACGATCCGCTCCAGCAGCGGCCGTGCGCCTTCGTTGTCACCAAGCAGCAGGAACAGTTCCGCCAGCATCAGTGCCGTGGTGGCGCCGGTGGCTGGATCGTTGCGGAACTGCTCGATCAGGTGATCGGCGCCGTTGCGGATGACTTCACGGGCGGTCACGCTGGCACCATCGTGACCTTCGCTGGCGGTGCGGAACATCAGCATCACGTAGTCGCGCACCGCGTTGGAACGCTCCAGCTCGGCCAGCGCCACGGCCGCCTGCTGACGCGCCTGCCACGCATTGCGCACCGCAGCCACGCTGGCGACCAGCAACGCCAGCAGCAGCACCGTCGCCAGCGAAACCACCACGCGATGGCGCCAGACGAACTTGCCCAGGCGATAGCCGAACCGGTTTCCGGCGACCTGCACCGGCGCGCCGGCCAGCCAGCGGCGCAGGTCCTCGGCGAAGGCGGCGACGGTGGCGTAGCGACGGCCGGGTTCATGGGCCAGCGCGGTGTCGATGATCCGGCTCAGATCGCCACGGACCAGGCGACGATAGCCGATCAGCGAGATCGCGCGGGTGCGCAACCGCTGCCCGAGATCGTCCGCTGCCAGCGTGCCGTCGCCATCGCCATCGGCAACGTTGCCGCGGCGCCGGGTGATCGCCTGCGACAACGCCTGCGGCATGTCGCCGTCACCGGTTTGGGCTGCGCGCAGCCGATGCTCACGGCTGCGGTTGTGCGGCAGCACACCACTGATCAGCTCGTAGGCGATCACGCCCAAGGCGTAGACGTCGCTGGCAACGCCACCCGGCGTGCCGGTGAACTGCTCCGGCGCGGCGTACTCCGGTGTCAGTGCCGTATGGCCGAACACGGTCGCGCGCGTCGCGTCACCTTCGCCATCGCCGGTCAGCAAGCGCGCCAGTCCGAAATCCAGCAGCCGCACCGTTCCGGCATCGTCGACCAGGATGTTGCCCGGCTTGAGATCACGATGGACGACGAGCTGGGTGTGCGCGTACTGCACGGCCGTGCACACCTGGACCAGCAACTGGACGCGCTCGCGGATCGACAGGCGCTGGCGATCGCACCAGCGCTCGATGGTCTCACCCTGCACGTACTCCAGCGCGAACCAGGGCCTGCCGTCGGGAGCCACGCCGCCATCGATGAAACGCGCGAGGTTGGGATGGTCCAGGCGGGCCAGGATCTGGCGCTCGCGCAGGAAGCGTGCCTGCACGTCGTCGAAGTCGAAGCCACGCCGGATCAGCTTGACCGCGACCGTCTGTGCGAAGTCCGCTGCCTCGCGCCGGCCACGATAGATCACGCCCATGCCGCCGCGACCGATGCGCTGCTCCAGACGGAACGGTCCCAGCGTCTTTCCCAGCAGCGGATCGGCGGCCGCGTTCCGATCAACCGCGAACGGCTCTTCGGCGACATCCTGCGCGTGTCGCAGCAGGGCATGCAAACGGTCCGCCAATACCGGATCGCCGTCGCACAACCGTGCCACCGCGTCGCTGTCGGCAACGGCGTCTTCTTCCAGCAGACGTCGCAGGATGCGCAGCGCCTGGCGGTCGATGTTGTCCATGCCGGCTCAGCTGGCCAGGCGATCGCGCAGCCAGGCCTGGGCGGCGACCCAGTCACGCCGGATGGTGCGTTCGGTGACGCCCAGCGTGGCAGCGATCTCGGCGATGTCCAGGCCGATGAAGTAGCGCAGTTCCACCATCTTTCCCAGGCGTTCGTCGAACTGCTCCAGCTCCAGCAAGGCCTCGTCCAGGTCGAGCAGGTCGGTGTCGTCGGGAATCGGCAGGTCCAGCGTCGCGGTGAAATCGTCGCGCAGCCAGCCACCGCCGCGCTTGCCGGTGGTGGCATCGCGGGCGCGGTTTATCAGGTGATGACGCATCATCCGCGCCGCCGCATTCAGCAGATGCGCGGTGCTCTCGAACGAGGCCGGCGGTCGATCGAGCAGCCGCAGCAACACATCGTGGACCAGTGCGGTGGTCTGCAAGGTGGCATGGTTGTCATGGCGACGCAGTTGCGCGGCGGCAATCCGGCGCAGGTCGACGTAGACCAGCGGCAACAGCTTGTCGAAGGCCTGGGCATCGCCCTCGTTCCAGCGCTGCAGCAGGCGGGTGACGCTGTCGCCGGAGGCCCGTTCCATGGCCGCACGATAGTCACCGTGGCGCATGCCAGCAAGCGCATGTCCGCTGCGGTCGGTGCAGCGCAGCGGCGGTCGACGGCGCGGTTGCAGAATGCACACGTTGTCGGAGCGACCGATCGCGATGGCCGTCATCTCCGGCGGCGAATCTGCACAGCTCGGCGACGACAATCCGACCGGAGCGGCGAACCGGCAATCGCGCTTTGTCGTCATCACGGTCATCGGGCTTCTCCCGGCGGCCGGCAACGGATTCGACAGGCCTTCATGCGCCGGGATACGTGCTTTGGCCGGACAAGCGGACACGCTTTCGATCGTCTGGTTTGCCGATATCCCGCCGCCTCGGCATCATGTCCAGGCGCAGCGCGGACCGGTGTCGATGCAGGAAGAACACGATCACGACGTCGACAACGACCAGGTCACCCGCCTGCTGGCGCAATGGCAGAGCGGTGAGAACGCCGCCCGGGACGAGGTCGTGGCGCTGGTTTACGAGCGTATCCGACGTCTGGCCGCCAGCCATCTGCGCCGCCAGTCCGGGCCGGGTGCAGTCACCCTGCGACCGACCGAGCTGGCCAACGAGCTGTTCCTGCGCCTGCTCGACCGGCAGTCGGACTGGCAAAGCCGCGCGCACTTCTACAACGCCGCCGCCATGGCCATGCGGCGCATCCTGATCGACGCCGCGCGCGCCCGTCAGCGCGACAAGCGCGGCGGCGGCCAGGTGCATCTGACCTTGTCCGCGGCCGACAACCAGGCCATCGAGACCGACGATGGCGAGGCGCTCAACGAAGCGCTGGAAGAACTGCGTCAACGCGATCCGCGCAAGGGCCAGATCATCGAGATGACCTATCTGCTCGGTCTCAGCCGGGAAGAGATCGCCGAAGCGCTGGCGATCTCTGTTCCCACTGTCGACCGCGATCTGCGCTTCGCCCGGGCCTGGCTGCAGACCCGACTCGCCGACTGACGGATACCGGTTGTCGGTTCGCGCGTCGGCGTGAATCGACAACCGGCCAATGCATCAGTGCCGATCGCGCTCGAAATCGTCGAACAGCAGGCGGTCGGCATCACCGATCAGGCGTACCAGCGCCAGTTCATGGCCCTGGCTGGCACTGGCCGCGTAGCCGCCGGCGAGCAGACGTCCGCTGGGCTCGATCGCCAGCGCGAAAGCCTGGTCGGTACCGGCGGCAACCGGAACCACCGCGCGCCCCTGACCGTCGCCGAAGCCGTGGTCGATGCTGCCGTCGGCGTGCAGTCGTGCCAGAAAGAAGTCCAGTCGCGGTGCACCGGTCTCGCGGTTGGTGGCGTAGCCGGCGGCGACCAGACGGCCATTGCCTTGCACGGCCAGCGCGGCCGGCTCGTCGTATTCGCTGGCCGAGCTGAACTTGACTGTGCGGCGACCCTCGACACCGAAGCTGGTGTCCAGCGCGCCTTGCGCGCTCAGGCGCAGGAAGGTCACGCCGCGATCACTGCCCGAGCCGGTGAGCACGATGCGGCCATCGGGCAGCAGACGCGCCGCTGCCAGCGTCGACACACCGCGATGCACGCCACCCGAGGAAGCCGCCGAGAAGGTCACCACACCCGTGTGACCACCGCGGGCCAGTGGATCGCCAAAGCTGGCGTCCGCCACGCCATCGGCGGTGAAGCGCGCCACGAAGGCGTTGTTGCGCGAGACGGTGTGGCCGACCACGGTGATGCGGTCATCGCCGGCGAGGCCACCGCGAGTAGTCAGCGCAATGCCGGAAACATGATCGCCGCCATCGGCCGCGCCCATCGCCGGCAGGATGGTGTAGCCGGTCCCCGCATCGCCAAAACCGGTATCGGGCAGGCCATCGGCACTGAACCGCGCGATCACGCCGCGCGGATACAGTGCGCCGGCGATCACCACGCGGGTGATGCCGGCGACCACGATGCGGCCATCACGCTGTACGGCGATGGCGGTGGCTTCGTCGTGGATGGCCGGACCGCCGATGTCGAACAGGCTGAATCCCTGGCGCTGACCAGCCACGCTCATGCCGAAGTTGGCATCGAGTGTGCCATCCGGGCGCAGCTTGACCAGTCCGATATCGCCGTAGGCGCCCGGCGACAGGCGGCCGGCGATCAGGATGCTGCGGTCAGGCAGCACCGTCATCGCGCGGCCGATGTCGATACCGGCCTGCAGATCCATCTGCCACACACCATCGCTGCCGAATTCCGGATCGCGACGACCATCAGGCAGGAAGCGCGCGACCACCAGGTTGGGTGAATGGCCGGTGGTGTGGCTGTTCGGCCCCACGGTCTGACCGGTGACCAGGAAGCGGCCGTCGCGCAGCGGCGCCAGCGCGTGGATCTCGTCGTTGCCGTTGCCCAGCGACAGGCTCAGGCGACCGCCGATGCCGAATTGCAGGTCAGGGCTTCCCGGTGCCTGGGCGAAGCAGGGTGCGACGATGGACAGTCCGGCGGCGATCAGTGCCGGGCTCAGGATGGATTTCATGGTGTGCCTCTCTTGCGGATGTCGGGGTGATGGAAACCCGCCGCGACCGTGACTTCTGGCGTCTTGTTTCGCGCGCTGCGGGGTACTTCAATGCCGGCTACGCGAAAGCGTCGGCGAAGCTATCGAGCCCGACGCGCCGATTCAGTCAGGGTTGGGTTGTACCGCCCCGGCATCACCGCAGGTGCGGAGAGAGGCCATGGAAACCACACGCTGGCAGCAATTGCAGTCCATGTTCGACCGGGCCATCGCCACCACGTCGATGCAGGGCGAGCACACAGTCCGGACACTGCCGGTCGACACCGCCATGCGCCAGGAACTGGATGCGCTGATCGCCGCCGACTGCGATCACGACCGCATTGCCGAGAATGCCGCGCGTGTCGCCCGGCAGGCCCTGTCGGGCTGGACCGCCGTGTCGACGCGGGTCGGCCCCTGGCGGCTGGACGAGGAGATCGGCGCCGGCGGCATGGCCACAGTGTTCAAGGCGCATCGCGATGATGGTGCCTACCAGCGTACCGTCGCGATCAAGTTCCTCAACGGCATTCCCTCGCGTAGCGGCAGCGACCGCATGCAGCGCGAGCGGCAGATCCTGGCTGATCTGGATCATCCCGGCATCGCCCGCCTGCTCGATGGCGGCAGCAGCGAACACGGGCAGCCGTATCTGGTCATGGATCACATCGACGGGGTGCCGATCACCCGCTACGCGCAGGACTGCAGCCTGGAGCAACGTCTGCGCCTGATCCAGCAGGTCGCGCGCGCGCTGCACTACGCGCATCAGCGGCTGGTGATCCATCGCGATCTCAAGCCGGACAACGTGCTGGTACGTGGCGATGGCTCACCGGTTCTGCTCGACTTCGGCATCGCCCGCCTGCTCGATGGCGAGCAACCCGGCGATGCCACCCTGCACGCGTGGCTGACGCCGGCCTACGCCAGTCCCGAGCAACGCCGAGGCGAAGCCGTGGCCACTGCCAGCGACATCTATTCGCTGGGCGTGCTGATGGCCGAAGTGGTCAGTGGCCGGCAGCTGGCGCCGCGACCCAGCGGACGCGTACTGACACCGAGTCAGCGCGGCATGGAAGGTGTCGCCCGCGCGCGTCTGCGCGAACTCGATGCCATGGTCGCGCGCGCCTGCGCCATCGATCCCGCCGCCCGCTACCCCTCGGCGGAAGCGCTGGCCGAGGACATCGAACGCTTCCTGCGCCACCAGCCCCTGTCGGCGGCACCACCGACGCCGCTGTACATCACCGGCAAGTTCCTGCGCCGGCGTCGCTATGCCGTCGCCGCCGGCGTGCTGTTCGCGGTCACGCTGGTCGCCTTCGGCTGGCGTCTGGCCGGCGAACGCGATCGCGCCCTGCGCGCCGAAGCCCAGGCCAGCGAGCAATCCATCGCCACTCGTCAGGTGGTCGACTACCTGGTGTCGCTGTTCGATCTGCAGCATGCCGACCGCCTGCGCATCGACCCGGTCACGCCCGAGAGCATGCTCGACAGCGGGCGCCAGCGCATCGTCGACCAGTTCGCCGAAGAGCCACTGCGGCAGTCGTTGCTGCTCGGCGTCATGGGCAAGATCGACTGGCAGCTCGGCCGTCACGAGCTGGCGGTGGATGCCTTGCAGGAGGCCGCCGCGATCGAGCGCCGACTGGGCAGCCCGGTGCGCGAAGCCGGCCACGTGATGATGCTGGGCGTGGTCGAACTCGACCGCGATCAAGCCGATCCGGCGCTGCGGCATTTCAACGACGCAATCCTGCTGATGCGCAACGAACCCGATACCGGCATCGATCTGTCGCGCGCCGTGCGCGGCATGGCCCAGGCCCATCTGCGCAAGGGCAATCACGCGCTGGCGCTGCGCTTCTCGCAGCGGGCGCTGCGCATCGCCGAGAACCTCGGCGACGATGGCAAGCGAAGCGCCGAACTCGCCCGCGATCTGCAGGCGCAGATCCAGGTGCAACTGGCCGCCAACGCTGCGCCCGTCGATGGCGAGCGATCGACGGCAGCCCCGACGGTCGCGGCACCCTCGCATCGTGCCATCGACCGCCGTTCGCCGCTGGCCCGGTCCATCAGCCTGCGCTGAATCGCACGGGTTCGCGCAAGCGGCGCCGGCCGGCGGGGATCATCTGCGCGATAATTGCATCGTTCCCTGACGCCGGCCGGCGCCAGCCTGTCCCGTCCGCCCACGGAGCCTCGACCGCGTGTCGCCCATCATCGCCATCCGGCAACTGCAAAAGACCTACGACAACGGCTTCCAGGCGCTGAAGCCGCTGGACCTGGACATCCGCCGCGGCGAGATCCTCGCCCTGCTCGGCCCCAACGGCGCCGGCAAGACCACCCTGATCTCGATCATCTGCGGCATCGTCCGGCCCAGTGGCGGCAGCGTCAGCGTCGACGGCCACGACATCGCCCGCGACTACCGCGCCGCCCGCGCGCTGATCGGGCTGGTGCCGCAGGAGCTGTCCACCGACGCCTTCGAAACGGTGCTGAACACCGTGCGCTTCAGCCGCGGCCTGTTCGGCAAGCCACGCAACGAGGCGCACATCGAGCAGGTGCTGCGCGACCTGTCGCTGTGGGACAAGCGCAACAGCAAGATCATGACCCTGTCCGGCGGCATGAAGCGCCGCGTGCTGATCGCCAAGGCGCTGGCACACGAACCCGAGATCCTGTTCCTGGACGAGCCCACCGCCGGTGTCGATGTCGAGCTGCGCCACGACATGTGGCGGCTGGTGCGGCGCCTGCGCGAGAACGGCACCACCATCCTGCTGACCACGCACTACATCGAGGAGGCCGAGGAAATGGCCGACCGGGTCGGGGTCATGCGCAAGGGCGAGCTGCTGCTGATCGAGGACACCGCCACCTTGATGCACAAGCTCGGCAGCCGGCAGTTGCGGATCACCCTGCAAAGCCCGCTGGCGGCGCTGCCGGAACCGCTCTCGGAACTGGCCTTGGAACTGGCCGGCGACGGCAGCCAACTGGTCTACACCTTCGACAGCCAGCGCGAGGACACCGGCATCGCCGACCTGCTGCGGCGGCTGGAGAAGCTCGGCATCGAGGTCAAGGATCTCAACTCCAGCCAGAGTTCGCTGGAAGACATCTTCGTCGGCCTGGTGCGGGAGGCAGCATGAAACTCCCGGTGAACGTCCACGCCATCGCCGCCATCTACCGCTTCGAGATGGCGCGCACCTTCCGCACGCTGATGCAGTCGATCGCCTCGCCGATCCTGACCACCTCGCTGTACTTCATCGTGTTCGGCGCCGCCATCGGCTCGCGCATGGGCGAGATCGACGGCGTCAACTACGGCGCCTTCATCATCCCCGGCCTGATCATGCTGTCGCTGCTCGGCGAGAGCATTTCCAACGCCTCCTTCGGCATCTACATGCCCAAGTGGTCGGGCACCATCTACGAACTGCTGTCCTCTCCGGTGGCGTGGTGGGAAGCGGTCATCGGCTATGTCGGTGCCGCCGCCAGCAAGTCGGTGATCATCGGCGTGCTGATCCTGATCACCGCGCGCTTCTTCGTCGACTACCAGATCGCGCATCCGGTCTGGATGGTCGCCTTCCTGGTGCTCACTGCGGTCAGCTTCAGCCTGTTCGGCTTCATCCTCGGCCTGTGGGCCGACAGCTTCGAGAAGCTGCAGGTGGTGCCGCTGATGATCGTGACGCCGCTGACCTTCCTCGGCGGCGCGTTCTATTCCATCTCCATGCTGCCGCCGGTGTGGCAGACCATCACCCTGTTCAATCCGGTTGTGTATCTGATCAGCGGATTCCGCTGGAGCTTCTACGGTGTGGCCGACGTCAATGTCGGCATCAGTCTCACGGCGATCCTCGTGTTTCTCGGCCTGTGCCTGGTGGTCGTGTGGTGGATCTTCCGCACCGGCTGGAAGCTGCGCAGCTGAGCGCGACTGCCATCGATTTCCGCAGGGTCTGCCGCTCCCGGCGCGCATCGACGCTGTTTCGGGCATGGGCAGCCTGCACCACCATCCGCGCAGGCGTCCGCAAACAACCGGACCTGCCGGTCAGCGCGCATCCCGCGCGACAGTCGACCGGACGGCAGGCCTGAAAGCGGATCAGCAAGTCTGTCCGAGATTCACTGCAGGCTGACGGCAATCGCGTAGGCTGACGACCGCACGTGGTTTCTTGCAGGCAACATTCATGATCCACAGGTGGCTGTCATCTCCCGGCAGCAGCACGGCAGTCGGTTCGACCGGGCTGCTGGTGCTGGCCAGCAACGCCCTGCTGCTGGTGTGGGGCCTGCTCGATCAATGGCGCATCACCCATCTGATGGCGCCGTTCCTGCTGGAAAGCCTGATCCTCGCCGCCTTCGCGATGTACCACATCATGCGCGGAACCCTGCGCGGCTACAGCTACACCGTCGATGGTGGGCCGCCCACGCGCGCCCGCGGGCCGCGCCTCGTGATGGGGCTGCGTGCCTTGAGTGTCTGCTTCATCGGGCTGTTCGTCCTGCTGTTGTTGGCGATACTGCTGGCCATCTTTCAGCCGATTCCGCTTCCACGCGCCGTGGAATTCCTGGAGCCTTTGCGGCTGCTGGGCGTGCTCGCCCTCGTGGTCCTGCTGGTCCAGCGGCACCATGCGTTGTACCGGCGCCGGCGGCTGCGCGATGGCGCACTGATGGATCTGAACCAGGTGGTCCGCTCGTACCGGAATGTGCTGTCGGCCTGGCTCGGGCTCGGCCTGCTGGTCGTGTTCGCGGCGATGATCACGGCGTCGGTGGCAGGGCTGATAGCGGATGTTGCCGGCGAGGGCTGGCGCCGGCCGGTCGACGCGCTGTTGCTGATGGCGGCCATTGCCGGCAAGACCTGGTACGAGTGGTGGATGGAAGCATCCGATCGGAACGCCACGCGGGAGACCTAGCGAAGCGACATCGACGAGACGACCTCGACAGCGCTGACGGTCAAACGCCGCGGGCGCATGTCGACGGTCCTGTGGTGGCGCTGGAGGAAACATGCTCGACCATCGGACTGACAGACCGGCAGCGCCAATCGACAGCCACGACAGCGTTCAATCGGCCCGCGCTGCCATCCTCGCCAGCAACGGCCTGGTACTGGCGCTGGCGCTCTGGCAGAAATGGCCAGTCCTGGCGCTGTTGATCCCTTTCCTGATCGAGAACCTCGTCATCGGCGGATTCACCATCGCCCGCCTGGTGCAGGGCGCGCACGAGCGACTGCCCAGCATCGCCAACGGCAAGCCGCTCGACGACGCGGCCGTCATGCGTCTGGTGCTGGCAACCGGTTTCGGGTTCATGTACACGATGTTCAATCTCGGCTTCTTCTCGATACTCGGCGGCTGGGACAGCTTCAGGATCATGTTCCAGGCCGGAGGTCCGGCGCACGAAAACACCCATGGCACGTCAGCGCTGGCTGTGGCGGGTTTCGCCCTGATGATGCTGATCATGGTCTGGCATCACTACCGCGCCTACCGGCGGTCGATGGTCATTGATCGCATCGTGCCGCTCGACGTCACCCAAGTGATGTTGGCTCCCGTCATGCGCGTCCTGGTCATCCATTTTTCGATACTGTTGTCTGGTGTCCTGATCATGAACTACATCACCGGCGGGATGGATGGCCTGGGCCTGGATTCGGACAAGCTGGGGCAGCTGTTGATCATCCTGTTCATGGTCATCAAGACCGTGGTCGACCTGCATCTTGATAGCCAGTCCCAGGCGCAGTTTCGGCGAGTTGCGCAAGCGGCGGAATGATCCTCGCGGGAAACCTCGAACACCCACGGGGAATGGTCCGGCGGTGTCCGGCGAAACGCGCACGGATGGCGTGCCGGCCGGACACACCGCTTCCTGCACAGCGTGTTGTGCGGCCCGGCATACGCTCGTAGCGCGGTCTTCCGCGATTGCTGCGATTGCGTCATGGCATGGAGCAGGTTGCCGGGAACCGGACGGCTTTGCGCCAGACCGGCGCTGGCATCATGATCGACGCCGATATCGCCCGGGAGGAGACAGGCCATGGCTGGTGCACGCACACCCTTGTTCGCGCTGCTGCGGCGCGCGCTGGCGACCGCGCAGGCAGCGCGGCGCTCGCCGATGCCGGAGGACGAGTTCCTGGATCAGGTGCGCGAGCGACGTGCCGGCTGGTCACGGCGCCGTTTCCTGCGTGATGTCGGCATCGGCGGTGCCGGACTGGCGCTGGCCGGCTGCCTGCCGGCGACGCGCGGCCTGACCCCGGCCACCATCGACAGCGATGCCGAGGTGGTGATCGTCGGCGCCGGCATTGCCGGACTCACCGCCGCCTGGCATCTGCATCAGGTCGGCGTGCGCGCCCGGGTGTTCGAGGCCAACAACCGCGTCGGCGGGCGCATGGTCAGCCTGCGCGGTCACTTTCCCGACGATCAGGTGGTGGAGCTGGGCGGCGAGCTGATCGACACCTCGCACACACGCATCCAGACACTTGCCGCCAAACTCGATCTGACCCTGGACGACCTGCTTGCCGGCGATGCCGGCCTCAACACCGAGGTCTGGCACTTCGGCGGTCGAAACTATGGCGAGGATGATCTGGTGCAGGCGCTGGCGCCGCTGGCGCGCGCCATCGAACGCGATCAGGCGCGGCTGCCCGATGACGCCGTCACCTGGCGCACCCCGCACGGTCTGGAAGACCTCGACCGCCTGACCATGAGCCAGTGGCTGGACCGCGAAGGCATCACCGGCTGGCTGCGCGCACTGATCGACATCGCCTACACCACCGAGATGGGCGCCGAGCCGGAACTGCAGTCGGCGCTGAACCTGATCGACTTCATCGGCATCGAGCCCGGGCACTTCAGCATCTTCGGCGAGAGCGACGAGCGCTTCCATATTCAGGGCGGCAATGACCAGCTTCCGGCGGCGATCGCGCGCAAGCTTGGCGACGTCATCGAAACCGGCACCGTGCTGGAAGCCATCGGCGAACGTGCCGGCGGCGGTTTCCATCTGGACTTCCGCATTGGCCAAAGCACACGCCGCGTCGACGCCGACATCGTCGTGCTGGCGATTCCGTTCACCACGCTGCGTCAGGTGCGCATCGATGTGCCGCTGCCACCGGTCAAGCGTCGCGTCATCGACGAGCTGGGCTATGGGAACAACGCCAAGCTGATGATCGGCACGACCAGCCGGCTGTGGCGCGAGCAGGGCAGCAACGGCAGCGTGTTCACCGACCTGCCGTTCCAGAGCTCCTGGGAAACCAGCCGCGCCCAGCCCGGCAGCGGCGGCATCATCACCAACTTCACCGGCGGCCGGCATGCGCTGGCCATCGGTGCCGGCCCGGCGAAGGCGCAGGCCGATCTCGCCGCGCAGCAACTGGATGCGATCTACCCCGGTTTCCTGGCCGCACGCGAAGGGGCCAAGGAAGTGCGTTTCCACTGGCCTTCGCAGCCTTGGGTGCGCGCCAGCTACGCCTGCTACGGCCCCGGCCAGTGGACCACGCTGCGCGGCGCCTCCGGCGAGGCGGTCGGCCGCCTGCTGTTCGCTGGCGAGCACTGCGCGCTGGACAATCAGGGCTTCATGGAAGGTGGCTGCGAAAGCGGCGAGCAGGTCGCGAACGAGGTGCTCGCCCTGCTCGGTCGTTCTGCCGCGACGGCATCGATACCGACCCGACCTCGTCATCGGGCGTTCGCCGCGGCCTGAGACAGCGACCCTCACGCCGGCAACAGCAAGGAATCGTTGAGTGGATCTGCAACGCGAAGCGCTGGTCATGAGCCTGCTCGAACAGGCGCTGAGCCAGCCCGCGCCCGAGCGCATCGCCTGGCTGCGCACGCAGACCAGCGATCCGGAGATCGCGCGCCGCGTGCAGGCATTGCTGGCACTGGAATCGGAGACCGATCGCTTCCTGGAAGAGCCGCCGGAACTACCGGCGAATCTCGGTGTGCTGCCGCAGCCCGGCGAACTGCTTGGCCCCTGGCAACTGCTGCGGCAGCTGGATGCCGGTGGCATGGGTGTGGTGTTCCTGGCCCGGCGCGCCGATCAGGCCTACGAACAACAGGTCGCGATCAAGCTGCTGCGCGGTGACCATCTTCTGGTCGACGCGCAGCAACGTGCCGAACTGATCACACGCTTCGACAACGAACGGCATCTGCTGGCGCGGCTGGACCATCCCAACATCGCGCGCATCCTCGACGGCGGCACCAGCGCCGCCGGCATTCCCTATCTGGTCATGGAGTACGTCGACGGCGCGCCGTTGACCGAGCACTGTGACCGCAGCCGCCTCGATGTGCGTCAGCGGCTGGCGTTGTTCACCCGCGTCTGCGATGGCGTGCAGGCCGCGCACCGCAGCCTGATCGTGCATCGCGACCTCAAGCCCGGCAACGTGCTGGTCGGCAGCGACGGCGAACCGCGCCTGCTCGACTTCGGCATCGCCCGGCCACTGGCCGACGACAGCGGCCGCGCGCTGACCCAGACCGGCAGCTTCGCCATGACCCCGGCCTACGCCAGCCCCGAGCAGGTGCGCAACGAACCGCTGACCACCGCCTCGGACGTGTACTCGCTGGGCGTGATGCTGTACGAACTGATCACCGGCCGGCGGCCGTATCGCCTGGACGGCCTGAGCCCGACGCAGAGCGAGCGCGCGATCTGCGAGACTTCGCCGCCATCGCTGCGCCGCGCGCTGGGCGAAGGCGTGGTCGACGAGGGCGAACGTCGTCGGCGTCTGGCCGGCATCGGTGGCGACCTCGAGCGCATCGTCGCCAAGGCCATGCACAAGGAGCCAGCGCGGCGCTATGAATCCGCGGCGGCGCTGGCCGACGACATCCGTCGCTATCTCGGCGGCCGCCCGGTGCTGGCGCATCCGGATTCACTGGGCTATCGCGCCGGCAAGTTCCTGCGCCGCAACCGGATCGGTGTCGCTGCCGCCGCGCTCGCGCTGGGCGCGATCCTGGTCGCTGCCGCCGCGGCGCTGTGGCAGGCGCGTGAAGCCGGCAAGGCCGCCGCCGACACCGCCCAGCTCAACGACTTCCTGGTCACCATGATGGACAGCTCCGACGCCTACTCGGCCGGCAGCGAGCCAACCATGAGCGAGGCCATCGAGGCCTCGGTCGAGCACATCGACACCCGCTTCGCCGCGCGTCCGGACCTGGCGGCCTCGCTGCGTCATTCCATCGGCACCAGCCTGACCAACCGTGCCCGCTTCGCCGCGGCGGACGAACAACTGCGCAAGGGTCTGGCCGAAGCGGTGGCATCGCTGGGCGAGAACGCGCCGCTGTCGTTCCGCCTGCGCAGCGCCATCGCCACCTCGCGCAACTATCAAGGCGACTACAGCGAAGCACTGGCCATCGCGCAGGACAATCTGCAGCGCGCCGAAGCCGCCGGCCTCAGCGCCGATCCGCTGTACGCCGATGCCCTCAACGACCTGGCCTACATCCTGCTCACCGGCGAGGAATGGGACAAGGCGCTGCCCTACGCCCAGCGGGCGGTGGACAGTTTCGAGAAGCACGGTGTCGCGATCCGGCCGATCAACCAGGCCGCCATGCTCGGCAATCTCGCCCAGGCGCTGGAGAGCCTGGATCGGCCGCAGGAGGCCATTGCGCCTTACCAGCGCGCCATCGCGATCATCGACGAGCAGTTTCCCGAAGGGCATCCCGACGCGGCCATCACCCGCAACAACCTCGGCCTGCTGTATCGCCGGCTGGGCGACAAGGAACACGCGCTGCAGCTGATGCAGGAGTCGGCCGAGCTGCGCCGGCAACTGGTCAAGCCCGGCCATCCGCTGATCGTGCGTGGCTTCACCAACGCCGCACGCATGGCGCTGGAGGTCGACAAGGTCGAGCAGGCGCTGGCCAATGCCCGCATCGCCGTGGCGAACGGCGAACAGGCGTTCCCCGAACCGCATCTGCACCAGGCCCAGGCGCTGTCGGCACTGGCCGAGGCCGAGTTGCGTCATGGCGACCACGCGGCCGCGGCGAACACGCTGGTGCGCGCCGAAACGGTGATGGCGGCGTTGGCCGAACCCACGCAGTCGGCGGTCGACTACCTGGCCAGCGTGCGTGCCAAGTTGTGCCAGCACGCGGGCGATGGCCTGCGCATCGAGGGTTGTCCTGCACCGTAGGTCCCGAGCGAGGACGGGATCCCATCCGCCACCGCCAGGCCGAGCCGCAGATCACGGCGGGGTTCGGCACGATCCCGAACGTTGCCGCCGAAGACGCGGAAACAACCCCGCTAAACTGCACCGGTCACCGGTACGGATCCGCGCTTGCTCAACGGCCTCTGGCTTGCCTTCTTCCTGATCGCCGCGGCCACCGCGTTCGGTCGCTGGCTGCTGTCCGGCGAGCCGGAAGTGTTCGCCGGCATGGTCGCCTCGCTGTTCGACATGGCCAGGCTGTCGGTCGAGTTGATGGTGCTGCTGTTCGGTACGCTCACCCTGTGGCTCGGTTTCCTGCGCATCGCCGAACAGGCCGGCCTGGTCGACAAGCTGGCGCGCCTGCTCGGGCCACTGTTCCGCCGGCTGATGCCGGAAGTGCCGGCCGGGCATCCGGCCATCGGCCTGATCACCCTCAACTACGCCGCCAATGGTCTTGGCCTGGACAATGCCGCCACGCCGATCGGCCTGCGCGCCATGCGCGAACTGCAGACGCTGAACCCGAGCAAGGACACCGCCAGCAACGCTCAGATCCTGTTCCTGGTGCTCAACGCGTCCTCGCTGACCATCCTGCCGGTGAGCATCTTCATGTACCGGCTGCAGCAGGGCGCGCCCGACCCGACCATGGTGTTCCTGCCGATACTGCTCGCCACCAGCGCCTCGACCCTGGCCGGCCTGCTCAGCGTGGCGCTGATCCAACGCCTGAAACTGTGGGACCGCGTGGTGCTGGCCTGGCTGGGCAGCGCCGCGCTCATCCTCGGCGGCTTCATGGCATTGCTCACCACGCTGACCGCCACCGCGCTCACCGCGCTGTCCAGCCTGATCGGCAACCTCACCCTGTTCGGTTTCATCCTGATGTTCCTCATCGCCGGCTGGTGGAAGAAGGTGCCGGTGTACGAAAGCTTCGTCGACGGCGCCAAGCAGGGCTTCGACGTCGCCCGCGACCTGCTGCCCTATCTCGTCGCCATGCTGTGCGCCATCGGCGTGCTGCGCGCTTCCGGCGCGCTCGATGCGGCACTGAACGGCATCCGCTGGCTGGTCGAAGCCGGCGGCTGGGACACCCGCTTCGTCGACGCCCTGCCCACCGCCCTGGTCAAGCCGTTCTCCGGCAGCGGCGCCCGCGCCATGCTGATCGAAACCATGCAGACCCACGGCGTCGACAGCTTCCCCGCGCTCGCCGCCGCCACCATCCAGGGCAGCACCGAAACCACCTTCTACGTACTCGCCGTCTACTTCGGCGCCGTCGGCATCCGCCGCGCGCGGCACGCGGTCGGCTGCGCGTTGCTCGCTGACCTGGCTGGCGTCATTGCGGCCATCGCGGTTTGCTACTGGTTCTTTGGTTAGGCCGTTTCGCCAGTTTGGTGTGTCCGAGGGCCTCGAAGTCCAAGTAAATCGCGCGCCCGCCAACTCGTGCGAACGCGTCATGTTCTTGAAGCGATGGCTAATGTCGAATGGCCGGATCAGCTGCGAAACCGTGTATTTGAAGTGATAAGACTTATCGCCCAAAATTGCGTGATAAATACCGGCGGCAAACATCGGGCGAAGTGGCATCCATCATCGGGCACATCTGTCCAGGCTCGGAATTTTCCGATTGACGTACCAGACGCCTTCCTGAACACTCCGTGCTTATCCCCGAATTCAGGAGCGATTTCAAAGTTTTGCCTCACGAATCAACCGTCTCTTCGCATCCATTATGATTCCACGTCACGCTGAGTCACTGCGCCACGAGTACACAGAGCTGTCGCTGACATTCCGGCACTACAGCGCCTTGCGTTTTGCGGTACTTACTGTCTACTTCGGCATCACTGGGGGCTTGGCAACAGTCGCCTTTGGCGTTGCCCAGGTATCAAACCCATCGCTTCAAGTCTTCGCAAAAGTTGCCGGGGCCGTCGTAGGCTTGGCGTTCTTCTTGCTGGAGGTGCTTATCGAACGCTACCTTCGCTTCTTTGTTGCTCGTGCGAGTGAGCTCGAAAGTGAGCTTGGCTATAAGCTGTTCTCGGGTCGTCCGGCTCAACCCTGGCCGCTACAGACGCGCGTCGCTACATGGGGGCTGTTCATACTTATCATCGGGTCTTGGGTGTATGCGCTTGTTCGGCTGTAGGCGACCGTGGAGAGGCCTAACTCCTAGCTCAACCTGACCCCAGCGCTTGACGTATTGGGTCGGTTAGCTGGAACGTTAGTCTGCAGAAACCGTATCAACTTGCCACCGCCGTAGACTGACGTATGGCCGACACGTACCACTATCCCCCAGAGCTACTTTCCCTGCTTGTAGACACGATCCCACTCCTGTGTCGCAGCAAGAATGATGTTGTGCTCTTCTTCCGAGGGGCTGGAGCGCCAGAAGCTCTCCTGAAGCCGCTTGCAGATCAACTGCGTGTTGACCGTAGTTCACTGAACAAGTATCAAATCGCGCGGACGATCATTGAAGGCCTAAACGATCGCGGTGACTCAACACTGGCGCCTCGTCGTGAAGTTATCAAAAGAGTGGTCGAGTTTGAAGACTTCTCCTCGTGTTGGGCGACAGATCAGCTCAAAGCAAAGGGCGCGGTTTCCGAGGTTCGCCGCATCGTGAACGTGAAGGACTCCTTCACTCGCATGAAGCAGGAACGAGACACTGAGAAGTTTGCAGTGCAAGCGTCTGCCCAAGCCGAACGCGCCACCGCGCTTGCTCGAAAGAAGACCATCGCCGAACTGCGAGATCAACTATTTGCCCTCTTCGCAATGGACGACATGCCACAGGTTCGAGGAAAGCAGCTTGAACTCGTGCTGAACGGGCTCTTTCGCGCTTACGGCGTGCTTGTTCAAGAGGATTTCAAGCGCCGCGACCTTGACTCTGGCACCGTTCTTGAGCAGATTGATGGTGTCATTGTTCTGGATGGAGCCATACATCTTGTTGAGATGAAGTGGCTGAAAGATCCTGTAGGAATCGCTGACTTTTCCCCGCATCTGGTCCGTCTCTTTGGTCGCTCAAGTGCGAGCGGCATATTCATCTCTAACAGCGATTTCACAGAACCGGTTCTCAAGGAATGCGCAAGCGCCCTGAATCAACGAACTATGTTTCTTTGCTCGCTGCAAGAGATAGTGATGCTACTGCAGAACGAGAGTGATCTTGTCGCTTTTCTCCGCAGAAAGTCGCACGCTGCGGTAGTAGAAAAACAGCCATTTCTGCGAATCGTATAACGTGCGGCCTAATCATTCGCTCAAGCTAACGGCGAATGTTGTCAGGGACAATTCGCCCTATCCGCTGGTGTCCTCTTTGTTTCACCAACGGAATATCCCTGACACCATTCGCCCTTCAAGCCGACGCCGCTCGGCGGCGCGGCTCAATTCAGCCCTTGCATCAGGTGCTTTAGCATGTCCGTATCCATATATTGCCCGCACTGCCATAAGCACACGGCACTATCGCCTGCTCCAGTGAAGTGGAAGTATTCAGGCCACGAGGGCACAACTGGAGCCTTTTGGGAAAAAAACGGTCGGGAAACGTGGTGGATAGGGGTCTGCAACGCTTGCAGAAATCCTGTTCTCGTTCTTGACTCTGGTGTACGCGTGTATCCAGCACCTATTCCAGAGCCAACGTCCGAAGATGTGCCCGAGACCATACGCGCAGATCTCAACGAGGCAAAACTCTGCTTCTCATTGGCAGCCTATCGTGCTTGCGCAGTAATGGCTCGGCGCGCCATGCAGGCTGCAGCAATCGAGAAAGGAGCAACCGCCGACAAGCTCGTTCAGCAGATTGAACAACTTTATTCGGCCGGTAAGATCACTGCGGAGGTCAAAGACTGGGCAAATGCAGTCCGCTGGGTAGGCAATGATGCAGCTCATCCAAATGGCTCAGAAGTTAACAAAGATGATGCCTCCGATGTTCTGCAACTGGCCGAACAGTTCTTGCATATCCTATACGTTTCACCTGCACTTGCTGCAAAGCTGCGCGCCAAATTGGGCAAGAGGCAAACGGTGCCAGAGAGGCAAACGGTGCCAAGGCAAACGGTGCCAGGGACAATTCCGGAGAACACGGACGCTGGCGAGTGACTGACGTCCGCCGCTCATTGCGTGGGCGAGCTAGAGCATTCAAGATCGCCGCACAAATCCGTCTCCCTGCGCGGATAACCCGGGTCGGCGCCCTGCGATCAACATGACATTCGGTGATCTTGAGAAGTCGGCACTGCAGTTGAACGAGCTGTACGAGCAGCTGGAGATCAAGCGCTATGGCCGCGTCTGGACGACGCAGGAACTGGCGCTGGGTTTCGTCGGCGATGTCGGCGATCTGGCCAAGCTGATCCAGGCCCATACCGGCGTGCGGGATATCGACGACTGCCAGGCAAAGCTCGGTCACGAGCTGTCGGATTGCCTGTGGTCGATCATGGTTCTGGCCAACAAGTGCGGCGTTGACCTGGAGGCGGAGTTCGTGCGGAACACCCGCGAGCTGTCCGAGTACCTGTCTGGCGAGCTGCGCAAGTGACCGATGGCGCAAGCTGTCGTCAGTTATCGGTGCGGCTTGAGTCAGACAGTCGACTGCCCCCACGAGCCGGCCTGATCGGAGCGGGTCGATGATCGAACTTCCCGTACTCGATCCCTGCGACCTGTGCGAAGGCATGGCCGGCCGCGAAGAAAAATGGGCGGTCGTCGACGAGGGTGACCACGTCCTGACGGTAGTCAATCCCTGGCAGTTCGAGGTGGGCCAGTGCTGCGTGATCACGCGTCGGCATGTCGCGATGCTGCTTGATCTGTCGGACGCCGAGTGCGTGGCAGTGATGATCGCCGCCCGAAGGCTCGCAAAGGCGTTGGTCAAGACATACCGCCCGCTGGGAATCCTGACGTTCCAGAACAACGGGGTCTACAGTGGCCAGGAGACACCGCATTTCCATTTCCATGTGGTGCCGCGGCAGAAGGGCAGCGACTGGGGCATCGGCCCGCCGCAACTGGCCACCTTTGATGGCGCTGGACGCGAACGCGGTACGCCGCACGATCCGGGCGGCGATGCCCAACGACGGCAGCGGGTCCAGGTTTCGGCCCGGCAAATGGCTGAGACCGCGGACCGGATTCGCTCGAATCTGCCGGCGTAGCGTTCCGGCTCAGCGGCCACGTGGCGCAACCAACGTTCGTAGCCGTTGCCAGCGACAGGCTTGTTGATCCGGCCCTTGCTCTGTAGGAATGGGGCTTGCCCCATTCCCTGCCGGGCAAGCCCGGCAGCTACAGGCGCCTCGTACAAATCCGAGGCCGGATTTACAGTTCGCGTGGCCGTGCGCCTCATCGCGCGCATGGAGCCTGGCGGGCGCTGCGCTGACGTTGTCGCGACAGGCTGAACCGCGTTGACCGGGCGCGACGCGCTAGACTGGCGTCATGCCGAAACGTCCGCGAAAACGCCTCGCCAAGTCACCGATGATGAAGCTGTTCGAGCTGGGGGTGGCGGTGCCCCAGGTCATGGCCCATCGCGTCGCGCGCATGGCGCTGACCGGTCCGCTTCCGAACGAGCGCGATCGACGGGAGTTCATGGGCATGGTCGCGGAGAAGCCGCTGGCTTTCGCGCAGTCGTGGATGGCCATGCTGGCGCAGGGCGCCCAGGTGCAGCAGCAGATGATCCGATCGCTGGCCGGTGGCATGGCGTCACCGCGGACGGTTCGCCAGGCGTCGGATGCAGCCTCGCGCCTCGCCAATGCCGGGCTTGCACCGCTGCATCGCAAGGCGGTGTCGAATGCCCGGCGGCTGGCGCGCATCAAGGCGCGTTGAGCGCTGTCGCTGTCGCGCGGTCCGGCTCACTGATCGTATTCGTGCAAGGGACTTCCATGACTCGATTTCTGGCGCTCCTGCTGGCGCTGTCGGCAACCACGGCCAACGCCATCGTCATTCGCGATGACGTTGACGACGCGGCATACCGCATCCCGGCGTCCGAGTTTCAGGCGCTGGTAGACATGCCGGGCGAGGGCCATGGTGTGCTGGTGACCCCGCAATGGGTGATCACGGCCGCGCATGTGATTCCCTGGCATGCGGAACTCACGCAGGTGGTCATCGATGGAAAGCCGCGGGACGTGGAGCGTGTGGTGATTCATCCGGCTTACGCGCGACCGGATCAGGCATTGATCGATCAGGCCGTGGCCACGGGCGAGTGGATGCTGGCGGTGGTGGCTATCGCTTCGACCGATGACATCGCCCTGGTGAAGCTGGCCGAACCGGTGACCGAAATCGCGCCGGTGACGATGGACATGAGCCATGCGACACCCGGCGAAGTGGTGAAGATCATCGGCAAGGGCGCCACCGGTACCGGTACGGCCGGGCACGATCCGGGTGGCCCCAACCGCACGCAGTTGCGGCGCGCGTACAACACCATCACCAGTGCGCATGACCGCTGGTTCTGCTACGTCTTCGATGCGCCGACCTCGGCGCTGCCGCTGGAGGGTAAAACCGGCAGTGGCGACAGCGGTGGTCCGGCCTTGGTCCAGGTTGGCGAGGACTGGAACCTGGTCGGCCTCGCCGCGTGGGGATTCATGCACGGCGATGTCCGAACCACGCGGCCTGGGTTGTATGGCCAGTTCACCTGCAACGTGCGCCTGGGTCACTACGCGGAATGGATCAAGGACGTGATCGACGAGCGTTCCTAGGTATGCACGGTTGCGGCCTGGCAACGCACCGAATAAGCCCTTGTGCTCCCGGGCTGGCGTTGGCGAGCAAGCTGGCGAAGGCCGTGCACGACCACGGCGTGCGCATCACCCGCGACCCGAAGAGCGTTTCATGACCATGCCCCGCGTTGCCTGCGCGTACGCACTCACGATGAGTCTTGATGCGGGCAGCGCGCTTTCACCGACTCCGGGCTGGCGATGACGACACCCCTGCGCTTCCGCCATCGACTGCCGGCGATCCTGTGGGCTTTCGCGGCGCTCTGGCTCGCCATGCTGGTGCTGATGACCGTGGCGTGGTTTCGCGGCGTGCCGACCGGCGGCTACTCGTACGAGGTGGTTCTGGCCGTCTTGCTGCTGTTCTGGGCGCTGGGCATTGGCTTGCTGGCGTATGTGGCGTCCAAGCCCTGCTTCTCTGTCTCGATTGATGCATCGGCGCGCGTGCGGGTGCTGTGGTGGTATCCGTTCCGCGTCGTCCGTCGCACATTCTCCAGGCGCCAGCTGAAACCCGCTCGCGTGGTTCGGGATCGCGACAGCGATGGCGATGATTACTTCACGGTTCGCGTGTCGTCCGTCGATGGTGATGCCTTCGATCTGCGGGAAACCCATGATCGCGAAACGGCCGACCAGACCTGCGCACGCTTCAATCGGGCCGTGTTCGGAAAGGATGACCGCGCCTGAGATGGCAACGCGCTCTCTGATCGGCGGGATGCGCGCTCAGCCGCTTGATCGGGGAATGTCCATGCGGACAACGCGCGGTGATCTGGAGACCCCATGCGTCGGGATGAGATGACACTCGCGCAGTAAATCGTTCATCGCAACGGTGTTCCTGCCGATGCGCCAGGCAGCCTGCGCAACATGCCCGTGCATTCGTCGATGCGCCGACCTTCGGCGGGTTCTGACAGCACTGCAACCCCACTGCTCAGCTATGGACTGCGGCGCTACATCCATTCGCCACTGAAGCGCCGCGTGCCGGTGCCCGTGGCGCTGCTGGTGCCCGTCGTGGTCTGCGGGGCGTTGCACGACGTGGTCACCACCCTCGTTCGCGGCACACCGGCGATCCTTTTCACGCTCTGGTTCTTCACGCTGGGTGTCGGCGTGTTGCCGGGGCGCGCCGCAGCATGAATCTGGCTCAGCGGCCCTGGCTGTTCCGGGCGGTCGTCGATCTCGCCTATCTGCTTGGTTGCCTGGCGCACACGCTGGCCGCCATCCAGCTGACGCAGCGCTGATCTAAGCGGCGGCGGGTTGGCGACGACGGCGACCCGCTGTGGATCGCGCCTGCCTCACCAAGGGCATCGCGGACATGCGCCGGTGCACGCCGTGCGTGCGCGAAAAGAGCCACAGAGTCGCCGCGAATTCGCGCTGCGCTGACCAATGGCACGTTCGGGATCAACGACGAAAGACGTTCAATGACGCCTTCCCCGCATCAAGGCTGAGCACGCCATGTTCGATCTCCAGAAAGCAGGCGGTATTGCCGCACTCGTCCAGGCGCTGGCCTATGTCGTCGGGTTTGCCGTCATGGCCACGGTGTTGAATCCTGGCGACAGCGAAAGCTGGAGCGCGGCACAGAAACTCGACTTCGTGCTGGCGCGAAAGCAGGGCTTCCAGGTCTGGATGATCTTCATCTACGTGGTCTTCGGCATGGCACTGGTTGTGCTGGCTACCGCGCTTCACCACCGGCTCAAGGACGCATCCGGCCTCATGCAGATCGCGACCGCGTTCGGCCTGATCTGGGCCGGGCTGGTGATTGCCAGTGGCATGGTCGCCAGTGTGGGACTGGACAGCCTGTCGGCGCTGCACGCGAGCGATGTCGAGCACGCCGTGCCGGTGTGGCTGGCGCTAGGCGCGGTGCAGGCCGGCCTGGGTGGTGGTGTCGAGATCGTCGGCGGTTTCTGGATGCTGTTGATCAGCATCGCGGCCCTGCGCGCCGGTGAGTTCGCCAGAACGCTGAACTGGTTTGGCGTGGTGGTGGGTACTGCCGGGCTGCTCACGCTGGTGCCCGGGCTGCGCGATCTCGGGGCAGTGTTCGGGTTGGGCCAGATCCTGTGGTTTGTCTGGATCGGTGCGCTGCTGCTTGCTAGACCCGTCGTAGGTCGTTCCTCCGAGCCAGATCGGTCTGGCCGCGTGGCCTGATCCAGGCAACACGGCAGGAATCACGCATGTCTTTGTCGATTGAGCCGATCCCCGCGGTCGAAGCACCGATGGACCTGCTGCTGCTCGCCGATCCGTCGGAAGACAAGGTTCGCGCCTACCTGGCCGGATCGACCTGCTTCGCCGCTTCGCTCGGCGGCATTGTCGTCGGCGTCTGCGTGGTCCGTCGCTGCGATGCCAGCGTGTACGAGTTGATGAACATCGCCGTGCGGCCAGGCCAGCAGAAATCCGGCTACGGCACGGCCTTGCTGCAGCGGGTGATCGCCTCGCTTGGCGAGTCCGGGGCGAACCGGCTCGATGTCGGCACCGGCACCTTCGGCTACCAGCTTGCCTTCTACCAGCGACAGGGATTTCGGGTCTCGGGAATCGACCGCGATTTCTTCCTCGACAACTACCCCGAGCCGATCATCGAGGACGGCATCCGGCACCTCGACAGGCTGCGCCTGACCTTGGTGTATCCCGGCACAGACACCGCCGCCGCTTGAAAGCGGCAGACCGTGGTCGACGCAGGCTGGCTATCGCCGCGTGCGAAGCGCTGACGAGCGATCTACGCATCGCGCGAGGCCTACTCCGCCGGAAGCAGGCATACCCGCCGCAGCTTCTGCGGGCGTCGGCGTCCCGACGGTCGAGTTGCCGCCAGCGTTCGAAGGGGTATGGACTGGCGCGATGACCACCAGGGACCAGCCACCGCCCGACGACGAAGATGCGTCAAGATGAGCGCCGACGTCGTCAGGCCCAGACCGGCGCACCGACCCGGCCCGCCGCTTCGCCCATTGCCACCTCGGTCACCACGCGAGCACAGACATGCCAGCCATCCGCCCGGATCAGTTTGTTGCCGAAGAAACACCCGCAGCACACGCTGCCGCGCCCGACCGCAGCTTCTGGATCAGTGAGGCCGGTGGTCTTTCCCAGTTCGGGGCGCTGATCGAGGTCCTGCAGCCGGGTTCGCGTTCGTCGATCAAGCACTGGCACAGCGACGAGGACGAGATGGTCTACGTGCTGGAGGGCGAGATCACCCTGATCGAAGGCACGACCGAATCCCGGCTGCAAGCCGGTGATGCCGCCACCTTCAAGGCCGGTGTCGCACTGGGCCACTATCTGGAGAATCGCGGCGATACGCCGACGCGCTGCCTGGTGGTGGGAACCCGGGCACCGGTGGATCGCATCACCTATCCCGATCACGACCGCATCTGCCTGCGCGTTCGCGCCTTGCCGGATGACCTCTGGCTGGACCTGGACGGCAAGCCAGCCGACAGTCCGCATCGTTGACGGCTTGCCGTCAACGCCATTCGAACCGGCCCGCCACCCGGCTGCACGACATGAAACCCGGCACCATCACCTTGCTCAAGATCCTGCTCAGCATTCCGGCGGGCATCGGTCTGGTCTACCCGTTCTTCGATCCCACATTGCAGGGCGGCATTCTGGGCGAGATGCGGCTGCTGGGAACCACTGGCAGCCTGCTGGTCGCCGCCGGCTTTCTGGTGCTGGTGTTCTTCTACGCCAGGGATCTGAAGCGGGTATTGCAGCGGGTATCGCCTGCGGCGCGGCAGGCCAGCCCGGACAGCGTGTGGTTCATGTTCCTGCTGCCCTACAACTTCATCGAGGATTTTTTCATCGTCGCCAATGTCGCCAACTCGCTGGCTCAGGAAGCGCGCAGCAATCCCGCGCTGGCCGGTTTCCGTTCCTTCGGCATGATCTCAGGCCTGGGTTGGTGCGCTGCGCAACTGGTGTCGCTGATTCCCAATCTGATCGGCAGCATCGGCGGACTGGTCGCCATCGTGCTGTGGATCTGGCACTGGCAGTTCGTGCGCCGCGCCGGCAACGCGCTGGTCCGGGCGACAGCCGCGACGCGGTGATGTCTGTTCGGTGGACGGTTCCCGGATCGCGACGATCCCGCAAGCTGTGGCCAACCCGTGTTTGGTCCATCGGGCAATGCGCAATCATCCGGCGTCTGGACGGAACCGACTACGATGGTCGGCAGCATTCGTCTTGACCATGTCGAGACACCGTCAGGCGTATAGGGTCTGTCGACGGCTCGATTCCTGACAATCGGTTGCGCCGGCAGCGGCGTCTTCGCCGCCGCGGAGCACAGGACAGCACGCATGACACCGCAACTGCGCGATGCCGAGTTCACCGTCCGACCCTACATGGCGGAAGATGCGCCGGCCCTGCATGCCGCCGTGCGCGCCTCGCTGGATTCGCTGTCGGCGTCGCTGCCGTGGTGCCACCCGGGCTATGCACTGGCCGATGCGCAATCGTGGATCGCCTGGTGCCTGCTGGCCTGGCAGGAACGCCGTGAGTTCCCCTTCGCCATCGTCGCTGCGGACGGCACGATCCTTGGCGGCATCGGTCTCAATCGGCTGAATCGGGACCATCGCTCGGCCAACCTGGGTTACTGGCTCGGTGAATCCCATCGTGGCCGCGGCATCGTCACGCGGGCGGCGCGTCTGTTGGCGGATTTCGGTTTCGGCGAGCTGGATCTGATCCGGCTGGAGATCGTCACCCTGGTCGAGAACACCGCCAGTCAACGCGTGGCGCAGCGGTTGGGTGCGCGCCGCGAGGGCATCGCGCACGATCGCATCGTGCTGCACGGTCAGCCACGCGAGGCCCTGGTGTTCTCGTTGCGTCGATCGGCCGCCGGGCCTGACCCGACGCGGCCAGGCTGAACGCCTTGATCGCGCCGCGCGGATTCGTCTGCTTTCCTCAGCCCGTCGATTCTCGCGAGATGCGGCCGTTTTCGCCGATGATCGGCCGCTGCGCCGCTACCCTGCGCCGCGGACTCGGCTACCCTTGCCGCACCAACGCAACCCCGGGGGGGTGTTGATCATGCAGGTCATCGATCACGAACCGCAGACCTGGTTCCTGCTGCAGGACGCCGACGGCTATCTGCTGGATGTCGATTGCAGCCGCTCGACCACCGGCTTCTCGGTGCTGCTTCGCTTGAACACCGAGGAAACCGCGGCCATCGACGCAGACCGGCATGCGGCAAGCTCGGCGATGGCCGAACGGGTTCGCGATCGGCCCAATGATTATTTTCCGCGGGCGGCCGACCAGGTGCTGGAAGCAGCCGCGCTGGCGGCGGTGCTGGCCTGGCGTCAGGGCGGCTCGGACACGGTGTCCTAGGCCGATGCCGTGCAGCGGAATGTGGCGCGCAGGCGCATTGAACCGATTGCCGCACACGCCGGAGCCCGGCCTTGAAGCGTGAGGCGCCAACCGTCGAGCAGTACCTGGCTGCGTTGGCGCACCCGATGAAGGCGGAGATCCTGGCCCTGCGCCAGATCATCCGCGACATCGACCCGGCCATTGTCGAAGACATCAAATGGAACGCACCCAGTTTCCGTACCCGCGAGCACTTCGCGACCATGCAGTTGCGTCGTCGCGACCAGGTGCTGCTGATCCTGCACCTGGGCGCAAAAAAGCGCGAGCAGCCGATCGGCGCCATCGGTGATCCGGCCGGCTTGCTGACCTGGCTGGGGCCGGATCGTGCCTCGGTGTCGTTCGTCGACATGGCCGATCTGCACAGCAAGCAGTCGGCGCTGGTCGAGCTGATCCGCGAGTGGATGAGCCATGTCTGAGCGCGGCTGCGTTGCCGGCTCGGGGAGAACGCAGACTGCGCCGTCGCCCGGATGCCCGGATCGGCGCGTATCGTTCGCGCGAACACATCGACGCTGATCAACCGCAACCGGACATCGAATCGGCATGACGGCAGCCGCCATCCGCATCCGCAACGAAACCACGGCCGACAGGGCGGTGATCCACGCCGTGACCGAGGCCGCCTTCCGCGATGAGCCGCACAGCGATCAGCGCGAAGCGGCCATCGTCGATGCCCTGCGCGATGCCGGCGCCTTGTCGATCTCGCTGGTCGCCGAGCACGATGGCGAAGTGATCGCTCATGTCGCAGCGTCGCCGGTGACCATCGACGGACACGCTGGCGACTGGTTCGGGCTGGGGCCGGTCTCGGTGCTGCCGGCCTGGCAGCGGCGCGGCATCGGCGGACGGCTGGTGCAGGCGCTGCTGGAAACCCTGCGTGCACGCGGTGCTGGCGGCTGTGTGGTTCTGGGTGATCCGGCCTACTACGGGCGATTCGGTTTTCGGGCCTCGCCGGACCTGCAGTTGCCCGATATTCCGCCCGAATATTTCCAGTCGCTGCCGCTTTCCGGAACCTCGCCGAGCGGAACGGTGGCCTACCATCCCGGCTTCTACGCCTGAACAGATCGCGTCCGGCCGCGACGACACGGCCCGCGACGGAATACGCCGACGTATGGCCCCGACATCCATCAAGGCGATGCTCCTGGCGCTGATGGCGATGCCCGACAGCGACGTGACCCTGTGGCACCATGCGCAACCGATGAAAATGCAAGGACGCCCGCCACGATGATCACCGCGACCGAAGCGCTGGCGCGCCTGCAGGCCGGAAACCGCGAGTTCGTCACCGGTGTCGGCGAACACCGGCACGGTCTGGACGGCCTTCGTCCGGCCGATCTGGTCAATGTCCACGAACCGTTCGCGATCATCCTGGGTTGCTCGGATGCGCGGGTGCCGGCGGAGATCGTGTTCAACCAGGGCCTGGGCAGCCTGTTCGTGATCCGCGTTGCCGGCAACATCGTCGCGCCCTCGCAGGTCGGCAGCGTGGAATTCGCCGCCGCGCAGTTCGGCACGCCGCTGGTCGTGGTGCTGGGTCATTCCTATTGCGGCGCGGTGCTGGCGACGCTGAAGGAACTGCAGTCGCCGTCGCGCAACCAGTCGCGCAATCTGGGCTCCATCGTCGAGCGCGTGCGTCCGTCGGTCGAAACCCTGCTGCAGACCGAACTGCGCCACGACCTGGACAAGCTGGTACGGATCGCTGTGCGCGCCAATGTCCGCGCCTCGGTGAACCAGCTGCGCCATGGCTCGTCATTGCTGGAGCGGCTGATCGTCGACGGCAAGCTGATGGTGGTCGGTGCCGAATACTCGCTGGAAACCGGCGAGGTCGAATTCTTCGAAGGCATGCCCGAAGATTCCGGCTGAGTCGACCGCGCGGCAGGATCGCCCGTCCCATGAAAAGCCCTTGGTGCTGGCGCGCATGCCGACCATCTTCACGAACTCCTGAAACCCACACCCGCACGATGCGCTCCTGATCGTTCCGTTTCGGGAGTCTCGTGCTGATGATGACGCGCATGTTGTTCACGCTGTTCTGTGCCGGTTCGCTGGCAGCCTGTGCCGCCACGGTCGAGCGTTCTGATCCCCCGTCGGTACCAGCCTCGGCAGGTTCATCCGCCCGTGCCGCCGCTGCGGTGGTGGCACCAGCGTCGCTGTCGCGGGTGATGGTGTTGCTGACGCCGGCACCGGGCATCGCCCAGGACGAGAACTGGACCGCCTTCCGTGAGGAGTGGCAGACCAGCCTGGCCAACGCGGCCGGTCAGCACGGCATCAGCGCCGCGCTGCTGGATCGCGAGCCGGCCAGCCTGGCCCAGGGCGAGGTGCTGGCGCGGGTGCGGGTCAACGACTACCGCTATGTGTCGCAGGCGCGACGCATCGGCCTGGGCGTGATGTCCGGCAATGCCCGCATGGACCTGAGCGTGGACTATCTCGGTGCCGGCAAGCAGTCGCTGGGCAACCGCCAGTTCCAGACCAGCTCGCGTGCGATGCAAGGCATCTTTTCGGCGATGACGCCCAAGCAGGTCGCGGCCGTGGTCGACGAGATGATTGCCGAACTGAAACCGCGCTGAGACTTCGCGGCAACACGACCGGCCCCTCCATCGGTGCTCAACGGCGGCCGCTGCTGCGTGCCGGTGCGCGGGCGATCGCCCAGACCCGGATACGGCTGAATCCGGCTTCCTGCAGCACCCGGGCGCAGGCCGCCACCGTGCTGCCCGTGGTCATGACATCGTCGAGCAGGATCAGCGGTGGTCGTTCGGTGAGTTTCGCCAGTGTCCGCTCATCGACGGCGAACGCATCGCGCACGTTGCGTCGACGTTGGCGAAGATCCAGATCCGATTGCGCCTCGGTGGCGCGGGTTCGGGTGAGCAGATTCGCGATCACCGGCAGCTGAAGATCGCTACCGATGTCGCGCGCCAGCTCCAGCGCCTGGTCGTAGCCACGCGAGCGCAGGCGTTGGCGATGCAGCGGCACCGGCACCAGCCAACCGTCGCGATCGACATCGTGTTCCCCTGCCTGTTCGACAAACAATCGCGACAGGCTGCGGCCGGCGGCGAGATCACCGCGAAACTTGAAGCGGGCAATCAGCCCGTCCAATGGCCAGGCATAGCGCCAGGCCACGAAGCTGGCCTGGAACGGCGGCTCGTGCTTGAGGCAGCGCCCGCAAAGTGGCTCGATCTGCACCAGCGGTTCCGCGCAACGCGGGCAGGCCGGCTGATTGACCTGCAGATCGCCTCGGCAGCCGGCACACAGCGAGGCCGGATCGTCGCTGGCGTCGGCCGCGCACAGCACGCAGCGCGACGGCAGCAGAAAGCGGGCCAGGGCCTGCGTCCAGCGTCGACGCCGTGTGCGGTTGACTTCGGTCACGGGCGTTTCCACACTGCCCGGCAGTCTACCCTTTCAGCCCGTGATGACCGAAACCAGCCTACGCAACGACTGGACCCGCGAGCAGGTGCTCGCGTTGTTCGATCTGCCGTTCCACGATCTGCTGTTCCGCGCGCAGAGCGTGCACCGCGCCCACTTCGATCCGGCCGAGGTGCAGGTCAGCACGCTGCTGTCGATCAAGACCGGCGCCTGCCCGGAAGATTGCGCCTACTGCCCGCAGAGCGCGCGCTACCGCACCGGCCTCAAGGTCGAGCGCCTGCTGCCGCTGGATCAGGTGGTGGCGAAGGCGAAGCTGGCACGCGACAACGGGGCCACGCGTTTCTGCATGGGCGCCGCCTGGCGCAATCCGCGCGACAAGGACGTGCCGCAGGTGGCGGCGATGATTAGCGCAGTCAAGGCGCTGGGCATGGAAACCTGCGCGACCCTGGGCATGCTCAGCGCCGAACAGGCCGGCGCGCTGCGCAAGGCCGGTCTGGACTACTACAACCACAATCTCGACACCTCGCCGGAGTTCTACGGCGAGATCATCAGCACGCGCACCTTCGAGGACCGTCTGGAAACTCTGGAGCACGTGCGCGACGCCGGCCTGAAAACCTGCTGCGGCGGCATCGTCGGTCTGGGCGAATCGCGCAACGATCGCGCCGGTCTGCTGCAGTCGCTGGCCAATCTGCCGGCGCATCCGGATTCGGTGCCGATCAACCGGCTGGTGCGCGTCGCAGGTACGCCGCTGGCCGAAGAGGCCGAGCTGGAGGCGCTGGAGTTCGTGCGTACCATCGCGGTGGCGCGGGTGATGATGCCGAAGTCGATGGTGCGGCTGTCGGCCGGCCGCGAGGAAATGAGCGATGAACTGCAGGCGCTGTGCTTCTTCGCCGGCGCCAACTCGATCTTCTATGGCGAGAAGCTGCTGACCACCGGCAATCCCGACACCGAGAAAGACCACGCGCTGTTCGCCAAACTCGGCATCCGGCCAATGCCGGTCGCCGAGCAGTCGCTGTCGTCAACCTGCCACGCCGATATCACCGAAGCGGCTGCCTGAGTTGCCGCCAGGCATCAGGATTCGATAAGACCTCGAGACGGCAGATTCGGAACGCATCCATGCGGTCGATCATTCTGCTGCTGGCTCTGCTGTCGCCCTCTGGTGCTCGGGCCTGCTCGTGCGTCGATAACGACGACATCGACCAGGTCATCGCCGAGGAGTGGCAGTGGGCGCAGACCGTGGTGCTGGCGGCTGCTGAACATGCGGCGGCCGACTGGTCCGACAATCCGACGTCCACGCAGCGCGTTCGTTGGCGGGTGATCACGTCTTGGAGAGGCCCGTACGGTCCTGGCGACGCTTTCCACACCGACACGGTGGTGGACGGTGGCTCATGTGGCGTCGTCGTCGAAGTGGGTGAGCGGAGGATTCTCTATCTTGGCGCGAATAATCAACACGAGGTCCACAGCTGTTCGGTTAGCAGTCGTTTCGACGCGCAGCGACAGCTGCCGGTGCTGGACCGACTTCGTGATGAAGCCGGTGCTCAATCCGCGAAATAGTCTCGTTTCGCCTTGAACGGCTGCTGGCGCGTCGTCGTCACGATCCGTCTCCCTCTCCGCCTTCGCTAGCGCGGCACGACTTGCGTGCTGCGCAGTAGCGCGTGTCGGTGAGTCGTCACGACAACCCTTGTTGCACTCGGTGCTGCGACGATTCGCGGCTGCTCACTTCAACGCAGTGCCGACCGCGCCCCACCACGGATGCACCGTGCAGGCCAGCCGGCCGGCCTTGACCGCCGGATCTTCGGCGCAGATCGCCTCGACCGCTTCCTTGCTGGCGGCGTCGTAGATCTGGATGCCGCGCCAGTCGCCGTCGTCGCCGAAGGGGCCGGCCAATACCAGTCGCCCGGCCGCGTGCTGTTCGCTCATGTGCGCCATGTGTCCGGCCTGCAGCTCGGCCGAGCGCTCAGGACTGATGGTCTCACCGCGGCGCGGCCCCTTGCTGAGCATCACGAACCAGTATTGCTTCATCTCGCCCACGGCCGGCGCCTTGGCCGGCTTGGCGCTTTCCGATGCCGGTTCCGCCGCCGGCGCGGGAGCCGGTTCCGCGGCAAACGTGGCGGGGACGACCAGCAACCACGACAGCAGCGAACAGGACCACGCGTTCATCATCGGCTCCGGCAGTTTGCCGGCCATGCTACTCGTGCGCCGGTCGCGCGTGTGGTCGATCCGGCCGGTCTGGGGCGGTGCTTGTTGTGCCGGGCGCGCGGTTCGATAACCGACCCGGAACCGCGCCCGGCAGGGCCTTGCCGGCGAACGTAAACTGGCGGCCTTCCGACGCGCGGCAGCCAAGGCTGCCGCCGCACCGTGCCGCATTCCCGAATCAGGTCCCATCGCCGTCCATGTCCCGGCCCGATCCCATCCAGCGACTGCTGCAAGCGCGGGCCGAGCGCGAGCAGGCCGGCCTGTTGCGGCGTCTGCACACGCTGGAGCGCCACGACGGGGTGCATGTGCGGGTGGACGGTCGAAACCTGCTCAACTTCAGCAGCAACGACTACCTCGGGCTGGCCGGACACCCGGCATTGGTGACGGCGCTGAGGCGTGCCGCCGACGAATACGGCGTCGGCGCCACCGCCGCGCATCTGGTGTGTGGCCATGTCCGCGTCCACGCGCAGCTGGAAGCGGCGCTGGCGGAGTGGACCGGTCGGGAACGCGCGCTGCTGTTCTCGACCGGCTACATGGCCAATCTCGGCCTGCTCGCGGCCCTGCTTGGCCGCGACGACCTGTGCGTGCAGGACAAGCTCAATCACGCCAGCCTGCTGGACGGCGCGCGTCTGGCCGGCTGCACGCTGCGCCGATATGCCCACGGCGATGCCGCCGCCGCACAGCGGCAATTGCAAGGCGCACCGGACGCAGCGGCGGTGCTGGCCACCGATGGCGTATTCAGCATGGATGGCGACATCGCGCCGCTGTCGGCGCTGTCGTCGCTGGCACGCGACGAGGGCGCCTTGTTGCTGGTCGACGACGCCCACGGACTGGGGGTGCTCGGTGCCGACGGCGCCGGCTGCGTGGCCGAGGCCGGTCTCGACCAGACCGACGTGCCGGTGCTGATGGCGACCCTGGGCAAGGCGCTGGGCACGGCCGGCGCGTTCGTCGCCGGCTCGGCGGCGTTGATCGACGCACTGGTGCAGTTTGCCCGCACGTATGTCTACACCACGGCGATGCCGCCGGCGCTGGCAGCGGCGACGCTGGCAGCGGTCGATCTGGCGCGCCGTGATTCCGACCGACGCGCGCACCTGCAGGCCTTGATCGCCCGGTTTCGCCGGGGTGCTGCCGAGCTGGGCTTGCCCTTGTTGCCTTCGCGCACACCGGTCCAGCCGGTCGTCATTGGCGACACGTCGCGCTGCGTCGCGTTGGCCGCGCATCTGCGCGAAGCCGGTCTGCTGGTGATCGCGATCCGACCGCCGACCGTGCCGGCGGCTGCGGCGCGGCTGCGGATCACCCTCACGGCGGGCCACAGTGAGGCCGATGTGGATGCCTTGCTGGAGGCCTTGAACGTCGGCGCCCGCCACTGGCGCTGAGCCGCCGCCGAGGCTCGACCGAGATCGATGCCGGGCCGATCTTTCGCCGCCGAGCGCCGGGCATGCGCGGGCGGCGCACTACACTGCGCATCCCTTGCACCGGTCACGCCGGTGTCGATCCGCCTGGGCGCCGCGTTCTGCCCGACCGGTTCGGGTCGATGCGTGCGGTCGACGAGTCGATTTTTTCATGCGTGGGGTCACGTCGGCTGGAGTCGCCGGCTGTGTCCCGCTCCTGATGCTCCCGAGGTTGTCTTGTCGTTGCCGTCGCTGCACATCGAACGAAGTGGATCCGGACCGGACCTGGTGCTGCTGCACGGCTGGGCCATGCATGGCGGCATCTTCGCGCCGCTGGTCGAATCGCTGCGCGCGCGCTGGACGGTGCACGTGGTCGATCTGCCCGGACACGGTTTCAGCCGCGATGCCCTGGCCAGCTTCGACCTGCCGACCATCGCGGAGCAGGTGCTGGCGCAGGTGCCGACCGCACCGTGGCTGGGCTGGTCCCTGGGTGGGCTGGTCGCGCAATACGCGGCGTTGAACTGGCCCGGGCGTGTGCCTGGGCTGGTGGCGGTCGCCAGCTCACCGCGCTTCATCCGCAGTCCGGACTGGCCGCAGGCGGTCGATGCTTCCCTCATCCGTGAATTCGGTGCCGATCTGGGCCGTGACTGGCGCGCCACGGTCGAGCGTTTCCTGGCACTGGAGGTGATCGGCAGCGATGACGCCCGCACGGATCTGCGCACGCTGCGCGCGCACCTGTTCGATCGCGGTGAACCAGCACCGGAGGTTTTGGTGCAAGGCCTGGAGTTGCTTGAGCACAGCGACCTGCGCGCGCAGTTGCCGCAGCTGCAGGTCCCCAGCCTGTGGATCGCCGGGCGACGCGACCGGCTGGTGCCGGCAGCCTCGCTGAGCGCGGCCGCGACGTTGGCACCACAGGGACAGGTCATGGTCATCGACGGTGCTGGTCACGCACCGTTCCTGCAGCATGCCGACCGTATCGCCGCAGCGATTGGCGATTTCGCGGGCGGCCTGTCGTGAGCACGCGCTTCGATCAACGCCTGCTGGCACGGCGCTTCGGTCACGCGGCCAGGGACTACGCCCGCATCGCCGTGCTGCAGCGCGAAGTCGAGTCGCGCCTGCTCGAGCGGCTGGATCAGGTCACCATGCCACCGGCCGTGGTGCTGGATGTCGGGGCCGGTCCCGGTCGGGCCGCTGGCGAGATGCGTCGGCGGTTCCGCGGCGCCCAGGTGATCGCCCTGGATCTGGCCCTGGCCATGCTCGCACTGGCACGGCGACAAGGCGGCCTGTGGCGCCCGCTGCCGGTCGTGTGTGCCGATGCCGGCGCCCTGCCGCTGGCCGATGCCAGCGTCGACCTGCTGTTTTCCAGCCTGTGCCTGCAATGGGCGACCGACCTGCCGGCCACGCTGGCCGAGTTCCGGCGCGTGCTGCGGCCTGGTGCCCTGATGCTGCTGAGCCTGTTCGGACCGGACACCCTGCACGAGCTGCGCAGCGCCTGGGCGCAAGCCGACGACCGTGCCCATGTCAGCGACTTCCCGGACATGAGCGTGCTCGGCGATACCTTGCTGCATCAGGGGTTCCGCGATCCGGTGCTGGACCGGGAAACCTTCACACTCAGCTACGCCGGCCTGGACGAACTGCTGGCGGAATTGCGCGGCATCGGCGCCAACAACGCGCGCGGCGACCGCAGCCGCGGTCTGGCCGGCAAGAGTGCCTGGCAGCGCATGCGTGCCGGTTACGCGCAGTTGCGCGATGCCGAGGGCCGCTATCCGGCCAGCTACGAGGTGATCTACGCGCAGGCGTTCGCGCCGGATCCGGGCGCGCCGCGACGGGTCGCCGGTGCCGAGATCGCCACCATCCCGGTCAGTGCCATCGGTCGCTTGCGCAAGGATCGCTCCGGCTGACGGCGTCACCCGGTCGGCGCTGATCAGCGCGCGGGTGCCGCAGTAGGGATTCGAGTGCGATTGGGGCGATGCGGTCGAGCGATCGCCGAACCCGGCGTCAGGTTGCGCGTTTCGGTGGTGATCGATTCCCCGGTCCGAAACGACAACGGCCGGGGAATCCCCGGCCGTTGTGCGGTGTGGCGTTACCGGCGCAGCGGCAGGTCGGCTGATTCGATCAGCGCGAGAGGCCGAACAGCAACGAGGAAACCCAGCCGCGGTTGCCCAGCTCGTCCTCGACTTCCCACATCACGCCGTTCTTGTTGCCGGTCGGATACAGCATCATGCCGACGTCGAGCGGACGCACGACGTCGCCGCTGCCGTCGGAATTGACGAACAGACGGCCCGGCTTCTGCATGGTCACCGCCTGATGGGCATTGTCGGCTGACGCGTTGCCGGACAGGCCACCCAGCTGGGCGACCAGATCGGTGTAGGCCTGCAGGTAGGCCAGAGTGATGACCTGACCGATCTCGGTGTTCTCGTAGCCGCGAGCGCCGGCGGCGCCAAAGCCGCCGCTGAACACGCCACCGCCGGCACCCCAGCCCAGGTCGGTCTTGGTCGCGTGGCCTTCGATCATCGCCACCTGTTCGGAAGAGCGCACATCGGTGATGGTCAGCACCACGTCGGCGGTCTTGCGCCGGAAGTTGATGCCGCCGATCAGCGCGCCGGCGGTGCGGTTGCCGATCATGCCGCCAATGATGCCGCCGATCGCGTTGCCGCTGGAGTTGGCGTTCTGGGAGACCAGGTCCGGCACCATCACGTAGTCGGCGGCACGCATCTGGCCACGGCCGATGTTGGAGCCGCCGCGCAGGTCGCCTTCGGCAGCCAGCGCACGTTCGGCCTGCAGCGCTGCCATGCCGCGACCGCGATCGACCAGGGTGAAGCAGCGCGAGCGGTTGACGAAGACCTTGATCAGCGCTGCCGGCGAACCGAGCTGATGCTGGACCCACCAATGGTCATCGGGCTCGACCACGGCCAGTGCACCCAGCGGCTTGGCACACACCGGGATCTCGGCGGACTTCTGCTGACGCTCGGCCTGGGCGCTGCGCTTGCGCTGGGCATCGGCGTCGGAGCTGGCCATCATGCCGGCGGCAAGAAGGCAAAAGGCAGCGGCCACGCGACCGCCCGAGAGAAAGTGACGACTCATGGATCGAGATCTCCTGATACAGCTTGATGATGGCGGCCATCCCGGTCACCGAGGGGTCCCCGCCGCGTGCGCGGAGTATACGGCAGCGTCAGGGCATGGACGGGAGAACGCAATGGCCGGGAAAAGTCGGCCGTCGACCGCCGAGCGCGATTGCCCCGCGTTCATCTGGCGAGGAAAAAGACCGAAAATCAGGGCATTGATCGCGATCATGGCCGCCGCCACGATCAGGAGATCCGCTGTCCGTTGAAAAACTCGAACTGTGACAGTTTGTGCCTGTTGGCTTGTTTCCGCCGACGGACGATGATGGCGCATCCAGTTTCGGTCGCTCGTGGCGAATTCAGTGCGAATTCAATGGCCCGGGGCCAGCATGGCAATGACCAGTCGGAGGAACGCCCATGAAACGTCTGTCCCTGCTCCTGCTGATCATCGCCCTGAGCGGATGCGCGACCGTTTCGGAGAACCGATACGGCTACGTCGATGACCCGCGTCACGGCGGTTACTACTACGACCGCGAACCCGTGCGTTCCCAGGTGTATCTCGGCGCGGGTTGGTACAACCCGTACGACGTGATGTTCTGGGGTCTGCGCTACAGCTATTTCGATCCGTTCTGGTACCCGGGCTTCTACTACGGCGTCACCTATTTCCCGCGTTACTACTATCCGTTCGGGCCTTGGGGCAGCTGGTACGCGGGCTGGTATCACCCGTGGCGCTACCACCATCCCTACTCGCCGTACTGGGGCAGCTACTGGGACCACTACTACGCCGGGCACTGGCACCGACCCCGGCCACCGCGTGATCCGGGACATAGGCCCGTTGGCCGGTTTGGCGTGGTCGACGACGGTGTGCCGCGTTTCGGCAGCGCCCGCAATGCCGCGGAGCGGGCCGCGAGCGGAATCACCGGTCCGCGCGGCGGGCACGCCATGCCGGCACCGCCGCAGCGGGTCATGACGCGGGGTGGCTGGCAGTCCGCGCGTGGCGAGGCGGGATCGGTGCGATCCATGCCGGAGCGGCGACCGATGGCGCCGCCGGCGCGCAGCAGTCGTCCGGTCATGCCGTCCTCCAGCCCCGGTGGTGGCATGCGCAGCACGCCCGCGCCGAGCCGGGGCAGCCGCGGTGTGCCCTCGGGATCGCGTTCGGGCCGCGCAGGTTCGGACGCGCCGCCGACGATGAGCTGGTCGCTGCCCGAGCGACGCCCGTTGCCGACGACCGCCGGCTTCGGCCGTGTCGAGCCCGGGCAGCCGTTCGCACCGGGGCCGGATCGCGGTCGTGCCACGGGCTTTGGCGACAGCGCGCCGGCGCGGACGTTTCAGCAACCGATGCCCCGCTCTGCACCGGCCTTTCCCGCGGCGATCGCGCCGCGCGGCGAGGCGCCAGTCCGCTCCCAGACGCCGTCGCGGACGGATGCGGCGCCCGATCACAGGCGTCGCTGACCGGCACCCTGGATCCAGGCCAGACGGCGAACGCCGGCGAGCGATGGTGAATCCGGAGTGGGCGGTGGATCACCGTCTGCGCGCGCCTGTCTCGTCATCCTGAAACACGGACAAAGCGGCTTTTTCCCGGGCATTTCCGTCGCTGACGATCGCACGCGCTGATCGTGCAGGAGACGACACAATTGTTCGCAGAAACCTGCGCAGACCGGCACTAGGATGCTGCCACCGATATGGACGGTATTGGCGTCCGGCCACCCGGGTTGAAGGATTCCCCCCTGTTCCCAAGACCTCGGCCGGACGCCAGCTTTCCTCCCCCGGATCGGGACGCCGGCATCGGTCGTCCAGCCGGTATTCCCCCGCCGCTTGCGATGAGGGTCACCCTCAGGCACAATACGCGGCTCGCCACCGGTCCCGGTGGCTTCGCTTTCCCTGAGGTTTCGTCATGGCCAGAGTCTGCCAGTTGACCAAGAAGGGTGTGATGACCGGCAACAACGTGTCGCACGCCAACAACAAGACCCGTCGCCGCTTCCTGCCCAACCTGCACGAGCATCGGTTCTGGGTGGCCAGCGAGAATCGCTACGTGAAGCTGCGCGTGTCCAACCATGCCCTGCGCACCATCGACAAGAACGGTATCGATGCCGTTCTGGCCGAGCTGCGCGCCCGCGGCGAAAAGGTCTAAAGGAGAACGACGATGGCGTCCAAGCGTGACAAGATCCGTCTGATCTCGACCGAAGGCACCGGTCATTTCTACACGACCGACAAGAACAAGAAGAACACCCCGGGCAAGATGGAGGTCAAGAAGTACGACCCCGTCGTCCGCAAGCACGTGATGTACAAGGAAGGCAAGATCAAGTAATTCCGGTCCGGCTTCCGCCGCCCCGCTTGCCGGGTCCCACAAAAAAACCCGCCAGACGGCGGGTTTTTTTGTGGGCGGTTCCCGGGAAGGGTTCAGCCGACGGTTGTGGCGGTTCGCAGGCGATAGCCCTTGAGCTTTGCCGCGAATTGCTGCAGGGCGCGGATGCCGGTGGCTTCAGCGTCGCGACACCAGTCCTGCAGCGCGCTCAACAGCGCTTCGGGATTGTGCGTACGGCGCTCGAACAGCGCACGCAGGCGCTGGCGGAACTCCCAGACCGTCGCCAGCGAGGGGCGTCGCGAGAACCAGTTGCGGTCGATGCCCAGCGAGCGGCCGCGGAAGCTCAGCGCCCTGGCCGCCTGGCGTCGCCAGCGGCGCAACGAGGCCCCGGCGCGCTCGGCTTCCTCGTGGACAACCGGCACCACCACGTTGCGGAAGTAGTCGCCCATGACCTGGAACCGGTGCGCCAGCAGGGCGCGCAAGGTGTCATGGCTGGCATGTTCGGCCGGCACGGTGTCCAGCACCGGCGCCACCCTAAGGACCTTGGCCAGACGCAGCTTCTCCATGCCGCGCAGGATCACCCAGCCGATGTCGAACTCGCCCTTGCGCAGCGCGAACCGGGCCGAGGTGGGAAAGGCATGGTGGTTGTTGTGCAGCTCTTCGCCGCCGATCACCACGCCCCAGGGCACCAGATTGTAGGAGTGGTCTTCGGTGTCGAAGTTGCGGTAGCCCAGCCAGTGGCCGAGTCCGTTCACGACACCGGCGGCGAGCATCGGGATCACCAGCATCTGCAGCGCCCATACGGCAATGCCGGCGACGCCGAACAGGACAAACAACATCACCAGCAGCAGCGCCGGGCCCATGATCGACCACGGCGTGTAGAGCTTGCGCTCGATCCAGTCGTCCGGTGTTCCCTGACCGAACTTGTCCAGCATGGCCTGGTCCTTGGCGGCGTCGGTATACAGCGCCACGCCGTGCCAGAGCACCTTGCGAATACCGTGGACATGTGGGCTGTGCGGATCCTCTTCGGTCTCGCAGCGGGCGTGGTGCTTGCGGTGCACCGCCACCCACTCTTTGGTTTTCATCGCTGTGGTCAGCCACAGCCAGAAGCGGAAGAAGTGCGACGGCAGCGGGTGCATGTCGACGCCACGATGGGTCTGGCAGCGGTGCAGGTACAAGGTCACCGCCAGGATGGTCAGCTGACCGGCGACGATGAAGTAGACCAGCATGGCCGGCCAGCCGGCCTTGGTCAGGCCGCCGTCGAGAAAAGCGAGCAGGGATTCGAGCATGTTCGGAGGTCGTGCGTGAGTGCCGGTGGACGATGCGAGCGTCCGGGCACCAGCACAGCCCGAACCGCAGGAGTAGGGATCGACCACCGGCAGGATGAGGCGGTCGCCGGCACTATAGCAGCGAGCTCCCGGCCGGCAGCCGGCGCTTCCGGGTCAGACGCGCCGAGGCGCATCATCCAGCGGGCGCCTGGCGCGGTGTCGTGAACGGGTTCGCGATTGACGCTGAACGGAGCCGGCCCTAGGCTCCGTGCTTTGCCCGCGCCACAGGCCACGCCATGGAAATCACCATCTCGCTCACCGACGAAGACCTCGACCACTTCCGCCGTGCCATGGAGCAGGCGCGGGACAAGAACCAGGGCCTGTCGGCCAGCGAGGTCTGTGCCCACGCCAGCGCCATGCTGGAAACCGTGCGCAGCAGCCGGCCCCCGGATTTCGTGGCCGAACGGACCCGGCGCCTGGTCAGCCTGATCGCCATGGTCCAGGATCCGGCCTGGAAGCTCACTGACGAGGAATGTGGCCGGGTACTGGGCGCGCTGAGCTACTTCGCCGAGCCGCACGACGATATTCCCGACACCGTGCCGGTATTCGGTTTCCTCGACGACGCCGTGATGATCGAGCTGGTCCTGCGCGAGCTGCGGCACGAGCTGGAAGCCTACGAGGAATTCTGTGTCTACCGCGCTTCAGCGGCCGACGACGACAAGGGCGCGCTGAACCGGGTCGACTGGCTCAACCAGCGTCGCGACGAGCTGATGGATCGCATGCGCCGCCGCCGCGCCCGGGACGGCGCCTACGCCGGCAGCCGCCCGTTCTCGTTGTTCAGCACCCGCTGACCGGCGTGCCGGCCGATGCCGGCACGCTTCCCCGCCGCGCAAAGCCCCTGCTATAATCTCGGGGCTTTGCAGCCGCCTGACTTCGGCAAACCCGATTCCACCCGCCTTCGCCGCGCCGCGACCGTGTTGCCGCTGGCGCAGCTGGTGGTCGGGCTGGTCGGAGCCGGGGCGCTGGCATGGTCGAGCGGCTGGCCCGCCGCGCTGGGGTTCCTGACCGGCGCCGGGATCGTCGCCCTCGGGCATGCGGCCTTCGGTTGGCGCACGTCCCTGCGTCCGGTGGTGGTGCCGGCCGGCCGGGTCTTCGTGCGACTGCTGGTCGGCACGCTGCTGAAGTGGCTGGTGATTGGTTCGGGGCTGGCGCTGACCATGGCGACGACCGGACTGCCGGCAGGATTCGTGCTCGCTGGCGCCCTCTGCGCGCTGCTTGCCTACCCGATTCTGATGATTTGGTTGCTGCGATGATCGACAAACTCCTGCGCATGGCGGGCGACAGCCCCAGCGAGTACGTCACCCACCACCTCAAGCACTGGCAGGTCTCCATCGGCGATGGCACCTTCTGGACCTTGAATGTGGACAGCATTCTGGTTTCCGTGACGGTCGGCATCCTGGCCATCGGCACGTTCTGGCTGATGGGACGCCGCGCCACCTCCGGCGTGCCGGGCAAGTTCCAGGCCTTCATTGAGATCGTGGTCGAGTTCATCGACACCCAGGTCCGCGACGTCTTCCACGGCAACCGCAAGTTCGTCGCACCGCTGGCGCTGACCATCTTCGTCTGGGTGTTCCTGATGAACGCGCTGAAGATGATTCCGGTCGACCTGGCGCCGCAAACCGCTGCTGCCGCCGGCCAGAACTACTTCCGTCTGGTGCCGACCACCGATCTCAACATCACCCTGGCCATGGCCACCATGGTCCTGCTGCTGATGTTCGGCTTCGCGATCAAGGCCAAGGGCGGTTTCGGCTTCGGCAAGGAGTTGCTGACAGCGCCGTTCCACAGCAACAACACCTTCACCAACATCACCCTGGCGCCGTTCAATCTCGCGCTGAACGTGATCGAGTACCTGTCCAAGCCGGTCAGCCTGGCCATGCGACTGTTCGGCAACATGTATGCCGGCGAGCTGGTGTTCCTGCTGATCGCCCTGCTCGGCATGGCCGGTGGCCACCTGATCCTGGAAGGTGCCGGTGTCGCCGCCCAGGCCGGTGGTGTGCTGGCCTTCCTGGGCGCGGTACTGGCCGGCGCCGCCTGGTCGATCTTCCATATCCTGGTGATCACCCTGCAGGCCTTCATCTTCATGATCCTTTCCGTGGTCTATCTGTCGATGTCGACGGAAAGCCACTGATCCGTTGTTCTTTTCACTTTCACCTTTGCTTCTTTCGAGGACGTAAACATGGAACTCACCGCTCTCATCGCTGCTGTCCAGGGCAACACCGCGCTGGCGATCGGCATCATCATCGGCCTGGGCGCGCTCGGCGCCTGTATCGGTATCGGCATCATGGGCTCGAAGTTCCTGGAGAGCGCCGCTCGCCAGCCGGAACTGGTCCCGATGCTGTCCGGCCGCATGTTCCTGCTCGCCGGCCTGATCGACGCCGCGTTCATCATCGGCCTGGCCATCGCGCTGTTCTTCGCGTTCGCCAATCCGCTGCTCAGCGCCCTGACCGGAGCCTGATCCGGTCCGCCGATGCCGCACCTGCATCACGCAGGTGTGGTCAGGCGGAGCGTCACATCGTTTGCCCGTAGCGGAGCATCACCATGGAACCCAATGCCACATTCCTGGCCCAGGGCCTGGCTTTCGCGATCCTGGTCTGGTTCACGTGGAAGTTCGTCTGGCCGCATCTGACCAACGCCATCGAGGAACGCCAGAAGAAGATCGCCGAAGGTCTGGCCGCGGCTGACCGCGCCAAGGCCGACCTGGCCGCGGCCGACGAGCGCGTCGAGCAGGAAATCAAGGCTGCCCGCGTCAAGGCCGCCGAGATCCTGGATCGCGCCCATGCCCAGGCCAACCAGATCGTCGACAAGGCCAAGACCGACGCCATTGCCGAAGGCAATCGCCAGAAGGCGCTGGCCGAGACCGAAATCTCGACCATGGTCCAGTCGGCCAAGGAGTCGCTGCGTGCCCAACTCGGCTCGCTGGCGGTGCTCGGCGCCGAGAAGATCGTCAAGCGCGAGATCGACGCGGCGGCGCACAAGGCGCTGATCGAAGAACTGGCCGGCGAGATCTGAGCCCATGAGCGCTAACGTCCAGACCCTGGCGCGCCCCTACGCGCGCGCCGCCTTCGATCTGGCCAAGGCCGATGGCCTGCTGGCCGACTGGTCGCGTCGTCTGGCGTTCTCGGCGCAGGCCGCGCAGGCTCCGGCCGTCGCTGCCGCGCTGTCGGCGCCGCATCTGGCGCAGTCCTCGCAGGTCGCGCTGCTGCTGCCCGACGGCGACACCGCCGACGGTGTGTTTGGCCGCTTCCTGGCTGTGCTGGCCGAAAACAAGCGGCTCGCGCTGCTCGCCGATATCGCCGCCCAGTACGAGTTGCTGCGCGCCGACGCCGAACGCCGGGTCAGCGCCCGCGTGCGCACGGCCGTCGCCCTGGAGCCGTCCCAGATCGACAGCCTCAAGGCTGCCCTCAAGCGCCGTTTCGGGCGCGAGGTGGAACTGGACAACGAAGTCGATCCGAACGTGCTCGGCGGTGCCGTCATCGACACCGGCGACGTCGTGATCGACGGCTCCGTGCGCGGCCGCCTGGCCAAGCTGCAGAACGTGCTGGTGCACTGACGACCCCATCGAATCCCATTGAAACCCGGCATCCCCAGGGCGCCGGACCAGAGGCTTAAGCCATGCAGAGCACACTCAATCCTTCCGAAATCTCCGAGCTGATCAAGCAGCGCATCGACCAGTTCAAGCTCGGCGCCGAAGCCCGCAACGAAGGCACCATCGTCTCGGTGTCCGACGGCATCGCCCGCATCCACGGCCTGGCCGACGTGATGCAGGGTGAAATGATCGAGTTCCCGAACAACACCTTCGGTCTGGCGCTGAACCTGGAGCGCGATTCGGTCGGCGCGGTGATCCTGGGTGACTACGAGCATCTGCGCGAAGGTGATTCGGTCAAGACCACCGGCCGCATCCTGGAAGTGCCGACCGGCGAAGCCCTGCTGGGTCGCGTGGTCAACGCGCTGGGTGAGCCGATCGACGGCGCCGGCCCGATCAATGCCGAAGCCTCCTCGCCGGTCGAGAAGGTCGCGCCGGGCGTGATCTGGCGCAAGAGCGTGTCGCAGCCGGTGCAGACCGGTTACAAGACCGTCGACGCGATGATCCCGATCGGCCGCGGTCAGCGTGAGCTGATCATCGGCGACCGCCAGACCGGCAAGACCGCGCTGGCCATCGACACCATCATCAACCAGAAGGGCACCGGCGTTAAGTGCGTCTACGTGGCGATCGGCCAGAAGGCCAGTTCCATCGCCGGCGTGGTGCGCAAGCTGGAAGAGAACGGCGCCATGGCCCACACCATCGTGGTCGCCGCCACCGCGTCGGAATCGGCCGCGATGCAGTACATCAGCGCGTACTCCGGTTGCGCGATGGGCGAGTATTTCCGCGATCGCGGCCAGGATGCCCTGATCATTTACGACGACCTGTCCAAGCAGGCCGTGGCCTACCGTCAGATTTCGCTGCTGCTGCGTCGTCCGCCGGGTCGTGAAGCCTTCCCGGGTGACGTGTTCTATCTCCACTCGCGTCTGCTCGAGCGTGCGGCGCGCGTCAACGAGGCCTATGTCGAGAAGTTCACCAACGGTGCGGTGACCGGCAAGACCGGTTCGCTGACCGCGCTGCCGATCATCGAGACGCAGGCCGGCGACGTCTCCGCGTTCGTTCCGACCAACGTGATCTCGATCACCGACGGTCAGATCTTCCTGGAAACCGACCTGTTCAACGCCGGCATCCGCCCGGCCGTGAACGCCGGTATCTCGGTGTCGCGCGTCGGTGGCGCCGCGCAGACCACGATCATGAAGAAGCTGTCCGGCGGCATCCGTATCTCGCTGGCGCAGTACCGCGAACTGGCGGCGTTCGCGCAGTTCGCTTCGGATCTGGACGAGTCCACCCGCAAGCAGCTCGAACGCGGTCAGCGCGTCACCGAGCTGATGAAGCAGAAGCAGTACGCGCCGATGTCGATCGCCCAGATGGCCCTGTCCATCTATGCGGTCAACGAGGGCTATCTGGACGACGTGCCGCTGAACAAGGTGCTGGCGTTCGAGTCTGGCCTGCATGCGCACTTCAGCCACGTCCAGGGCGAGCTGGAAAAGCGCATCGTCGACACCGGCGCCTGGGACAAGGACATCGAGGCGACCTTCAAGGCCGTCATCGACGAGTTCAAGAAGACCGGCAGCTGGTAAGACGCTGGTATAGCGGGGCTCGCCCCGCTGGCAACGACCACGGTGTGAAACGAAAGCGGGGCAGGCCCCGCTCTACGGGAAACGAAGATGGCTGGCGGCAGGGAAATCAAGACCAAGATCAAGAGCGTGCAGAACACCCGCAAGGTGACCCGCGCGCTGGAAATGGTCTCGGCATCGAAAATCCGCAAGGCGCAGGACCGGATGAAGGCCTCGCGCCCGTACGCGCGCCTGATGAAGCAGCTGATCAGCCACATCGGCCAGGCGAACTCGGAGTTCACCCATCCGTTCCTGGCCAGCCGCGAGACCGTGCGCCGGGTCGGCTACATCATCGTGTCCAGCGACCGTGGTCTGGCCGGTGGCCTGAATTCGCAGCTGTTTCGCCGCATCCTGGCCGACATGCGCCAGTGGCAGGAAAAGGGTGTCGAGATCGATCTGGTCACCATCGGCCAGAAGTCGACCGCGTTCTTCCGCCGCCTGCGCGTCAATCTGCTCGGCTCGGTGACGCACCTGGGTGAGCGGCCGCAGATCGAACAGCTGATCGGCATCATGACCACCATGCTCGACGGCTACAGCGAACAGCGCGTCGATCGCGTGTTCCTCTGCTACAACGACTTCATCAACACGATGTCGCAGAAGCCCACGGTGGACCAGCTGTTGCCGTTGCCGGCAACCGATCCGCTGGAAGCCAGCCACGAGTGGGACTACATCTACGAGCCCGACGCCGAGACGGTGCTGAACCAGGTGCTGACCCGCTACGTCGAATCACTGGTCTATCAGGCGGTGCTGGAAAACCTGGCTTCGGAACACGCCGCGCGCATGGTCGCGATGAAGTCGGCGTCGGACAACGCCAGCAAGCTGATCGACACGCTGAACCTGGTCTACAACAAGGCCCGTCAGGCAGCGATCACCCAGGAGATTTCGGAAATCGTCGGCGGCGCGGCTGCCGTCTGACGGGCTGGAAACGAGTGAAGAGGAAAGAGAAACGAGAGAAGACCTGAAACTCGACGGATCCCGGTGCCAGCGGCACGCGTTCCTCGTTTCTGTTTCCTCGTTCCTGGCTTGAACAAGCCGACACAGCATTCAAGGTTTATTGGAGTTACCGACATGAGTCAGGGCAAGGTCGTACAAATCATCGGCGCCGTCGTCGACGTCGAGTTCCCGCGCAATGAAGTGCCGAAGATCTACGACGCGCTGAAGATCGATGGCACCGAGATCACCCTGGAAGTCCAGCAGCAGCTGGGCGACGGCGTGGTCCGCACCATCGCGCTGGGTTCCACCGACGGCCTCAAGCGCGGTCTGGAAGCGCGCAACACCGGCAAGGCCATCGCCGTGCCGGTCGGCAGCGGCACGCTGGGCCGGATCATGGACGTGCTCGGCAACCCGATCGACGAAGTCGGTCCGATCGACGCCAAGGACCACTGGGAAATCCACCGCTCGGCGCCGGAATATTCCGAGCAGGCCGGCGGCAGCGATCTGCTGGAAACCGGCATCAAGGTCATCGACCTGATGTGCCCGTTCGCCAAGGGCGGCAAGGTCGGCCTGTTCGGCGGCGCCGGCGTCGGCAAGACCGTGAACATGCTGGAGCTGATCAACAACATCGCCACCCAGCACTCGGGTCTGTCGGTGTTCGCCGGTGTCGGTGAACGTACCCGCGAAGGCAACGACTTCTATCACGAGATGATCGAAGCCGGCGTCGTCAAGCCGGACAACTTCCCCGAATCCAAGGTGGCGATGGTCTACGGCCAGATGAACGAGCCGCCGGGCAATCGTCTGCGCGTGGCGCTGACCGGCCTGACCATGGCCGAGTACTTCCGCGACGAGAAGGACGCTTCCGGCAAGGGCCGCGACGTGCTGTTCTTCGTCGACAACATCTACCGCTACACCCTGGCCGGCACCGAAGTGTCGGCGCTGCTGGGTCGCATGCCGTCGGCGGTGGGTTACCAGCCGACCCTGGCCGAGGAAATGGGCGTCCTGCAGGAACGCATCACCTCGACCAAGACCGGCTCGATCACCTCGATCCAGGCCGTATACGTGCCTGCCGACGACCTGACCGACCCGTCGCCGGCGACCACCTTCGCCCACCTCGACGCCACCGTCGTGTTGAGCCGCAACATTGCTGCGCTGGGTATCTACCCGGCGGTGGATCCGCTGGACTCGACCAGCCGCCAGCTCGACCCGAACGTGATCGGCAACGAGCACTACGAGACCGCCCGTCGCGTCCAGGCTACCTTGCAGAAGTACAAGGAGCTCAAGGACATCATCGCGATCCTGGGCATGGACGAACTGAGCGAAGACGACAAGCAGGCCGTGTCGCGCGCGCGCAAGATCGAGCGCTTCTTCAGCCAGCCGTTCCACGTCGCCGAAGTGTTCACCGGTTCGCCAGGCAAGTACGTGTCGCTGAAGGACACCATCCGCGGCTTCAAGGGCATCTGCGACGGCGAGTACGATCACCTGCCCGAGCAGGCGTTCTACATGGTCGGCGGCATCGAGGAAGCGGTCGAGAAGGCCAAGAAGATGGGCGTCGCCGCCTGAGGCGGCGCTGATCCGGGAAGCAGAACATGAGCACGATCCGCTGTGACATCGTCAGCGCCGAGGACGAGATCTTCCACGGCAACGTCACCCTGGTGGTCGCCACCGGCGAGCTGGGCGAGCTGGGCATCGCCCCGCGTCACGCGCCGCTGATCACGCGTCTGAAGCCGGGGTATGTCCGGGTCCAGCTGGAGAACGGCGAGAGCCAGGAATTCTACGTCTCCGGCGGCATCCTGGAAGTGCAACCACAGGTGGTGACCGTGCTCGCCGATACCGCGATCCGCGCCAAGGATCTCGACGAGGCCGCCGCCAAGTCGGCCAAGGAAGAAGCCGAGCGCGCGCTGGCCAATCGCGGTGCCGACATGGATGTTGCCGAGGCCCAGGCCAAGCTGGCCGAGGCCGTGGCGCAGCTGCAGGCGCTGGAGCGTCTGCGCAAGAACCTCAAGCACTGACCACAGGCCTTGCTTGCGACGACAACGCCGGCACTAAGCCGGCGTTGTCGTTTTCGCGATGGCGCAAGTCACATCGTGAGCGGGAGCCCGTTACGCCATCAGCCATTAGACTCTCGCATCGTCATTCATTGCGAGTCAGGTCACATGGAAGGCATCGCAACACCCCCGAACCTGGTTCTTTCATTGGTCCGAGGCCTTTGGGGTGAGGTCCATCCTGAATTGCGTCAAGCATCGATCGAGGCTGACGAGGACAAGCAGCTCATACTCCTTCGTTTCGAGTACGACGGTGAGGCGTCCGGTCGCGCCCAAGAAAGCTGCGCATGCGCGGCAGCAGAGGTCCTAGCAGACTTTCCGTTTCCCTGGGACTTGGATGAGCAGCACATAGCTGCTCCCATCCCCAGCGCGTTGTCTTCGCTTCAGCACGTGGTTTACCGCCGATGGGAGTCCAATAATGCGGTCTGACAGTTCTTCCGAAACGACGCAGATTCATCAAGCGGAACAAGTTCAGGCGTCGACCGATTTCGTTTTTCTCTACACCAACGGCACGCGTCTTCGGGAACACACATGAGCGTCGAACTGCACGTCATCATCCTGGCCGCCGGCGAAGGCAAGCGCATGCGCTCGGCCAAGCCCAAGGTACTGCAGGCGATCGCCGGCGAGTCCATGCTCGCGCATGTGCTGGCCACGGCGCGCAAGCTGGCACCGGCGGCCATCCACGTCGTGTATGGGCACGGCGGCGACCAGGTGCGCGCGGCGTTCTCGGCGCAGCCCGATCTGCATTGGGCGGAGCAGGATCGCCAGCTTGGTACCGGTCACGCTGTCGCCCAGGCCATGCCGTCGGTGCCGGATTCGGCGACCGTGCTGGTGCTGTACGGCGATGTTCCGCTGATCACCGAGGCCAGCCTGCGCCAGTTGCTGGCCGATGCCGGTATCGGGCTGGGTGTGTTGTCGGACACGCTGGCCGACCCCACCGGCTATGGTCGTCTGGTCCTCGATGGCGACGGTCGTGTCGCCGCCATCGTCGAGCAGCGCGATGCCAATGCCGAACAGCGCGCGATCGGTCTGATCAACACCGGCGTGATCGTGGCACCGGCCGCCGCCTTGCGTGGCTGGCTGGGTGCCATCGGCAACAGCAATGATCAGGGCGAGTATTACCTGACCGATGTCTTCGCGCTCGCCGCGGCAAAGGGCAAGGGCGCTGTCCACACGCTGTGTCTGGAACCGCTGGAGGCCGAGGGCGCCAACGACCCCTGGCAGCTCGCGCAACTGGAGCGGCGCTACCAGCTACGCATGGCGCGCGCCCTGTGCGTACAAGGTGTTCGACTGGCCGATCCGGCGCGGCTGGATGTGCGCGGCACGGTGGAGGTCGGACGCGATGTCGAGATCGATGTCGATGTCGTGCTCGAAGGCCATGTCGAACTGGGCGATGGCGTCCGCATCGGCCCGTTCTGTCGTCTGCGCGATGTCCGACTGGGCGCCGGCACCGAAGTGCGCGCGCACTGCGATATCGAAGGTGCGGTCAGCGAAGGCGCGGCATTGATCGGCCCCTATGCACGCCTGCGACCGGGCACCTTGCTCGCCGATGGCACCCACGTGGGCAACTTCGTCGAGACCAAAGCCACCACGCTGGGTCGCGGCAGCAAGGCCAACCATCTGACCTATCTGGGCGACAGCCGGATCGGCAGCGGCGTCAACATCGGCGCCGGCACCATCACCTGCAACTACGACGGCGCCAACAAGAGCATCACCGAGATTGGCGACGACGCCTTCATCGGCTCCAACAGCGCACTGGTGGCCCCTGTGAGCGTCGGCGCGGGTGCCACCATCGGTGCCGGCTCGGTGATTACCAAGTCGGCACCGGCCGGCGAGCTGACCATTGCCCGAGCCAGGCAGACCACGGTGGCGGGTTTCGTTCGACCAAAGAAAAAGCCGCAGGGCTGACGCCTGCGGCTGTTCGTTGCCCGTGGTCGGGTAATGTCAGTTGGCGGCGACGCTGCGCTCGCCCTGCGCACGCGCCACCGCGGCGCAGGCGATCCGGGCACCGGCATTGCCGGCCGGCTGGGAGGTATGGTCATCCGGATCGGCATGCACGATCAGTGCGCCGCCGACCACGTCGTGCTTGCCACCGTCACCGAGGGTCAGGGTGTCGACGTGGAAGTCGACCTGGGCAACGCCCTTGTTGTCGGCTTTGATGTTGGGCAGGTCACCGGCGTGGCGTTGCTCGGCATCGGGTGCGCCGTGGGCATGGCCATCCGGATTGAAATGATCGCCGGCACTGGTCGCATCCGGCGCGCTGCAATCACCCTTCTGGTGGAAGTGGAAACCGTGCTCGCTGTCCGGCTTGAGTCCGGAAACGGTACCGACCACGCGCAGGCCGAAATTGTCCGGCGAGAGCTTGATGGTTCCGGCGACGCGGTTGCCCTGGGTCGGCTCCAGCTTCACGTCCAGCGCGTTGATCTGCGGCGCAGCCACGGCCATGTTGCCCAGGGCTGCCAGCGACAACGGCAGGGCGGTCAGAAAAGCGGCGATGGTTGGTTTTCGCATGGCGGCATGTCCTCGAGCATGGGTGATTGAACGTGGTCCGGGTATCCGATGCTGCGAAGCAGCATGGTCGGTGTGTTTTGTATCACACCTTTCGGGCGCGACGGAATCCGATCAGCAGAGCTTCGTCCCGGCAGCCCCGCATGTGGACACGTCGGACTACCTCATCGCCGGCGACGCGCGGCTGCATACCAGCCAGTCCGCTTGATCGGAACATCGGGGCAATACTACGACAAGTTTCGTTGTCTGTCTGCCGCGACAGGGCCGGCCAGGAAAGCCGGCTTCCGCGCGGCGGCGACATCGCCTGTCGCCGCCGCGTGGTTTCAGTAGAACAGGCCGTAGACGGCGTCGGCGATCAGACCCGTAGCGAGCGCCACGAGCAGGACGTCGCTGCCGACGCGCACCCAGTGATGACCGTAAGGTGGCGGCGACAGGTGATACGGCCGGTAATCGACGTAATAGTTCGGTGCGTAGTAGGACGCCGGCAGGTAGTGTCCGCGGTTCCAGCTGCGTGCGTAGTAGCCATGCGGGCGGTGATAGTGCGACGGAGCCCGATAGCGGTTGTGGTGGCGGTGATGATGATGGCGTTGCGGGCCGGCATAGCCGTAGGGGTAACCCGACGGGCGATGATGGCTGCGGTCATGTCGGCTGCGGTTGTAGCTGCGGTGATCCCAGTAGCCATAGTCGCGCTGGCTGCGGTGATGATGACGATGGCCACGACGATCGTTGTGGCGGCCGCTGTTGTAATAGCCGGAGTGGCTGTGGTGATGACCATGTCCATGGTGGCGGTCGCGCGGCGACGCCTCGGTCAGCACCGGTACGGCGGCCAGCATCGCGCCCAGACAAATGCCCAACAGCTTGTTCATGTGGATCCTCCGTCCGGATCAGCGCGGCGGCCCGGGATGGCCGTCCCTCGTCACACGCAGTTGACGACTTCGGCGCTGAATACGGTTTGAATCCAGCCGGCAGTGCCGCCAGGCATTCAGCCTGGTGGCAGCGGGCTCGGTGGTTCGCTGAATGGACCGGAATTTCGCGTCCGCGAGCCGGTATCAGACGGTCGCGGGGTTGGCCTTGTCCGGGTCGATCTTGAACTGCTTGATCGCGCGCGCCACATCGGCCGCGGTCTTCTTGCCCTCGGCTGCCAGCGCGGCAATGGTCGCGTGAGCGATGTAGTAACGGTCGACCTCGAAGAAGCGGCGCAGGTTGGCGCGGGTATCGCTGCGGCCGTAGCCGTCGGTACCCAGCACCACGTAGCGCCCCGGCACCCAGGTGCGGATCTGGTCGGCGACCTGATGCACGTAATCGGTGGCGGCGATCACCGGACCGCTGCGACCGTCCAGACAGCTGCTGACGTGCGCCACACGCGGCTTCTTCGCTTCCGGGTTGAGCCGGTTCCAGCGATCGGCGTCGATGCCGTCGCGGCGCAGCTCGGGGAAACTCGGGCAGGACCAGATGTCGGCACTGACGCCGAATTCCTTGTCCAGCAGTTCGGCAGCAGCAATCACTTCGCGCAGGATGGTGCCCGAGCCGAGCAACTGCACGCGCACGTCGTTCTTCTTCGCCTTGCCGGCGTCGCGCAACAGGTACATGCCCTTGACGATGCCCTCTTCCGCGCCTTCGGGCATGTCCGGGTGCGCGTAGTTCTCGTTCATCAGGGTGATGTACCAGTAGGCATCTTCCTGCTCGGTCATCATCCGGCGCAGACCGTCCTGCAGGATCACCGAGACCTCGAACGAGAAGGTCGGGTCGTAGGCACGGCAGTTGGGGATGTTGCCGGCGAGCAGGTGCGAATGACCGTCTTCGTGCTGCAGACCCTCGCCGTTGAGCGTGGTGCGGCCGGCCGTGCCGCCGAGCAGGAAGCCGCGCGCGCGCATGTCGCCGGCGGCCCAGGCCAGATCGCCCACGCGCTGCATGCCGAACATCGAGTAGAAGATGAAGAACGGCATCATCATCAGGTTGTTGGTGCTGTAGCTCGTCGCCGCGGCGATCCAGCTGGAGAACGCGCCGGCCTCGGTGATGCCTTCCTGCAGCACCTGGCCGGCCTGATCCTCGCGGTAGTACATCAGCTGGTCGGCATCGACCGGCTTGTACTTCTGGCCTTCCGGGGCGTAGATGCCCAGCTGCCGGAACATGCCTTCCATGCCGAAGGTGCGTGCCTCGTCGGCGACGATGGGCACGCAGCGTGGGCCCACTTCCTTGTCGCGCAGGACGATGTTCAAGGCCTGCACGAAGGCCATGGTGGTGGAGATCTCGCGCTCGCCCGAGGACTTGAGCAGGCGTTCGAACTTGTCCAGCGTCGGTGTCTGGAACGACTCCGCGGCCTTGACCCGCCGCTGCGGCAGGGAACCACCCAGTGCACCGCGGCGTTCCTGCAGATACTTTACTTCCGGCGAATCGGCGCCCGGATGGAAGTAGGGCACATCGCCGATGCGATCATCGCCGATCGGAATCTGGAATCGGTCGCGGAAGGCCTTGATCGCCTCGTCGTCGAGCTTCTTGGTCTGGTGGGTCGGATTCAGCGACTCGCCGGCCTTGCCCATGCCGTAACCCTTGACCGTCTTGGCCAGGATCACCGTCGGCATGCCGTCGGAGTTCATCGCCTGGTGGTAGGCGGCGTAGACCTTGTGCGGATCGTGGCCACCGCGGTTGAGGCGCCAGATATCGTCGTCGGACATCGTCGCGACCATGTCGCGCGTCTCGGGATACTTGCCGAAGAAGTGTTCGCGTGTGTAGGCGCCGCCGAAGGCCTTGCAGTTCTGGTACTCGCCGTCGACGGTTTCCATCATCAGCTTGCGCAGCACGCCCTTGCTGTCGCGCGCCAGCAGCGGATCCCAGTGGCTGCCCCAGACCACCTTGAGCACGTTCCAGCCGGCGCCACGGAAGGCGCCCTCCAGCTCCTGGATGATCTTGCCGTTGCCGCGCACCGGACCATCCAGACGCTGCAGGTTGCAGTTGATCACGAACACCAGATTGTCCAGCTTCTCGCGCCCGGCCAGGGTGATCGCGCCCAGCGATTCGGGCTCGTCGGTTTCGCCGTCGCCCATGAAGCACCAGATCTTGCGATTGCTCTTGGGAATCAGGCCGCGATGTTCTAGGTACTTGCAGAACCGCGCCTGGTAGATCGCCATGATCGGGCCCAGGCCCATCGACACGGTGGGGGTCTGCCAGAACTCCGGCATCAGCCACGGATGCGGGTAGGAACTCAGGCCGCCACCATCGACTTCCATGCGGAAGCGGTCCAGGTCGGTTTCGCTGATGCGGCCTTCCAGAAAGGCTCGGGCATACACGCCCGGACTGGAATGACCCTGGATGTACAGCAGATCGCCCGGGTGGCCCTCGTGCGGCGCGCGCCAGAAATGGTTGAAACCGACGTCATACAGTGTCGCCGCCGAGGCGAAGCTGGCGATATGACCACCCAGTTCACCCGGTCGCCGGTTGGCACGCACGACGGTCGCCAGCGCATTCCAGCGGATCAGCGAGCGGATGCGCCATTCCAGCGCCTGGTCGCCGGGGCTGCGTGCCTCCTGGCCGACCGGGATGGTGTTGTAGTAGCCGGTGGTCAGCTGGAACGGCAGATGTCCACCGGACTGGCGGGTCGCTTCGATCATGCGCTCGAGCAGATAGTGCGCGCGTTCGGGACCATCGCTGTCCAGCACCGAACGAATCGCATCCAGCCATTCGCGGGTCTCGGTCGGGTCGAGGTCGGTGCGGGTCGGATCCTGCATCAGGTTCATGGCGTGTCTCGATACGTGGACCGCGCACCGGCGCGGTCGAAACGGGGTGCATGCGTTGATGGCCAGTTTAACCCAGCCTCATGCGTGCAATGCGCGCATGTGGAAGCCTTGAAACGTGTTGCGCCGCGGCATGGTGTCGGCGTGTCGCGGTTCGATGGCGTCGATCGTTGCCGGGTGTATCGACAAGCGCGAAACGGCGATCAGCCCGAATCGCGGTTGCGCGCCAGCACATGCAGCAAGGCGCCGGTGCCGGCCAGGATGACTGCGATGGCGACGGTCTTCAGCGCGTAGTCGACGACCAGTTCGCGCGAGGCCCAGCCGAACACCAGCATCAGCGCCAGGATCGACAAGGTCAGCACGACCAGCACGGCGATCGATTTCAGCATCAGGACCATGAGGGGCTCCGGCAATCCGGACGCGATCATCGCGCCCGGGTGAAAGGAAAATGCTACAGCGGCAACCTGGTCTGCATGGCCTGGTGATGTTGCGCATCGACCGCGGCCAGCGCGGTCATGTTGACCACGCGGCGGACGGTCGCCGATGTGGTCAGCACATGCGCTGCGCCTCGTACGCCGAGCAGCATCGGGCCGATCACCACGCCATCGGTGAGCGTGCGCACCAGATTCAACGCGATATGCGCCGAATCCAGGTTGGGCATGACGAACAGGTTGGCCGAGCCCTTCAACAGCGATTCGGGGAAGGCGCGCTCGCGGATGCCTTCATCAATGGCAGCGTCGCCATGCATCTCGCCGTCGACCTCCAGATCCGGCGCGCGCTCTCGCAGCAAGGTGCAGGCGCGGCGCATCTTGCTGGCACTGGCATTGGCATGACTGCCGAACATCGAGTGCGACAGCAGTGCCACCTTGGGCTTGATGCCGAACCAGCGCAGCCGCTCCGCCGCCATCAGCGTGCTCTGCACGATCAGTTCCGCATCCGGGTCGTACTGGACGTGGGTATCCAGGAAGAACAGCGTGCCGCGGTTGTTGATGACGGCGGTCAGCGCCGCCGGTGCGGTCACGCCAGGATCCAGGCCGAGGATATCGACCATGTAGCGGACCCGTTTCTGGTAACGGCCGATCAGCCCGCAGATCACCGCATCGGTGTCACCCTGGCGCAAGGCCAGTGCGGCGATGGCGGTACCACGCGAGCGGACGATGGCCTTGGCGATCGCCGGCGTCGCCCCCTTGCGCTGCATGATCGACAGATACAGGCGCCAGTAGGTCTGGAAGCGGGCATCGTCGTCGATGTTGATCAGCTCGAAGTCGCGACCCTCGCGCAAGCGCAGCCCCAGACGTTCGATGCGCTGTTCGATCACTGCCGGCCGTCCGACCAGGATCGGTCTTGCCAGGCTCTCGTCGACCACGGTCTGCACCGCACGCAGCACCGTTTCCTCCTCGCCTTCTGCGTACATCACGCGCTTGAGATCGCGCTTCGCGGCGGCGAACACCGGCTTCATCATCAGCCCGGTGCGGAACACGAACTGCCACAGCTTCTCGCGATACGCCGGCATGTCCGGGATGGGGCGCGCAGCGATCCCCGAATCCATGGCCGCCTGCGCCACGGCCGGCGCCAGCTCGACCAGCAGGCGCGGATCGAACGGCTGCGGGATCAGGAAATCCGGGCCGAACGAGGCGCTCTGGCCGCCGTAGGCGCTGCTGGCGACATCCGACGACTCACGCCGCGCCAGTGCGGCAATGGCGCGCACGCAGGCCAGCTTCATGGCCTCGTTGATAGTGGTGGCGCCGACATCCAGCGCGCCGCGGAAGATGTAGGGAAAACACAGCGCGTTGTTGACCTGGTTGGGGTAGTCGCTGCGGCCGGTGGCGATGATGCAGTCTGGCCGGACCTTCTTGGCGTCCTCGGGCAGGATTTCCGGATTGGGATTGGCCAGCGCCAGGATGATCGGCTGCGCCGCCATGGTCGCGACCATTTCCGGCTTGAGCACGCCGCCGGCGGACAGGCCTAGGAAGATGTCCGCACCATCGACGATGCCGGCCAGATCGCGCTTGTCGGTGGTTCGCGCGTAGCGTTGCTTGTCCGGATCCAGGTCACTGCGTTCGTGGTGCAGCACGCCGCCGCGATCGAAGGCCAGGATGTTTTCGGGCTTGAGTCCCAGCGCGACCAGCATGTCCAGGCAGGCGATGCCGGCGGCACCGGCACCGGCGGTGGCCAGTTTCACCTCGTCGATCTTCTTGCCGACCACTTCCAGCGCATTGAGCACGGCGGCACCGACGATGATCGCAGTGCCGTGCTGGTCATCGTGGAACACCGGCACCTTCATCCGCTCGCGCAGCTTGCGTTCGACGATGAAGCATTCCGGCGCCTTGATGTCCTCCAGATTCACGCCGCCGAAGGTCGGCTCCAGCGCGGCGATGATGTCCACCAGCTTGTCTGGATCGCGCTCGCTGATCTCGATGTCGAACACGTCGATGCCGGCGAACTTCTGGAACAGCACGCCCTTGCCTTCCATCACCGGCTTGGCCGCCAGCGGACCGATGTCGCCCAGACCGAGCACGGCCGTGCCATTGGTGATCACCGCCACCAGGTTGCCGCGTGCGGTCATCTCCGAGGCAGCGTTGGCATCCTCGACGATGGCATCACACGCAAAGGCCACGCCGGGCGAGTAGGCCAGCGACAGGTCGCGCTGACTGACCAGTGCCTTGGTCGGCGCGACGCGGATCTTGCCCGGCGGGTCGGCCCGGTGATAGTCCAGGGCGGCCTGCTTGAGCTGTTCGGTTTTCTCCATGAAATCAGTCCGTTGCGGCGATCAAAAGACATTGTCGCGAATGCCGGGACTATAGCATGCGGTCTGCACGCCGGCGCTTAGCGCATTGGTACTACGCGCCCTCGCAGGCTGCGCGCAGGCCTTGCTGCTTCGTCGCCGCGCGCTGCAAACGCGCGATAATCGCGATCCTGCAACGATTGGTTATGGACGGCGAATGAAGGTTCTGGTGGTAGGCGGCGGCGGTCGCGAACACGCTCTGGCATGGAAGCTGGCGCAGTCGGCGCGGGTCGACGAGGTGATCGTCGCGCCCGGCAACGCCGGCACCGCCCGCGAGTCCGGCATACGCAATGCCGCCGTGACCACCGACGATATCGACGGACTGCTGGCACTGGCGCGTGACGAGCAGGTTGACCTGACCGTGATCGGGCCGGAGGCACCACTGGCAGCCGGCATCGTCGATCGCTTCAGCGCAGCCGGCTTGCGCTGCTTCGGCCCTCGTTCCGATGCCGCGCAACTGGAAGCATCGAAAGCCTTCAGCAAGGATTTTCTGGCCCGACACCGGATTCCCACTGCCGAGTACGGCGTGTTCGATGAACTCGAACCCGCACTGGCCTGGCTGCGCGAGCGTGGTGCGCCGATCGTGGTCAAGGCCGACGGTCTGGCTGCCGGCAAGGGCGTCACCGTCGCCATGACCCTGGCCGAGGCGGAAGCGGCGGTGCGCGATTGTCTGGGTGGCGGCTTCGGTGCCGCCGGGGCGCGGGTGGTGATCGAGGAGTTCCTAGACGGTGAGGAAGCCAGCTACATCGTCATCGCCGACGGCGAAACCTTCCTGCCCATGGCAAGCTCGCAGGACCACAAACGTCTGGGCGAAGCCGACACCGGCCCCAATACCGGCGGCATGGGCGCCTACTCGCCGGCACCGGTGGTTACCCCCGAGATCGCCGCGCGCATCGAACGCGAAGTGATCGTGCCGACCCTGGCCGGGCTGGCTGCTGAACGCCGACGCTTCACCGGCTTTCTCTATGCCGGCATCATGGTCATGCCCGATGGCACGCCCAAGGTGCTGGAGTTCAACGTGCGTTTCGGCGATCCCGAAACGCAGCCGATCATGCTGCGTCTGCGCTCGGATCTGCTCGATCTGCTCGAAGCCGCACTCGACCAGCGTTTACCGGACGCAGAGGCGGAATGGGATTCGCGCTGCGCCGTCGGCATCGTGCTGGCGGCCGGCGGCTATCCCGGCAAGGTGCGCAGCGGGGACCGCATCGACGGTTTGCCTGACGACGATGGCGACGAAGCCGCCAAGGTTTTCCACGCCGGCACCTTGCTCGATGACGAAGGCCATGCGCTGACCGCCGGTGGTCGCGTGCTGACCGTCTGCGCGCTCGGCGACGATGTCGCCCAGGCGCGCGACCGTGCCCTGCGCGCTGCCGATGCGATCCGGTTCGAGGGCATGCAGTTCCGGCGCGACATCGGTTGGCGCGCGATGCTGCGTCAGGGGGGCGAACGCCTCGCCGAAAGCTGACTGGCCGGTTCGCCGACGCGTCGGCGCGCCGGACCGCCCCGCTACAATGCGCGATTGTCTTTCGCGCATTCTTCGGGGAACACCATGAGCAGCCTCCCGGCACCGCACGGCGGTCGCCTGTCCGAACTCCTTGTGCCTGTCGCGCAGGCCGACGCCCTGCGCCTGGAAGCGGCCACCCTGCCCGCCTGGGACCTTAGCGAGCGCCAGCGTTGCGACCTGGAGTTGCTGCTGACCGGTGGCTTCTCGCCACTGACCGGTTTCCTCGGGCGCGCCGACTACGATCGCGTGGTCAACGAGATGCGGCTGGCCGACGGCACGCTGTGGCCAATGCCGGTGACCCTGGATGTCAATGCGGGCTTTGCCGAGAAGCTGACCACCGGAACGCGCGTGGTGCTGCGCGACCACGACAACACGCCGCTGGCCATCCTCACCGTGTCCGATGTGTGGTCACCTGATCGCGAGCACGAGGCGCGGCAGGTGTTCGGCAGCAATGATCGCGCCCATCCCGGCGTGACCTATCTGCTGGATCGGAGCCATCCGATCTATGTCGGTGGAACGCTCCAGGGCATCACCCTGCCCCGCCATCATGACTTTGTCGGCCTGCGGCACACGCCACGCCAGCTGCGCGAGCACCTCGACGCGCTGGGCTGGTCGCGGGTGGTGGCGTTCCAGACCCGCAATCCGCTGCATCGCGCGCATCGCGAGCTGACCTTGCGCGCGGCCGAGCGCACCGGCGCCAAGCTGCTGATCCATCCGGTCGTGGGCATGACCAAGCCCGGTGATGTCGACCACTACACCCGCGTGCGCTGCTATCAGGCCCTGCTCCCCAACTACCCCGAAGGCCTGGCCGAACTGAGCCTGCTGCCGCTGGCCATGCGCATGGGCGGGCCGCGAGAGGCGGTCTGGCACGCGATCATCCGCAAGAACCATGGCTGCACGCATTTCATCGTCGGCCGCGACCACGCCGGTCCCGGCAACGACAGCAACGGCAAGCCGTTCTACGGCCCGTATGACGCGCAGGAACTGCTGGCACGGCACAGCGCCGAGATCGGTGTCGAGATGGTGCCGTTCCAGGCGCTGGTCTATGCCGAGAACCGGGACACCTACATCGGTGCCGACGAGGTCACGTCAGCCGACACGGTGCGTGACATCTCCGGCACCGAATTGCGCCGACGCCTGCACGAAGGCGAGGCCATCCCGGACTGGTTCACCTATCCGGAAATCGTGCAGGTGCTGCGCGAGCGCTATCCGGCCGGCAAGCCGCCGGGATTCACCCTGTTCTTCACCGGCCTGTCCGGGGCCGGCAAGTCGACCCTGGCGCAGGCAGTGATCAGCCTCATGCTGGAAAGAACCAGCCGCCCGGTGACCTTGCTCGACGGCGACGAGGTGCGCAAGCACCTGAGCAAGGGTCTGGGTTTCTCGCGCGAGGACCGTGACGCCAACATCACCCGGATCGGCTGGGTCGCCGGCGAGATCGTCCGCCACGGCGGCATCGCGGTCTGTGCGCCGATCGCGCCTTTCGCCGAGCCGCGCGCGCTGGCCCGGCGCATGAGCGAAGCCAATGGCGGCTTCTGCGAAGTGCACGTGGCGACCTCGCTGGCAGTGTGCGAGGCGCGCGACAGCAAGGGCTTGTACGCGGCGGCACGGCGCGGCGAGATCAAGCAGTTCACCGGCATCTCCGATCCCTACGAGGCGCCGGAGAACCCGGAGTTGCGCATCGACGCCGGCAGCGGTGATCCGCACCAGCAGGCGCTGCAGATCGTCGACTGGCTGGATGCGCGCGGCTGGCTGCGCGACACGTCCGCGACGGGTTGACACCGGATAGAGCGGGGCTGGCCTCGCTGCCAACCACCAACTCCCGGAATGCCGTCGATGCGGGGCTTGCCCCGCATGAAAACCACACCTCACGGGGAACCGGACATCACAGCCGGGCAAGCCTGGCTCTACAGGAACGTCCGGCATTCAGCCCAATCCGGTGGTAGCCGGGTTTCCCGCTGCGGGACCCGCGTCGGCGGCTTTCCCGACGGTAGATTGCCGGATCAGTTGAGCAAGGTGGTCAGCGCGATAAGCGCGATCACCGTCAACCAGACCATGAGTACCCGCCAGGCCAGCGACTGCACGTCGCGCAACAGCGCGACGCGGTCGAGCCGGTCCGGGTCGTCGAGCAGCTCGGTCTCGTCGGCTTCGGAGAGATCGGTGCGGACCGCAGCGGCGGTGACCGCCGGCAGCAGCCCGGCATCCAGCGCGAAGGCGCTGCCGTTGGCGTGGACGCGGCCGCGCCAGGCGCGCCAGACGTTGTCGAAATCGGTGGCGATGGCCATGCCCAGGGTCATCAGTTGCACCGCCGGCCAGTCTAGGATGGCGAGCAGGCGCTGCGCGGCATCCAGCTGTCCCGGTGACAGCCATTGCGCGGCATCTTCGGCGGCGAGCTGGGTCAGGCGGTAACCGATCGCGCCGAACGGCCCCAGCAGCACGAACCAGAACAGCGGGCCGAACCAGCGTCGCAACGCCGCCTGGCTGGCGATGGCGACCGTGGCCTCGGCGCCGGTGCTGCCGTCGGCGGGGGTGCCCAGCCGCGCCGCGATGAGCGCAGCCTGTTCCGGCCGCGTGGTGGCGGCGATCTGGTCGATGTCGTGGTCGAGATCGCGGGGACCCCAGACGTAGAACAGCGCGGCGACGGCGAATGCCAGCGCCAGCAGACCATGCAGCGGTTCCGCCAGGATCGCCTGCACAAAGGCGACGACGAACAGCGGAATGCCTAGGCTGACCAGCAGCATGGCCGGATGCGGCCACTGCCCGGGCAACCGGGCCGACAGCCAGCCCAGCCAGCCGCCGAACCAGTCGTAGCGGCGCAGGCGTGCCAGGTCCGGCGCCAGATGGCCCAAGGCCACGACGATGACGATGGCGATGAGCATGGAAGTCATGGGCCTGATGTCCGCAATTGCCTGAGCCGACCGGCATTCTAGCGTGGATGCCGGACTACCCTTTCGCCGGAGGGACGCGGTCTGGTCGCTGTCCGGATACCGCGGTCAAATCTGCGACGCGCTCGGGGGCAGCGGTCGTCCGGTGAGGTCACGATGCCAGCGGTCGATCAGCCAGCGTGCGATCGACAGGCGCGGCGGCGGTCGCAGCTGTCCGCTGGCCAGACTGCTGGCCAGGGTGTCCGGATCGAACCAGCGGGCATCTTCCAGTTCCTGGCCGACGGCGATGTCCGACGACCCGGCACGGGCATCGAACGCGAGCATCAACGAAGCCGGGAACGGCCAGGGCTGCGATCCCAGATAGTGGCAATCGGCGACGGTGACACCGGATTCCTCGTTGACCTCGCGCGCCACCGCCGCTTCCAGGGTTTCGCCCGGTTCGACGAAACCGGCCAGGGTCGAATAGCGCCCGCTCGGCCAACTGGCCTGGCGACCGAGCAGGCAGCGTTCGCCATCGCGCACCAGCACGATGATGGCCGGGTCGGTGCGAGGAAACGCGGTCTGTCCGCAGGCCGGGCAGCGCAGCCGATGACCGCCGGCTTCGGCCAGCAGGCGGGTGCCGCAGCGGCCGCAGTGGCGATGGCTGCCGCGCCAGGCGCACAGGGCGCGCGCGTAGGCGAGCAAGCCGGCCTGACCGGCGTCCAGATGCATGGCGGCGGTGCGCAGGTCCAGCCATTGCGAGTGCACTGATGCATGCGCCGAGGGGGATCGAGCCGCGTACAGCGGCTGGCCGCTCCAGACACCGAGGAAAACCCAGTCGTCCGGATCGCGTTCGAGGGCGTCGCCGGGCAGCAGGGTCAGCGTCTGGCCATTGTCCACCGGCGCCGCATCGTCGTCGTCGAACAGCAACCAGCGGCTGTCCGACGAGCGGCAGCCCGCACACAGGGCGCCATGGTTCTCCCGCCGTTCAACACCCCGATCGAAGGCGGCTGCCGCGAAGGCGTACTCAAGCGGCGTGGAGGACATGCCGATACGCGGCCGGCGTCGGTCAGGCGGCGAAGGAGGAGCCGCAGCCGCAGGTGGTCTTCGCGTTTGGATTGCGGATCACAAACTGGGCGCCACTGAGGCTCTCGCTGTAGTCGATCTCGGCGCCATGCAGGTATTGCAGGCTCAGCGGGTCGACCAGCACGGTGACGCCATCACGCTCCACCGCCAGATCGTCCTCGGCACGGTCTTCCTCGAAGGCGAAGCCGTACTGGAAGCCCGAGCAGCCGCCGCCGGTGATGTAGACGCGCAGTGCCAGCGCGGGATTGTCTTCCTCGCGCAGCAGCTCGGCGACCTTGGCCGCCGCTGCTGCCGTCACCAGGACATTGGCGGCTTGCTGGTAACTGGGAATGGCCGGATCGCTCATGGTCATACTATCGGGGCGACGTGGGCCGGCATCAAGCCTCGGCGTCCGGCCCGGTCAACTGGCGGGTGCCTTCACGGATCTGGTTGAGCTGGCCGGTGATGGCGGCACCCCCGGACATCTGCAGCACCACGTACTCGACATTGCCCTGGATCCGGCCGTTGGCCAGCAATTCCACCGACTGGGCCTGGCGGATGTTGCCGACCAGCTGGCCGTTGACCACCACGTTCGGCACCAGCAGATCGCCTTCGACCAGGCCATGCTCGCTGATCGACAGCATGGCTTCGGAACCGGGTTGCGCCCGGATCGTGCCGGTGACCTTGCCGTCGACATACAGCCCGCCGCTGAACTCGATGTCGCCCACGACATGGGTATTGCGTCCGATCAAGGTATCGACCTGACCGTTGACCTGCTTGCCGTTGTTCTTGCCCTGACCAAACATCACGTGCCCCCTGGTTTGACCGCATCGCCCCAGCTCAGCCGGCGTCTGACGGTATCGATGTTGCGACCCTGCAGGCGGACCTCCACAGCCATCGGCTGAAAATCCGGCGGCAGCACGAAGCTGCCCTGCAGGCGTTGAAAATAGCGGAAGTCGAAGCGGATGCCCTCCTCCCGTTCCGGTGGCACCAGCGAACTCCAGGCCAGTGTCTCCATCTGGTCGTTGCGCTGGCCCTCCACCGACAAGGTCATGCGTCCGCTGCTGCCGTCGCGGACATCGCGGGTCTGGGTCAGCACGGCGTCGAACGTGACCACGCCATCCGCGGCCGGTACCAGGGCCAACTCGTGCACGGTGAGGCCCTGTGCCTGGGCATTGGGTCCGATCAGTCGCTCGAACAGCGCCAGCTCGCGGCGCAGCCGGGAAATCGTGTTGTCCTTCTCCGCCAGCGCGGTCTGCACGTTCTCGTTCGCCAGGCGGGCAATCTGCTCACCGCGTTCGAGGTTGGTGATGCGCTGCTCGCGCTCCTGCAACTGCTGTTCCATGACGATGTCGCGTTGCTCGGCGGCGAGCAACTGTGCGCGGATGCCCTCGGCATCGGGAACCAGCAGATGACGGCCGGCGAAGAACGCCGCGATCACGGTCAACAGCCAGAACAGTGCCAGCAACATCCGCTGGCGCAGCAGATGACGCGGGTCGACGACGCGCAGCGTCGGAACAGGTGGCGGGCTGGAGGTCTGCATCGGGAGAACGGCCGTCGGCCAGCGCCGATTAGGCCGTGCCGGCCCGGCAGCGTCAAGCGCCCCGGGCCGATGTTGACGGCACAACAGCGGCATTGCGCCGCCGTTGTGCCGGTTCAGTCGCCGATCTTGGTCTGCAGGTACGAGGCCACACCCAGCCGACCGATCAGGTCGAGCTGGGTCTCGATCCAGTCCACGTGCTCCTCCTCGTTGTCGAGGATGTGCTCGAACAGTTCGCGGCTGACGTAGTCGCCAACCTGTTCGCAATGGGCGATGGCTGCGCGCAGGTCGGGAATGGCCTGCGTTTCCAGCGCCAGGTCGCAACGCAGCACTTCTTCGGGATTCTCGCCGATCAGCAGCTTGCCCAGGTGTTGCAGATTGGGCAGACCTTCCAGGAACAAGATGCGCTCGATGAGCTTGTCGGCATGCTTCATCTCGTCGATCGATTCCTTGTACTCGTGCTCGGCCAGTTCCTTGAAACCCCAGTTCCGGAACATGCGCGCGTGCAGGAAATACTGGTTGATCGCGGTCAGCTCGTTGTAGAGCGCCTTGTTGAGATGTTCGATGGTCTTGGCGTCGCCTTTCATGACCGGCTCCGGGAAGGAATCACCGATAAAGGCTAGCCCCGCGGCAGGGGCGATGCTTGAACACAAATGCGAATCGCAAGCAGTCGGAGCCGGTGTCGCCGGGCGCGCGCCGGCGCGTTGGTGGCCGGCGTCGGGTCAGCGATCCGCAACCGATCAGGCGGCGATGGCGACCGTCGCGCGGGACTCGGACTGCGCGCGATTGGACTCGTCGAGCAGGCTGGCGGCGTAGGGAACACAACTGCCGCAGCAGGCGCCGCAGCCGGTGCGCATGGTCAGTTCACAGACCGTGCTGACGCCGGCGGCGGCCGCTTCGCGGATCGCCTGGTCGGTCACGGCATTGCAGACACACACGTACATGGCTTTGATTCGGCTCCGTTGCGCGAAGCATTGGAACGCGAATGAGAATGAGTGTCAAGTATTCCAGGCCCGACCGGTCAGGCGCGGCGCGCGGACCGCAGGTTGCGGCGGTCGCCGTGATCCCGTTCGACCCAGCGGTCTACCTCCGGTCCCGGCTCGATGCCGACCAGGGGCGCCAGTTGCAACAGGGCCCGGGCATAGACATTGCGCTTGAAGTGCACCACGTGCTGCATCGGGTACCAGTAGTCCACCCAGCGCCAGACGTCGAATTCCGGCTCGTCGGTACGATCCAGCCGGACGTGGGTCTCGTCCGCCAGCAGGCGCAGCAGGAACCAGACCTGCTTCTGGCCGATGCAGGTCGGACCGGTGCGATTGCGCAGATGCCGCTGCGGCAGCCGGTAACGCAGCCAGCCGCTGGTCGAGCCGAGCACCTCGATGGCGTCCGGCGACAGGCCGGTTTCCTCATGCAGTTCCCGGTACATCGCCTCCAGCGGCGTCTCGTCGGAGTTCATGCCGCCCTGCGGGAACTGCCAGCCGTCCCGGCGGATCCGGCGCGCCCAGAACACCTGACCGGCCTGGTTGCTCAGGACGATGCCGACATTGGGGCGGTAGCCATCCGGGTCGATCACGATCTGCTCGCAAATGCTGTCGACACCGGTTTAACACGGCCCGGCGGTCGGCTTCAAGCATTCGCGTTCAGCGGCTTGACACGTTCAGGGTGCCGTCGCGAAAATGCCCGACCCGGTGCATTGGCTATGTAGCTCAGCCGGTTAGAGCACAGCACTCATAATGCTGGGGTCGGTGGTTCGAGTCCACCCATAGCCACCATTAGCCAATCCGGCAAAGACCAAGAAAGTCCGAAAAGCCCGCAGCGATGCGGGTTTTTGCTGTCCGGGTAGTCCGAGTAAGTCCAGCTTGTCCGGTTGCATCCGGTGTCCCCTGGGGGCATCCTTAGGGGCATCCGCGGCTATCCGGGGTTCGATGCCCCCATGAGTACCGACAAGCTCACCGACACGGCGATACGCCGCGCGAAACCCGCAGACAAACCCGTTCGCCTGTTCGATGGTGGCGGCATGTACCTGGAGGTGAGCCCCGCCGGCAGCAAGCTATGGCGTCTGAAGTACCGTGTCGCGGGCCGGGAAAAACGCCTCGCGCTCGGCATCTATCCCGACGTCGGCCTGGGGGCAGCGCGGCAGCGGCGTGACGAGGCCCGCAAGCTGATCGCCACTGGCATCGATCCCGGCGCTCACCGCAAAGCTGAGCGCGCAGCCGGTGCTGAGCGCGCCGCCAACAGTTTCGAAGTGGTCGCCAGGGAGTGGCTGGCAGTCAAAGCCCACGAGTGGACGCCGACCCAGCTCGACAAGGAGACATCGAGGCTGGAGAACCATGCCTTCCCCGGAATAGGTGGCCGCCCGATCGGCAGCCTCGGGGTCCGGGATATCCGCCCGCTGATCGACCGCGTCGCCAAGGCTGGGCATCTGGAGCAGGCGCACCGGCTTCGCTTCCAGCTGTCACGGGTGTTCCAGTTCGCGGTTGCTACCGAACGTGCCGAGCGTGACCCCGCTGCCGACCTGAAGGCCGTTCTGCCCTCGCGCCGGAAACAGCGCTACCCGACCATCACGGATCCAGATCAGATTGGCGAACTGCTGCGCGCCATTGATGGCTTCACCGGCACCTTCCCGGTCGCCTGCGCACTGCGCTTGGCGCCCCTGTGGTTCTGCCGGCCGGGCGAGATCCGCATGGCCGAGTGGGCGCAGATCAACCTCGACGGCAAGACCCCGACCTACGCGGTGCCGCCGGTGAACCGGAAACTGCGTCGCGCCGACAAGGAGCACCCGGACACCCAGCCGCACATCATCCCGTTGTCGAGGCAAGCGCTGATGATCCTGCGAGAACTGCACCAGCTCACCGGCCGCGGCCGCTACCTATTCCCCGGCGCGCGCGATCCGCGGCGGCACATGTCGGACGGGGCCCTGAACGCTGCGCTGGCCAGGATCGGCTTCAAGGATGTGCTCGTTGGACACGGCTTCCGCCACATGGCGTCGACCCTGCTGCGGGAGCTTGGCTGGGAGAAGGATGTGGTCGAGCAGCAGCTGTCGCACAAGGAGCCGGGCGTCTCCGGCGTCTACAACTTGGCGCAGTACCTACCCCAGCGCCGCAAGATGATGCAGGCGTGGGCTGACCATCTCGATCACCTGCGCGGGGAGGCGGGGAGGAATCTCAGGCAAGGCGGGGCCGCATGAAACTGGGCACCCACAGTGATCTGACCGAAGAAGTGCTGCGGGCGCTCTGGGGTGAGTTCATCGGGCCCGACACCACAGCCGCAATGAGCCATGGCAGTTTCATCGAAGCCATGGTCGAAGGAGATGCCGCCGTGGATGCCGAGACGCACCTGCTGCGCGCGCTGGATCAGCTCAAGCAGAATCGCGACGCACAAGGTGGTGCGAGGCTGGAGTTTCACGAAACCGAGTATCTGATCGCCGGGCTGCAGCGATTCGCCGACGGGGTGCCGCTCGCAGTGGCACTGGGAATCGAGCGAAGCAAGCGCGGCGCGCACCCGAAGCCGGCATCCGATCGCCATCTGGTCACCAGGTTGGTCGAGTTTCTCGCCGGAAAAGGCTACCTGTGCGTCAGTAATCCATCCGACGACGCGGCCATGCCGACGGCCTACGAAGTCGCTGCCGACATCATGAAGCTGATCCATGATCGCGACTGGAACCCGTCAACCATCCGCACTGGCTTCAAGCTGCCGGAGCAGTTCGCGGAATAAGCGTTAATCCCCGCGTTACAACCAACCATCGAAATCCGAGCATGGCCGCACTCATTCAACGAGGTGCGGCGAAATGCAAAAGAACATCCCACTGCCCGACGCGGGCTTTGTACGTCTCCCGGCAGTCCTCTCCGTCTTTCCTGTAGCGAAGTCGACGTGGTGGGCGATGGTTCGCGACGGACGCGCGCCGAAGCCGGTGAAGCTCGGTCCTCGGACCAGCGCATGGCGCGCGACCGACATCAAGGCACTCCTGGATCGCTTCGACAAGGATGCGCCCAATGGGCTGTGACCAGGAGATCGCCGCATTCGCCTTCGAGGAGAGCAGCGTTCGTGTGCTTCCTGATGTCGATGGCGAGACATGGTTCGTGGCAGCCGATGTCTTGGGTGCCTTGGCGCTAGATCGCAAAGCGCTCGAGCGGCTGGATCCCGACGAAAAGGGTGTGAACAGTATTCACACCCTTGGCGGCCAGCAGGAACTGACCACCATCAGCGAGCCCGGCCTCTACAACCTCATCCTTCGCAGCCGCAAGCCATCGGCGAAGCGCTTTCGGCGCTGGGTTACCCATGAGGTGCTTCCTGCTATCCGTCGACATGGCCGGTACACCGCGCCCAGGTCGCTGCCGGAAGCACTTCGACTGGCTGCCAGTCTTGCCGAGAAGACCGAAGCCCAAGCGGCGACGATCGAGGCACAGCAGCCAGACGTCGAGTTCGTCGACCGCTTCGTGCGTGCGCGGGATAGCTACTCGATTCGCGAAGCCGCGAAGATCGTCGACATCCCCGAGCGCGAATTCATTGGCCAATTGCTTGCAGACGGCATCCTCTATCGCATGCAAGGCGATGACCGACTGGTGCCGAAGGCTGAGTACCAGAAGCGCGGCCTGTTCTCGGTGAAGGCCGGCGAAAAACATGGCAAGGCCTACGCTCAGACCAGGGTGATGGCCGGCGGCATCGAGTGGCTGGCGAAGCGCTACGGCACGCCCAAGGTGGTGATCGATGGCTGATCGCCGCGCCAAGAAGAAGGGACGGCTGGAACGAGGATCGTTCCTCGCGCTGCCCCACGACTACATCCGGGCTGCACAGTTCAATGAGATGTCGCCGAAAGCCGTAAAAGCCTTCCTGCAGCTGGCTGCGCAGTACCGCGGCACGAACAACGGCCTCCTGGCCCTGCCGCGGTCGCAGCTCAAAAAGCTGGGTTGGGCATCGCACCACACGCTTCGCGCGGCGTTGGCAGAGTTGGTCGACACCGGCTGGGCGGTCGTCACGCGGCCAGGTGGCAAGCATGCCGCGACGCTGTACGCCCTGACCATCTGGGCGGTCGATGACTGCGGAATGCGGCACCAGCACCCGGCAACCGCTACGGCCTCGAACGACTGGCGAAATCACAAACGCTGGGGCAGTGACTGCCCACCTCAAGGGCACCAGGTGCCCCAATCACCCACAGAAGCACACCGCCATGCGGCGTGATTGGGGCAGTGAGTGCCCCTATCAGCAGATTTCCGCCAATCAATTGGGGCAGTGGCTGCCCACTTCTATATATCTACCAAGGCTGTTGTCGTGATCGTGATCCAACCCGACCTGTTCGATAGCAGCGATTTGGCCGCTGGCGGCGCCGGTGACCAGCGCCCTCTCGCTCGGCCACATGTCTGTGGAGTCGATCTTGACGACCTGCTCGCACTGACGCGGAAGTTCCCGCGATGGCACTTGGTTCCGCTGCCCCCGCGGACAGTGCTGATAGACGGTGGCTGCGTTCTGCATGTGGTGCCACCTGTGCTGTGGGCGGGCCGCCGTGAGCGGCGAGCGATCCGGCCGCCGTCGGTGGTTGAACTGCCAGTCAGGGGCGCTGCATGACGCAGGCCGCCGACATCGACGAAATCAACGCGGGCCACGTGGTCGTCGAGGTTCCACGAGTTCGGGCGACTGCTGCCGGAAACCTCGATGAGCATGCCGCCGCGCAGTACTTGGGCTGTTCGACGCGCTGGCTCCGGAAGCGACGGGCAATGAAGGCGTTGCCGCGGGCGAAGAAGATTGCCGGGCGGATCTGGTACTCGTTGGCTGATCTCCGCGAGTTCGACGATCTGTGCGCGCTCGAAATGGACGACGGATTCTGACAACGCCGACGGCACCACGCGGCACAGCGCGGCACCAGGCGGCACGGCGCGCCCAGGGCAGAGAGCAAAGTCGCTTCATGAACACGACCACCGCCACCAGTAGCGCAATCGAAGGCCGCATCCGCGCCGAGCAACAACGCCTACTGATCGAACAGAACATCGAGCGAGACCTGGAAGGCCAACGCCTCGCACCTCTTGAAGCCGGCGACGACGATGCGCTCGATCAGATCGAGGCCGGCATCAACGCCAGCCGCGACCGCCAGCTCCGGATCCAGGAACGAATCGAGTTGCTCGAAAGGCGCCTCGCTGACGCACAGGATCGTGAAGCGGATCGCTACATCGACCAGCTGCGCGAGCAGGCTGACGCCGAGCGAGAGCGCGGCTTGCGCCTGATCCGTTCCGACTACGTTCGGCAGGCGAGGGCGCTGGCCAAGACTCTCCACGAACTGGCGTTGATCGATCGGCGGATCACTGAAGTGAACCGAGAGATATCGGCCGCCGGGCGCGACGACCTCGTAGACAGCCCGAACGAAACCCGCAATCGTCCGACGGAGTACGAGACGGTCACGGTTCGCCGCCGCGTTGGCATCGGCCAGCCGGAACATCCAGGCCACAACAAGCGGCGCCCGGTTTCATCCGATGGCCATCTGATGGACAACCCCAGGTCTCCCACCGTGCACTTCGCCGATGGGACGAGCATGCCTCGCTACATGGAAGTGGATGTCCCCGAGCGGCAATGCATTGAGGGTGTTCGACAAGGTCCGTTGTGGGATGTGATTCGTCTCCCACGCCCAGGGCTGGAAGGCGATGACATCTGGGACGGTCCTACTGCAGAGATCGGCAATGCCAGCGACATCAGTGCTGAGGGGAGCGAGTGATGCGCGCGCTGGAAGCACTGGCGCGCCTATGGCGGCGCTCACCCGATCCACACGTGGTGGTCGCCACCGCTTACGCACGCGCCCTTGGTCGGCCGTTGCTTGTCGAGCCAGCGATAGGTGAGCAGCTCATCGCTGCTTGGCTGAGCGGATCTGCAGATGTGCCTCGCCCACTGCTGGCCGACGAACGCACCACGGTTGCCGGTCGATCGTCCGGGCCTGCGGTGCTGACGATCTCAGGCCCGATGGTGGCGCGCCCGGAACCGGGACTATGTGATGACGGCCCCATCAGCTACGAGGCTATCCGCAACTCCTTCGATGCGATGCTGGCCGACAACAGTGTCAGCGCCATCGTGCTGCGCATCGAATCCCCCGGTGGTGATTCGTCGGGTTGCTTCGACCTGGCCGATCACATCCACGAATCACGTGGTCGGAAGAAGATCATCGCCGCCGTCGATGACTATGCCTACAGCGCCGGGTACGCGCTCGCGTCCGCGTGCGACCAGATCTGGGTGACCCGCACCGGTGGCGTCGGTTCGATTGGCTGTGCTGCATTCCATGTCGACCAGACCGCCTTCAACAGCAAGGCGGGGCTCAAGGTCACCACCATCTACGCCGGCGACCACAAGGTCGACTTCAGCCCACACCAACCGCTTGGCGACGCTGCTGGCAAGCGACTGCAGGCCCAGGTCGACAAGCTTCGGACGATGTTCGTCGACTCGGTGGCTCGCTATCGAAAGATGCCCGCATCGCGTGTCGCCGCGACTGAGGCACTGACCTACACAGGCCAGGCCGCGCTCGACGCAGGCTTGGCCGATCGCATCGGTACCTTCCGCGATGTCATGGCCAGCCTCGGTACCAGGGCTAATGCCGCCAGCACCACCGGAGGCAAAGCATCCGCAACAGCGGGAAGGGCGAACGGCGAGCCTACCGAAGCGGAGATGCGCGCGAGCCTCAATGCCTTGCGCGCCTCAATGCGCGCCGAGGGACGAAGCCGTGGGCTGAGTTGGTGGGCTTCAACAATTCGGAAGTTCGGCGGCGATGTGCCGTGACCAGTGTCCATGTGGGCCGCGGGCCCGGCCGGGCGGCACCCTCGTCAGCCGCCCGGCCGGCCACCCGTTCAGGTTGTTCAGGTTCGTGCGGGGGCGGGGGCCCCTGCCGGCCCAAACCATCACCGCGGGTAGCCTGCAGCGCGGTTTTCGCCAGTTTTTCGCTCTTTAGGGAGCAGCAGCAGTTGATTTTCAAAGACATACGGAGTGGCCGGCTGCGCCATCTGCTCTCCCGCTGAAAGGACACGATCATGGCCGCCCGCCGCGCCAGCCGCCGTAACTCTGGCTTTTCGATCACCTACAACGGCCGCCGCGCCAATGCCTTCTACGACTTGGCTGAACGTGTCGGCCAGTCGGTGTCGCGCTTCGGCGAGGCCGAGCGCAAGGCGAAGTCCGGGCTTCGGCGGCGCATGGAGCCGGTCGCCGCGCGAGAGATCCGCAAGCTGATCAACGTACGCCGCGGCACCTTGTCCGGGACGATGCGTGTCGAAACGAAGACACATCGCGAGGGCGACGCGTTGTCGTTGTGGGCATCGGCCCGGCGCATCTCCCTGCTCGAATTCGGTGGCCGCTGGGGCGGTCGGAAGACGGAAGGCGCAACCGCCGAAGTTCTCCGTGGCCAGCGCACCCTGCTGCGCAGTCGCTTCATCGTCAGCGTCAAAGGGCTGCGCGCCATCCGCAAGCGTCAGTTCAATCGGGGCACCGGCAAGCCGTATCCCCGCGGCCCGCTCAAGATGGAGTGGGGGCCTTCACCGCTCTACATGCTGCGGCCAACCGACACACCCGACCGCCTCACCAACGCCGCGCGAACCATCAAACGCGCTGTCGTCACCCAGCTCACCGACTTCTACATCAACGAGCTGCGTCGGCTCTACAAACTGGACATTGGAGGCAAGCGCTGATGGCGACCGCTTTTGAAGAGGCGATTCGCCTCAAGTTCGAAACCGCTGGCCTGGAAGGCCTGTCGGAAGTCGAGAAGGCGCTGGTTGGCCTGGGCGATGTCTCCGAAGACGTCCAGGCGAAGGTGCTCACCTTGGTGGACGCCATGGTGAAGGCAGCGGAAGCTGGTGACCTGGCCCGTAAATACCGTGAGACCGGCGCCGCGCTGCGCGAGATCGACAAGGCCTACAGGGAGCAGGTCACGGCCGTGAAGGAGCTGGACGCGGCCGAAAAGGCCAGCGCCGGCGCCTTGGCCGAGAAGACAGCCGCGCTCGAAGCCGCGAAGGCGACGCAGCAGGCGTACAAGGACGGCAGCCACGGTCTGATCGGCTCCACGGAACAGATCGCCGCCGCACACAAGGCGGCGAAGGCCGATGTTGCCGCGCTGACGGCGGAGGTCCGGGCCGCTACCCGTGAACAGGCGAACGACGCCGCTGCCCTCGAACGCAGCCGCGATGCGCTCGCCAAGGTCGCCGACCAGCGGGAGCGCACACTGGCCCTGGTGCGCACGTACGGCGCGCAGCTCAAGGCCGCCGGCGTGGATGTCACGCGCCTGGCCGCCGAAGAACAGCGTCTTGCGGCAGAAGCGGCGCAGGCTGCCGATCAGCTCGAAATCCTGGCGCAGGTCACCCGAGAGAACGCCACCGTCGCCCGTGATACCGCGGATGCCACGAACGAGGCCGCCCAGGCCCAGGTCAGCCTCGGTGACGCGTTCTCGAAATCGAAGGCAGCCATCGCCGCAGCCGCTGCATCGCTGTACGGGGTTCAACGCGCGCTGAGTGGCGCGGCGGCAGACAGCAGCGCCTTCGCCACGGCGATGGCGAAAATCAATACACAGCTCGACGACAGCGGCAATCTCGACGAGATCAGCGAGTCGCTGCGCCGTCTGTCGCGCGAGTTCGGCAGTGACATCATCGCCAACGCCGAGGCCTTCTACGAAACCATGTCGGCCGGCGGCGCTGATTGGGCGGAATCGCTGGAACTGATGGCCGAGGCCAACAAGCTCGCCGCCGTCGGTGGTGCCGATCTGGTCGACACGGCGAAGCTGGTTCGCGCGGCCATCGCGGCCTACGGCAAAGATGTCGGTGATGCTGCTGAAGTCAGCGACCAGCTCTATCACGCCCTGCGCATCGGCAACCTTTCCCTGGAACAGCTGGCCGGCACGCTGCCCAAGGTCGCCTCGCTGGCGTCGACGGCCGGTGTTTCGCTGGGCGAGTTGAACACGGCCATCGGCGTGCTGACCACTGGCGGTCTGCCAGCAGCGGAAGCCGGTACTGCTCTCACGGGAATGCTGCAGGCGGTGATCAAGCCGACCGAGCAGGCGGCGAAGCTGGCCAAGGATCTGGGCCTGGAGTTCAACACCACGGCGCTGGCCACCAAGGGCTTGGCCGGGTTTCTCCAGGAGGTGATGCAGAAGACCGGCGGCGCCGACACCGCGCTTGCCACCCTGTTCGGTTCGGTCAACGGCCTGAACGGCGTGCTGCAGTTGGGCGGCTCGCTGCTGGAGGACTTCCGCACTGGCCTCGACGGCTTGCCCGACGCCATCGGCCGCGTGAACGCCGCGTTCCAGAAGTTCGACGAGACCCCAGCCCAGCGCATGGCGCAATTCAACGCGGCCATGAAGGATCTCCGGATCTCGCTCGGCGATGTGGTGACCTCGTTCACCCCGGTGCTGGATGGCCTCACCGCGCTGGTCAACGGCTTCAACGAACTGCCCGGCCCGATTCGCACCGGTGTGGCTGGTCTCGGCACATTCGCGGCGGTCGCCGGCACCCTCACCATTGCCGCGCGCGGGATGAAACCCGCGCTGACGGCGTTGGGCCTGGCCATGCCCGCGATCGGCCAAGGTGCTGCGGATTCTGCAAAGGGTGTCGGCCTGCTCGGCACGGCGCTGAAGGGCTTCGGCGCCACGATGGCGCTGGGTTTCGCCATCGACAAGGTCAGCGAAGCCTACAACGCCATCAACGGCCTGGCCGAGGTGAACAAGCAGCTGGCCGAAGCCGAGCGCGACGTTCGCACGGTGCGCGCCGAGCAGATCATCGAAATCGACCGGCTGAAAGAGAAATACGCTGAACTCGCCGACGCGCAGATCCGCAACGCCGACCTGCTGGAATCGATGTCGGAGTCCGATCTCAGCGGCTACCTGCGCCAGCTCGACGGCGCCGGGAAGTATTGGCGGGCAATCGAAATCGAGGCCCGCAACGCCGGCGACGCGCAGTCGCAGGCTTTCGCCCGGGACCGCGCCGACCAGTTCACCCAGGCCGCTGCCAACGCGCGTGACCGCCTGGCCGAGGTGCGGGCGCAGTTGGACGGCATCGCCAGTGCCGCCGGCACCGCCTTCGCCAAGATTCACGGGGAGCTGTTCACCGTCGCGACCACCGCAGACAAGCTGACCAAGCACCTGGATGAGGCGTTCAAAGATCGTTCGTTCGCCAGCACTGCCGACGAGATTGGCCAGATCGCCGTCGCGCTGGCACAGGTGGGCACCTACGCGGAGCAGTCCGACAAGATCGTCCGCGAAGGCTTGGAAGCGTCCCTGACCAAGCTGGCCGGCCGCGATCTGCTGCTGTTCCGTGACGCCGCGAAGGCCGCATTCGACGAAGCCGGCACCTCTGCCAGCAACGCCGCCAGCGTGATGGAAACGGTGATCCGTTCCGCCATGGCGCAGCTGGGGATGTCTGCACAGGCAGCCGGCCGCCAGATCACTGCCGAGGGCGAAAATGTCATCGCCCTGTTCGAGGTGGTAGCCCAAAGCGGCACCGCCACAGCCGACCAGGTCGAGCAGGCGTTCAAGGCAGCGCTCGGTCGCCTGAGTACCTCCGGCGAAGCCGAAGCCCTTGGCGAAGCACTCAAGGCTGCCGGCGAGCAGGGCGCCATCGGTGCGGAAGCCGCCGACCGTGCCATGGCCGCACTCAAGCGACGTATCGACGAACTGAAGCAGGCCGCTGCGCCGCTGGCCGATGCCTTCGCCCAGCTCGGCATCAAGTCCCAGGCCGAACTGCAGCGCGCCGCCGATGCCGCCCGGTCTGCGTTTGATGAGATCGTGGACGGGATGCGCCGTGGTGAGGCGACGCAGGTTGACGCCATGCGCGCCTTCAGCGCCTATGCCGCCGCCGCGCGCGCTGCCGTTGCGGGCAGCAGTGAGGCCGTCCAGCAGCAGCTTGAAGCGCAGCTGCAGGCGCAGGCGGCGGCAGTTGGCCTCACCGAGAAACTGCAGCAAGCCGGCGAGGCCGGGAAGCGGGCGGGCGAGGACACGGCTGCTGCCATGGCCAAGGCCCGACAAGCCGTCGATGGTGTTGCCAGTGCCACTGGCCAAGTGCAAGGCGACATCCAGAACACGGGCGAGATCGGCGCCACCGCCATGGGCAAGATCGGCGAGGGCGCCAAGTCGGCCTCGATGGTGCTGTCCGGCATCCCGGAGATCCTGCAGGGGGTGTTTTCGCGCTTCCAGAGTCTGGGAGACGAAGCGGTTTCCATGTTCGGGCGAATGATGGAAGCCAGCCAGGGATTCTTCGGCAGCGAGTTCTTCACGAAGTCAGCCGCTGACCAGGCCATGGATCGGTACATCGGCCAGTTCGAGGCGATGGCATCGATCCTGGAAGGCAACGCGCAGGCCATGAGCATGCTGGCCTCGCGATCGTCCGATGTGGCGGCAGTGCTCTCCGATCTGGGATACACGGCCGAAGATGTCGCCAAGGGCGTGGTCGGGACTGGCGAGGCGATCCGCGCACTGAACCAGATACCGATGGATCGCCTGCAGCCTGAGCTGCGTGGAGTCGCCGATGAACTTCGCCGAATTGACGAACAAGCGGCCAGTGCCACGAATCAGCTGCAGGCCATGGTCGACGCCTACAAGCGGTCGCAGCTCCAGCGCGAAGAGGATCACGAAGCGCTTTCCAGCCTTCAGCTGCAGGACGACCTGCGTCGCATTGATGAGCTGGCGCGCGCTGGCTCCGAAGCAGATGCGGCGGTCGCCGGTGAGGCGCGCCGGCTCGCCGAGGCCGAGCACCGGGCCAGGTTACGCGAGATCAAGGAGCGCGAGCAGGAAGAGGTGCGCTCGCGCCGGAACATCACCCAGCAGCCGACGCCAGAACCAACCACGCCGGCACCGCGGCCCGATCCGTCGGGCGGTGGCCAGATCATCAATGTCCACATCGATGGTCGCTTGCTGGGCTCGTACAACAACCTCAACGACCCGCGCGAACTGAAGCGCATGGTCGAGCAGCTGATTCGTGAATTCGCGAACCGAGGTGGCGGGTTCTGACTTTCGACCCGCAGCTTGGTCGCGCGAAACGCGACGACGCGCCATCAGGCTGGATCCGGCAAAGCAGAGATTCCTGCTTTGCGACCAAGGGCGGAATTCCGCCTATCGAAACCAAGGAGAGAACTATGAGCGACGCAACAGCAGCTGCCATCCTGGCCTTGTATGCCCAGAAGATCGAGCAGGCCCAGGTTCTGCGTGCCATTGAAGAATCGATCCACGTCCTGACGGCGGCGGTAGCCGTTTCGCTGGATGTGCGCGACGACCGGCAGCAGGTGATCGAGCAGATCACGGCGATGACGCCAGACGGGAGCCGCAACGACATCGGCTACTTCGGCACCATGGGCCGCTTGGCCGCGGACCCGGTCAAGGAACGGTTGAGACCGATCCCTGTGGGCGTAGAAACGATCGCGACGACCCTAGGTGGTGTGCTGCATGAGCTGCAAGGCGCAGTCGAACGCCAGCACGAGTTGACCGTGAGCGTCAGGAAGGCCATCGCCGAACTTGGCGCAGTGAAGGCCGCCAGCGGTTCGCAGTAGCCCGCACCGAGTTCTGACCGCGGCCTCGGAGAAATCCGAGGTCGCCACGCGCCGTTTCCGATCACCACTCCAGAATCCGCCCAGGCTCGTATTGAACATCGGGAAGCTGCTGGCCAGCCGCAACGCCAAGACCGTGCGCTTCAACGCCATCCGGGCGGGGCACATCGACATGCCGACGGCGCAGATTGTCAACGGCGCCCTGGCTGCCTGCCCGCACACGCTGGGCGCTAAGGTGCTCGAATGCATCCACAGCCCCGAATGCGCGGATCCGGTATCGGTCGGGCAGGAGGTGATGGGGTTGCTGCTGAAAGAGCATGCCCGTCGCGCGGAGCGGTTGGTGGAAGCTGAGTCAGTCGTGCACCTCGCCCGCGCCGGCCTGAGCCAGCGCTACACCGAGGCCCAGGCAAGCGCACGGTTCGAGCAGATCAAGGCCGAACGCTGGCCGCGCTTCTTCCCCGAGAAGTACCAGCGGGTCATCGTCGGCGTCTTCCACGAGCTGCTGCGCAAGCAACTCTGCGACGACTGCGGTGGTCGTGGCACGGTCACGCGCCAGGCGCTGATCGCCCCGTGTGTCGCCTGCAACGGCACCGGCCGCGCCCGCCTTACCAACAACGCGCGCGCTGTCCTGTGCGAGATGCACCATGTGTCGTTCCAGATCGGCTGGGAGCCCGTCTACACTTGGTTGCATGCCCACCTGATGGGCGAGATCAAGCGCGCCGAGGACTTCATCTACGCCTACGCCAACGGTCCGAGCTGAGCCGCGAACTCGGAATCTTCTGACCCGGCGCCGCGCCGCTTCCTGACGCGGTCAGCCCAGCCGGCCGGCACCATGCCGCCATGGACACGACTACCGCTGCGCTCAGGGAATCCACCGCCATGCTTCGGTGGCTGATCTCTCGCCACGAGGATGATCTGCGTGCCTGGATCTACGCCTGGAAGCTGCTCATGATCGCCAGGCGGATCGAAGCGGTGGATAACGCCGCCAGCGTTACCTGAGCGTTACCCGCTCGATGCTGGTAGCAGTGCATGCAGCATCCCGTCGGCACGCCAGTACCCATCCTCAAACTGAGAACGGACAGTTTCTCCGTTTCAAACGGAGAAACCCCAGGCGCGACACCCTGCGACGGATCGCGACAGGTTGCGACATGTCGCAGCCCGGTCGTGCTCACTGCCTCGGTTTCAAACCGGAGCAGTGACGGCGATCTCGGGAACTACCGGAATCCCGGTAGTTGGTGCCTCAGGGGTTTTCCGGTCTGAAACCGGAATACTTGGATTCCAGATCCAAGTATCGGCAAGGGTAGGGCTGTGCTCTGGGTGCGGCATGTCCGCATCGGAAGCGGACACGTCGCGGACAGATCGCGACGCACCCATACGGCTGACGAGACGGTGACCATCCTCTGTTTCAAACGGACCTTGGCGATTCCGGGAAATCCCGGTATCGGTGCGGACAGGTCGCGCCGCATCGCTGCGGTTAAGGGGGGTATCTTCGCCCATCGGCCGAGTTTACGAACGCCGCATGTGTTCTACCAGCATCAAACGCGGTCTTCCGTTTCTGTCGACCTCGTACTCGCCTTCGACACGAACGATCTCGTCAAGAATTCCCTTTCCGCTGGTGGAGTCCAGTCCAGGGTAGACGCAGCGCAAACTACCAACTCCAACCACGCCTCGAAGTTGAAATCGCTTCGCGTCCAAGTCGATTTCACGAATTGTTCCCTCGAAGCTGCCGTGCTTTTTGTTCGCCAAATCTGGGTTCTTCAGAGCATCTTTAAGAACAACACGTTCTCGCTGAGACAAATCCACCTTTGGTGCGCTGCGCGATGAAACTTCAACAGTATGAATGCCTTTCCTTCCGGTAGGCGATAGCATGTAAAGTGATCCAAGCGTAACGTCTCGTTCTGCAGCGTCGGGAATAATCTCGCGAATCTCAGGCGATACATCGTCATCGCCGATTGTTGACGCGGCGCGCGGCAGTTGTCGCAACGACTTGCGAATCCTTTCAAAAACAGGTTCGTCCTTAGCGGATACTAAGTCCTGCGGTGGCTCCGCCAAGCAGAAGCCTAGATAGAGACTTCCTGGCGCCATCCCGGTTAGCCGAAGATCCAAGGCGCGCTTCAGGCGATTCGCATCCAGCTCAAGAAGCGAGAACAGCCCGGTGGACAAATTCCTTAATGCTTTCTCTGCGACCAGGGACAGCCAATTGAAAGCGCTTAGTCTAGGGGCCTCGGTTCGTACGCCAGGGCCTTCTGCATGGAGCACGAGGTCTGATGAGTTAACGATGCGAGACAAAGGGACGCTGACATTTATGATTTCCATGATGTGGCCAATGTTCGCAGCCACTACCTGACGTGCATCGATATCAAGTTGGTGCTCTTTGGCCAATGCTCCCTCCGCGACCATGTTCTCCAACATAGCCCTTAGGAAGTCATCCGTAAGGCTTCCCGTGCTCATGGCTGCAAGACTCTTAGAATGCCTTTTGGGTCGCGGTCACTCACCGCAAGTTCCGTTGCCGCTTTCGGTCCAACATACTGAAAATACGCTGTTATATCGTTGGGTATTGCCGGATGGCGCGGCCAGACATCGACATGATACGCCTGTTTGAGATTGTCGCCATTCTGTCTGATGCTGAGAGCCAGAGGCAGTGCTGTTTGAACGGGGAGAGCAGTCAGATCTAAAACAACGTCTACGTCGGAAGGCTTTTGTTTCTGGCGGACGAAGCTGCCATCAATCCAGATCGGGAATGAAACCCCGATGGGTCTGTAAACTTCGTGAAGAAAACGCTTAAAGCCGCCCCAGAGTTGGCATCTGTGCACGTTCCAGCACATGGCGGCCTCGATTTCTTGCAAGCTGCAGTTCCAGATCCCGGCGGGAAGTAGACCGTTTGAGTCGAAGTTCGGTATCGTCATAACTAGTAGGCGTGGTCGAGCTTGTTCGAATGCAGGATGACGCAGGCCAGTACGCGCCAGCGGCAGTAATCAAGGTCGAACTGCCTGTCGTCGATGCCGATGCTGGCCTTGGCCTTGAAGAAGCAGTCGCTGAACCGGTCGATCAGTGGGCGTAGCCTTCCGTCGCTCTCGATCTCGGCGAGCATCGCGTCTTTCGTCCGGCCCTTGAGGCCCATGCTTTTCCCGATGGCTTGCAGCATGGGTGCCCGCATTTCCGCGAGGCGCTCCGCGAGGGGGATGGCGCTTCCACGCTCAAGATAGCCACCGGTCGCCAGTTGTTCGTAGCGCCAGAAGTGGCGGTCGCTTCGGGGGACAAAGAAGGCGCCTTCCGTGTGAATTCCTTCGAGGACCAGCATGGCGTTTCGGTAGAAGTGATCGCCGCCCAGCCTCTCCAGAAGTTCCGGTGTGATGTAGGGCTCCCACAACGTCGCGTCGTGGTTGGCCTCTGCCATCCAGGTGAAGTAGTCCGGTTCGATTTCCTCGATTTCGTCCCGAAGGATCCAGTCAGAGGGTCGTTGCATGCGCTCGGTCACGTAGCGAGAGCGGGCACGGTTTCGTACCAGGTGGGGAACCAGGTCGTGAATGGCCGCGCGCTGATTGACCATGTGTCGGATCAGCCGCGGGTTCTCCGACCACAGGTCGACGTCACCGTAGTGGTCCATGCCTGGTGATGGATCGAACGTGAGGTCGGCGGGCGCGGCGCCGTCACCCTTGATGATCTGGATGCGCGACAGAACGAACGTCTTGTCGATGCCATCATCCATGCATCGAACGCGCACTCGATCGCCGGCGATTTCCAGCGGCCTGATCTCCCGCGGTTGGCCCGGGTTCGAGCCGCCGTGGTAGACCACCGTCAGAACCATTCCCCTGTCGATGGCTTCGGTCAGGTCAGCCTCAACGCTCACGATTCCCTCCCAAGAATCATCGTGGCTGGCATGCGCATCAAGGCATCCCCATGCCTCATCTGCGCCTTGTTGCCAGGTACACAGGGAGTCTACTGCAGGTCTTGACAAGGTTTCTTCTCAGGCGCAGCATCATCGCCGTCGCGGCAAATTCCGCGGCCGGGTTTAGCAGCCCGACTACCAAGGCGCAGAAGCGCCGATCGTCCGATGCCGGCGCTTTTTTCATGCCCGTGCTTCGGCGCGGCGTGTGCTTGCCAGATCAATGGCGGGCAGTGCGTGGGGCACCGCAAGGTGCGCCGGTCCTTGGTCCGGTCTGCTAACCCGCGTACTGTCCGCCACCCAGCGTTTAGCAGCGCCGTGGCGGACTCCACCACCAAGGAGTCCAAAATGAGCAGCACCTATCAGGCCGTTCCCGGCCACCTGCACGACCGTTTCTCCGCCATCAGCGCCCTGATCCACGACCTGCTGGCGTTCGCCTATCCCAACCAGACCACCACCGGCCCGATGCAGCTTGCGGCAACCGGTGTTCGTCGTCTGCTCGAACAGGCCCGCGACGCCGCCGCGCGCTGCGAGCTTCCCCAAGCTGCCGAACTGACCCTGTGCGCCCAGGGCATGTGGTGGGTGATGTACGAGACCCTGTGCACGTCACGCCGGCCCGGCAACGTCGTGGCGATGCAGGCCGGCGGCGAGTACACCGAGCAGATGCGCCAGGCCATGCTGCATCAGGCGGAGCTGAGCGAGCGCGGCTTCACCATCAGCGAAGCCCTGCTGGATCTGGCGGAGTCCCTGCACCTGCCCACGTTCAACCGCATCTGGCGTGGCGTCGACAGCGCGGAGGGACAGGCATGAGCACACCAGACAGGAACCCGCTCGATGCGGCGGACGACTTGATCTGCCGGGCGGCCGGCATGGTCTCCATGTGCGCGGATCTTCAGGGCGACCACTGCCCTACGGACATCCGGGAAGGGATCGAGATCACGCTCAATGTCGCGGTCGAGATGCTGGAGAACGCGCAGAAGCTGGTGCAGGAGGTCCGGGCATGAACCAGATCGCTTGGCACTACACCACTCGCGATCGCGCCGATGCCATCGTGAGCTGCGGCGAGATTCGCCCCACCGCAGCCGGTGTCCCTGTTGGTGAAGTTCCTGCCGTGTGGTTCAGCACGGCCCGTACCTGGGAGCCCACGGCGAGCAAGCTGATGGTCGACAGCGCAGGCAGGGCGCGGCGCATGGAGTTCCCGGAGATGTTGGAGGTAGGCATCGCCCGGTTCGCCGTCGACCGTGTCGCGCTGGGATTGCTGCCCTGGCCGGCGCTCTGTCAGCCGCTGAACATGGCGCCAGAGATGGCGGACGCGCTGGTGCGGGCAGGTCGCAAGCAAGGCGCGAACCCGGGCGACTGGTATGCCTTGCCACGGGCAGTCCGGGTGGACGAATGCCTGCGGGTGGAGGTGTACAACCCGGCTGGCCACGAATGGTTCGTCGAGTACGTCCGTCACGCGGAGGGTCTGGCATGAGCGCGATGCATCCTCACTGCGAGTCACCGTGGCCGTTTGGTTACTTCAACAACCATGCGGTGGAGACGATCAAGGCTGCGATTTCAGGTGCCAGCTGCTGCGCGAACCTGCTCAGCCGCGATGAATCGATCAGCGTGAGTCGGTCGATTGCCGATGATCCCGACGACGAAGGGCCTGTCTTTACGCCGCTTGTGCGCGAAGGGCTGGCATTGGCGCTTCGCACGTGCCTGGACGTCGCGCAGAAGATCTGCCAGCACATGGAGAAGGGTGCGCATGAGGCGCGTGATGCCCGCGATGCTGACTCCACCGATCAGTCAACGACGGAGGCCCGGCCATGAGCGCAAACCTACAGTCGGTCGACGCTGTGTCGGAGTATGGATTGCCGTGCGATTTTCGGATCGTCCGTGGGCAGACCGAGGCCGCCATCAGCGACGCGATGAACTGTTTCCTGTCGAGCGCGCTTGCCACCATCGAGGCACTGGCCGATGACCTTGGGAAATCGGTTGAGGGCGGCACAGCGTGGAGTGCGGCCTACCTGATACGCATGGCTGGTCATTGCCTGGTCGAACTCGACCGGCTCGCGGCCGAACGCGCAGGGGGTGAAGCATGAACACCGCTGACGCCATCGACGGCGCGCTGTGCAACATCCGGGCGATTGCCAAGGTGATCATCCACAGCGCCGAACTGCCATCGGATCTGCGGGAGGAAATCGCCACCATGGGCTTCATCGTCCTGGACCAGATCGAGGCATTGGACGCGGCAATCATCCGTAGCGATGCCGAGCAGGATGCTCGGTTGGCCGCTGCCGTGGCCAAGGCTGTGGAGGGCGCCCGATGAACGAGCGCGTCTACGAACCGCTACAGGTGGAAGGTCTGCTGGATCAGATCGACGCCGGCACCCAGGCACTGGCAGAGCAGGTGCGGTACTGGCATCCGGTGGCGCCTTCGCCTGCCGAGCTGGCGGCTGCCCGTCGTGCGGTGGATGGGCTTGGGCGCCTGATGGCCCAGCTTGCCCAGCAGCAGGAGGCCAGAGCATGACGGCGCTGGCATTGAAGCAACGTGCGCCGGTGAGCGTGGCCACGGTCTTGGACGCCTTGCGGGAGGTCGGCATCGCGCCGGCCTTCCCGGATCGCCTGCGGCTGGACGGGTCGCTGTGCCGGTTCGATGTCGAGGGTGCGCGCGCTGGTCGACGGCATGGCTGGCTGGTGGCGCATCTGGATGGGGCACGGCCGGTGCTGGTGGTCGGTGACTGGCGCAGCGGTGATCACCATGTGCTGCCGCTGGGTGGTCAGCCCATCGACGAGGCCGAACGGAAGCGGTGGCAGCGCGAAGTGGCGCAGGCCCGCCGGCAGCGAGAGTGGGAGATCGCCGGCCGGCACCGGAAGGTCCGCACCGCGGCCGTGGATCTGTGGGAGGCGGCGTCGCCGGCGTACTGCCAGCATGGGTACCTGGCGACGAAGCAGCTGCCGGCGGCGGGCCTGCGGGAATCAGGCCGGTGCCTGCTGGTGCCGATGCGGGACACGGCCGGGCGGCTTTGGAACCTGCAGCGGATCCGGACGGATGGGGTGAAGCGGTACCTGCGCGATGGCAGGGTGGTTGGCCTGTACTGCCCGGTCGGTCGCCTCACCGCTCCAACCCCCAGCGGGGGATGGACCAGTGAGCCGGTGACGCACCTGCTGATCGCCGAGGGCTGGGCTACGGCTATGGCGCTGCACCTGTCCACCGGTCTGCCCTGTGCCGCGGCGCTGTCGGCGCACAACCTGGAGGCGGTGGCTCGCGCGCTGCGGCAGAAGTACCCGCGGGCGCGGCTGACGGTCTGCGCTGATCATGATCCCGTCGGCATCGACAAGGCCCGTGCGGCGGCTGCGCTGGTGCGGGGGCATCTGGCCATCCCACCGGAGGCCGGCGCGGACTGGTGGGATGTCTGGAACCGCTCGGGCGCCGATCGCGTCGCCAGTGCTCAGATGTGAGCACTGCCCATGTCGACCATTCCCGAGTTGATCCATACCGCGGCCAGGTCACCACTCGACAAGGATGTCGAGCTCAAGGTGGCCAGCGCCATTCCCGTCCGCCCGATCCGCTGGCTGTGGCCGACGTGGCTGGCGAGGGGGAAGCTGCACATCCTCGCCGGCGCGCCCGGTACCGGAAAGACCACCATTGCCATTGCTCTGGCGGCGACCGTGTCGTGCGGTGGCCGCTGGCCCTGTGGTGCGGCGGCACCGGTTGGCAACGTGCTGATCTGGTCGGGGGAGGATGACCCGGCCGACACGCTGGTGCCGCGCCTGGTGGCGGCTGGTGCTGATCTGGCCCGGGTCTACTTCGTCGGCGACACCCGCGACGGCATGGAGATCCGTTCCTTCGACCCGGCCCGGGATCTGCCGGTGCTGGGTTGGAAGATCGACGACATCGGCAGCGTGGCGTTGATCGTGGTGGATCCGGTGGTGTCGGCGGTGACCGGCGACAGCCACAAGAACACCGAGGTCAGGCGATCGCTGCAGCCACTGGTGGACATGGCGGACAGGCTTGGGGCGGCGGTGCTGGGCATCACCCACTTCTCCAAGTCCAGTGCCGGCGCCGACCCGACCGAGCGCGTGACCGGTTCGATCGCCTTCGGTGCCGTCGCCCGGGTGGTGCTGGTAACGGCCAAGCGCGCGCGGGATGAAGCCGGGCCGGCGCGGATCCTCGCTCGGGCCAAGTCGAACATTGGCCCCGATGGCGGCGGCTACGGCTACGACCTGCGCCAGGTGGACATCGGGCAGGGTGTCATCGCCTCGACGGTGCTGTGGGGCTTGGAGGTGGAGGGCAGCGCCCGCGACCTGCTGGGCCAGGCCGAGGTACTCACCGAAGCCGAGAGCCCGATGGAGGATGCCGAGCAGTTCCTGGCCTCGCTGCTCATGGACGGGCCGGTGCCGGCGAAGCGGGTGCGCAGCGAGTCCAGGGACGCCGGCCACGCTTGGCGAACCATCGAGCGGGCCAAGGCTGGCATGGGCATCCTCGCCGTGCGCACAGGCTTCGGGAAGGATGGCGGCTGGGTCTGGCAGTTCCCGAAGCCGACCGGCTAAGTCCGCCAATGAGCCCCTACGCCGCCAACCCCGCCAGCGTGGCGGACTATGACGAAAGCGAGTGCTGGAGCGGGCTTCCGGCTTGGGTTTCAGCATAGTCCGCCAGCCCGCCAAGGTTGGCGGCCTAGGCGGGGGTTGGCGGGGTATGCCGGCACAATCGACCAGACTCAGCGGCACCAGTACGGGCTAGAGACGCCGCCTTGATCAGTGGCCGGGGCTAGCCAGGACGCCGTGGGGGCATCCTTGGGGGCATTGGCTCCGGCAGCGACCATTATCAGCCAGAAAAAACAGGCTGTTGCCAGTAGTATTCCGGTGCACCCATAGCCACCACGAACCCTTCCGGCAACGTCCGTAGAAGTCCTGAAAACCCCGCTCCCATGCGGGGTTTTCGCGTCTGACGATCCACTGACTTCCATGGGCGTTCGCTTGAATCAGGGGGTGTTGTCGCGATGCGGCAGAAGTACCCGCAGGCAAGGCTGACGATCTGCGCCGATGACTGTCCGGTCAGCGTCGAGAAGGTGCATGCGGCGGCCTCGCAGTTATAGTTATACGGGCATCTGACCATCCGGTGGTGGGTGCCAGGAAGGTGCCGCGGTGGCTGCTGTGGGTCGCTCGGCAGGCGTCTCCCGTGCAGACGCGAGTGGACTCACCCGGCGAGGAGCGCTCTGACCGCGACCGACAACGCTACGAGAGCCAGTCCGGCTATGGCCCTCAATCCTATCTGCTGTTCGACATGGATCAGTGCGCCCTCCCAGGGTCGCGCTTGTACACGCGCGCACGCCGCAGGATCAGAATTTTCCGATTGACCGTTGGATCTGGCCAGGATCAGCATTTTCGCCGATGACATGCGAGCATTGCTCGGGCCTTCCTGGCTTCGCGACATGCTCTCTCCCCGCATGTCCCCTTTGCGACCGGCTGGCCGAAGGTGAGATTGCAACGGCAGGGTGGACTGCCTGCATTTGGGGGAAAAAGCTAATGCCTATGTCAAGCCGTTTGGCGATTCTTGTGGCGGTTCTTGCTACAACCGCTGGCTGCACCAGTAGTCTCAACGCCGTATTTCGTAGACCGATGATCGAGGATCAAGTCAACCCTGGGACTGTCGCCCTATCAATGGACGCTAGTCGACGCGCGATGGTTTTGCATGTGGATCAAGAGGGCAACCTGTTACGCATGTGCGCGGAACCGCCCCCTGATGTGGCCGACAAAATCACCTCAGCGGTCGAGGTGGCTGTGTCTGCAAAACTTGGCGAGCAAAGGGGGGAAGGAAGCACGAACGTGAAGGATACGTTCTCGCTTGATGCCGTGAAGTTGTCCGAGAGAACTCTTGTGGGCGATATGTTTCGCTCGGGGCTGTACGCACTGTGTCAGTACCACGCCAACGGCGCCATCGACAACGAAGTTCTGACCGAGCTGTATCGGGAATTGGTTCATGAGACCTTCGAGTTACTGAAAATGCAATCGACCGCCGGCACAGATCGTAGGAACGATGGAGTGCTGGAGGTCCCCCTGAACTGAGCTACGAGAGACTGGCCGGTTCCGGCTCTGGGACCGGTCATCGCGAAAACAGTATCGTCCGGGCCGCTTCTCGATGGTGCGCGCCAACGGTGCAGGTTTGTATGTCGGCGCGTCCGCCTGTCACATCTCCGTCGGAATCGGCGTAGGTAGACAACGCACAGCAACCCGTCGACAAGGAGAGGGCGATGAGTCCAACAACCGCACGCAAGGCCACGGCGAAGTCGAGACGCCGGGCCGCTACCGCTACCACCTCAAGGCACCCGACCGCCGCATCGCTCGCTGCGGCCGACACACTGGTTCGCTCGCTCGCTGATGCGGCGACGGTGAACCTGGAAGCACGCGAAGCCACTGGCATTCCCATGGCGCCTAGAAGCGCCTTGCGGATCCGCGACCTGATCGGTGACATCGAAAAGATGGAGCTGGCGACTGGGCTCGAGATTCCCATCTTCTCGCTGCGTCGGTTCAACGCTGCCGCTTTCGTGGACCGGGTTGCGATGCGACTGAGCGCGAGTGGGCTCGGATTCGCCATACAGGTCAATCGCAACGGCAGGCTCGTAGCCAAGGCCGCCAGTGGATGGGCCAGAACACCGGCGGATGGCGAACTGAAATGGAGCAGTGATACCCGCTTGCACCTCGCCAGCAGCAGCAAGTTCTTCAACGCCGTGGCGCTGGTGAAGCTGCTTGAGGACCGCAGCATTTCCGTTCACCGGCGTGTGCGCGATTTCCTACCCAGTCATTGGAAGATCGGTCCCAAGGCCCAGAACCTGACGTTCCACCACCTGTTGACCCACCAGGCCGGCAACTGGAAGGAGGAGCACGCGAACTATGACGGCTTGAAACGGGCGATCGCGACCGAAGCGCAGCCGATCACCGACCATCCCTATCACAACATCAACTACGCGCTCTTCAGCATTCTCATTCCGATCCTCAGCGGACGCATGCGGCGAAACTACGCGCCTCCGTTTTATCCGGGATCGGTCGGGGAAGCCTTCCGGGATATCGCCTGGTCGGCGGAGACTCGGAGGCACTTCACCGACTACGTCAACGCCAACGTCTTCCAGCCGGCCGGCGTGATCCTGACCAGCTTGAAGTCCAACGCGCAGTTGTCGCGGATACTACCGTTCTCCCAGATCCCTCAATACGCCAACGTGGCGCTGGCCTACCCGTACCCGCCCACCAAGGCGACGACACGGGGAGCAGACATCAGTCGCGACGAAAACCGCCACGCCGGAGCCGTCGGTTGGCATCTGTCCTGCAACGAAATCCTCGCCGTGCTCGATCACGTGCGCCGGCGCAACAACATCATTAGCCGACCGACCCTGGACCGCATGCTGACCAACGGCTACGGCATTCGGCTTCGGCACGTGAACAGATATGGTGCATTGGCGGGCCACGGTGGGTCCTGGGCGGGTGACGCTCGGGGGCAAAAGGCCTGGGTCGGCTACATCGGCAACAGCCACGAAGTCGCTGTGCTCAGCAACAACGAGATCGCCAAGGACAATCACCCCACGCTACCTCAGCTCCAAGATGTCATCGTGCAGGCCTATGACGCGTCGGTGAGCTGACGCGCGCTGGAGGGGGTAGGTTTGTACCTTACGCCGGCAATGTCCAACGGAGGTGCTCATGTTCCAAGCCGATCACGATCCGGTTGGCTTGGCAGGGCACAAGCTGCCGCCTCGCCGGCCCACGGCTTCTGGTCATTCTGCTGGCGAAGGCGGCGACGGGAAGGTGTTTGGCATCCGTCGCACAGCGTAGACATCCGCCGCCAAAAGTGACTTCTGGGGGTGACATTGGGGGGCAACATCTGGTTCCAGATATAGAGATTAATCATGAAAATACATTGTTGCGCCGCATTTTAGACAGTACCCATAACACCATCCGCTTCCGCGCCATCGCACTGGGTGCTTCCGTATGGTTGCATCGACGGTCGTCTACCAGAACCGATCGGCGGCTGCGCGACTAAACCTTCCGTATGCAGCGCTGCTAGCGATGAGCCGTGTTGCCGGCCGGATTGCCTTCGCTGCCTCACAACAAGCTCGGTCGCGCACAGGTCGGGGGCCAGAAGGAAATCGCGCTACCCAAGGGTCGGCGGCACCTGATTCGAGTCACTGGGACAGGCAGCGCTACCCGGTAGCGCCTGTTTCGGGCCACTGGGAGAATCCGCCACAAGGCGGATGTCTACTCGCCCTTTACGAAGGTGCCGTGCTCAAGTGAGCTGAAGTGTTGTCCGCCTGTATCCAGGCGCTGAATAGCCACCTGGGACAGGAACTCGTTGCCAGAGACGCGCGCGACAAATTTGAAGCGGCCCATCAAGCTGCTCATGTCCCCGAGAATTCCCGCCTGGAGATCGGCGTCGCCGCAGCGCCAATGCGGGTGAACGGTCAGCTCTCGCCCGCGCCAGCGATCGCCTGGCCGATGCTCAGCTCGTTGCCGCTCGGGTCGGCCATGCGGAAGTCACGCATGCCGTAGGGACGGTCCGCGATGGCGACGACAATCCGCACACCGGCATCGACTAGCGATGCGTAGCAGCGGTCGATGTCGGATATCCCGAGTAGATGTGCGCGCCGCCTGCGGGCTTGCTGCCAGCGCGCTGTGTGAGCGTGATCTCCACGCCGTCCCGGCAGATCGCCGCGACGTCAGGTGGCTCGCCCCAGGACCAGGCCAATTCAAACCCAAGCGCTCGCCGATAGAAATCGATCGATTGCGCAAGGTCGTTCACGGAAAGGATGGGCGATACCGACTCGATCTTCATGGACTCAGGGCCTGATGTCCCGGCGTCGACATACGGATCGAGCCGCGCCGGGAAGCGGCATCCGCGGGCGTGGAAGGCGAGCGTCCACGCCTCAATGAGCCACCTTGAGTGTGATGACGCCGGCGATGATGAGGGCCACACCCAGATACTTGGCCAGGGAGGTGGGATCCTGATAGTAGAGAACGCCGACCAGAAAGGTTCCCGCTGCGCCGATGCCGGTCCAGACCGCATACGCCGTGCCGATCGGAATCTCCCGCTGGGCGAGCCACAGGAGAAACCCGCTTACCCCCATGAAGACCACCGCGACAAGGATTCCGGTCCAGCGCGTCTCAGGCGCCTGGGCCATCTTGAGGCCAACGGGCCAGCCGATCTCGAAGATTCCCGCAAGAAGCAGATAGATCCACGCCACAACCATCTCCTTTGCCCGGCACAGGCGCCAACGTCGAGCCGCGCCGAGGGCGACGGCTTGAATCAGGGATCATTCGCCAACAGCCCGCCGGGACAGGAACTCCCGTCGTGAGCCCGCTGGCGCCTCCTCGACAGACCAATACCCCGTCGATCCGGCGAAATGCTCCAGCCGACCAAGGAGCGCACGCGCCGCGGCCGGCTCCTCATCGCCCGACAGACCAAGAACCAGCGAGCCATCCTCGCCGTAACTGAGGATGGCGAAGTATGGACTGCGCTTCGTCGAATTGGTGAAGTACAGGCAGTACGAACGATCCGGGTGCTCGGCCAGAAACGCCGCGATCCCGACGACGCCCGAATCGGCACTGATCCCGAGAGCATCGGCCGGATCCCCGGGCTCACACGCCAGTGTGTTCTCAGGAACGAACATTGTCAGGAAGCGCAGGGCCACCGCAGCGGAACGATCCGGAGCAAGCACATAGCAATCGCTCATCGGTCCCGGCATGCGGCTGGCCTCCGGACCAGGTGGTGCCGCGACGCGGCATCGGCCTGAATGAGATGTCGGGCGGCATCGAGCGCATGTCCGATGCACCGCAGAGTCCCGAGGGGATGCGGAAGCGCGAAGTCCCTCATGTCCCACAACGCCCATTCTGCAGGTCGCTGATCGCAACGCCAATAGTCTTTGGCCGTGCCCACCGAAACAAGGGGTTGGTGCCGGCCATCTGCGTTGGCGAGCTATGAAAGCATAGGTAAGTTCTTGGCATGCTCCTCAACGAGGAATCTCTGGATCAAAGAGCTCCCACGCCGTGATGCAGGCACGCACGCAAGCCCGCTCGCCGGATGACCATGCCAGCGCGAATGCCACCGCCTTAACGAAGCGCAACCAAAGGTCACCACAGACCGAAGTCAGGGGTCGACACAAACGCGTAGATTCCGAGCGTTTGCTGGACCCGGGAGTCATGTGCGGAGACCGAAGTCTGAGCCAGGCCGTGGCGCGAAACGGGGTCGGTCTGAACGCACTGCCAGGCTGCGATCGCCTTCGGAAAAACCGCCTCCACTACCAGGACAAGACCGGCGACCGATGCAACGAAGGCAATCCAGCCCGACACCGCAAGGAACAGCTGTTGCCGCTTACCTGCGCGCCTGAAGCCACGCGATACCAGGAAATACGCGCCGGCAGCAAAGGGCATCGCAAGAATGCCGGTGAGCAGGTAGAAGAATTCTGGATTGCCGGTGCCAATGAGCAGATTGGCAACGCACAACCCGACAAGCACGCCGATGGTGGCGCCGGCAGCGCTGTAAGTGTTGATGGCTGATCGTTCCATGTGGCCCTACCCATGCGCTAAGCCGCGCCGCGAAACCGCGCCGGGGCGAATGAATCGTTAGGCCTCGTCCTCGTCCTCGTACGGTTCGCAATCGCAGTTGAACCTTTGGCCGTCACAGCCGGGACAACGCTCGACGTCGCAGCCCTCAACATGAAACTCCCCCTTTATGGCGCCACAATCGTGTCACGGTTGCCGGTCTGCGCCCCAGTCGTCCGACTCGTCGCCGTACCGGATGCGCGAAACATCCTGGTCATTGACCACACATGTTTGGACTTGTTGTGCGGCACGAATCTTCTCAGGCCAGCCTTCGATCATCGATACGCCACGGTAAACGATCATGTCTGATTGATCAGTCATCCGATGATCTTCATGAGGCCAAACACCTTATGTCTTGGCTTTCACGTAGGGTAGCTGCAGAGAGCCCGGCGTGTGTGCCCGACAAGGCCTCGGTGTAGCTGCTGAAGGCCCACGCCACGCCCGCGCCGTGTTCGTCCAAGGGATTGGGGCCGGTCTCCAGACCACCAGCCTCGCCCTGTTGCCTGACCTGGGTCGCCTCGCTCGCCAGCAGATCGCCAAACTGGTCGGTGTCGCGCCGATGGATCGCGATAGCGGTTAGACCACCGGCAAGCGACATATCCGTGGTGGCCGGGCGCCGATGCGTGTGGCGCTCTACATGGCGACCCTGTCACCGGTGCGCTGGGATCCGATCCGGCGTGCTCACGACCGGCAACTACGTGAGCGTGGGAAACCGGACAAGTTCGCGCTTGTCGCCTGCATGCGCAAGCTGCTGACCCTCGTCAATGCCCGTCGGCGCGACAAACTGCGCGCAACCGTCGAGGCTGCGACGACAGCCTGAAATGCTTCGCACGAAAGACAGTTGCTGAGTTAAGTCGCGCCGCGAAGCGGCGCCGGTTTGAATGAACTGAATAGACCTCACTCGCCGTCTTTCCTGACCGGCTGCGGTCGTGGCAGGTGAATCATATGTTTGCGGAAATTCAATACAGTCCCCGATGTCGCGTTGGTCACCACGAAAGCGATGGGAAGTTCAGGCTCAACATCCAGGACAACTTTGGCTTCAAAACCACGAGCCCGCAATAGTGCAGCCGCGTCGTTGGCACTTGCTACGGGATTGTCAGATACAAGTCCAATACTCGCCGAGGCATGACCAAGCTTTTGCAGAACGTCCGGAGGGGCATGGTTGATGATTGTCCCATCCCACATGATAGAACGGAGTATTCCGCTGCTATTGGCCTGGAACCGCTCCTTGAGTCCATGGCGGGCAAGAAGCGCTACGACCGCATCCTTGGCCTCAGGCGAAGGCACGGTAAAAATGCGTGATCCACGGTCTGGAAACGGCAGTGGATTGCGCCCGGACACCAATAGATAGGTCCATGTTGCAAGAGCCGCAAACAGCAGACAAACCAGCACAACAAGCCACTTCGGCAAGAACATGCTTCTCTCCTTTGTGCAACCATGAACTATGTAGTGAGGTCAAGCGCTTGAATTACGTGCCGCTCCGTGTCGGGGAAGAGCCATAGTTCCGTGCCGTATGCAGTTCATGATCCCATGTGGCGCGACTATCAGTGAAGATGTTGCCGTCGGGCGCGAGGTCGATGTCTGAATCCAGGCTCCCGGCGGGGACAACAACGATTTGAGCGTCTGCCAAGGGCAGTGCCGAGCCGCAAGTGGCGCAGAAGTTGCGGGCATGCCGTGTGCCGGGAAGCTGGAAGGTCGTGACTGAAGATTGTCCGGAAAGCCAAATCAGCTTCGCGGTAGATGAGAACAAGTTGGCAGCGTGGGAAGACCCTGAGTCCTTGCGGCAGTGAGAGCAGTGACACAGATAAAAGTACTCAAACGAGCCTTCAATCGTGTAATTGACTTTGCCGCACAAGCAGGATCCGGTGTGTCGCGAATTCATTGCTTCTCCCGACTGCAACAATGTCTCCGCCGCACCTGACGCCTGAACTAGGCGGCGCCACCGGAGAACCGCCTGTGGATGATGACTCGGTCGTGCCGATCAGACGCGAATGCGCTACAGCCTTGATCTTTTGCCCATTGCTCCGATGCTCTCAGAAACTGACCGACCAGGCCGTTTGAGCGATGCGATACCTCAACGTACAGCCCCTCGATGTATCCGGTCTTGACGCCTTTCAGACCATCTATGTCGTCACGAATGGAAAGTTCGACGTGTCCTACCGCACGTCCTTCGCAGTCGCGTGCGATCAGTACTTCAACCGGTTCCTCCAGCTCGCCAGTGAAGAATCTCGCAATCTCTAGCGCATGGTCATCCGCATCCCAAAGCAGGTATCGAAGGCGCAGCCAATCGTGTGATTCTTCGGGACGGATTGGATTTACAGAGTACTTCATGGCCGCCTCACGCCTGAATTTTGCAGCAGGCTCAGAAGCCATCCGCTGCCAGCTTTAGAACCATGCCGCCAATCTGAGAGTCCTCGGAAAACTCAAGGCTGACGTGGGCGCCGCGGTCTGGACTGCCGTAGGTAAGGGACATGGTGGCACCGGACACCGATAGGCCAGAATCCAGCCGAGTCTTGGGCGAAAGGCACATTACCGCACGCTTGAAGTTGTTGCCGGAGAATTCGGTGGCTCCGTGCTCTATGAGGTAGGCGCACACTGACTCAGCTGGACCATAACCGAAGTGATTGCAGCGCTTCGCTGAAATCGCCCGCTCTGCAGAGTCCTTGAAGTTGCCACCCCAGGAGGTGTGGAACTCCAAGGTCCTGGTCTCGTTCGGCATGACCGACTCCACGAATGTGCGGAGCAGGGCGCATAGCGGGTCCGTCCTGGCCAGGGCCGCCTGAGCTGGCAGCCAAGTCAAAGCAAGCGCGATTGAGAGCAAGGGGGCTTTCATCTCCAGCTCGACGCCTGAACTGAGCCGTGCCGGGAAGCGGCATTGGCTTGATTGAATTGTTGGGCGCGTGCCAGCGCAGCGTACGCCTACTCGTCCTTGATAACGGTGCCATGCTCCAGTGCCAAGCGCCAAACACTGCCACGATGAATCCAAACGGTTGAGTAGCGCTCATGGAACGAGAACTCCTCTCCGGATACGCGAGCACGGCCTGTAAAACGACCGGTCAGGACGGCCGTGTATCCGTAGATTCTTACCAAGATCTCATCGCTTCTGCCTTCGATAACATCGACAGTACCTGACGCAATCGATTGAATCTGTTGCATCTTGTTGCGAACTACGCCGCCTGGACCGATATACGTGAACTCGGGAAGATACAAGGCATCAAGAGCGGATGTGTCTGCGGCGACGAGCGCCAGGTCGTAACGCCTGTTGGCCTCGCGTAGATCATTTTCTGAATCGCGGCCCGATGCCAGTACGTTTGCCATTGGCTCTAGAAGTACTAGCAGGACGAATGCTTGCAATCGCGGCATACGACACCTAGGCGCCTAGCGCCTGAATTAAGCCGCGCCGCGAAGCGGCGTCGGCTTGAATGAATTGTTAGGCACCGCTGCCGAGATAGCGACTGAAATCTTCTTGGCCATCGGCGCCCCACGACCTTGAGACACTAACGTTACCACCGAGTGTAGTAAGAGACTTGAGTAGCTTTACAAAAGCTCCGACTTTGACGCGACTCCAGTCTTGGCCCATGCGGTAGTCAATAACAAGCGAGGATGGGTCAACAAACACACCAAGAGCCGGAAGCTCATGACTGTCGACCTTGATTGAGCCTAGAACCACATGAAATGAGTCAGCTTTTCCATCAGTAACTAACGCTGCGTCTCTTGGCCCAGAGAAGGGCTCCTCCCGCCGCTCCTTACGCAGCCACAAGTACGATCCATTTAGTGCTGTGTTCTCGCCACCCAAGTCGAAGAAGTGGCTAAAGGCGCGTTGCAGAGACTCGGCACTACTGAACTCAATTTCGATCTCGGGCAGAGAGCCGTCGTCGTTCTAAAAGTAGCGCGAGAGATTCATGTGGTGCCTAACGCCTGAGTTAAGCCACGCCGCGAAGCGGCGTCGGCTTGAATGAATTGTTAGCTGCCTGCCCGTGCAGACAGCATATGGGAAAAATACTCACCGTACGCGCCTCGATCTGCAAAGACTGCTAGCGGAGGACCGCCAGGCTGAAGCTCAACGGCACGACCGGTAAGAATGCGACCCACCTCTGACCAATGGGTCTCGTCTCCTAGGCACCATGGAAAGAGCTGAGCCATAAGACCAACAACAAAACATACCTCTGGATCCGACGTGCCCACACTACCAAGGGCTGCAAATGTCTCGGAGCAGACGGTTGCCACGTCGTACTCCGTGGGTAGTCCGGTGAGGAATGTAGGTTCTGCGTTGCAGTACCAGCTCAAGAAAAGTAACCGGAGAGCCGTTTCTCGGTCTCTCTTATCCGCAGCCCAGCGCGCTAAAAGCATCTCGAACGCATGGCCAAGCACAGGGTTGCCATCACGTCCCAAGTAGCCTTGCTCTGCTTCGTTGATCTCGATAAGCGATGGAACCATAGGGGCAGCTAACGCCTGAATTAAGCCGCGCCGCGAAGCGGTGTCGGCTTGAGTGAATTGTTAGCCGTCTTTGGGCGCATATGTATCCGTTCCTATTGTTTCGACGAATTCATCGGCGAATCTGAAGTCATTTCTTGGGGAGATGACAAACCGCGTAGCCATGAAAACCTGCCCTGCGTTCTCGTGCTCGACCATTTCTGAGATCATATCCACAGGAGATAAGCAGCAGTCGAATTTCTTGGTTCTATTCCAGTAGATTGGTTCCTTGATGTACAGAATATATGCTGGAGACAGCGGAAATACTGCATACGAACCCTCGCTCATTATCCCTGGTCCTTTGAGCCACATCCTGTTGTCACCGGTCTTGAAAGCAACAGGATTGTCAGATGTCCAGAAGGGAACGCTCGATAGATTGCGTGCGAAGATCCAGATCGATTTCTCCAGTCGATCTGAGATGCTTTCGACCAAGCCGCCGCTGTATAACATGTGGGCATGCAGATTGATTCTTTCCTCAGCCGATATGCCAGACTGGTAGTGTCCTTTTTCAAGCGCGTACAACGATAGAATTTCGCGCTGCTCCGCAGTACGCAGGAACTGCACTGCGATGAATCTTGAAAGATCAGTCCTTTCGTCGGGATATAGATCAAGTCTCTGCAATGGGATTAATGCGTCTAGCCGAGCGGCCCAGTCACGGGTTATTTCCGCAGCTCTCGCCTCTAAGTTGGCAAGATCTTTCTCCAGAACAAGCGGATCGGTCGCTGTTCCGATGAATTCCGGTATGCGATAGAAGTGAGTCTCTGCGGCTACCCCGGATGGATTGCCTTGAAACGTCTTGCGACTTCCCTTGTCCCAGCACCAAAATAGCCCGTGATCGTCCGCAAAACGCGCCAGATAGAAACGCGGAACGTAGTGGTGCAGTTTCGGGGCGTTCATCTGCGCTCGATTTAAGACGGCTAACGCCTGAATTAGGCCTCATTGAGAACGGCCTGTCGGAACTGTAGTACATATGCTGCGCCAAGCCTCGGCTCGAGCCGCTCTACAGCTTTTAGTGCCTGAGCCACATCGAATGCTTGCCCATCAAGTGTTGCGAGTGCTTGATTATGAAGAACATAAGCAAGCCATGCGGCGTCACTCTCTGGGCTCCTAGCATCTGGGTCCAGATGGCCTGCAAGTAGAATCCGAAGGTTGAACAAGGCGGCTGCCAAAAGGCGCTTCTCTAGGTCAACGTTTTGATCATCTGACATGAGGCCTAACGCCTGAATTAAGCCGCGCCGCGAAGCGGCGTCGGCTTGAATGAATTGTTAGGCATCACTGTCACGGAAGTAGCCACACAACTCAAGGAATTGATGATGGCGGTCGTGACCAATGCCCTCCCGCTGGTCAACCGCAAGCTCGTGAACTGCCGAGGCTGGAAACGTGAAGAATGGGCGGCTCTTTGAACTTTGCAGCTCGATCTCCAAAGAAGATCCGGTGATCTCTGGGGAGCCAGGGATGGTGTTGGCCAGCAGCCCTTGAATCTTTGAGCCTAGAGCCAGCTCGTTGCTGTAATTGTCCACATAGAAGTCATGTGAGGCTTTTGGAACCTCAGCCCAGACACCCCAAGCAAAATACCCGTCTTGGTGAGTGAAGGGAATCATGAGAAGGCCGCGAAGGAAGAACCGATTTTCATCTAAGGCACACAGGTCTGTGTTGGATCGAGTGCGACGATACTTGTCCAGATATGGGAGGGCATAAACCTCGTCGGGCAGGCCAAAGCCCCAGTCGGTAGGAAGTCCCTCATGAACTTTGCCGCAAGTGGAGCAGACGTAGCCTTGATCTGTCATGTGATGCCTAACGCCGGAGTTAGGCCTCATGCTAACGCCAATGCGGAGGCCAGCCTTTGAAAAAGAACGACAAGAAGAAGAGAGGGACAGTGATAACGGCCGCCCAATAGGTAGTAACAACTGGTAAACGATGCTTGGCACAGTACGCGATACCCGCCGCATTGGCACTGTCAAGATATAGGCGACGCTGAAGATAGCGCACTGTGCCCCAAGCACTGATTAGATCTGAATCTGTCCAGATAGTGCGCTGCCCAGAATGCTCCCACTGAATGGGATGATTTTTACGCAAACCGCGCAGAAAGATGAAAGAGGTCAGGCTCTCAGCACAAAGACAGAGCAAGAACAGCCCGAGCGCGATTGCTGTTGGATGTAGGAATGAACCTGACGCTGGATCCATGAGGCCTAACGCTTGAATTAAGCCGCGCCGCGAAGCGGCGTCGGCTTGAATGAATTGTTAGGCTTTCAAGCCATTGACTTGAAAGCGAACGCCAAGAGGGCCGCAACAGTAACAACCCCGAGCGGAACGACAACGTAGCGCACCCACCATTTCCATCCGTCCTCATCCGGCTTTAGCTTGGCACTATTTCCAACCGCTTCTTGTCTCATGGACTTGGAGGCAAACACCATAGTCTGCTCTTCAATATTCTTCTCGATATAAGCGGCCACCTTGAATACGTGGGTGTTGATGTCCTCTTGATTGGTGATCGAGCTCTTTACCCAAGCCGACAAGCCGTATTCATCCTTCTCAATTGATACTTCTAAAGGGTAAGGAGGGTCTTTTAGAAGGGCGATGCGAAGTTCGTGATAGAAGTGATGCAGGTTCTGTGAAAAATGCCAGTCTGTGAAGTTGTGAAGAAAAGACAGGCTAAGTTCGCTGCGTCCTTCATGCTTCTGTACCCAAAGTCCATCAATACATTTTATACGTAGGTGAGGCGCGTAAACAGACAAAGAAAAGCTTTCTGGCAAGTCACTGGCAAAGAGATCTCTCAAGTCGTCAATGTGGAATTTTTGCGGATAGTCCCCGTCCGGTCTGCCGTGGGTTTCAACGGTGTAGACGTGAAACCCGGGCTTCTGATCCTGCTCGAAGAAGCATCGATACACATGTGATCCAATGCGAATGCGAGTGCTGCTTTGGATTTCGATAGGATTCATCTGAAAGCCTAACGCCTGAATTAAGCCGCGCCGCGAAGCGGCGTCGGCTTGAATGAATTGTTAGGCGCCACTGCCACGTTGATAGTCGAGCGACGTGCAGAGCACCCAGCCAGAAACCGACTCTTGGGTACGAACCTTACAAGCCCAGTAGTCCTTGCCGTAAGTATCCGACACCACAGCCACCGAATCACCTGCGGCGAGCATGGCGAGAGGCTTGGGCGCAGGGCGGTTGATAGAACCGGCGGTAGCTGCTTCTTCTTCTGTACCGAACACGCCGGTTGCCTCAATGACTTGGGTTGTCATGCCGGTCGGAGCGCATCCAGATAGCAGGAACGGCAAGACCAAGAGGATGGAGTTGAAAGACTTCGACATGGTCGGTGTGGTGCCTAACGCCTGAGTTAAGCCGCGCTGCGGAGTGGAGGCAAACACATGGCATGCTTTTCCGGCCATGTGTTTGACATAACGAAGCAGTGTCGGCTTGAACGAATTGTTAGGCCTCCTGCAACGATGCGGATGGCCCGCCTGGCTCGAACTCTACGCCAAACCAGCGCGACGGCAAGCCTGCCCCGACTGCATTCGGCAAATCCATTGTTGCGCAAAGTTCCGTCAGCCCCAAAGGCCTGCCCCACAAACCGGCCGCGAAAGAAGGTGCTGTGCTGAACTCGAACGCTGAGGGACTACAGCTGGGCCGTTGCTACCCAAACCCACAACAACCTGAGAATGATCAGGGGGCCTAACGCCTGAATTAAGCCGCGCCGCGAAGCGGCGTCGGCTTGAATGAATTGTTAGGCAGCAGCACGCTTATGCCCAGCCACGCCCGGAGTGCCGCCCATTCTCTTTGCTGCCGCAAGTGCCCACCAACCTATCACGCAGCCCATTGCAACGCGCACCGGGAAATAGATGAGTGCAGGGAGGCCGAAGACCCATGTAACGACGCTGCCGGGCAAGACAAATCTTGCAACATCCTTGACCCAGAGAAGGAGTGGCAGATGCTGCTCTAGCAGCGGGCCAACCTCTAGTCCGAGGTTGACCCAGCCACCGGAGCCGAGAACCCAAAGAGCGTATAGAGAAATAGCGCCGTCACCGATGCTGCCGATGACCGACAGCCAGCCAAAGATGAGTAGAAAACGACGCATTGATACTTCCCCAGAGATTGCGCGGAACTTGCTCTGCTGCCTAACGCTTGAATTAAGCCGCGCCGCGAAGCGGCGTCGGCTTGAATGAATTGTTAGGCCGCACTATCGGGCTCCCAACGTCGGTAAACAAGGTGCGTCAGCGAATGAAGGGGCCCCGGCAAAGGAGCGGCCACATGTTGCTCATCTAGATCCCAAGGCGCAGGGAAGTCCGCAATAACCTCTGCCGCCGCGCAAGAGCAGCTTTCTTGGGCTGGACCTTCGGCTGCACCGTCATACTCAAAGCGGAGGCGAACAACGAACGCGCTTTCATCGGCTTCGATGGAGGCTTGACGCAGCTCCGGATGGACCTCGCCCCAAAGCGCGCGAACTAAGGAGAGCGCCAGATTCTGACGTGATGCGATGCTGTCCATGCGGCCTAACGCTTGAGTTAAGCCGCGCCGCGAAGCGGCGTCGGCTTGAATGAATTGTTAGGTGCCAACCCGCGAAGCACCGCCCATTGACTCATCGTACTCCCAGAACTCAATGCCAGCCGGAACAAGGTGGCTGTACGTGCGCAAGTAGTAGCTTGCAAGGCTCTCCCCGTCACCACGCCGAAGGTCTTTGAGAACAA
>JAMHVM010000057.1:0-95953 GCA_035911475.1 Lysobacterales bacterium | reverse complement strand
CATGGGTGCAAATTCGCTACCCGCGAGCAGGCCAGGCAGGCGGTGATGGACTGGATGGCCTTCTACAATCACCGCAGGTTGCATTCGTCGCTGGGCTACCTCAGCCCGATGCAGTACGAACAACGCTGGTACGAGGCACAGCGTAAAAAGGCCGCGTGAATCGTGGGTTAAGAACTACACGAAACAGGGGCAAGGTCAGTGCTGCCCACCCTGATTGTGCTGGAGAGCATCGCGGAACTGCGGCGCGAAATTTTCGGACCGGTGCTGCATGGCCTGCTGGCGGCTTCAGCCAAGCTGGCCGAACGTGACGGCGTCATCGTCGGCCTGCGATGCTTCGCCGCCGACGGCGAGGCCCCGAGGGAAGCCCTGGTGTTCGAACGCGCCGTGAGCACCAACAGAGCCGCCGCCGCGGGCAATGCAAGCTTGATGACCATTGCATAGGAGCCGGCCGAGCCGAACGTATCAGCGCTCCGGCGGTGGCAACTGACGATTGCGTTGCCGCTTGAAGGCTCGGTCTCGTGCCATGAAGGTCTCCAGCATGTGCGGAACCAGTGCTGCCGCGTCGACCCGCGCACCGTACGCTTGGGTATGTAGGGCTGCGTAGCGGTCCAGCGTGGCCTTCAACTCCGCCGACAAGGTGACAGTGAGCTTGACCGGCTCGCTCTTGGGCAGCGGCCCGAGCCGCAACTTGGCCGTGCTCATTGCGACGAGCCCCGGGTAAAAAACAAAGGCTGGTAGGGCCGCAGGATCAGGTCCTTGTTGACCATCACGCGCATCGGAAACCCCGGCCGAATCGTGAGCGTCGGCTGCACGCTGAGGTTGCGCTTGGTGATCTCTTGCCCGACCTGGTTCACCGTGTCCTGCGCACTTTCACGGCCGGCGATAATCACGCGGTCGCCGGTACCGCCGTTGATGGTGCGGGTCTCGGGCGCGGCCAGTTCGGCGCCGACGCCCAGCAGCGTGGACAGCGCCGCGCCGGCGAGGATGCGGTCCCAATGCCAATCGACGCCATCCTCCAGTCCGGCATAGCCGGCGGGATCGATACCCGGCAGCCGGTCCAACGCCACCGAAGACGCGTCCGGCAGGATCAGCCTCGTCCACACCAGCAGCACGCGCCGCTGTCCGAAGGCCACCTGGCTGTCGTAGCGGCCGATCAGGCGCGAGCCCTGCGGGATCAGCAGGTAGCGGCCCGTGGCGGTGTCGTAGACCGCCTCGGTCACATTGGCGATGACCTGCCCCGGCAGATCCGAGCTGATGCCCGTCACCAGCGCGGCCGGAATGATGGTGCCCGCCATGACCTGGTACGGCGATACCGGGAGTTGCAGGCTTCCAGGGTTGCGCGTGGCCGCGTCGCCCGCCCTGGCGACGAAGGCCTCTTTCTGGTCCTGGCGGTTCTGCACGGCAGTGGGGTCGGCCGGCTGCGCCGCCGCTGCGGGCGCCAGGGCGCCGGCCAGCGCATCGAAAGGCTGCGCGGCGCGGGCCTCGCCGGCGGGCGCGGCCTGGGCAGGCCTGGCTCCGGCGCCGCCCGTGGCGCGGAAGAACACTCCCGAGCGTGCCGCCTCCTCGGCCGCCAGTTGCGCCGCATGCGCCGGATCGACGCCACCGCCCGGCACGCGCGTCTCCATCGGCTGCTGCGACTTCACGATGGCCGGCCCCAGGTCACCGGGCAGCGGTTCACCCAATTGGGGCACTCCGGGGCGTGCCGGCAGTCCCGCATAGTCCTTGGGCAGTTGGTCCAGGCTCTCGGCCTTGGCCACACGATCGACGTTGTACAGCTCGGCGGCCGGATTGCGTTCGCGCCTGTGCGGCTGCAGCGACCACAGGGTCGCTCCGAGCACCACGGCAGCCAGCGCGCCGACTATGACGGCCAGCATCCGCCGGTTCAGGCGTACCACCGGGCGCGGTGGCGCCCGCAGCGCCATCGCCTCGGGATCGGCCTTAGGCGGGACGGTGGCGGCTTCGGTCATGATCCATTGCTCCCCGTCGCCGCACGGGACACGCCGTCGGTGCGTTCGATGCGCACGACTTCGGCCTTGCCGCCCTTACCCTTACCGCCTCCTCCATAGCCGCCCAGGCGCAGTTCGGCTGCGCCGAACAGCCGGTCCACCACGTAGTACGGCGCGCGGAAGCGGTAGTTCACGAGCTGGCCGTCGCCCTGCGGGCCGATGACGAACAGTGGCGGCAGCTCGCCCTGCGCAATGCCGCCTGGGAACTGGATGTAGACCTTCTGCCCGTCGTCGAACGCGCGCAGCGGCTTCCACGGCGGGCTGTCGCCGTTGATCACATAGCGGAAGCGGATGCTTTCCAGCGACAGGCCCGCATCCACCGGCGCCGCGGCCTGCGCCTCGCGCGCCTGCTTCTGCAGCGCCAGCATGCGGTCCTTCGGGTAGTCCCAGGACACGGACGCCATCCAGGCCTGCGGCGTCGAGGACAGTTCGACCAGGTAGGTGCGCCGGTTGGTGGTGATGACCATGTTGGTCTTCAGGCCCGTGCGCGTGGGCTTGACCATCACGTTCACGCGCTGCGCCGGCCCTGCGCCGCTGGTCGTGTCGCCCACGATCCAGCGCACCGTGTCGCCGGCCGAGACCGTCACCAGATCCTCACCTTCCTGCAGCGCGATGACGGTCACGCGGCCAGGGCTCGTGTAGACCTGATACAGCGCCCCGTCTGCATAGGGCCAGACCTGGATCGCATTGACATAACCCTCGCGCGAAGGCGCGATACGCGCCTCGTCGTTGGCCTTGGAAACGCGCAGCTTCTCGTCAGCCGATTCGGGGGCGGGTGCCGGCGCTTCGGCAGAGGGCAGCGCCTTCATCTGCTCCGGCAGGGGCAAGGGCTTGGGCACCTCCACCACTTCGATGGGCGCGGGCGGATCGGGCAGGCGCTGCGCTTGCACGGGCTCGTCCAGCGTGATGGCCGGCGGTGGTTTGCCCTGCGAGGCGCAGCCAGCAAGCCCCGCGATCAGCAGAGCCGGAAACACGTAAAGGCGGAATGTCGGGTTCATGATTTCTTCGCTCCTTCGTTCGCATCAAGTTCGCGGCTCCACGACAGACCGTTGACGTAGATGCCCAGGGGGTTCTTGCGCAGCCGCTCCTCGGTGCGCGGCGGCTGCAGCACGATGGACAGCACCGCAGTCCAGCGTTCGATGGTGGACGGCGAGCCGTTGACGTAAGCGCGCTCGATCCAGCGCACCTGGAACGACGAATCGCTAGCGCGCACGACGCTGGTCACTTCCACCGCGACGGAGTTCTGACCGATGCGCGAGAACGGATCGTTGGTGCGGGCGTAGTCGTTGAGCGTCGCCGCGCCCCGGTCGGTGGCGTAGTCGTAGGCTTCGAGCCAGTTGCGCCGTACGACGATCGGGTCAATGGAGAGTGACCGCACATCGCTGATGAAGCGCGCGAGGTGGTGCGCGATCTGCGCATCGCCCGGCCGGTACGGCGTGGCGGCCTCGCCGACCGTGCGCACCTGGCCGGTCTGGTCCACCTCGATCACGTAGGGCGTGACGATGGACTGCGCCGAGCGCCACACGAGGCCGCCGGCCATGAGCAGCGCCAGCGTGAGGGAGCCGAAGGCCATCAGGCGCCAGTTCTTCGCCTGCACGCGGGCCGAGCCGATGCGCTCGTCCCACACCTGCGCGGCGGCCTGGTACGGGGTGACGGGCGCCGGCGTATCCGAGTAGCGCACCTGGGGTCGCTTGAATCGCATGAAAGGTTCTCCTTGGCTGTCCTTAGCTGTCATCCCGCAGGCTGGGGCTGGCCCCGCTGCCGCCGCTGTCTCCCGAGCGCAGCGTGTGGGCCGCGACGGTCGCGCCGTGCGCGAGGCGCTGGTGGCGTTGGAGGCGCTGAGCCCAGGCGGGCGGCGCGGTGGGCGCCGCTGAAGCATCGGCAGGCGCTGCCGAGGTGGCCGCGGCGGCCTCGGCAACGAAGTCCGCCACGCGCTCGCGCACGGCCTTGGCGCCAGAGGCCACGCGATCACCGACCGCGCCGGCACCCGTCCGCGCGACGTTGGCCAGGCCCGCGCCGGCAGCGCGCAGGCCGCTGCTCCCCGAAGCCGCTGCCCCAGCCTGGTAGGCGGAGCGCGCGCCACCAGCGAGCGCACTGGCCGAACGGCCTGCAGCCGCTGCCCCGCCGATCGCACTGCGCGCCGCGCCAGGCGCCATGCGCGCACCGGCCGCGACCGCTGCACCGGCGCCAGCCACGGCCGCACCACCGGCGACTGCAAGCCCTGCTCCACCGACCACGGTCCCCGCCGCAGCGCCCGCGCTGAGTTGCGGGGCGCCGGACACCAGCCCGGTGGCGATGCCCGGCCCGAAGATGCCCAGCCCGAACAGCGCGAGCGAGGCGAGCATGATGGTCAGCGCATGGTCGATGCTCGGCTCGGTGCCCGGCGGCGCCGTGAACTCGCCGAACAGCCCCGTGCCGATGCCGACGATCACGGCCAGCACCAGCACCTTGATTCCCGAGGACACCACATTGCCCAGCACCCTCTCGGCGAGGAACGAGGTCTTGTTCCACAGCGCGAAGGGCACCAGCACGAAGCCGGCAAGCGTCGTCAGCTTGAACTCGATCAGCGTCACGAAGAGCTGCACCGCGAGCACGAAGAAGCTCACGATGACCACCAGCCACGCGAGGCCCAGAACCACGATCACGTCAAGGTTGGCGAAGATCTCGGGGAAGCCCGTCAGGTCGCCGATCTGCGTCATGATCGGCCGCCCGGCATCGATGCCGACCTGCGCGAGGCGGCCCGGCTGCAGCAGCTGCGCCTGCGTCAGCGCCGAACCCGAGGCGGTCAGTCCCAGGCCCGCGAACGAGCGGAAGACGATTCCGGCCAGCGCGTTGAAGTTGCCGATGATGTAGGCGAAGGCCCCGACGTAGAGAACCTTCTTGATCAGCTTGGCGATCACCTCGTCGCCACCGCCGCCGCTCGCGTTGCTCATGGCCCAGAACAGGCCGGCGAGCGTCATATCGATCAACACCAGAGTGGCCGTCAGGAACGCGACCTCCCCGCCGAGCAGGCCGAAGCCCGAGTCGATGTAGCGCGAGAAGACGTCGAGGAAGCGGTCGATGACGCCCACGTCGTTCATGGCATCAGTCCTTGGGCGCCGAGCTGGCAGGAGGCGACGACTCGGCGGCCGGCGGCGCTGGCGGCTTCACCGGATCGCCTGCGTAGGGTGACTGGCCCTGCCCGAGAAAGCGCCGGCGCGTGGCTTCGGCCACCGCATTGCACTGTGCATCGCCGACCTTGGCGTGGTCGGCCTTGCAAGCTTCGCGCAGTTCCTTCAACCGCTGTGGATTGGCGACCAGCGATTCGACGGACTCGATGGGCGCGGGCTTCTTCTCGCACGCGGCGAGCCCAAGGGCCAACAGGCTGAGAATCAGGATTCGTCGCATGGCGGCTTCCCCCTCAGTTGCCGTAGAAGTTGACTGCGGCGGGCGTGTACGGCGTGCCGTCCCCCTGGAAACGACGGCGCACCTCGCGGGCACGTTCCTGCACGGCGACCTGGCGCGCCTGTTCCAGCGCGGCGGCGCGGTCCTGCGTGATCTGGAGCTGCTGGGCCTGCATCGCCTGGCGCGACTGCAGCGCGAGCAGCTGATTCGTCGCCTGCATCGCCTGCAGCGCGCCCACGGCCGACTGACTGCGGTTCACCAGGTCGGTCAGCGTGCGCTCGTCGGATGCAAAGTTCTGCACCGCCTGCGACTGCACCTTGGTGGCGGTGCGCAGCGCTTCCAGCGAATTGCGCCAGCGCGTGCGTGCATCGAGCGCCATCTGCGTGCCCGAGATCGCGGCGGTGTACGAGTCGGGATAGAGCCGGCGGAAGTCCGCCTCCATCTGCGAGACGTTGAAAGCCAAACCCTGAGCCTGCTGGATGAGCTGGTTCGTGGCCGACAGCGCGGCGCGCAACTCGGCCAGCGCGCTGAAGTTCAGGCCGGTGAGGTTCCGGGCCTGGTTGGTCAGCATCTGCGCCTCGTTCTGGAGCTGGCGGATCTGGTTGTTGATCTGCTCCAGCGTCCGCGCGGCAGTGAGGATGTTCTGCACGAGGTTGGTCGGGTCGATGACGACCCATTGCGCGTGTGCACCCGGCGCGAGCGCGGTGAGGATGGCCGTGACAGCGGCCAGCAAGGTCTTCTTCATGGCGAAATCTCCTGAAATGAAGGGAAGGAACGGAACGAGGGGATGAGATCGGCGGCCCAGTCCAGGCCGCTGTGGCGCAGCCAGTGGGCCGCGAAGTCCTGTGCGCCTTGCGCGGCTAACACGGCATCGATGTCGCGCTGGTACTCGGGCGTGGACGCGCCCGCGAAAGCGAGCGCTATCGGCCCCAGGTCCAGGTCGAAGACCCGGTTGCCCAGCCGCGACTGGTAGTAGTAGTCGCGCTTCGGCTGGGCGGTGGCGACGATCTCGATCTGCCGGCTGTTGAGTCCGAAGCCCTCGTAGATCGTGCGGATCTGCGGCTCGGTGGCTTGCGGATTGGGCAGGAAGATGCGGCTCGCGCAGCTCTCGATGATCGCGGGCGCGATGGCCGAATCCTTCACGTCGGCGAGCGACTGCGTGGCGAAAATGATCGACGCGTTCTTCTTGCGCAAAGTCTTGAGCCACTGGCGGATGCGCGCGGCGAAGACCGGGTCGTCGAGGAACAGCCACGCTTCGTCAAGGATCAGCAACGTGGGCGCGCCGTCCAGCCGCTCCTCGAAGCGCGCGAACAGGTAGCGCAGCACGGCCAGCACCGCGGCCTTGCTGTGCATCAGCTCTTCCATCTCGAAGCCCTGCACGTCGGCGCTGCCCAGCCGGTCGTGGTCGGCGTCCAGCAGCTTGCCGTGCGCGCCGCCCAGCACGTAGGGCGCGAGCGCCTGGCGCAGCATGTTGGACTGCAGCAGCACCGACAGGCCCGTCAGCGTGCGCTGCTCCACCGGCGCGCTGGCCAGGCTTCCGAGCGCTGACCACACCGCTTCGCGTTCCTCCGGGCCGACGGCCACGCCCTCATGGATCAGCCGGCCTTCGATCCATTCGGCCGCCCAGGTGCGGTAGCCCTCACGGTCGATGCGAGCGAGTGGCTGGAAGGCGATGTCACCATCGCTGCCCAGGTCGTAGTGCTCTCCACCCAGGCCCAGGATGGTGGCGCGGATCGAGCGGCCCATGTCGAAGGCGAAGATGCGCGAACCGGCATAGCGTCGGAACTGCAGCGCCATCGTCGCCAGCAGCACGGACTTGCCCATTCCGATGGGGCCGACCACCAGCGTGTTGCCCACGTCGCCGATGTGCGTCACCAGCCGGAACGGCGTGGCGCCATCGGTGCGCGTGACGATCAGCGGTGGTCCATCGAGGTGCGCGTTGCGCTCCTGCCCGGCCCAGATCGCCGACACCGGCATCAGGTGCGCGAGATTCAGCGTCGACACGATGGGCTGGCGGACGTTGGCATAGGCGTGGCCGGGCAACGAAGACAGCCAGGCCTCGACAGCATTCAGCGTCTCGGGGATCGTCACGAAGCCGCGCCCCTGGATGACGCGCTCGGCCGCGCGCAGCTTCTCGTCGGCCGCCGCCGGATTTGCGTCCAGCACGGTCACTGTGGACGTGACGTAGCCGTAGGCTACTTCGTCGCTGCCCAGCTCCTGCAGCGCCGCATCGGCGTCGGCCGCCTTGTTGGCGGCGTCGGAATCCACCAGCGGCGACTCCTGCTGGAAAATCGTCTCGCGCAGCAGCGCGACGATGTTCTTGCGCTTGGCGAACCACTGGCGGCGCAGCCGGCCCAGCTCGCGCTCGGCCTCGGCCTTATCGAGAAACAGGAAACGCGTGTTCCAGCGGTAGGCGAAGCCCAGGCGGTTCAGCTCGTCGAGCAGGCCCGGCCAGGTCGAGGTCGGGAAGCCACGCACCGTGAGCACGCGCAGGTGCCGCGCACCCAGCATCGGGGCCAGGCCGCCCGTCAGCGCTTCGTCGGCGAGCAGCGCATCGAGGTGCATCGGCACCTCGGGCACGGCGACCGCCTGCCGGCGCGTGGAGACGCTGGCGTGCAGATGCGCGAGCGTCTGTGCATCGTCGAGCCAGCCGACCTCGGGCATCACCCCTTCGAGCAGGCCGTGGAAGCGCTCGGTCTCGGCGACGAAGCCCTGCAGGCGCTCGCGCCAATCGACACGGCGCTGGCCGGAGGTCTCACCGGCGTTCTCGTAGAGCAGGCCCGCGGCGCGCGAGCGCGATTCCTCGGGCGGCAGGTAGAGCTGCGTCACGTGGTAGCGGCTCTCGAAATGCGAGCCGGCTTCCTCGAACCCGGCGCGGCGCTCCTCGTCCACCAGCCAGGACAGCGGTTCCGGGAAGGTCGAGCGCGGGTAGTCCGCAGCCTCGCGCCGCTCGGCCTCGACGAACAGCGCCCATCCCGAACCCAGGCGGCGCAGCGCGTTGTTCAGGCGCGCGGTGGTGGCCACCAGTTCGCCGGCGGTGGCGCTGTCCAGGTCCGGGCCACGGAAGCGCGCCGTGCGCTGGAACGAGCCGTCCTTGTTCAGCACGACGCCGGGTGCGACGAGACCTGCCCAGGGCAGCCAATCGGCAAGCAGCGCCGGGCGCTGGCGGTATTCGGCGAGGTTCATCATGGCCGTGCCCTCACGTGTCCAGCAGCACACGGTGCTTGATGTGCCGCGCGAAGACCTGCATGAATTGCGGGTCTGCGCGCGCGCCCCAGACCGCGAGCGAATGGCCCACGATCCAGAGCACGATGCCCGGAACCCAGAGCTGCAGGCCCAGGCCCACGGCGGCCGCGAGCGTGCCGTTGGCGATCGCCACCGTGCGCGGCGCGCCGCCCATCAGGATGGGCTCGGTCAGGGACCGGTGGAGAGGAACTTCGAAGCCCCGCACCTCGAAACCCGGCGCATCATGCGAGTTCATGTGCGGGCTCATGCCAGCACCGCCCCGCCGGTGAACGAGAAGAACGACAGGAAGAAGCTCGACGCGGCGAACGCGATCGACAAACCGAATACGATCTGCACCAGCTTGCGGAAGCCCCCGCTGGTGTCGCCGAAGGCGAGCGTGAGGCCCGTGGCGATGATGATGATCACCGCGACGATGCGCGCCACCGGCCCCTGGATGGATTCGAGGATGGACTGCAGCGGCGCTTCCCACGGCATGTTGGAGCCAGCCGCGTGTGCGGGCAGCGCGAAGGCCAACAGCAGCGCGGCCAGCAGCAGGATTTGCAGCGCCAGGCGCATGCGCCCTGCGTGCAGAGACGTATTTACGGGAATGCGCGAAGTCGTCATGACGGTTCTCCTGGAAGTGATGGCAATGAAGGAAGTGGCGCGGGCGACAGCTCGTGGCTGAGCTGGTAGCCGTTCGCGTCGAGGCCCATGACGCGCGCGATGGCCTCGACCCGACGCGTGTGGCCGCGCCCGGCGATGAAGACGATGACGTTGATGGTCTCGGCGATCAGCGCGCGCGGCACGTTCACCGACACCTCCTGCACCAATTGTTCGAGCCGCGTGAGCGCACCCATCGCCGAGCCCGCATGCACGGTGGCGATGCCGCCCGGGTGGCCCGTGCCCCAGGCCTTGAGCAGGTCGAGTGCCTCCGGGCCGCGCACCTCGCCGACGACGATGCGGTCCGGCCGCAGGCGTAGCGTGGAGCGCACGAGTTCGGTCATGCTGACCACGCCGGGGCGCGTACGCAGCGGCACGTGGTCGTGCGCGGTGCACTGCAGCTCCACCGTGTCTTCGAGCACGATCACGCGGTCGCCGGTGGCGGCCACCTCGTCGAGCAATGCGTTGGCGAGCGTGGTCTTGCCGGTGCTGGTGCCGCCAGCGATCAGGATGTTCTGGCGGTCGCGCACGGCCGAGCGCAGGAACGCGGCCTGGTCGGCGGTGAGGATGCCGTCGGCCATGTAGTCCTCCAGGCGGATCAGCGCGACGGCGCGCTTGCGCAGCGCGAACACCGGGCCGGGCGTCACGGGCGGCAGCGCGCCCTCGAAGCGCTCGCCGGTCTCGGGCAGTTCGGCGGTCAGCAGCGGCTTGTCCGCATGGACCTCGGCGCGCACGTGCGCGGCGATCAGCCGGATGATGCGTTCGCCGTCGGCCGGCGACAGCGTGACGCCCATCGGCGCGCGTCCGGTGCTGAGTCGGTCCAGCCACAGCGAGCCATCGGGGTTGAGCAGCACTTCGACCACGTCGGGGTCGGCCAGCGCCTGCGCGATCTCCGGCCCCATGGCCGTGCGCAGCATGCGGATGCGCCGGTCCAGCGCTAGCGAGGCCAGCGCGGCGGGCTTGTTCGGATCGCGCGGCGTCCCGGTCATGAAGCCGCCTCCGGTTTGCTGCCGGCCGGGGTCGCCGGCCGATGGCCTCCAGTGCTGTTCCCTTCGGTGTCGCCCAGTCCGAAGAACTGACTGTCCTCGGGCTGGATCTCCTCGTACACGTCCTTGACCAGGCTGCGCCCGCGCAGCAGATGGCGGCCGAGCTGCTCTATGAACTGCTCGAAGCGGGCGCGGCCCTGTGCGCGCGCCGCGTCCTGATGCGCCTCGGGGACGGGCGTGCTGACGGTCAGGAAGTAGCGCACGTACAGCGCCACCGTCTCGATCAGGATGTTCTGGTCGCGTTCGAGCTTGTCGTACTGGCGCGAAAGACGGTCCAGCCGCCTGGCGATGGCGGCCTCGCGCTGGTCGCCGCCGTCCGGCGACAGGAACGAGGACAGCGCGGCGGCGATGATCGAGGACTTGGACAAGCCCTTCATCGCGGCCAGCTCGTCGAGCCGGCGCGCGTGGTCGCGCTCCAGGAAGATGTTGAGGCGGGTGCGACTCATGGCGGCCTCACAGGGCAATCCCGTCGTCGGGGTCGAGCGCGGCCAGCCGCGCGGCGCGCTGCAGGCGCGGGTCCAGCTGCGTCGGCAGGGGCAGCGGCGCGTCGTCGTCATCGAGCAGGCCGAGGTCGGCGGCGCCGGGCTCGGGCTGCGGCGTATATGCCACCTCGCCCAGTTCGGGCTGCTGCTGGCGGCCGCCGTCATCGACGGCGCCGGCCTGGCCGGCAAGCGCCATGTCGAGGATCGGCGCGGTCAGCGGCGCCAGGTCGCTCCAGTCGTCGGCGCGCGGCACCGGGGCGTCGGCATAGCGGCCGCCTGACGCGAGCAGCGGCGCGGGCTTCACGCGCACCGTGAAGTTGCGGTCGAGGTAGTAGCGGATCTTGCGCGCACGGATCGGTGGATGGCCCGAGACCATCACCACGGCATCGTCGGGCGGCAACTGCATCACCTCGCCGGGCGTCAGCAGCTGGCGCGCCGTCTCCTGGCGCGAGACCATCAGGTGCCCGAGCCACGGCGCAAGGCGATGACCCGCGTAGTTACGCTGCGCGCGCAGCTCGGTGGCCGTCCCCAGCGCGTCGGAGATGCGCTTGGCGGTACGCTCGTCGTTGGTGGCGAACGCGATGCGCACGTGGCAGTTGTCCAGGATCGAATGGTTCTGCCCGTAGGCCTTGTCGATCTGGTTGAGCGACTGCGCGATCAGGAAAGCACGCAGGCCGTAGCCCGCCATGAAGGCCAGCGCCGACTCGAAGAAGTCCAAGCGCCCGAGCGCGGGGAACTCGTCGAGCATCAGCAGCAACTTGTGCTTGCGCGCGATGCCGTCGGAACCGTCGAGCGATTCGGTGAGGCGCCGGCCGATCTGGTTGAGGATCAGGCGGATCAGCGGCTTCGTGCGGCTGATGTCCGAGGGCGGCACCACGAGGTACAACGACACCGGATGGTTGGCCGAGATCAAGTCGGCGATGCGCCAGTCGCAGCGCGAGGTGACTTCGGCCACCGTGGGATCGCGGTACAAACCGAGGAAGCTCATGGCCGTGGACAGCACGCCCGAACGCTCGTTGTCGCTTTTGTTGAGGACTTCGCGCGCCGCGGACGCAACGACACCATGCGGGCTGTCGCCCAGGTGCTTTGTCGTCATCATCCGATGAAGCGTGACCTCGAAGGGGCACGCCGGATCGGACAGGAAGTTGGCGACGCCGCGCAGCGTCTTGTCCTCACCGGCATACAGCACGTGCAGGATGGCGCCGACCAGCAAGGCGTGACTGGTCTTCTCCCAGTGGTTGCGCCGCTCCAGCGCGCCTTCGGGGTCCACCAGGATGTCGGCAATGTTCTGCACGTCACGCACCTCGTGCGTGCCGCGCCGGACTTCCAGCAGCGGGTTGTAGGCGGCTGACCTCGGATCCGTGGGGTTGAACAGCAGGCAATGGGAATAGCGAGCGCGCCAGCCCGCCGTGAGCGTCCAGTTCTCGCCCTTGATGTCGTGGATTACGGCCGAGCCCGGCCAGGACAGCAGGGTCGGCACCACCAGACCCACGCCCTTGCCCGAGCGCGTCGGCGCGAAGGCCATCACGTGCTCGGGGCCGGCGTGGCGCAGGTAGCGCTCGTCCTGGCGGCCGAGGAAGACGCCGGTCGGCTCATGCAGACCGGCCTTGCGGATGTCCTCGGCCTCTGCCCAGCGGGCGGAGCCATAGGTGGTGACGCGGCGCGACACGCGCGAGCGCCATATCGCCATGCCGATGGCCACGCCCGTGGCGAGCAGCCCGCTTCCCGCAGCGATTGCACCGCCCCGCAGGAAGATGTCCGGTACGTAGGCGTCGTACCAGTACCACCACTCGAACAGCTTCCAGGGTTCGTAGACCGGCAGGCCTAAGACGTCAGCCCAGGCCGGGCCCAGCCGCGGCTGATAGCCGAGCGCATGGGCAGTCCACTGGGTGGCGCCCCACACCCCGCCGAGGGTCACGCCGAGCACGGCCGCGATCTGGCCGAGCAGGATGCCCGTCTGGACGCTCGACGTCCCGCCCTCGCCAATTCCGGATCGAACTGCCATGTCCATTCCCTTCGGCGCCAGATCGCGCCATGCGCATGTGCGCCCCTTGGCGCGCATCGCACGAGTCTGGAATCGATGGGCCGCGCGGTACACCCACGAGGGCGTAGCTCAGCGAACTCTGGCGGGTACGTCGCAGGGAAACGCAGTTAGCTGGCGGGATTCCAGGAAGCTGGAGGCGCATTGGCCTCAGCGTCTCGGACCGAGCATCCTTAGGACGTAGCCAGATGTCCAATGGTGATGGTGCAGGCCGACCATGCGGAAAAACCGCAGTGCGTAACGATCATGACAAGGCGGAGACGTGGGTAAGAAAGCGTTGCACAGGAGCGGCGAGGCCAAAGCGCTGATGCTTGTGCAGCACGAAGGTCGTAATGTGCTCTTCTTCGGCCAGCGGGAGTGCTACCACGTCGCTGCGCCGCAGCGTCTGTGCATGCCCCTCGTCACCCAATCCCACGCCCGCGCCAGCCGCGATGCGGGTCACGTAGCCCGACAAGGTGCCTGCCTCGCCCGCAAGGGTAGCGCGATCGATGTATTTCCGCACGATGGTGCGCATCTGCCAGAGCAGACCAGGCAGGCACTCCTCGTTGCAAGACATCAGCGGGAACGCAAGCAGCTCTGACAGGGCGACGATTTCCCGCCCGGCCAGTTCATGACCGTGTGGGAGCATTGCCATGAGACGGTAGCGCCACGCGGGAGCCTGGGCGATGGCCTCGTCGTCGGGAATGCCGAAAGAAAAGCCGACCTCGATCTCTTCGCTCTTGAGCGCGCTGACGAGTTCGCCCACACGCATCTCCGTCAGCTCCACCGGCACCTCTGGCGCAACGGCACGCCAGCCACTGAGACATTCGGACAGCCTGGGTTGTGCGATGCCGTCAGCAACGCCGACACGCAGCGGCGCCTGGTACAGGGTATGCGTCTGTCGAATCGTGCGCTTGATGCGCTCGAACCGGATGAAAAGCCTGCGCGCTTCCCTCAACAATCTCGATCCAGCCGGCGTCAGGTGCAACCTACGCGGAAGGCGCGTGAATAAAGGCACACCCAACTGCTCCTCAAGATCGCGGATCGCCCGCGACAACGACGTCTGGTCGATGTGGATTCGCTCGGCCGCTCGGCGAAAGTTCAGTTCCTCAGCAACGACAATGAAATAGCGCAGATGCCGCAGTTCGATCATTCACGCCTCGCCGTCGGGTTGTTGTTCCATGGCGGCGAGGGCAATGTTGGCAGCGACAGGTGATGGACAGAAATCAACCTGACTGCGGCTGGATGGAGCATGGAGGTTCCCCCGCAATGGGTCTTGATCTGTTTGGCTTTACGCGGCTTCCCGTAGTTCATAGGCTCAGTTCGGGGCGAGCCTGAAAGCCGCAACAATGGTCGTGAGCCGCAGGGCCTGCTCACGCAGCGACGCAGCGGCAGCGGCCGACTGTTCCACCAGCGCAGCGTTCTGCTGGGTCATCTGGTCGAGTTGACCGGCGGCTGCGCTGACGTGCTGGAGCCCCTCGCTCTGAGAAGCCACAGCGGCCTGGATCTCACCGACGGTGTGCGCAACCTGCTGGCCCCGCTGGACGATCTTGTTCATCGCCGCGCCTGCGGACGCAGCGCGTTCGGAACCTTCGGACACCTGCCTAGCACTGGCCTCGATCAGGACACCGATCTCCTTGGCCGCAGATGCGCTGCGCATCGCCAGTTCCCCAACCTCCGCAGCCACCACCGCAAATCCGCGCCCGCTCTCGCCCGCTCGTGCCGCCTCCACTGCAGCATTGAGCGCCAGAATCTTGGTTTGCAGCGCGATACTGTTGATAACCCCTATGATCTCGGCAATGCGTACGCTGTCTGCTTGAATACCTCGCATGGTGGAAGCCACCACGCCCACCAGTCCGCCACCTTCTTCGGCCACTTGCGCTGCATCCACCGCCAGTCGGCTGGCCTCTTTGGCGAATCCAGCCGACTGCATGGCTTCTGTCGTGATCTGCTCCAGCGAGTGAGAGGTCACCTGCAAGCTGCTCGCAGCACGCTCTGTCCGGTTTGACAGATCCTGGTTTCCCCAAGCCACCTCGGCACTGGCGGTTTGAAGGGAATCCGCGCAGTGGCGAATATCAGCCACCATTGCGCTCAAGCGCTTCTGCATAGTCACCACGGCTTGCAGAAGGCGGCCGACCTCATCGCGCCGCTGCACCTTGATGTCTGTAGTCAAGTCGCCTGCAGCGATACGCTCGGCCATATCGATGGTCTGATCGATTGGACGCTTGACGCTGCGCGCAATGCCCAGGGCCAACGCTGCCCCCATCAGCAGGGCTGTACCCACCAAGGTGGACACCACCACGACAGCTCGGTGTTTGGCGGCATGAGCTTGCGCGATAGCCTCGGCATTCTGCGCCGTCTCGTGCGCGATTAGCGCGCGCACGCTCTCGCGCCAAGCTCGCTCTGCGGGCGCGGCCCGCAGAGCGAGCGTGGTGCTGGCAGGGACAACACCGCCCTCCCGGGCCTGCTCCACCGCCCTTCGCAGCAGCGACTGGGCTTTCCCGGCTCCCTCCGCGACCGACACCAGCAATTCGCGCTCCGTGCCGGAATCAACCCCTAGACCTTCGAAGGCCTTGACGGCGTCCAAATAGCGAGTGGCCGCCGCCTGCAGGCCGTTCAGTTCTGCACCGATGGCTTCCTCGTCGGCGAGAGACGCCACGGAGAGCAAGGGAACGGATCGCGCGCGCACTGCCATTTCATTGATGGCGTCGAGCATCTCCTGGCCGCGCTGAATCTTCACGTCGTTGACCTCAACGATGCTGCCCATCCGCTTGGCCAGACCGTCGAACTCGACTAGGCACCAGCCAGCCACGACGACCATGAGCGCCAGCAGCAGGCCATGGCTGAGCAACAGACGAAGGCCGATACTCATTCGCGAGACAAGCTCGTCCATTGCGCCGCTGGTTCGCTTGCGCGCTGACAATGAAAGCCTTTCGCCTCCGACCAGCGGCGTGGCTTCTTCTGGTGGCTGATGTTGGCCTGGATGCAAATGTCGATCCAAGTTGTTGGAGAACGCGGTCGGACGCTCGCCGCGCAGCGTTCTGGACGCCGTGCTCATTGCCGGATTCTCCCAGTGCCGCTGATGATGGTGAGTTCCACAAGTGTCGAGCCGCGGCGCGTACCCTGTTTGAAACCGACGACGTATCCTCCAAGATCGAGGCTGTCAATGCTTTCCAACGCGGTAGCCATGCCGCTGCGTGTAGGCCTCTGTCCTTGACGCCGTACGGCCTCGACGATCACCTTTGCAGCGATGTAGCCCTCCATCGTGACGTAGTTCATCGGTACGTCGGATTTGCCGCCTTTGCCGGCCGCTTCGTTGAGTTCTTTGGTCAACTTGGATACCCGGTATGGACTGGGGACCACCTGCGCAATCGCCACGCCCTGCATCACGCTGGAAACGAAAGCCAAACGGCTCTCGGCGATCTCCTTCGTCACGCGCTCCATGTCGGCACCCGAGTGCACGAAAAGCTGAGCCGCACCCCCTTCCCCGCGGTACTGCTCGATGAAGCGAGCGCCAGCAACTCCGCTACATACAAGGATGATGGCTTGGGGTTTGTCCTTGATGAAGGTGTCAATTGCCTCCGAAACGCGCGTGGAGTCTGCCGCATAGGAGGCCTTCGACACAATCGTCGCGCCGCCCCTTCTGGCCAGTTCCTCGGCCGTAGCGATGATGGCTGTCGCGGCGGGCCCCTCCTCATAAAGCAGCCCAATGCGCGTGAGGCCTATGGTTGCCAGGTGCGCTGCCATCGCACTGAGTTCGTCGCGCAGGTTCGCGCGCACGTTGTAGAGAGTTGGCGGCTCGGGGCTGACATCGGCCGCCCGATATCCCAACAGAATAATTCGCTCCCTTTCCAGGAGTCCCGAACTAACGACCCTTGAAACGCCCCGGCTGCCTAGATATCCAGCAAGGACCATGGGCTGATGCTCTACGAGCAGTTGCTGCGTGAGTTTGGCAGTATCTTCCGGCCGCCCGCCGTCGTCCTTGCTGAGCAGCACGAAGGTATGGCCGTTGATTCCACCCGACTTGTTGACCGCGGTGAAGGCCAGTTGCATGCCAGTCGCATAGGCGCGTCCCTGGCTGGCCTCCACGCCCGAAAGAGGCGCTACTTGCCCAACAACGATCTGCTCAGCTCGCGCTGCGAGCGAACATACGAGCATGGCGCAGTTCAGGACGATCACCAGTACCGATCGCGCCGCTCGCACAAGTGCCGCCTGGTATGAGCTAGACCTGGCTCCGTTATCGGACAAGTCGAAGACGCTGGCTGCCATACCATCTCCTTTTGTAGAGGCGCGCGGGCCAGCCATGCGCCATGCCGTAATTGACTGCGGTCCGCGGAGGACGCAAGCGCACAAAGCTATGGGGTGGGATTTCCCACCGCAGCGGTTGCAATGATTTCCACAAGGATCTCCGGGAGTGCCATTTCGCACTGGGCCGTGGCCCGCGTGGGCGCGCCATCGGGCGACGTCCATGCGTCCCACACCTCGTTCATCCCAACGAAGTCGTTCTTGATGTCCTTGAGCCATATCTGCGCGGTCAGCAAACGGCTCTTGTCAGTGCCTGCCATCGAAAGAAACTTCTCGATCTTGGCTAGCACCTGTTCAGTCTGGCCACGAATGTCCTGGGTACGGTCATCGGCCGTTACCCCGGCCAGGAAGACCGTTCCGTTGTATACGACTACACGGCTCGCGCGCTTCTCCTTGCTGATGCGATTGATCTGGTTCATTCGATTTCCTTTCGTTGATATGAGGCTTCCATGCCGGTGCAAGAGCGTTCTCTCGCTCCAGACTTGGTCGACGCGATCAGAGATGAGCTAACCCGCCAACTCGCTGAGCGTCACGGGCTTTATGGGCGGCCTGATGCGGTAGTAGCCGACTTCGCCGGGAGTCACCCCACGCGCGTCAGCAATAAGCTCGGTGACGGTCAGGCCGCAGAGTCGCCCCTGGCAGGGGCCCATACCGCACCGGCCGAAAGCCTTGGTTTGATTGGGGCCCTGGCAGCCGAGATCCGCGTATTTCCTGATCTGACCTGCCGTAACTTCTTCGCAGCGGCAGACGACAACGGAGTCGTCTTGCGGAATGCGATGCGCCACCGGTGGTCGGTACAGCGCATCCAGAAACGGCCTGATGTGCAACTGACGTTCCAGGCCCTTGCGCACAGCGATTTCCTGGTCGTCGCAGGCTTCGCGATCGCCACATCCCAACCTTCTGGCAATCTCGATAGCTGCCAGCCGCCCCTGAGACGCAGATGCCTTGGCGCCGACGATCCCGCGGCTGTCACCCGCCACGTAGATGCCTGAGTCTTCGAGTTGGCCGTAGTCGTCGGTCTCTGGTTCCCAGCACAATTGCGCATCGTTCCAGCGATGCTTCGCGCCGAGTGACCAACTAAGTTGGGTGTTCGGGACCACACCTTGATGGAGCAGAATCAACGACGACTTGATACGGTGAAGGCGGCCTTTGTGCATAAAGGAAATCGCTTCCGCGCGCTCGTTGCCCTGTATAGCGAGGGCCTGGGCGCCGGCATACACTGGGACTTCGTGGCGGCGCAACTGCGCGAGCATGCGCATGCCTTTGCGAAGGTCACGCCATCCGCGCAGCGCGCCGAAGACGTGCGAAAATGCCCGTACATAATCGCTCTGCTGTGTTGTGTGGATCACTGCTTTCAACTCCACACCTGCTTGCAGATACTGGTTGGCAAGCAGATAGAGCAGCGGTCCGCAGCCCGCCAGGACGACAGGCTCGCTCGGCAGAGCACCCGCGCTCTTGAAGAGGATCTGCGCCGCTCCTGCGCCCATCACGCCGGGGTAGGTCCAACCCGGTATCGGAAATGGCCGTTCCATCGCTCCGCTTGCAAGGATGATGCGGCGGGCTTGAAGTGCCTCATTGACGCCTTGGCGAACGAAGTTCACCTTCAGGTCACGGCCTACATTCCATACCGCCGCGCCGGAAAGATGCTGGGCACCGCTCATGGCGAAGGCGCGCGTCAACTCCGCGCCCGCCGCGTAGTCTTCTCCAAGCACCGAGAGCCGGTGCGGGCTGGCGGCATCTACTGCACGATATATTTGCCCACCGGTCGCAGGTTGCTCGTCAAGCACCGCGACACTCATTCCCCACTTCCTCGCCTCGCACGCCGCAGCAAGTCCGGCGGGCCCTGCGCCCACGATAGCGAGATCCACGGTATCAGCGCTCATGGCCTTCTCCTTCGGTGGCCGTGCACGGCGCAAGAGGCAGAGCCGCTGCGCCGTGTTGGCGCTTTATGACCATCCCCTCCCGGACGGGGACAAGGCAGGCCTGCCGATTGGGGATACTGTCGATCTCAACCAGGCATTCGAAGCAAACGCCCATCATGCAGTAGGGCGCCCGGGGCGCCGACGACACAGGCGTCTCTCGAAATGGCGCCACGCCGCTCATCAGCAAAGCCGCGGCAACGCTCGTACCTGCAGGCGCAGTAATCCGTTGGTCATGAAATCGCACCGTGACGGTGGTGGACGGCGAGGCTCCATCCGATCTGAACAGCGGCGGAGCCGGCGGGTAGGATTTAGTGGGCATTTGTATGGAAAACCAGAAAGTCATTTGATTGGTTTCGGGCGCTCTCCCGAAAGCGGGCGCCATGGAACTCATCCATCTCCTCGGGCGCGGGAGCGCGGCCGGCCATCCACGGTCCGACGACGTAGGCATGCGCGCCAGCCAGCGAGACGCCGCTGTGGCTGGTTGCCACGAACGCTCCCGGGCATGAGGCAGATTCCTCATAGATCGGCAGGCTGTCGGGTGTCAGCACACGCAGGCAGCCCCAGGCGCGTACCAGGCGCACATTGGAAAGAATGGGGAATGCGGTCAGCGCATCTTTCGCAATAGCTTCGATGGCCGAGACCGTCGTACCGTTGTCCAGGCCAACGTCCTCGAATGAATTTCCCAACTGGACGCTTCCCTCGTTTGTTTGCCGCACACCATCGGTGGGGTAGTGCATGAACGGCTTCAGTCTTTCAGTGATGAGCATCTGGCCGCGGTGCGGGAATACAGGCGCATTCAGTTCGACCTGTGCAGCAAGGTCCTTGGTGCCGAGGCCCGCCGCGATGACTACGCGCGGGGCGCGCCAGACTTGCCCAGCCCGGCTTTTCACCTCAAAGCACGCCCCTTGTTCCCGATAGTTCACATGCGTGACGTCCACGCTGGAAACGATGTGGGCGCCCAGGGTCTTGAGCGCTGCATGCAAGGCATGCAACAGCAACAACGGGTTTGCGTGGCCGTCGAGGGGGCAGTAACTGGCTCCCACGACAGCAGGGCCGACAGCGGGAATGCGCGTCTTGAGCGCGGCCCTATCCAACATTTCGAATGGGATTCCGCCCACCGTGTTGTTGATTCCAGCCAGCAACTCTTCGCGTGCCTTCATCTCGGCGTCACTGAGGCAGAGGTGGATACCTCCGCGCTGCTGAAGCGCGACGTCGATGCCCGTGAGATCGAGAAGTTCCTTGGCCAGTCTCGGCCAGAACTTGAGCGCATCGCGCGACCACCGGGCATAGCGCGGGGAGGTCGAGCCTTTGCTTTGCACCCACACGAGCCCAAAGTTTCCACGGGAGGCCCGGTGCGCCATGTCTCCCTGGTCGAGCAAGGTCACGGCGCTTCCCGTCCGGGCGGCTCCGAAGGCGATCGCCGCGCCAAGCAAGCCACCGCCTATGACGACCAGCTCATTTGCTTCCATGATCTTTCCATTTCATTTCTCCTGGTCTGCGCGGTAGGCGCGTGTCTACCCAGACGAGCGTCGTACCCGACAGACTCGGTTCGTTAAAGTTACTGCTCAGCCATGGGCAGCGCTGCTGCCCCGGTCGTACGCGCGGAATGACCGCTTTCGCTGGTCACCGCCCCATCGCTAGCCGCAGTGCAGATATCCCATTCATGTCTTTCCCCCGAGCACGCGCTCAAGGCCAAAGAAGCGTTCGAGCAAGACCATCAAGATCAGGGTCAGCGCGAGAAGCACAGCAGAGATCGATGCCAGCAGCGGATCAATGGTGTTCGCGATGTAGGCGTACATCTTGACGGGCAGCGTCTGCGTGCTCGGCGATGCGACGAAGATCGTCAAACTCAACTCGTCGAAGCTGGTGATGAAGGCAATGAGCCATCCACCGGCCACGCCAGGCAGGATCGAAGGTAACTCGACGCGCCAGAACACCGTCAAAGGCGATGCGCCAAGCGATTCGGCAGCGTGCGCAATGCTGCGGTCGAAGCCGGTGGCTGCGGCCACCACCAAGCGCAGAACGTACGGCATCACGATGACTGTGTGTGCAGCAATCAGCCCGGCCATGGTTCCCGAACCGCCAATCTGGGTGAGGAATCGCAGCATGGCGATGCCGAGCACGATCGGAGGCACCATCAGGGGCGACAGCAACAGCCCGAGCAGGGCTTCGCGGCCTTTGAATCGGTGCCACGCGATTGCCATGCCTGCCGGTATCGCCAGGAGCACGGCCAGCGTCGCGGACCCTGCAGCGAGAACCAGGCTGCGCTGGAACGCCGTGATGAAGTCGCTGTTGTCCAGAATGGCCCGGAACCAGCGCCATGACGCGCCATCGAAGGGCAGTGCAATGTAGCCCTTGTCCGTGAACGCAACGAGCACGACCATCACCAGCGGCGCCAGCATGAAGATGGCGAATAGGGTGTGAAAGGCCAACAGAATGCGGGGGATGCGCGTCATACAAACACCTGCCTGTAGCGCCGCTCGACGATGGCATTCAGTGCGACGGAGACCAGCAGCACGATGGCCATGAGCATTGCGGCGAGTGCGGCACCCATCGGCCAGTTCAAGTCGTTCAGGAAGTAGTCATAGATCGTCGTGGGCACGACCTTGAGGCGGCGGCCTCCGATGATCGCCGGGGTTGCAAACGCGCTTGCCGCGAGGGCGAAGACGATCAGTCCGCCCGAGAGAACACCGGGGATCACCTGAGGCAGGACAATGCGGCGCAATACCGTTGCAAGTCCTGCGCCCAGTGAGTCGGCCGCTTGTTCGGTGGTGGGATCGAGCTTCTGCAGCGAGGCCCAGACCGCCAGCACCATGAATGGCACAAGCACGTGCACCAAAGCGACGACGACGCCTGTGAATGTGTACATCAGCCTCAACGGCTGGTTCACCAGACCGGTGGCAATAAGCACGTTGTTGATCAATCCTTCGTTGCCGAGCAGGATGGCCCATCCGAGGGTGCGTACCACCACAGAAACCAACAGCGGGCCTAGCACGATGGCGATCGATACCGCCCGCCATTTTGGCGACAGGCGGCTGAGGACATAGGCCTCCGGCACGCCAATCAGGATGCACACGAGCGTGACGAGGCCCGCCATTCCAAAGGTCCGTGCGAAGATCTCCAGGTAGTAGCTGTCGCTGACGACCTGGTCGTAGTTGGACAGCGTGAGTTGAGCGCCGACGCTGCCGTCGGGTTGAAAAGGGTAGAGGCTGAGCACGAGCGTCATCACCAGCGGCGTGGCGACGAAGGCGATGATGGCAAGAGCGCCAGGCGCGCTCAGCCAATACGGCAACCAGTTGCGCTGCTCGTTCATGATTCGGCCCCCCGTGCTACGACGTGTACGCTTTCGAGCGCCCAGGTCAGACCGACCTCATCCCCTTCCTCGGCCCGGGGCAGGCCCGAATTCGGGTGCGTGAGCTGCATCACGCCCAAGGGTGTATCGATCTGGAACAGCCAATAGTTACCGAGGAATACACGCGCGCTGACGCGCCCGCGAACGATTGCGTCGCGCGGCGCGAACTCGACCTTCTCGGGACGCACGATGTAGTCAGCGGCGCCTGCCGGAACTCCGCTCGCGACAGGCAGCGACAACCCATTGACAAAGAAACTGTCGCCCTTTGAGCGGCCTTCAAAGACGTTCGCCTTTCCGAGAAACGTGGACGAGAAGCGACCGTTCGGCTGCTCGTACATGTCGAACGGGCTGCCGATCTGTTCGATGCGGCCCTTGTTCATCAACACAACACGATCAGCCAGCGTCATTGCCTCGCTCTGATCGTGGGTGACCATGATGGTGGTGATTCCCACCCTGCGTTGGAGGGCGCGCAACTCGATCTGCATCTCCTCCCTCAATTTGGCGTCGAGGGCCCCCATGGGCTCGTCGAGGAGCAGTACCGGAGGCTGAATCACGAGCGCACGCGCAAGCGCAACGCGCTGGCGCTGGCCGCCGGAGAGTTCGCGCGGGTAGCGGTGCTCCAAAGCCTTCAAATGGACGAGATCAAGCGCGCGGCCGACACGCTCGTTCCTCTCGGCGGTAGCTACCCCACGCATTTCCAGGCCGAATGCGACGTTCTGCGCCACGGTCATGTGGGGAAACAGCGCATAGCTCTGGAACACGATGCCCAAACCCCGCCGGTTGCTGCGCAGGTCTGTGATGTCGCGTCCGTCAAGCTCAATGCGGCCGCTGCTGGGTGGAACGAATCCGGCGACCATCTGCAGTGTGGTCGTCTTTCCGCAGCCGGAGGGGCCGAGCAGACAGACAAACTCACCCTTTGCCACCGATAGCCGGAAATCGGCGACAACGGTGGCTTCGCCATACCTTTTGGACAGCCCCTGAAGTTCGAGAAATGCCATGTTTCAGCGCTCGACTTCGCGGTTCCAGCGCTTGGTCCACTCGGCGCGCTTCACATTGATCGTGGCCCAGTTGACGGGAACCAATGCCTTGATTTGCTCGGGGCCATACACCACCTTCTTGGCCGCATCGGGATCAAGCTGCACGTTGCGGTTCGCAGGCCCGAAGCCGCCCACTTTGGCGAGCAACGTCTGCGCCTCAGGCGACAAGATTTCGTGGATGAATTGCTGCGCCAGCTTGGGCTGCGGGGCGCCGCTGACCGCGCAGGCCGTCACCATGCCTAAGAGTGCGCCCTCCTTCGGATAGACGAAGGCGACCGGAGCGCCCTGGTCACTGACGTTTTGCACGCGGGTGTTGCCCCAGACCACGAGCGGCGCTTCGCCGGTCTGCAGCAACTTAGCCATATTGGCGGGTGAAGACTCCCATGCCAGCACGTTGGGTGCGACCTTCTCGGCCATGACCTTGAAGCCGGATTCAATCCTGTCCTCACTTCCACCCGTGGCGCGGGCCATCATCACCAAGGCCAACATGCCGTAGCTGGGAATCGAGCCGATCGAGATCTTCCCCTTGTACTTGGGATCGGTCAGATCCAGCCACGAGGTCGGTGCTTTCCAGCCGTTCCTGGCAAAGACCTGCGTGTTGTAGCCGAGGCCGGTGGCATAGAGGCCAAAGCCAGCGGCCTTCCCTCCGGGTATTTTCGCCAGTGGGTAAAGGTCCTTGACGGGTCCAGCATCTTCCAGCGGAGCGCACAGACCTTGCTCCATCGCGACGTACATCGGGCCATCGTCGATCAGGGCAACCGAGATGTCCTGCCGGCCCTTTTGTGCAGCCAGCTTGGCCAGCGTGTCGGTCGAATTGCCAGGCACATAGACCACCTTCGCACCAGTCTTGACCTCGAAGGCCGGAATGATCTTTTCTTCGAAGACCTTCTGGATGGAGCCTCCAAAGCCGCCAACGTAGATCGTTTCGGCGGCCTGAGCGGAAGAAATGACACTTGCAAGAAGCAAGCTCATCACGAATCGGCATTTGTTCATCGGTCGTCTCCGGTGGGTTAGGATTTGGCCTATTTCAGTGGGCATCACTTCTGGCCGGATAGAATTTTAGGCTTGATGCTACATTTGGAAAAATCAAAAAACTGGTGCAACTCATGCCCACCTGTTATGTATGAAATCATCAATAAACATCGGCCAGATCGAGGCGTTTCGCTCCGTGATGCGTGTCGGCACCGTGGTTGGGGCAGCACGGTTGATGAACGTCACTCAACCCGGTGTTAGCCGATCAATCGCGCTGCTCGAACACCGGATCGGCTACAAGCTCTTCGAACGCCACGGACGGCGGGTGGTCCCAACACCCGAGGCCGAAGCGCTCTACCGCGAGATCGAGCCGCTATACAGTGGCCTGGATCGCATTGAGGAAATCGCTCAGGACATCCGCTTCCAGCGCGCCGGCGCCTTGCGCATCGGCACGCTTCCGGCATTTGCGCAGTGGGTGGTCCCGCAGGCGATCGCCCGCTTCCTGTCAACGCGCCCGAAGGTCACCGTATTTGTCGAGAGCATGCGGTCCAGGCAGATTGCCGAACGGGTCTCGACTCGGCAGCTAGATGTGGGTGTCGTCGAACTGCCGCTGTTTCGATCTGCTATTTCGATTGAGCCCCTGGAGCCGATGCCGTTGATGGCTGTCATCCCTGCCAAGCATCGGTTGGCAGGCAAGAAGATCATTTCGGCGAAGGACCTTGACGGCGAGCGCATGATCGTGCTGCCTCAGCAGAGCCCCTTGCGACACCAGATGGATGAGCTGTTTTCGAGCCTTGGCGTGGAGCCCAATGCGGTGGTCGAGGCAGCGAGTTCATCCATCGCATGCGCATTGGCAGCCTGCGGAGTCGGTATTGCCTTGGCATGGCCGCATACGGCTAGGCCATTCCCGGAATCGCAGATTGCGGTCCGGCCGATCAAGGAGGCATATGCTGCTCGGGTCGCACTCATCTTCCCGGACCTTGGAGGGCGCTTGTCACTCGCGAATGCATTTGCGAATGAAGTTCGAGCGGAAATCCAGTTGTCAGGCCGGCACGTCCTTGATTCAGCAACCGAAAGGCCTCGCTGACCAGTTGGAGCAACTAACGCCGCTACGGCGCTGCGACGAACTCTGGAGCAGTTTGGTCATCCTGCCTCGTCACGGATTTCTGTCCTGGAGCCCGCATCTCTGCAAGCTCCAGCGGCACCTCGGGCGCAACGGCACGCCAGCCGCTGAGACATTCAGACAGCCTGGGTTGTGCGATGCCATCAGCAACACCGATGCGCAGCGGTGCCCGGTACAGGGTATGCGTCTGCCGGACCGTGCGTTTGACGCGCTCCAACCGGATAAGAAGCCTGCGCGCTTCGTTCAGCAACCTCAATCCAGCGGGCGTCAAGTGCAGCTTGCGCGGGAGGCGAATGAACAAAGGCACGCCCAACTGCTCCTCAAGATCGCGAATCGCCCACGACAGCGAGGTCTGATCGATGTGAATTCGCTCGGAAGCACGGCGAAAGTTCAGGTCCTCGGCTACGGCGACGAAGTATCTGAGATGCCGCAACTCGATCATTGATGCTTCCTCGACTGACCACCAGTAGATGCATTGCAGCGTCCCTGACAGGTAAGGCGAGTGAAGCAATTCGATATCAGTAGAACAGTATCTCGGTTCATCGTCCGTTCCTCCTTGTGACCTATTCCTTTCCAACGTAGCGAGCCTCTCCGGACCCTTTCAGGTAGGTCTACGCTGCGGCGTTGATCCGCGGTGGAGGTCGGTCCGCGAAAGACGTGCGTGGCTCTACCAACGAGACCTTGTGCCCGGCTTCACGGCCACAGTCACGACCATCTCAATCTTCATGTCCGGGTGCCACACCGTGCCTGCAGTACATGCGCGAACGGGCGGACTGTCCTGAACCACTAACCGCGGTGTGATCAGCTGATCCAGATTTCGTCGGAGAAGCGGAAACTGCCCGAGCCGCACCAAATCCTCACGTTCGCGGACTACTCGGTGGTGCTTCAGACCGCGCTCAGCGGCCAGGGGCTTGCATTGGGATGGATATCGGTGACGTCCAAGCTGCTGCTCGACAACGTACTGGTCTCGGGGTCAGAAGCGTTCCTGGACACCGGTAAGAACTGCTATCTGATCGGCCCGAGCAACAGGCCCATCAGTCCAGCGGCAGAAGCGGTTCGCGAATGGATGATTGAGAAAATCTGGAGTGATATCGATGCGCTGAGACACCAAGCGGCATCGAACCCTTCCTCGGCAGTTCCGCTTGCCCTTCCGGCCAAACCGTGAACGAGCCCTTGCACGTGTCGCCGCTGATGGCGCCCGGGAACACGTCGGACACGCTCACAGCGAAATCCCCCTGTGCCTACCAAGTTGCCACGTCGCCGACGAGCCACGGACAACGACGGATAGCTGCTGGCCCATCCGCTGCTCGATCACCGGCTTCCAAGGCACGAGTGTGAAACCCAGGCCGTCATCCAGCATCGCAAAGCGCCCACTGGCCAGCAGCACGTTGCGGCGGTAGACGCCGGACACACGCTCACCGTCCACCGCCGGCCGGTACGGCAGTCCGGTCTCGCCGGCGATACCGCGCGCAGCCGCATCGAGGTCGCGTTGGCGCAAGGTGCCCAGGAGATTGCGCGCGAGCACGACGCGCGTGCCGCGCCGCTCGGCGAGCCCTTGTTCGATAAGGAAGTCGCTGCGCTGGCGCAGCGTCTCGCGCAGCTCGCCGCCAAAACCCTTGTCGGCAACGCCGGCCGCTCCGCCGATCAACTGCCGGTCCAGCCAGGTCGCACCGATCACGCGCGCCTGCCGCTCGATCGGCAGGTGCGATTGCAACGTCACGCCGGCGCCGGCCAGGCGTTGTGCATCATGCTGGCGCGCCTGCTCGGGCAGGTCGGCGGGCACGCGCCACACGCCTTCGGTCAGGCGCTCGGCCAGGCCGGCTCGGCGCAATGCTTCGAGCCGGCGCACGTGCGCGGCCACGGTCTCCTGCGGATCGCCGCGCCCAGGCTGTGCGCGCAGCAGAGCGAGACGATGGTCGGTCCGGTACAGGCCGCCCTCGGCGAGACCGGCGATGGTCTTGTCCACGGCGCGCGCCTCGGCCGCGCCGCGCGCTTCGACCACGGCGCCGGCGGGGAACTGTTCGAGCACGGTGCCGGCAGGCAGCGCGACGTAGTGCGCCCGGCCGTCGATGCCGTCCAGCACCAGGTAGCCGCGCTCTTGCAGCTCGTCAGCCAGGCCCTTGCCGACCACACGGCCGACCACGGGCTGCGCCCCATCGCCCGGCGTGAACACCGCCATCTCGCGCTGCTGCGACCCGAGCGCGCGCTGCATGGTCCGCACGATGTCCCCGCGCTCTCCCATCGCGCGCAGCGTGGGTTCGATGTCGGGCCGCAGCCGCCAGCGGTTCATGCCATCCGTTTGGGCCAGGCCCATATCGGTCAACCGCTGAAGCCGGCCGATCAGCAGCGTGCGCGGCGAACGCGCAGCATCGGAGTCGGCCGTCGTCAAATCCACGACGCCATCCCGAGCCTGCTGTTGCAGGCTACGGTCGAGGCTGGTCCAGCGTTCCTGCCCCACCTCGTGCAGCAGGCCCTCGCGGATCTCGCGTTCCGTCCGCGGACCGAGCCATTCGGTCGCCAGCTCGCAGGCGCGCTGGCGCATCCCCGTGGCGATGTAGTCGCGGGCGATGACCAGGTCCTGCCCGGTCTGGTCGCGACCGCGCAGCACGACGTGCGTGTGCGGGTTGTCGGTGTTCCAGTGATCGACCGCCACCCAGTCGAGCGAGGTGCCCAGGTCGCCTTCCATGCGCGTCATCAGGTGCCGCGTGTAGCCGCGCAGGTCTTCGAGCTGCTGCGCGTCCTCGGGCGAGACGATGAAGCGGAACTGGTGCCGGTCGCCACGCCCGCGCTGCTCGAAGTCGGCCAGGTCCGCATGGTCGGTCGTGGGGCCATAGGCGTGGCCCTTGCCGCCATCACGGTCCACGCCCTCACGCTCGATGTAGCGCAGGTGCGTTTCCACCGAACGCGCGCCCGCCTGCTTGAACACCACGTAGCGGGCCTTGATGACGACCCGGCGCGCGCCGGGTCCGAGCCGCCGTCCGGCGGTCTGCGCCGCGACGTGGCCGCGTCCGAGCTTGGCGGCACTGCGCCCGCCAGCTCGCGCGGTCTGCGAAGGCTTCACGCCGGCCTTGCTCGCCTCGCGCAGCACGCGGCTGACGAAGCGCTGGCCGCCGCCCGGCTGTCTGGTCTTGGGTGGTCCCGGCCGGACGCGGAAGCGGTCGTCGTCGCGCGAACTCATCGCGCCGACTCCGGCGCAGCGCCGCGCATTGCAGCGCAGACGGCACGCGAGAACGCGAGCGCCGACGCGCACTTCCCGCCGCTCGCGGCACGCGGCCGGCCGAAGGCCGTGCCGCGCCAACCCCCGTGCAGACAAGGCCCGAGGCACCCGCGCGTGCCGTGCCCTTCTATCTTGCCCTCCGTCTTTGCCGATCGCTGGCGCGACCGGCACCGACGGTCGGGCGGCGATCGTCTGCACGGACGAGGCGTGCCGGCCGCAGGCGGCGCGGCAAGGCGCGTGCATGCCGCCTGCACGAGGATCGGCTGCGCCGATGCACGGGTGGCGGCCGTCATCGCGTGCCCCAGGTCCACATCGGCTGCGCGCGGCCGAGCACGGCCGCCGCGTCGATGGGACCGAAATACCGGCTGTCGAACGACGCCGGATTCGTTGCGCTGAGCAGGAACAGCTCGCCGGCGCGCAGCGCGCGGCAGTGCGACCACAGCGGCAGGCTGCGGCCCAGGCCGTCGGTCTCGCGCGCGAGCGCCACCGGCACGTCATCGACGTAGACGGTACGCTGCGCGACGCACACCCGCTGCGGCCCGATCGCGCCGATTCGCTTGAGCAGCGGGATGCGCTCGGGCAGGTAGCCGCGCTGCGCAGCGAGCGCAGCGGCCTCGGGCGGCAGGCGGGCCAGTACGATGTCGCCGACGTGCAGCACATCGCCCGCCATGCCCGCAGATTCGATGCGATACCAGCCGCGCGGCACGCTGTCGCTGGGGTTGTAGACCCAGCGCGCGGCCGGTGCGTGCAGCGCCGGTGCTGCGAGCGCAGCGATGCCGAAGGCCGCGCACAGCACGAGCATGAGGCGAGGCGCGCGCGGGCTCACCTCAAGTCCTCCCCGCGCAGCCAGGCCGCATGCCGCTCGGTGCCGTAGACCGGCAGCGGCTGGCGTGCAGTGAGGCGGTTGCCGAGCGTGCGCCAATACGCGGGCGCAGCCTGGGTTGGGTCGATGGCGAGCGCTTCGATCGCGTCAATCCGCTGCAGCACCGCCTGCACTGCGGCTTCGCCTTCGGCGCGCAGCAACAGCTGCGCGCCGGGACGAACGCCGGCGATGCGCTGCATGCGCTCGCCCGGCATGCAGGCCTGCAGGACCATGAGCTGCCAGCGCGTCGTGCCGTAGTCGTTGGACTCCCACCGCACGCGGCAAAAGACCGCGCCGGGCGCGAAGCTCGCGCAGCGCCGCCAGCGGTCCAGGCGCAGTTCGCGCAGCGGTCGGCCGAAGCGCAGGTAGAGGTTGATGCGATGCTCGACGTAGGCGAGCGAGACGCGCGTGAGCGGCGGATCGCCCGGGTCGGCGGCCGATGCCACCGACAGGTGCGGCGAGTCCATCGGCGTGTCCAAAGACACGTCCGATGGCACGATCGCCGGCGAGGCATCGGCCGGTCGAATGGTCGATGGCAGTGCGTTCATGGTCGTTGCTCCGGGAACTCGCGCTCCAGCAGCGTGCGCAGCATGTCGGCCACCGTGACGCCGCGAGTGAACGCCGCGACCTTGATGCGCCCGCGCAGCGCCGGCGTCACGTCCAGCGTCAGGCGGGCGGTGTAGACCTCGCCACGTGCGAGCGCGTCGAGATCGCTGGCTTCACCGACTCGCACCCAGGCTTCGGCCTGCGGGTTGGCGGGCGGCCGTGCGCCAATGGGTACGCGCTGCACGCGCTTGCCGTTCTTCATGGCCGGCCGCTCCGCAGCACTTCGACGGCCAGCGCGGCGATTTCGCGCGCGGCCGAGCTGTTGTCGTCGATCTCGCGCACCAGCCGGCCGGCCGCCACGCTGTCGGCGAAGGCGATGCGCTGGCGCACCTCGGCCGACAGCGCGGGCAGCGGCTGGTCGGCAAGCGCGCCACGCGCTTCGCGGCCAATCACGGTGGTGCTGACGCGCCGGTTGATGACGAAGGCCGCGCGCAGCGCCGGCCGGAACACCTGCGCTTCGCGTATCAGCGAGACCATCTCCGCGCTGGCCCACACGTCGTAAGGACTGGGCTGCACCGGAATCAGCACGAGGTCGGCGGCGAGCAACGCGGAGCGCGCGAGCGCCGCGATGCGCGGCGGCCCGTCGATGACGACGTGATCGGCACGCCGGGCGAGTTCTGGCGCTTCCTGGTGCAGCGTCTCGCGCGCCAAGCCGACGGCGCCGAACAGGCGCGGCAGGCCGCTCTGGCTGCGCCGCTGCGTCCAGTCCAGTGCCGACCCCTGCGGGTCAGCATCGAGCAGCAGGACGTTCTTGCCAAGCAAGGCCAGCTCGCCGGCCAAGTGCGTGGCGAGCGTCGTCTTGCCGACCCCGCCTTTCTGGTTGAGCAGCGCGATGATCATGGCGCGCTCCTGGAAGACCTGTCTTCTGCGGCTTTTCTGGCGAGCCTCGCGCTTTCCGTCGCGCCGTGCGTGCCGGATGCGTGCCGTGCGTCGCCGCGGCTTTTCCACAGCGCGCCGTGCCCTCCTATTGTTAGGTTTTTATTAAATACGTTAGATACGTTAGGAGGCGCGCAAGTCCGCGCAGCGCAAGGATTTTTCGACCATCGGCACGCCTGATAGCACGAGTCCGCTGCGCCCGATAGCACGAGTCGGTGCACGCCTGATAGCACGAGCCCGTTCACCGGCTGTCCACAGGCCACGCACCGCCGCCAAAGCTGCCGCCCGGGCGCAGCGGTGCCGTGGACGGCACGGGACGGAAGGCGAGCACTTCCGGACCGCGCCGCAAGCGCAGGATGGCGAGCGCATAGCCCGGCAGGGGCTGGCGCGCGACGATGCGCCGCAGGTCGCAGGCGAAGTCCGCGAAGCGGGCCAGACTGCCGGACTTGCGGTGCAGGTGCATGAAGTCGAAGCGCCAGCCCTCCGGCTGCCATCCCGCGTGCTTGCGCACCAGGCGGTACAGCCAGCGCTCGATCCCGCCCGACAGGCGGAAGTAGTTCGCGTCGATGGTGAGCACCAGGCTGTCGTCCATCACGCCCGCATAGAACCAGTCGGGCAGGATCAGCTCCACGCCCAGCGGCCGCCCCTGCCCGTCCGCGCGCTCCTTCCACTCGTTGATCCACGAGAAGCGGTGCAACCGCCGCGCGTTGGCCTGGCGGATGGAGGTGGCCACGCTGGTGGACTGCAGGCGGTCGAGCGCGGCCTTCAGGCGCTGGTAGTCGCGCAGCGACGTGCCGCGGCCCACGAAGCGCAGGATCTCGTGCGGCGTCGCGGCCATCAGCCGCGAGCTGCGCAGGCCTGCGTCGCGCGCTTCGACGAGCTGGCTGGCCGCCCAGATCAGGATGTCGGCATCCCAGATCGTCGCGATGCCGTGCTCGGCCGTGCCCTCCACGCGCACCGTCACCGGCCCCGCGCGGAAGTCGATCGGCACCGTGCGCCGGCCCTTGGCCAGCGAGAAGAACGGGTAGGCCATCAGGTCCTGCACGTCCCGCGCGGGCATCTCGCCCGGCATGGCATGGAACAGTTCGAGCTGCTCGCGCTGCGGGTCGCGCGGGGCGGCCATGGGCTGCGGTGTCCATGATCGTCAGCGCCCGCCGTCGCGGCGGACAGTGCGGCGTTCGGTGCGCAGCTCGACGTACTCGGGGTCGCAGGTGGCCTCGAAGCTGCGGGCGTCCGCCCAGGCTTCGAGATCGGACAGCGCGTACATCACGCGCCGGCCGAACTTGCGAAAGCGCGGCCCGCCGCCGATCACGCGCTGCTTCTCCAGCGTGCGCGGCGACAGCCGCAGGAAGGCGGCTGCCTCGTCGTTGGTCAGGTAGCGCGACTGCGCCGAGGTCGTCGCCGTGGTCGCGTTGGTCGACGCCGGCTGGGGCGTCGATGAAGGTGCGGCCTGGGGCCGCAGCGCAGCGGGTCTCATGGAATGGGCCTCCGTCGGTGCTGGTCGCCGACGGGCGAAGCGCCGCCGGATAGGGCCAGTCTCTGGAAAGCCCGGCGTTGCGAGGACGGACGTTCGAGCGTCAGCCCGAACGTCCGTCCCGGGTGGTTTCGATCTGGAGCAGGCGCCGGTAGCCGCCATCCACGAGCGCCCGGCCGCGGCGCGCGAGCCGGCGCACCTGGGCGCGCAGTTCGCCCAGGTCGTACCAGCGCTCGGCGACCACGGCCGTGCCGAACAGCGCCTGGGCGACCTCGCGCTGCGTGGCGCCCGCGGCCAGGCCATCCAGCGTCTGCAGGCTGCGCATATGCAACAGCGCGATGCGGTCGGGCCGCCCATGTGCGTGGGCGTGCGCATGGGCATGGCTCCCCGGCCGCGCGGCATCGCGGCCGTAGAAGGCGTCCAACCGTTCCATCGTCACGGCCGCGGCGCGCCAGCGCTCGCGCAGCCGCGCGCCGCTGGCCAGGCCATGGGCGTAGGCCATGCCGTGCTCCAGCGCGGGCGAGAACGCGGCACGCAGCGTGCCTTCAGGCCGGTAGGCCGTCAGCAGCAGGCGCTGGCCGTCGTGCGCGAGCTGCTTGCGGCCGGGCATGCGCCACAGCGCGAAGACGGGCGCATCGGCCGCAGCGGCCGCGTCCGGATGGAGCTGCGGAAGACCGTCGGGATCGGGCAGCCAGGCAGGCTGTGCGTCGCGCGCATCGCGCGCGGGGTCTTCCAGCAAGCGCAGGCCCCAGGGGGCCGCGTGGGCGGCTTCGTCGACGCTGCCGCCCGCATGCCGGCCGTAAGCGGCCCGGTAGTGCGGGTTGCGCCGCAGGTACTCCCAGGCCAGCGCCGGCCCGTCCAGCGTCAGGGCGTAGAGGTAGGCGGCGGCAGGATGCCAGTCGTTCGCACGTGCGCCCATGACGAAACCTCCTTCTTGCAGGGGGCGCCACGGGCAGCGGTCCGGCAACGCCACGGCGGCGTCGCAGGAGGGTCGATCAATACGGCAGCGTGCTTGTCTCGATGTTGGGGTGTTGAAGGGTAGCCGCAGGCGAAGCCGCGTGCGGCCGCCCTTGCGCCGCCGCTTCCATGATACCGGCGGGCAGGCCGCCGACGGCCTGCAACCCTAAGCCGGCGAACTCGCAGGCGTCAATCGTTGATCGACCCGTCGGCCTCGGCGCGGCGCAAGTATTCCGACAGCGGGCGCTGCGGGACGAAGTGCGTATCGCGTAGCACTGGCAGGTTGCGCGGGCCGCGGATGCTCTGCAGGTCCGACAGGCGCACATGGTCCAGCCGCGGTGCGCCCATCCCAAGGTCGCAAAGCCCATAGGCCGTGTCCTCGTCGCGCGGATCGAGCAGCACCAGCAACCAGGTGGCGTGCGCATCGGGCGTGAACAGCTTGACCACCGGCCAGGGATCGGCCTGCGTGCCGCAGGCTGCGGCTTTGCCGTTGTCGAGCAACTGGCGACGTTGCTCTTCCGTGATGAGCGCGGTCACCGACACGCGCTCCGGGCGGAACGCCCGCCCGGAAGCGGTGCGGGGACGGCTGGCCGCTGCGTGCGTGCAGCGGCTGCCGGACGGTGTCTTGCGGGGGTCATCATGAGCTGGATTCAGGATCAGCATAAAGCGGGCCAGCGGGATTGCAAGCGGGCCAACCCGCGAAAATGAGCCCTATAGATTGTAGCCCTATAGGTGTCCATGCGATGTCATCTTGGACTTGTCCCAAGTCCATTGATGATTCCGAAGAACTCATTTCCAACTGCTCTCCGATCCCTCCGAAAATCCCGCGGCCTGAGCCAGGAAGCATTTTCGGAGGTATCGAGCCGCACGTACATGAGTTCGCTCGAACGGGGCCTCAAGAATCCAACGCTCAGCAAGGTGGACGAGCTGTGCGAGGTCATGCAAGTGCATCCGCTGACCTTGCTGTCCTTGGCCTACGGGCTCGATGCCAAAGGCGCGGACAAGCTGCTCGCGCGTGTGCAGCGCGAACTGGCCGCCCTGCAGGACGGCCAGGATGCGTGATCCGGGGAACAGCAGCGGGCCGCCGCCGGCGGCGCCCACAGGGCCTTCTACGTCACGATCTGCCCGGCCAGCCGTGCTTCGCGCGCGTAGGCGCTCAGCAGCTTGTCAGCGCGGAAGTACAGGTCGCGCTCGACCGGCAGCCCCAGGGGCCCACGCAGCTCTGCCACTTCGGCCAGGCTCAGCCAGCCCATCTCGGGGCAACCCAGGCCCAGGTCGCACAGCCCGTAGGCGTGGTCCGGCTCGTCAGGATCGATGTGCGTCAGCAGCCAGGTCGCGCCTGCGTCGGGTGTGAACAGCTTGACCACCGGAGCCGGGTCGAAGCCCGCCTCTTCGAGAGATTGCCGGCCGTTGGCCAGCAGCACGGTGCGTTGGTCGTCGGTGATGAGTGCGGTCATGGTCTTCTCCTTGGAAGGAATGCCGGGCGGGATTGCCCGGGACCGCGGAGAAGCACGGCGCAGCGCAGCCGTCAGGGTTCGGCAGACGGCCGCAGGCCGCCAGCGTGCGCAGCACGCGCAGACCTTGACGGGTGAGACCGGCGTGATACGGTGGGCGGACCAAAGCCAGCCCTGTCGCCAGCTCCCGGCCTCCACCTGCCTTGGCTCGCGCGCCGCGCGAGCGCGTCAGCGATGGAAGCCGAAGGGGCGAGACGCCCGCAGCGCAGCGAGGACGGCTCGATGCGCAGCGTGCGACCAGAAGTCGCATGAATCTCTGTTTCAGGAGGAGGAAATGACTTGATGAAACCGGCTGTTCCATCAGCCGTTCCCTACCCGGACATGCGGAGCTGGCAACGGCTCGGTGTGAAGCTCTGGGAACAATGTAGCCGCCGGGATACCCGGTAAGCCGAGCTGTGAGGCAAGGCCGAACCTGCGAGCACGAATGCGGGGAGGCGCTAGGGATGGATGGGTACGACCAACATATGTGAACGTTCGCACAGGCACCGTCATCGAGAACAAGCCAAACGTGCTGACAGGCTTGAACCAAAAGGTGTGCGGCTGGCATGGCCTTAGCTACGTGGGCCATCATGGACACAGCGCCGCCGGTGCCGTAGAACGGGTCCGACCTATCCTGAGATACATGTGGAACTGGGTAAGCCCGTCATGTCGCCGGCAACGGCAGGCGAACCGCGAGGGACGCTGTTGGCATGGTGGGTAAAGGATTGCGGAGAAAGCGAATGCCTGTCTGTAATGGATGGGATACGGGCTGGGACATCGCCCGACGCGAAAGCGGGCAGACTTCCGCATGGTCATTCATGGCGAGAGAATCTTGACCAACCGTTGTACGAGGAAAAGCAGATGACGGCGAACGATGCGAAAGTGTCGAGCGCTGGTGCGTCCTCGCCTGCTGCGCAGATGTGGGACCAGGCGAACTGGCCGCACATCGAAGCGGAAGTGAAGCGGCTTCAGATGCGTATCGCCAAGGCAATCCAGGAAGGCAGGTGGGGTAAGGCGAAATCCTTGCAGCGCCTGCTGACCCGCTCGCATAGCGGCAAGATGCTTGCCGTGAAGCGAGTGACGGAGAATCGAGGCAAGAGAACGCCGGGGGTGGATGGCAAGGTCTGGAAACCTTCGGCGGCCAGGTGGAACGGGATGCTGTCAATGCAACATCGTGGCTACCGCGCGATGCCGCTGCGGCGCATCTACATCCCCAAGAGCAACGGGAAGAAACGGCCGCTGGGCATACCTTGCATGCGGGACCGGGCGATGCAGGCTTTATGGAAGCTCGCTCTGGAACCCATCGCGGAGACCCTGGCGGACCCGAACTCCTATGGCTTCCGGCCCGAACGCTCGACCGCCGATGCCATCGAGCAATGCTTTAAGGCTCTGGCCGGACCTACTTCGGCGGAGTGGATTCTGGAGGGTGACATCCGGGGTTGTTTCGACAACTTCAGTCACCTCTGGTTCTTGGAGCACATACCGATGGACAAGGTGGTCCTGCGCCAATGGCTGGAGGCTGGTTACGTCGATGAAGGAACCTTGTTCGCGACCCGGGCGGGGACACCCCAAGGGGGGATCATCTCGCCCATCATCGCGAACATGGCGTTGGACGGCTTGGAGGCAGTAGTTCATGCGAACTCCGGAAGGACGTACCGTGAACGCCAAAGGGCCAGAGTCAACGTCATCCGTTATGCCGATGATTTCGTGGTGACCGGCGCGTCGAAAGATGGGCTCGAATCCCAGATCCTGCCCGCGATTCGCCAGTTCTTGGCGGAGCGTGGGTTGGAGCTGTCGGAGGAGAAAACGCGGATCACGCACCTGACGGATGGGTTCGATTTCCTGGGGCAGAACGTTCGTCGATATGGCGGCAAACTGCTGATCAAGCCGGCAAGGAAGAGCATCAAGTCCTTGCTGGACAAGGTCCGGGAGATCCTCAAAGGCAACCCCAGTTCCACGCAGGAGCTGCTGATACGGCAACTCACTCCGGTCATCCGGGGTTGGGCGATGTATCACCGTCACATCGTGGCGAAGGCAGTCTTCACTCTGGTGGATCACCGCATTTGGCAACTGCTCTGGATTTGGGCAAAGCGCAGGCATCCCAACAAAGGAGCGCGGTGGGTGAAGGAGCGGTACTTCCCGACGAACGGCAGCAGGAAATGGAGCTTTGCCACGAAGGGCTCAGCCAGGGACAAAACCTCTGGTGTCGAACTCTTCCGTGCATCGACGGTGGCGATCATCCGTCACATCAAGGTCCGCGCAACTGCCAACCCGTTCGATCAAGAGGGAGCCGAATACTTCGCTCGCCGGCGAACCTCGAAACGTCCTGTTGGATGGCCCAGTGCCAGTCCATGGTGCTGAAGAACGGCTTGAGCCGTATGCGGGGTGACCTGCACGTACGGTTCTTAGGGGGCGGCGGCACAGCAATGTGCCGCCGCTACCCGACACGACAGCGCGACCCGGCCCCGCCGGGCGACGCCCGGCTTCACGATTCCGTACAGAAGCTCGAAGGTTCGAAGCCGCATCCGCTGAAAGACACGAAGCCCCGAATCCGCTTTCTCACCAAGCCACGAAACCACGAAGACGGCTTTGCGCCTCGCATCGCATGCGCAGAACCACAAAGGAACGAAAGCGGCTTCCCGTGCAGCATCGAAGCCACGAAGCCGCTTTTACGGAAAGCCGCCAAGACGGCGGCGATGCAGCAACGCGTCGAAGGCACCGCGCTGGCAGACATGCCAGCGCCCCGCCGGTGGGCGGGGCGCCGGGGGTGGACGCCGGTCAGTCGCCCTTGCTGCGCGACCAGATCAGGTTGTGCGTGCCATCCTCGGCCTCGACCAGGCGGGCGTAGATGGTCGCCGGGAACGACGGGTCATCCAGCGTCACCGACAGGTAGGGCCGGTCCGCCTTGCTGATCTTCTTCCACGCCGCGCCGATCTCGAAGTTGCCGGCGACGATGCGGTAGTCGGGAGCGTGCTCGCTCTCCTTGTCGTTGGGGACCAGCTTGACCTTGACGTTGAGCGTCAGGGTGCGGACGGTGCCGGTGAAGCCGTTGTTCTGTGCGGTGAAGGTGCCGATATTGGCCATGATGAAACTCCTTACGGTGGTTGACTGGTCGCGCCCATCGCGGCCTTGTCGGTGATCCGAAGGGCGAGGCACGGGCGGGCTGCACCCCGCAGCGCAGTGCAGCGGAGCGAAGGGGCCGCAACAGCGTGGAGGACCGGGAGTGCCCGAAGAAATTTGTCCCGCGAGGAAGCCGTCGAACGCAGTGACAAAGGCGGGGAAATTTGTTCGGGCCGGACGGTTGCTGCCATGAAGCCCGAGGCTTTAGCCGGTGCATCGCCAGGATTCACGACAAGCCAAGGCCGCCCTGGGCGCGACCGCCACCGCAAGGGGCCATGGCCGACGCACCGCCCCCACGAACCCCATCGGCACCGTCCGCACCCTGTCGCCGTCAAGGTCGGTCCCCAACGCGAGCGAGTCGCTCCCGGGCATCGGTGCCGACAACTGCCGCGCGGCGTGGAAGGGCATGGCGGACCGGCCTGGCGCGAGCACCCGGCCTCAGCGTCATCGGACGCTGCTGGTAGGGGGACCGGGAATGCCGCAACCTGATCTGGACGGGCGGCCCCCGGCGAGGCGGCACACTCCTACGCGCGCCACGCGGCATGGGCTCATGACTCCGGTTCACGCATCGCGCTGACCTTGGCCATGATGCGCGACTCGATGGTCTGGCGCGACGTCGCCACCAGGGTGACGACGGCTTCGCAGACGACTTCATGCGCATCGTGGGCGCGCACACGAAAGGTCACGCTGCGGTCGCTCAGGCGTTCCACCCAGCCGCGCAGCCGCAGCGGCGAGCCCGGCGGGATCGGCCCCAGGTGGTCGATGCGGATGGACCGCCCGACCACGACTTCCACATCGGCGTCCGTCAGGCGCTGCACCTCGCGGATGCACACGGACTCGATGACCGCGACCAGGTAGCCGGTGGCCAGGCATTCGATCAGTTGCCCCGCGTAGTCGCGGCCGTGCGGCAGCCGCGAGAACAGCGAGCGCGCCGTCTGGTCGGCCGGGACGATGTAGGACTCCTCGAAGAAGACCGCGCTGACTGCTTCATGGTTCATAGGACGTAGTGGCGAGAGGAGCGAATGCCTCCGATCCACCGATGCTCCCGTGCAGCGGCCTCGCCGCAAACCCGCCGCAGCGTGCCCTGGCGCGCTGCGGCGGGTTTGCGGCAGTCTTGGATGTGAAAACGCGCGCGGCAGACCTGCCGCGCGCGTCGCGCCGTCGAAAAGCCCCGGCCGACCGCAACAGGTCAGCCGGGGCATGCCGCGTCAAGCGGCTTCGGCCAATGCCTGCACCTCTTCGGCGCTCTCGTCATCGGCCTGTACCGCAGCCTTCTGGGCCTCGCTCTGCGGCTCGGCTTCCTGGGTCACGGCCTCCAGCGCGCGGAACATCGCGGGCAGCCAGCCGCTGCCTGCCGCCAGCCGCTCGGCCTCGGCAGCGATCTGTGCCTTCTTGAGCTTGCCAAGCCGGTGCACTTCACCCGGGGCGAACACCTGCACCGCTTCCAGCGCCTTGGCCTTGGACACGTGCTCGAAGTAGCCCGCAGCGGTCGGCGTCCACCACTGCCCCATGTCCAGGCCCACGGCCTGCGCCAGCAGCGCGGCGGGCCGGTCGCCTTCGCGCGAGGTGATCGCGCTCACCGTGAAGCCGACGCACACCGCCAGCAGCGACAGCAGTTCGGACTGCGGCATCGCCAGCAACTCGGCGAACAGCACTTCCGAGTCCTCGGGCAGGCGCTGGCCCCAAGCCTCGCGCACCTTGCGCATGCCCACGGCGGCCGGGGCTTCGGCCACGTCCGGCGCGTGCTGCTCCAGCCGGTCCTGCGGGTCGGCGCTGAGGTTCAGCGGCGAGCCGTGGTAGCCCTCCAGCACGATGCGTTGCGCGAGCCGGTGCACCACGGCCACCAGCGCGACGTGCGGATGCCGTGCGACTTCGGCCTGCAAGGCGGCGGTGCGGTGCGCCGACAGGCGGCGCGCCAGCTTCTCGGAGATCGTTAGCGAGGGCGGCTCGTCCTCGGCCTTCTCCTGCGCGCCAGCTTCACGTGCGTCGTCCTCGGCCTGCCCGCCGCGCTGCTGTGCGCGCAGCGCCTTGGCCTCGTCCTCGCGCAGCAGGCCGCGATGCACCACTACCGCGCCCTCGGAATCGAGCGACACAACGGCCCCGGCTATCGGCACCACGCCCACGGGATAGACCAGCAGCGTGCGTTCGATGGCGTCCAGGTCGTTGCCGATCGCGTCCATTGCATCCTGCAGCGCCTGCGCCTCGTCGTCACCGATGGCCTCGTTCTCGTCGTCCAGCCGCTCCTGCAGCTTGGCCTGCTCGGATTCCAGTTTGGCGATGCGCTTGGCCTCGGCCTTGCCCGGCTCGCGCCGCGTGGCGCGCACGCGCTGGAAGCGGTGCAGGTCGGCATAGGTGGCGCGGGGTGCCACGTCCACCCAGCCCCAGCCCTCGGCGCGCACCTCGTCGGCCACTGCCGCGAGCTTGTCGCGGGCCAACGCGTCCAGCAGCGTGGCATCGGCCAGGAACACGCCGCTGTGCTCGTCGGCGAACAGGTCACGGCGCAGGCCACCGCCCGCCTGCTCGTAGGCGTCCAGCCCGACGAACCGGGCCACCGGGTCGCGGCCCGCGTCGATTTCCTCCTGCGTCAGGTGGTCGCGCAGCGCATCGGGGCTGCGCTGCCACTGCGGCGAGTCGTAGAACGCGGCTTCCTGCGCCGTGTGGTCGTCGGTGATGGCCAAGGCCATCAACTGGTCGAGCGTCACGGCGTCCGCCCGGTAGTCCGCCAGCAGCCGGGGCGAAACATTGGCAAGCTTGAGGCGGCGGTGCACCACCAGCGGCGTCACGCCGAAGTCGGCGGCCATGTCCTCGACCGCGCGGCCCTCGGCCACCAGCGCTGCGAAGGCCTCGAACTGATCGGCAGGATGCATGGCCTCGCGCTGCACGTTCTCCGTCAGGCTGACGGTGCGCGCCGCCGCATCGGGCACCAGCAAGCACGGCACCTCATGGTCCTTGGCGAGCTTGCGGCGCTTGACCAGAAGCTTGAGCGCGGCGAGGCGGCGCCGGCCAGCGACCACCTCGTAGTGCTCGCCATCGGCCGACAGCACCACGGTGAGGTTTTGCAGCAGGCCCACGCGCGCGATGCTCGCGGCCAGCTCGGGAATCGACGTGCCGCCGCTCTTGCGCACGTTGCGCGAGGACGGGCGCAGCCGCGACAGCGGGATCAGCAGCAGGTCCTGGCCCGCGCCAATGGCGGCCACGGTCTGCACGGCGGCAGCGATGGCGGTGGTTTCGTGAAGGGTAGCGGTGTTCATGTGAAAGCTCCTGTCAGTTGAGATAGCCGGATGGCTGTTGAAGAAACCCCCACCGGATTCCTAGATTCGGAGCCCTCTTCGGGCTTCCGGTGGGGTCGGCGCGAAGAACCAGGTCGGCCTCGTTGCCACCGTCTTTCCTGAGTTCATCGCCCGCGACGAAAGGAGCCCGTGGACGGGGGCCGTCAAGGGAATAAGCGCCGGGTTGGTGCGGCCCGCAGCGCAGCGAGGACACGGCCCGGCGCGCCTTGACGGCACACGGCCGCGGGCTACGGTCGCGGACAAGGCGATGGATTCGGGAAAGACGGCCTGACGGGCAATGACCGCCGCTGGCGCCGGCACCACGCAAGCGAAGCGCGCAGCGCCGCCAGGCGCGAAGGCCGGTCAGGCGTAGCCTGGTCGGCGGGCTTGCAGGGGCGCCAAGCGCAGCGCGGCGGGGATGGGCCGACGAGCCCTTCCCCTGGAGGCAAGCACAGCGCGCAGGCTCGCCAGGGTCGAAGTCTTCGACACGAGGCGCAGCATAGAAAAAGCGCCGCGCCCGCACCGAGCGGGAGCGGCGCCTGACGCCTCAGTGAGCAATCAGTCCGTCGCCGGCGACACCATCGCCTGCAACCGGTCGATGACGCCCGGTTCGACGAAGACGCACGACTGGTTGGCCTCGATCGGCACGTTGAACACCTGGGTGAACACGTGGCGCTTGATGTGCGCCAGCCGGCCCGTGCGGTAAGCCTGCTCCGGCTTCAGGCGCCCACCCGACGAGCCGCTGCGCTGCGGGTCGCATTCGACCAGCGCGACGAAGCCGTCGTCGGCCAGCTTCTGGTGCTCGGCGCACAGGCCCCAGCCCGTCGCCGTGTGGCGCTCCATGCTCGCGCGCAAGCGCTTGTCCAGCAGGATGGCTCCGGTGTCGAAAGCCACGCCGCAGACCAGGCAGACGTGTTGCTCCATCGAAACATGCGATTTGTCGTTCATGACGATCTCCGGTTGCTCGGGCGGAATTGCCCGGAACCGTCGCCATCACGGCGCAGCGCAAGCAGTCAGGGGTCGCAGACGGCCACGGGCCGCCAGCGCCGGCGGCGCGCAGCCCTTGACGGCGCGAACGCCGTGATAGGGTGAAGGGAACAGCAAGACCGCCCACCGCCCTCCAACGAAGGCACGGACAGGCAAGCGCAGCGCGCAGGCCCTGTGGACCAAACGGGGCCGGAGGCGTCAGGGATCAAAGCCGGATGGCCGCGATTCGCACGAAGCGCGGGGCGCAGCCCGCGAGCCCGACGGCGGCACGCCGGGACGCTATGAAATCTTTGTTGCTGGTGGCTTAGACATTAATTCAATAAATGTTGTATTATTGAATCATGAAAGAAGATCAAGCCGTCTCTGCCCTTGGTGCCCTGGCCCACACGCAACGCCTGCGCGTGTTCCGCGCCCTGGTCGTCGCCGGGCCCGAAGGCCTGACGCCGAGCGTGTTGGCCGACCAGCTTGATGTGGCCCGCAACACCCTGTCCTTCCACCTGAAGGAACTGGCCCACGCAGGTCTCGTGACGATCGAGCAACAGGGCCGCAACCTGTTCTACCGCGCCGACTTCGCCCACATGAACGGGCTGCTCGGCTACCTGACCGAGCACTGCTGCCAGGGCGGCGTGTGCGAGGCCAACGCTACTTCCCGTGCCTGCACATCCTGCTGAAAGGACCACCCCATGAAGCGCTTCCACGTTCACCTGCATGTCGATGACCTGAACCGCAGCATCGGCTTCTACTCCCAACTGTTCGCGGCGCAGCCGGCCCGTGTCGAGGGCGACTACGCGAAGTGGATGCTCGAAGACCCGCCGGTCAACTTCGCCATTTCCACGCGTGGCGGCAAACCGGGCATCGACCACCTGGGTATCCAGACCGACGACGCCGACGAACTCGCCTCCCTGAAGGCCCGCGCGCAGGCCGCCGACATGGCGCTGCTCGACGAAGGCACCACGACCTGCTGCTACGCGCGCAGCGAAAAGCACTGGATCACCGATCCCCAAGGCGTGGCCTGGGAGCACTTCCACACGCTGGGCAACATCCCCGTGTTCAACGAGGCGGCACCCGCTGCGACAAGCACCGGCGCGGCCTGCTGCGCGGCAGCACCGCGCTCCAAGTCCTGCTGCTGATCCGAGGGTCCCATGACCGCTGAGAAAACCTACAACGCCCTGTTCATCTGCACGGGCAACTCGGCCCGTTCCATCCTGGCCGAGGGCATCCTCAACGCGCTGGGCCAGGGTCGCTTCCACGGCTTTTCGGCCGGCAGCCACCCGAAGGGCGAAGTGCACCCGCTGGCGCTGGTCACGCTGGAGCGCCTTCACCTGCCGACGACGGGCTACCGCAGCAAAAGCTGGGACGAGTTCGTGGCGCCCGGTGCGCCGGTGTTCGACTTCATCTTCACCGTCTGCGACAACGCCGCCGGCGAGGTCTGCCCGGTGTGGCCGGGACGTCCGATGTCGGCGCACTGGGGCGTGCCCGACCCTGCCGCCGTCGAAGGCACCGAGGAACAGCAGCGCAAGGCCTTCATGGACACCGCGCTGACGCTCAAGCGCCGCATCGAGCTGTTCCTGTCGCTGCCGCTGCAGCGCCTCGACGCCATGTCGCTGCAGCACGAGCTGCGCAGCATCGGCACGAAGTGAGGCCGGCACGATGAGCGCGACCAGCACGACCTTGCGGACCCCAGCCGCCCCGTTGCCCATGAGCGTCTTCGAGCGCTACCTGACGGTGTGGGTGCTTCTGTGCATCGTCGCCGGCATCGGCCTGGGCCAGTTCGCGCCCGGCGTGTTCCAGGCCATCGGCCGTATGGAAGTGGCCCGGGTCAACCTGCCGGTCGGGCTGCTGATCTGGATCATGGTGATCCCGATGCTGCTCAAGGTGGACTTCGGCGCGCTCGGCCAGGTGCGCCAGCACTGGCGCGGCATCGGCGTCACACTGTTCATCAACTGGGCGGTCAAGCCGTTCTCGATGGCGCTGCTGGCCTGGCTGTTCATCCGCCAGGTCTTCGCCGACTGGCTGCCGGCCGACCAGCTCGACAGCTACGTCGCCGGCCTGATCCTGCTAGCCGCCGCGCCCTGCACGGCGATGGTGTTCGTCTGGAGCCGGCTGACCGGCGGCGACCCGGTGTTCACGCTGTCGCAGGTGGCGCTGAACGACACCATCATGGTGTTCGCCTTCGCGCCCATCGTCGCCTTGCTGCTGGGCCTGTCGGCGATCACCGTGCCGTGGGACACGCTGCTGACCTCGGTGGTGCTCTACATCGTCATCCCGGTCATCCTCGCGCAGGTGTGGCGTCGCGCGCTGCTGCGTCGCGGCCAGGCCGCGTTCGATGCCGCACTGGCACGCATCGGCCCGCTGTCCATCGCCGCGCTGTTGTTGACCTTGGTGCTGCTGTTCGCCTTCCAGGGCCAAGCCATCCTGCAGCAGCCGCTGGTGATCGCCATGCTGGCGGTGCCGATCCTGATCCAGGTGTTTTTCAACTCCGGGCTGGCCTATTGGCTCAACCGCCAGGTGGGCGAGAAGCACAGCATCGCGTGTCCTTCGGCGCTGATCGGCGCGAGCAACTTCTTCGAGCTGGCCGTGGCAGCGGCCATCAGCCTGTTCGGCTTCCATTCCGGTGCCGCGCTGGCCACCGTGGTCGGCGTGCTGATCGAGGTGCCGGTGATGCTGCTGGTCGTGCGCGTGGTCAACCGTTCTCGCGGCTGGTACGAACAGGCCCCGCGCAGTGCAGTGAGACACCCCGCATGAGCACCGTCACGATCTACCACAACCCCGACTGCGGCACGTCGCGCAACACGCTGGCGCTGATCCGCGCCAGCGGGACCGAACCCACGGTCATCGAGTACCTGAAGGTGCCGCCCGACCGCGACACCTTGAAATCGCTGATCGCGCGGCTGGACATGCGTGTGCGGGATGTATTGCGCGTCAAGGGCACGCCCTACAAGGAACTCGGCCTGGACGCCGCGCACTGGAGCGATGACGAACTGATCGACCAGATGCTGGCGCACCCGATCCTCATCAATCGCCCCATTGTGGCTTCGGCCCTGGGCGTGCGCCTGTGCCGCCCCTCGGACATGGTGATCGATCTGCTGCCGCAGCGACCGGAGGGCGAGATCCGCAAGGAAGACGGAACGCCGCTGCTGGTGGACGCGCCCATCGCCGGCGGCGACGCGGGCCTGGTCCTGGCGCTGCACGAGGCCGGCCTTCCCACGGACGACCTGACCGAACCGGGGCGCAGCTTCTTTGCCTATGCCACGGTATCGGGCGAGCGCGTGGGCTACGGCGGCTTCGAGCGCATGGGCCGGGACGTGCTGGCGCGCTCCCTGATCGTGCTGCCCCACGCACACCGTCGCGGCATCGGCGGCGGCATCCTTGCACTATTGCTGCGCCGCGCCTTCGACGAAGGCGGGCGTGATGCTTGGCTGCTGACCACGACGGCCGCTCCGTTCTTCGAGCGCGCGGGCTTCAAGCCCATCGAGCGCAGCGCCGCACCGGCCGCGATCCTTGCCACACGACAGGCCGCGAGCTTGTGTCCTTCGAGCGCCGTGCTGCTGACGCGAAGCATCGCCTTGTAAGGCCGAAGGCGCAACGACGGGACGCCAAGCGTGGCGAGGGCGTCTCCGCGCAGTATGATTGGCTCTGGTCGCCGTCACCTGCCGCGCGCGCCCCTCGGGGTACGACGAAGACGGAGCATTCAGCGCCTCACCCAATCCATGTTTGATCCCTTGGGCGGCCCGCAAAGCGTGCACCGGCTCGACGCCCGATGGAGATCAAGATGGACACCCAGAAGCTCAAGGTGTTCGCGGAGCGCTTGCGCGCGTACCTCGAACGCCAGAACCTTTCCCTCAAGCACGGCCAGGCCCTGGACCTGATCGCAGCCGTTCCCGGCCTGCGCAACTGGCCCGAAGTCAATGCGTTCCCCGCCCGCGTGGCGGTTGCGCAGTGGGACAGCCAGTCTGCCGACCGCCTCGCCAGGCGCATCGCAAAGCTGCACGCGTTGACCCTGCCCGCCGACGAACTGCTGCAGGCACTGGAACCCGTGACCGCCGTCGCTGCCCTGAAGGTCTGGCCCGATGGTCCGGTGCCCGGCGTGTACATCACGACCTCGCAGGAAGCCATCGACGCGGCCATCGCCAGGTACGAAGCCGCAAGCGATGGCGCGCTGCTCTATGCGGAGCGGGCCGGTCAGTCGGGGAACGCCACCATCGACCTGGGAGAGTATGGTCTGTTCTCGTCCGGCATGGACCGGCTGCCCAGCGGCACGCTGGTGGTGGTCGGCCCGCTGCCGCTGACCCAGGAGTCGTGGAGCGACAACAAAGACCGGCTGAACACGGCCGCCAATCTCGCGCACTCGTCGTCGCTGCGCGTCGCGGTGCTGGTGGAAACGCCGTTACCCGAGAACCTGCACAGCGACATCGACCTGCTGCTGCGGCCCGATGATGAACCCATGGACAGCGAGCCCGTTGACGTGCTCGGTGTCGTCACAGCGTCCGGCGACCTGCAGGTGGTGCAGCCTTTCGTGCAGAGGCGGCTGGCGCCGTCAGTCGCCCAGCACTTCACGACGGACCAGCGTCTGCCGCAGGTGCTCGAAGACGCGCTCAGGCAGGCGGTAACGAAGCGCCCCTACGGCGTGATCGTGCTTGGTATCACGCCGGGCGACATTGATCGCAAGGTGCTGCTCGAAGCTGTGCTGCCGCTGACCGAACATGCGGGGCCGGCGGTACGCATCCAACCGACTTTCAGCCCCGGCTACGGAAGGGACCCTTCTCCGCTGTCGCCTCACTTTCAGGGAGTGCCCGTCTTCCCCTCTATCGAGAGCGCGTATGCGAGCGGCTATCGCCGCATGGTGCTCGAATCGTCCAATCATGCCGCAGCGGAGGCCATTGCGCGGCATGCGCACGAAGTGTGCTTCTTGCTCCGCTCGTGGTCCACCGAAGTCGAAGGTGCCTGGATGAGCAGTCTCCCTGATCACATGGACAAGCCCAATGCGCTCGATGTGGTCACGGCCATCCTGTGCGTGGCCGATATACCCGTCAAGTCAGGAATGTTGGCGGTCTGCGATGCCTATGTCGGTGGAGCGTCGCCTGCCCCGGCAGACGGCGACGTCGACAGGCTCGCAGAGCATATGGTGGCGCATCGCGCGGTACGCTGGGAAGACCAACTGGATGCCCTGTTGGCGTCAAAGAAGGCGACAGCGGCCCAAGCCAAGAAGGCTTTGCGCCGCCACAACGTGGAAGCGCATCTGGCATCGAAGACCGCGCAGGCCCGACAGCTCGGATGATCGAAGGGGCCGGAGCCCCTTCGATCAGAGCAGACCACGTTCGGCGAAAGACGACGTGGCCTCGCCGCCGATGACAACGTGATCCAGCGTGCGAACGCCCACTAGCGCCAGCGCCTCCTTGAGCCGATGGGTCAGCAGTTCGTCCGCCCGGCTGGGCTCGGGGTTCCCGCTGGGATGGTTGTGCGAAAGGATGACCGCAGCCGCATTGAGCCGCAGCGCTGCCTTGACCACTTCGCGCGGGTACACCGCGGTCGCATCGATCGTGCCGTGGAACATCTCGACGTATTCGATCAGCCCATGCTGGCTGTCGAGGAACAGCACCGCGAACACCTCGTGTTCGAAGCTGGCCAGCTTCGTGCGCAGGTAGTCCTTGACCATCGCCGGCGACGTGAACAGTGTGCCGCGCGGGATCTTCTGGTCGATGACCTGGCGCGCAGCCGCGAGGATCTGATCCGCGGTTGCCAGCAGGTAGCGGCCCCGTGCATCACGCACCATCAGCGAAGAATCGAAAGCGAGGGAAAGTTGCGACATGACGTGCTCCGGTTGCTCGGGCGGAATTGCCCGGAACCGTCGCCAGCACGGCGCAGCGCAAGCAGTCAGGGGTCGCAGACGGCCGCCAGGACGCAAGCGCCGTCGGCGCGCCGCCCTTGACGGCGAGAACGCCGTGGTACGGTGAAGGGAACAGCAAGACCGCCCACCACCCTCCAAGGAAGGCACGGACGGGCAAGCGCAGCGCGCAGGCCCTCAAAGGCCGGAGGCGGCAGGGATCAAAGCCGGATGGCCGCGATTCGCACGAAGCGCGGGGCGCAGCCCGCGAGCCCGACGGCGGAACGCCGGGACGCTACTAGGCATCGGTTGAGCCTGCTGGGCTTAGCCGAAGCTCAAAAGTGCCTAGTGCTGGCCCTTGCTCTGCGTTTCGATGACTGCACGAACGGCCGCCCCTAACTCGCGCATGAGTTGTTCGGCGGCTTCATGCGCGACATCTACGTTCAACTCGCCAATCCATCGGTAGACAGTGCCGTCCCATGTCCCGACCTGGAGCTGCTTGCGGTCCACATCGGCATAGCGACGCTTCGGAGCATCCACCGCGTAGTCGTCCACGTGCTCTCCAATATTCCGCATCTTCGCAAGATCAGGAAGCATCTTGTCGAAAGCGTCGATGGCTCGGGTAACACGCTCCGACACTGATGGAATGCGCACCCCGAGCGCGGCGGAACGCCGCAGCCGTCGGAGCGCCACGATGAGGAACTGCAAGTCCGCCCACCAACGAAAAACGAACTTCGCATCTTCAGGTTCGACCGTGCGCAAGCGGCGGCGCTGCAATGCCACGGTGAAACAGGCCTCATTGCATAGGCTAAGCATGCGTTCAAGAATCGCGGCCTCTGACGGGCCTTGCGCGGGGTTCACCAGCTTGCCCTTCATCGAAGGACAACATCGAACGGCGCATGCACCGAACGAAACAGGGTGAGGATGCGGTCGCGAGCACCATCAAGTTCATCGGCGACACGAGGGCTGAGCATGTAGGTTGGGCAATCCAGCTGGCCGCATTGGCAGTGCCGGATCTCGCCCTCCCGAAGGCGCGCGACGAAGATGCGGCGCAGCTCGTCCACCTGGCGAACGACCTGTGCCAGCACCTTGCGCACGCGCTGGTCCCCGATGTGATGGATCGAAGGGATGCGCCGGATTTCAGTACCTTCGCGTGTTCGCCACACGCCGGTGTTGAGCGCCCCGATGGTGTCTTCGACGGCTTGCTGGAAAGCCGGGAGCGAGCTTTCCTGGTGGAACGGCGTGTGGAAGGCCGGCCGGTCGAACACGGCGGCCATCAGCCCCAGCGCATCGGCATCGGACAGGTCAGGAAAGTCGTCGACGAACTTGCGGATGTCCGCCTCCGCTTCGGGGAACTCGACACCCTGCGCGAAGCGGTGCAACAGGTACTCGGCGCGCAGCCGCAGGTTCTCCTCGAACTCGACGCTCGACCATATCGTCACGTGCTTTACGCCAAGCACGGCCGCGGCCTCCCCGATCCGCGTTCTGCCCGCGTCGGAGACAGCACCACGGCAGACGAACTTGAACGCATCCGGCTTGCCGCCGACGGCCGCGACGGCCTTCTCCATGTCGGTACGGGCTTTCGCCAGCGTCAGCGTGTCGCGGTTGGCGCACTGGATGATGGTCCTGCGTGCGGGCCGGTCATCGAAATCCTCGATGCCGGAAATGTCCCTTCCTTGATCGCCGCCGCACTGGCCGTGCCAGACCAGGTCGCGCCAGCCAGCCCGAACGTGGTACGCAAAGACAAGGCGTTCAAACTGAATGCCGCTGTAGTCCTCGAAGTGAATTGGATGAACGGTGCTGGCCATGAAAGACGATTATGCTGCCCTGACTTCCACGCCCATCTGCGCCCCTGCACGCCCACGCCGGTTTCGCGCTCGTCGAGCAGTTCGGACAATTTGATCCAGACAAGGCCGTCCCCTTCCCTGCATCGATGGCCTGCCTTGAATGGAGGCCATCATCATGGGCAGTGCCAGCCAGTGGGTACTCATCAAGCGCTTCGCTGAGGTCACGGGCTACAGCGAGAACGCCGTGCGGCACAAGATCAAGGGCGGCGTCTGGATCGAAGGACGCATCTGGCGCAAGGCACCGGACGGCCGCATCTTCGTGCACCTTGGCGAGTTCGAGCGCTGGGTCGAAAGCGATGCCCTCGTCAAAGCCTTCTGATCCCTGTCGGAAGCTGACGTGCAGGGTGGAACGCGACGACGGCGCGCATGCGCTCAATGAGCGTATAATTCCAACCCGTAGTACCTCCCGGCCGCGCTTGCGGATCGGGCTTCGCTGCCGGCGCATGAACGACCCGAAACCTCACAGCCCCAAACCCGACGCCATCCGCAAAGCCCGCCTCGCTGTGGGACTCACGCAAACAGAAGCCGCACAAGCTGTGCGCGCCTCACTGCGTGGGTGGCAGCAATGGGAGGCCGGGGATCGAGCGATGCCGCCCGGCCTGTTCGAGCTGTTCATGCTCAAGACAGGCCAGTGGCCGCTCGATGGCGAAGCGCAGAACTGAACTGTGAGGTAAGACAGATGGCGAATGCAGCGGCAACCAATACGGGATATCCCGGCGTCGAAGTGCGGAGCAACTCGATCCGCGTCTTCTTCATGTTCAAGCGCGCCCGCCATACCCATACGCTTCGGCTGGAGCCGACCCGCAACAACATCAAGCACGCCGTCGGCCTGCGCAGCGCGGCGCTGTTTGCGCTGAGGAACGGCAGCTACAACGAGGCCGAATTCTTCCCGCACTCGCGCGCGGCCGCGAGCGTGATGCCTGGCAAGCGCGTGGGCGAGCTGTGCGACCGCTACAAGCCCCTCAAGGCCGTGGACATCACGCCGGAAACGCAAACCCGCTACGAGATCGCGCTGGACATCTGCGTGGACACCCTCGGCCGCAATCGCATGGTCGATTCGCTGCTGCCCGAGGACATCCAGAAGCTGCGCGCGGACCTGATCGCCACGCGCGCCGTCTCCACGGTGAACCACTACCTGGCGACGTTCTCCGGCTTCCTCTATTGGTGTGAGAACAACAAATACTGCAGCGAACTCGGCAAGCATTGCGTGCGCTTCACGAAGAGCAGCAAAGACCCGGACCCGCTGACCTACGAGGAATACCTGTCGCTCATCGAGAAGGGTTGCCTGCACCCGATCGACAAGGCCGCCGTGACGGTGTCTGTCTATACCGGCCTGCGGCCGGGCGAACTGCTGGCCCTGGCCGTCGAGGACGTGGCGCCGGACTTCAGCAAGATCACGGTGCGGCGCTCCATCACGCAGTCGGTGACGTTCAAGGTGCCCAAGACGAAGAAGGAGCGCACCGTGCTGCTTCAGCCGCCGGCACGCGAGGCGATGAAGGTGCTTGTCGCCGATGCGGAGCAGCGCGAAGCGGCCGACCTGACCGTTTGGCTGAACCGCCACGAATCGCGCATCGATCACGTGCGCGTGCTGCTATCGCCGAAGACGCAAGCCCGCAAGAAGGTCGTCAACGACTACTTCGTGCCCAGCGCCTGGAACACGAAGTGGATCAACCTGGTGCGGCGTGCCGAGATCCGCCCCCGTCCGCCCTACCAGACCCGGCACACCTTCGCCTGCTGGAACCTCACGGCACGGGGCAATCTCGCCTTCATTGCCAACCAGCTGGGCCACAAGGACTACTCCATGCTCGTGACGGTCTACGGTCGCTGGATAGACACGGAGTCCTCCAGGGAGCTTGAGCGCATCTGGGAGGGCATGCAAAACATGGCCCAAACTACACCAAAATTACACCAAGAGCAGCCGGCGTAAACGCTAAGTTGTTGATTTTAATGGATAAATTAGACTTCTCAGCGCATACCCCCATGATGCAGCAGTACCTGACCATCAAGGCCGGGCACCCCGACACGCTGCTGTTCTACCGCATGGGCGATTTCTACGAGGTCTTCTGGCAGGACGCCGAGAAGGCCGCGCGCCTGCTGGACATCACGCTCACGCAGCGCGGGCAGTCGGGCGGGCAGCCGGTGGTGATGGCGGGGGTGCCATTCCATGCGTTGGAGAACTACCTGGCGCGCCTGATCAAGATGGGCGAATCCGTGGCCATCGCCGAGCAGGTGGGCGACGTGACCACGGCCAAGGGGCCGGTGGAGCGCAAGGTAGTGCGCGTGGTCACGCCCGGCACGGTGACGGACACGGAGCTGCTGTCCGACAAGGCCGAATCGCTGCTGATGGCCGTGCACCAGGCGCCGCGCGCGCGCTGCGGGCTGGCGTGGCTGAGCGTGACGCAGGGGTGCGTGTTCCTGGCCGAGTGCGCGCACGATGAGCTGGGCGCGTGGCTGGCGCGCGTGGCGCCCAGCGAGCTGATCTACAGCGCGGGCGTGACGGACCGCTTTGAACAACAGCTGCAGGCGCTGCGCCAGGGCGGCGCCTTCACCTGCCCGATGAGCCCCCGGCCCGACTGGCAGTTCGACAGCGCCCTGGGCGAGCGCAAGCTGCTCGAAAACCTGGGCGCCGCCAGCCTGCAGGCCTGGGGCGCGCAGGACCTGGGCGAGGCGCACGCCGCCGCCGCCGGGCTGCTGGCCTATGCCGAGCACACGCAGGGCCGCACGCTCACGCACGTGCACAGTGTGCAGGTGCAGCGCGACGACGACCTCATCGACCTGCCCGCCGCCACGCGGCGCAACCTGGAGCTGGTCAAGACCCTCCGCGGCGAGGATGCGCCCACCCTCTTCTCGCTGCTGGACACCTGCATGACCGGCATGGGCAGCCGCCTGCTCAAGACCTGGCTGCTGGAACCGCGCCGCGACCGCGCCGAAGCACGCCAGCGGCTGTCGGCCACCACGGCCTTGCGCGGTGCCGCTGGCGCGGGCGGCGGTAGCGGCCCCTGGGCGCAGCTGCGCGCCGAGCTCAAGGGCGTGAGCGACGTGGAGCGCATTACCGCCCGCACCGCGCTGCGCCAGGTGCGCCCGCGCGAACTGGTCGCGCTGTGCATGACGCTACAAAAAGCAGAGCTGCTAGCGCTTACCAGTAAAGCGCTGGAGCCCTATTTGGTTCAAATCTTCAGCCACCTGCACCCGCCCGAGGGCTGCACCGACCTGCTGTGCGCCGCCATCGCCGAGGAGCCCGCCGCACTGGTGCGCGACGGCGGCGTGATCGCCGCGGGCTTCGATACCGAGCTGGACGAGCTGCGCGCCATCCAGACCAACTGCGACGCCTTCCTGCTCGACCTGGAGACGCGCGAAAAAGCCCGCACCGGCATCCCCAACCTGCGCGTGCAGTTCAACAAGGTGCACGGCTTCTACATCGAGGTGACCAGCAGCCACGTGGACAAGGTGCCCGGCGACTACCGCCGCCGCCAGACGCTCAAGAACGCCGAGCGCTTCATCACGCCCGAGCTGAAAGCCTTCGAGGACAAGGCCCTGTCCGCCAGCGAGCGCGCGCTGGCGCGTGAAAAATGGCTGTACGAGCAGATCCTGGACCGGCTGCAGCCCCACGTGCCCGCCCTCACGCGCCTAGCCCACGCGCTGGCCACGCTGGACGTCCTCTGCACGATGGCCGAGCGCTCGCTCACGCTGAACTGGTGCGCGCCGCAGTTCGTGCCCGAACCCTGCATCGAGATCGAGAGCGGCCGCCACCCCGTGGTGGAAGCGCGCCTGGCAGAGACCTCCAGCGGCAGTTTCATCGCCAATCACACGCGCCTGAACGCCAACACGCGCATGCAGGTCATCACCGGCCCCAACATGGGCGGCAAGTCCACCTACATGCGGCAGGTAGCGCTGATCGTGCTGCTGGCCAGCATGGGCAGCCATGTGCCCGCCACGGCATGCAGGCTGGGGCCCATCGACGCGATCCACACCCGTATCGGCGCGGCGGACGACCTGGCGAATGCGCAGTCCACCTTCATGCTGGAGATGACCGAGGCCGCGCAGATCCTGCACGCCGCCACGCCGCACAGTCTGGTGCTGATGGACGAGATCGGCCGGGGCACCAGCACCTTCGACGGCCTGGCGCTGGCCAGCGGCATCGCCACGCACCTGCACGACAAGACCCGCGCCTTCGCGCTGTTCGCCACGCACTACTTCGAACTGACCGAGCTGCCCGCCAAGGCGCGCCACGCCGTGAACATGCACGTGAGCGCGACCGAAAGCGGCGCGGACATCGTCTTCCTGCACGAGATCCAGCCCGGCCCCGCCAGCCGCAGCTACGGCATCCAGGTCGCCAAGCTGGCGGGCATGCCCTCGCCCGTGCTGCACCACGCGCGCCACACGCTGGCGGCACTGGAGGAGCGCGCGGGCGAAAACGAGCGGCAGGTGGACCTGTTCGCCATGCCCACAGCGCCGGAGAGCGCGGGCGCCAGCCCGGTGGAGGCCGCGCTGGGCAGCATCAACCCCGATGCGCTGAGCCCGCGCGAGGCGCTGGATGCGCTGTACCAGTTGAAGAAGCTGGCGGGCTGAGGCGGCCGGCGCAGCCAGTAACCAACGGCTAGTGGCCGATGCGCAGCGCCTGCGACCCTCCTTCGCGCAGCTTGAACGCCGCCACCTCCCCCAGCAGCTGCTGCGCCTGTTCGCGCAGGCTGGCCGCGGCGGCGGCGGACTCTTCCACCAGGGCGGAGTTCTGCTGCGTCGCGCGGTCCAGCCCCGCGATGGCGGTGTTGATGCCCGCGATGCCGCGCCCCTGCTCGGTGGACGCGGCGCTGATCTCCTCGATGATGCGCGTGACCTTGCCCACGGATTCGAGCAGCTCGCGCATGGTGGCGCCCGCGCGCTGCACCTGCTGGGCGCCGCCCTCGACCTGCTCGACAGATGCGGTGATGAGCTGGCGGATTTCCTTGGCCGCCTCGCTGCTGCGCTGTGCCAGGCTGCGCACCTCGCCCGCCACCACGGCGAAGCCGCGGCCCTGCTCGCCGGCGCGGGCGGCCTCGACGGCGGCGTTCAGCGCCAGAATGTTGGTCTGGAAGGCGATGCCGTCGATGACGCCGATGATGTCCGCGATGCGGCGCGAGGAGCCGTTGATGCCCTCCATCGTCTCCACCACCTGCTGCACCGCCTGGCCGCCGCGCTCGGCCACGCCGCGCGCGGACTGGGCCAGTTGCCCGGCGCTGTGCGTGGCCTGGGTGTTGGCCTGCACGCTGTCGGTCAACGCAGCGAGCGACGAGGCCGCCTCCTGCAAGGCGCCCGCCGTGTGTTCGGTGCGCTGGCTCAGGTCGTGGTTGCCCTGCGCCACCTCGGAGCTGGCGACCGAGATGGAGTCGGCCGCCTGGCGCACCGCGCCCACCATGCGTTCCAGCGACGAGACAAAACGGTTGAAGGCCTCGGCCAGCGCACCCACCTCGTCGCCCGTCTCCACCGGCATGCGGCGGCTCAGGTCGCCGTCGCCGTCGGCGATCTCCTGCAGCAGCCGCGCGGCGCGGCCCACGGGCGCGGCGATGGCGCGGCTGACCAGCACGATCACCAAGAGGCCGATGCCCCCGCCCACCAGTGCCGCCACGGCAGAGGTGAGCGCGATGCCGCGCCGCGCCTGGCCCAGCACCTGGGCTTCGGGCAGTTCGGCGATGACGTACAGGTCCAGCTCGGGCACATAGGACGAGGCCACGAGCTGGCGGCCGGTGGGCACGTCGTAGGCCGCGTGGGCAAAGCGCTCCTTGCCCAGCAGCGCGGCGGCCAGGGCGGTGTCGAAGCCGGGCAGGCTCTTCAAGTCGTGCTGGCCGTCGGCTAGGGCCGCGTCGCGGTGAACGAGGATGGTGCCGTTGCCGCGCACGAGGAACACCGAGCCCGATTCCCCCACGCGGTAGGCGCGCACGGCCTGCGCCAGCGCATCGACGGACAGGCCCAGGCCGGCGATGCCGCGCTTGCCGCCGCCTGCATCAAAGCGGGTGTTGATGAACAGCATGTAGCTGTTGGCGCTCACGTCCTTGTCGATCTGCAGCACGTAGGGCGTGCCGCTGCCCACCAGGTCGTAGAACCACTTGTCGCGCGGGTTGCCGGGCGCGAGGGTGCGGTCCAGCCCCTGGTCGGTGTAGTAGCGGCCCGTGGCCTCGGACACCCAGAACACGCTGGCCGCGCGGGCCTGCTGCTTGAGGGCGCCCGCGTATTTCTGCCATGCGGCGGCGGCGTCGTCGGGCAGGCTGGCCGCCTCCCAGTGCTGTTGGCCGCCAGTCCTTGCGCCATGGCCAGCGGGGCACCGATCTGGCGCAGGATGTCGTTGCGGATCTCGCCCACCACGGCGGGCAGCTCCAGCCCCACCACGCGCTCGCGCAGGCTGGCCCCGGTGAGCACGAAGCCCAGCACCGTGGAGATGGCCGCGAACAGCAGCAGGCAGGCCGCCATGCTGGCCATCAGCTTGTTGCGGATGGAGAGTTTGCGCAGGGCTTGCATGGAGAGGCTCCTTGACGACCCCGGGATAGGCCACCGTATTTTTATATCAAATCGGCCTTCGACGCATACTCCATCTGCGCTAGCAGCTATATTTTTTGAAGCATGACGGGGTGCCGTCCCGGCTTTCTACAAATCCTGCGCCAGCGGCGCGAACTGCCCCAGCAGGAAGGTGATGAACGGCGGCACGCACTGCATGTGCCCTGCCGTGGGGTGGGCGCGGCAGTCCGTCAGGCTGACCAGGCTGCCCGCGCCGCGCGCCTGCATGGCGCGCAGGGTGCTGACGGAACTGGCGTAGGGCACGGTGCGGTCGTCGCGGCCGTGGTACAGGCGCACGGGCACGGCGGGGCGCCAGTCGTGCACGCTGCTGACCTCGGCGAGGTAGTGCGTGTCGTCGGCCAGGAAGCGGTCGATGAAGCGGGTGTCGTAGCTCACGTCCGCATCGCCCGGCACCAACGCGCGCAGCAGCAGGCGGCGCACCTCGCGCTGCACGCTGCCGCCCAGGTAGCGCAGGAAGCCGGGGTCGATGAGCGCGCCCAGCACGGGCTGCTCCTGGCGCACCACGTCCACCAGACCGTCCATGGTGGCCTGCACGTCGTAGGGCCCGGCGCCGGTCACGGTCATGCGCAGCTGCGCGAGGTGGGGCGAACCCGCGTCCTGCATGGCGCGGTGCGCGGCCAGCGTGGCGTAGCCGCCCTCGGAATAGCCGGTGAGGAACAGCTGCCCGTTGTCCGCGACGCCCGCCTGCGCGCGCCAGGTGCGCGCGGCGGTGAGCAAATCCACCGTGGATGCCGCCGCAGGAGCAGCCAACAGGTAGGGGTGCTTGGACGCCTTGGACGCGCCGAAGCCCACGTAGTCCGGCGCCAGCACGATGTAGCCCAGCGAGGCCAGCACCACCGCCACCTCGGACGCGACGGCGTGGTTGCTGGGTGCCTCGGCGTCCTGGAAGATGCTGCCGTGCTGGTAGCTCAGCACAGGGCTCTTGGCGCCTGCAGGTTTCAAGGGCACGCTGGCCAGGCCCGAGGCGCGCACCTCCTGGCCGTCGGCGTCGGTGGTGAGGTATTCGATGCGGTAGTTGGCCACGGCGTAGCGCGGCACCACGTCCTGGGCCAGCGATTCCTTGGCCGCCAGCGCCTGGGCAATGTCGGCGGCGGGCACGGTGCCCAGGGGCACGGCGGATTCGAGGCGGCCCGCGCGTTCGGTGACGGGCGGCGGCGCGGGGGGCGCGGGGTTCTTGCTGTCTTCGCCGCCGCCTCCGCAGGCGGTCAGCAGCGTGGCGGCAACGAGGAAAGGCGCCGCCCAGCGGCGGGCGGCATGTGTCGTGGGCAGGGTCATCTTCATGTCATCGGCAAATGGCGGCCGATTTGGAGCTTTTGTGCCTTTTTTGGCCTATAGCGCTTGCTGCACAAGCGCCTGCAGCTATCAATTTTATAATCCGCACCGCCCGGACTAAACTCTCGGGCTCTTTCCATCCGCATTACTCCCCCCGATTCCCATGACGTACTGCGTCGCCATCAAACTCAATGCCGGGCTGGTTTTCCTGTCCGATTCCCGCACCAACGCCGGCCTGGATCAGATCAGCTCGTTCCGCAAGATGATGATCTATGAGAAGGCAGGCGACCGCTTCATGGTGCTGCTGTCCGCCGGCAACCTGTCCATCTCGCAGTCGGTGCGCGAGATATTGCAGACCGAGCAGCTCAAGGACGGCGACTCGGGCGAGACGATCTCCATCTGGAACGCCAAGAGCATGTTCGACGCGGCCCGCGTGCTGGGCGCCGCCGTGCGCCACGTGCACGAGCGCGACGGCGCGGCGCTCAAGCGCTCGGGCGTGGACTTCAACGTGTCCATGGTGTTCGGCGGCCAGATCCAGGGCGAGGGCATGCGCCTGTTCCAGGTCTACTCGGCGGGCAACTTCATCGAGGCCACGCCCGAGACGCCGTACTTCCAGATCGGCGAGTCCAAGTACGGCAAGCCCGTGCTCGACCGCGTGCTCACGCCCGAGACGCCGCTGGACGAAGCCGCCAAGTGCGCCCTGGTGTCCATGGACAGCACGCTCAAGTCCAACCTGTCCGTGGGCCTGCCGCTGGACCTGGTGGTGTACGAGGCGGACCGCTTCGCCACCGAGAAGGTCATCTGCATCGACGAGCACAACCCCTACTTCCGCATGCTGCACGACAGCTGGGGCCAGAAGCTGCGCGAGGTGTTCGACAGCATCGAGGACCCGGCCTGGGGCGGCGGCGCGACCAGCGTGCCCATCATGGTCACGCCAGCGCGCAGCAAGCCGCTCAAGAAGATCGCCACGCCATTGGACAAGCTGATCTGATGGCGTCCATGCTCCCCATCGTCTTCTCGCACGCCAACAGCTTTCCGGCCAGCACCTACCGGGTGCTCTTCAAGCACCTCAAGGCCCGCGGCTTCGAGGTGAGCGCGGTGGACCGCTTCGGCCACGACCCGAAATACCCCGTCACCAACAACTGGCCGCACCTGGTGCAGCAGCTCGCGGACTTCACGGCGCCGCAGGTCCGGCGCCTGGGCGCGCCGGTGTTCCTGGTGGGCCATTCGCTGGGCGGCTTCCTGAGCGTGATGGCCGCCGCCCGCCACCCCGAGCTGGTGCGCGGCGTGCTGCTCATCGACTCGCCCTTGCTGGGCGGCTGGAAGGCCAACGCCGTCGGCGTGGCCAAGCGCACGCAGGTGGTGGGTTCCATCTCGCCCGGCAAGATCAGCCGGCAGCGGCGCTTTGCCTGGGCCAGCAACGAAGAGGCTCTGGAGCACTTCCGCAAGAAGAAGGCCTTCGCGCGCTGGCACCCCGAGGTGCTGAACGACTACATTGCCCACGGCCTGCAGGACCAGGACGGCAAGCGCGTGCTCGGCTTCGACCGCGCGGTGGAGACCGCCATCTACAACACCCTGCCGCACAACCTGGGCCGCCTGCTGCGCAGCCACCCGCTGCAATGCCCGGCCGCCTTTATCGGCGGGCGCGACTCCGAAGAAATGAAGCAGGTGGGCATGGCCATGACGCTGCGCATCACTGAGGGTCGCACGATGATGCTGGACGGCAGCCACCTGTTCCCCATGGAGCAGCCGCAGGCGACGGCGGCGGCCATCGAGGCCTCACTGCTCAACCTGGCATCGCTGGCGCCATAACCCGGCGCGGCCTATAACACCAAAAAAGCCGTGGAAAGCGCTGAAAGGCGCTCCGGCGCTCAGGGCAAACAAGCAGCGCGAAACGCAGGTCTATCCTCTACACTGGGAGTTCGTTACAGCGTGATACACCCAACATGCCTGCACAGCCCCCCGCGGCAGCGCGACTGCCGGTCCTGAGCTTCGCCCTGCTGGCCGCCTTCCTGGTGGTCACCGCGGTCCGCACCCACAACGACACCACCATCGCCATCGTCACGGCCTCGGTGCTCATGTTCGCCTGCTGCTGGGCCAGTGCCACGCACCTGCTGGGCGTGCGGCCGGCCCTGCAGTTCGTGCTGATCGCGGTGAGCTTCGGCTGGTTCGCCGAGCAGATGGGCACCACGCACGGCTGGTTCTTCGGGCACTACACCTACACCGACGTGCTGGGCGCGCGCTTCGTGGACGTGCCGATCGTCATCCCCATGATGTGGTTCGCGCTGACCTACGCGGGCTACGTGATCACCAACCTCATCGTCTGGCAGTCGCCCGTCGATGGCGCGCCGGGCACGGGCAACGCCATCATGCTGTCCTTCGTGGCCGCGATGATCGTGACGGCGTTCGACCTGGGCGCCGACCCCTATCTCGTCTACACCCTCAAGGCCTGGATCATGGCCAAGACCGACGGCGCATGGTTCGGCGAAACGGTGCAGGGCTTCTTCGGCTGGGTGTTCGTGGCCTTCGTGATCATCTTCAGCTTCCGCATGTCGGTCCGCAAGCTGGCCCTGCAGCCCACGAGCCCGTTCCTGCGCCGCCATGCGCTGGTGCCGCTGGCCATCTACGCCTCGGGCATGGTGTTCCAGATGATCCTGGGCAACCCGGTGGAGATCCGCTCCATCGCGCCGTTCGCGATGGGCATACCGCTGCTGTGCGCGCTGGCGGGCTTCCAGCGCTGGCGTGCGCCCGCAGGAGTTGCGGCATGAACGCGAACGCGACCCACGCCACCCCCGTGCCGGAAGCGGCCCTGGCCGCCATGGAGCACCGCGCCGACCCGCTGGCCGACCAGACCATCGCCGACATCCTCGGTCCCTGGCCGCCGGGCGATGTGGATGCGGACGCACCGCAGTGGAAGCAGCTGGAAACCCTCAACATCCTGTTCGGCCAGTGGACGGACAACGCCACCCTGGCCCGCTGGCAGGCCACCCCCGGCCCGGTCGTCGGCACCGTGGGCGACAAGACGGCGACGGGCATGGTGGACCAGGCCATGGCCGACGCCCTGAACCGCTACGTGCAGACCGCCCAGGTGCTGCCACCCTGGGCCGACGAGCGCAAGATCGAGCGCGCCGAGCGGCTGTTCATGGACCACGGGGCGCTCTCGTGCATCCTGCTGTTCTGCGCCAGCCTGCCCGAGTGCTACGTGGTCCCCGACCTGTCGAGCGTACTGCACACCTCGGGCCAGCTGGAGCAGAACACCGAATACCGCATCCGCTCGACCGCCGCCATGATCTTCCCGGTGATGATGCATGGCGGACTCGCACAGCGCGGCGCCGGCGTGGCGCAGGTGCTCAAGGTGCGGCTGATCCACGCCACCATCCGCAACCTCATCCTGCACGGCAGCCCGCCCGAGGCGCTGGAGAGGTTGCATGTAGGCCAGGACGGCCGGGTGCAGGCCACCGCGCAGCCGCGCGGCGGGCGCCAGGTGATGTTCCGGGCCCTGTACGCGCGCGGCTGGGACCTGGCGGGCGACGGCCTGCCCTGCAACCAGGAAGAGCTGGCCTACACGCTGCTGACCTTCGGCTACGTGTTCCTGCGCAGCCTGCGGCGCCTCGGCATCGGCCTGCCCCGCGCGGACGAGGAAGCCTATCTGCACGCCTGGAACGTGGTGGGCCACATCCTGGGCATCGAACGTGCGCTGATGGTGGAGACGATGGACCAGGGCCGGGTGCTGATGGCGCAGATGCAGGCCCGCGGCCGCGCCGAGCCCGTGGACCCCGACCCCCGCCCTGCGTTGGGTCAGGCGCTGATGCAGACCATGGAAAAGTCTCTGCCCTGGGACATCGCCAAGCCCTTCCCGCAGCTCATGACGCGCTACCTGTGCGGGCGCACCACCGCGCAGGACCTGGGGCTGACCCAGCCGGTGCCCTGGTCGTCCGCGCTGCTGTTCTGGGGCGTGCTGTTCGTGGCCCGCGCCATCGACGCGGTGGCGCGCCTGCTGCTGCCGCGCTTCTCCATCGTGCGGGCGCTCACCCGGGCGCTGGGGTACCACTTCATGAGTCGGGTGCTGATGAGCCAGACGCGCCCCCTGCAGCTGCCCACCGAACTGCTCAACCAGGTGGATACGCTGGTGGACGGCTGGAGCGACGACCCCGACGCGCCCCGCTGGCTCAACCGGCTGGAAGACCGGCTGACCACCCCGGGCAGCTGGAACGCAGGCCTCGCCGGGAAAGCGCGCTCCATGCCGCAGTGAGCAGGTCGCCCATGCCGATAACCACGCTGTCCTGGTTCTTCGCTATGGCGTTGCGGCTGTGCGCCGCGCTGTGCCTGCTGTTCCCGCTGGCAGGGCACGCGGACGGCCCCCTGGTCCTGACCCAGAACGTGCGCGAGCTGAGCGCCTGGGATGCCATGACCTTCAAGACCGATGCCTCGCACACACTGTCCGTGCAGGAGGTTCTGGACAAGCTGGACACATTCGAGCAGCCACCCCGGCGCACCGCCTCGCTCGGCAGTCGCAAAGAAACGATGTGGCTGCGCATTCCGCTGGAAACAGCCGGTGTCATCGACCAGCCCTGGGTCATCGACATCGGCTACATGCTCAATGAAATCGACGTCTACCTCGTCAGCGCAGGTAGGGTGCTCCAGCAGTCGCGGCTGGGCGCCCGGGAGTTCATCGACGACGACTCCCCGAGGTCCAGCCGCACACCGGTGGCGGCGCTGGACCTGCGAGCCGACCAGCGCTACGAACTGCTGATTCGGGTGCGCGCCAACGGGCCGATGATCCTGCCCATCACGCTGCGGCCCTTAACCTACCAAGCGCACCAAGCCTTGCTGGAGCAGTTGCTGCAAGGCGCCCTCAACGGACTGGCGCTGTGCCTGCTGGCCTACAGCCTGATCCAGTGGGTAGGCCAGCGCGAGCGCCTGTTCGGCGCCTACGCGCTGGTGGTACTCGGCAGCATGGGCTTTTCGCTGCATTTCTTTGGCATCGGCCCGCAGTTCCTGTGGCCGGGCAACGAATGGCTTCTCCAGCGCGTGGGCATCGCCGCCGGACTGGTCAGTCTGGCAGGCTCCTTCCTGTTCCTGCCCGCCGTGCTGTCGGGTAATGCACCGCACGGCCGGTACGCGCGCGCCATGCACGCATGCGCCGCGGCCACGGCGCTGTTCTGCGTGGCCTATCTGCTGGGCGGCGTGGGCAACCGCGCGGGCGTCGCCTTCATGACCCTGGTCTCGCCGCTGCCCACCGTCTTCAGCCTGCCCGCGGCGATCCGGCGCATGCGCCGGGGCGACCCCATCGGCGCCACGCTGCTGGTGGCCTGGACGGTCTATGCCGTGGGCGCGGTCGTCATGGCGAGCCTGGTCCAGGGCTGGGTGCCCGCCAACTTCTGGACGCTGCACTCCTTCCAGATCAGCGCCACGGTGGACATGCTGCTGTTCCTGCAGGTACTGAGCCTGCGAGCGCAGGCCATCCGGGCCGCCGCGCAGGAAGCGCTGCGCGAGCGCGACTTCATGCATTCCCTGGCGCACACCGACCCGCTCACCGGCCTGAGCAACCGGCGCGGCCTGCAGCAGGCATTGCACGCCGCGCTGCTGCGGTGCTCGCCGAACCGGATCGTCGCCCTCTACCTGATGGACCTTGACGGCTTCAAGCCCATCAACGACGCCTACGGGCACGACGTGGGCGACGACCTGCTCGTGGCTGTGGGCCAGCGGCTGCAGGCCCACGTGCGGCGCCACACCGACGCGGTGGCGCGCCTGGGCGGCGATGAATTCATCATCATGGCCTGCGACCTCGAATCGCCGGAGCAGGCCGAAGAGATCGGCAGAGGCCTGCTGCATGCCTTCGAACAGCCCTTCGTCTTCGGCCCGCTGCACCTGCGCATCGGGCTGACCATCGGCTACGCGCTCGCGCCGCTGGACAGCGACGACCCGCAGGGCCTGATCCGGCTGGCCGATGCCGCCATGTATGCCGGCAAGCAAAGCGGCAAGCGGACCATGCGCCGCAACAGCGGCGAGCTGGCGTTGGCCTCATGAAGCAGCTTTTCCTTCTCCTGCGAACGCGCTGGCTGCTCCGGTGCGCGTGGTGCTGGCTCGCGTGCCTGGCGGCGCCCTGGGTTTGGGCCGCCGATGTGCGGTTGGTACTGCCGCCCGACGGACGCAGCGCCGATGCCTGGTCGGTGGCCTCGATGCTGGTGGACGACACGCGGCAGCTCTCCATCCAGGACGTGCTGGGCCGCCGGCCCGACTTCGCGCCGCCGCCGAAAACCGGCGGGAGCCTGGGCGTGCGCAAGGAGGCCGTCTGGCTGCGCGTGCCCCTCATTTCGCCGGTGGCGTCGGGCAACGAATGGATCGTGGACATCGACTTCGCCGTGCTGAACGAGGTCGACTTCTTCCTGGTCAGCAAGGGCAAGGTCGTGCAGCACACGGCACAGGGCAACCTGAGGCCGTTCTCGGACCGCCCCTTGCGCGGGCGCACGCCGACGATGACCCTGGACCTCGCGGCCGACACGCCCTACGAGCTCTTCGTGCGGGTGCACACGGGCGGCGCCATGATCGTGCCCATCACCATCGGCAAGACACCCGTCCTTTTGCCGGCCGCGCTGCGCGAGCAGATGCTGCAGGGCGTGCTCTTCGGCTTGGCCCTGTGCCTGGGCATCTACAGCTTCGCCCAATGGGTCAGCCTGCGGGAGAACCTGTTCCTCTTCTACGCGATGCTGGTGGCCGGCAGCGCGGGCTTCTCGCTGCAGTTCTTCGGCATCGGCACCCAGTTCCTCTGGGGCGACAACATCTGGATCGAGACCCACGCGGCCGGGCTGTCGGGGCTGCTGGCCATCACCGGGTCGTTCCTCTTCATGGGCCATGCGCTGGCGGGCCAGGAGCCGCCCGGCCGCTTCCTGCGCACCATGCAGGCCGGGGCCGCGCTCGCGGCGGCCCTGCTCGCGGCCTTTGCACTGGACCTCATCAGCACGCGCACGGCCACCGCCGTCATCAGTGTGCTGGGCCCGCTGCCGTCCCTCGTCAGCCTTCCCATCGCGTTGGCGCGCGTGCGCAGGGGCGACCGGATCAGCGCCACGCTGCTGGCGGCATGGGCCGCCTACTTCGCCGCCGCCGTGGTGATGGTCGCGCTCGTGCAGGGCGCGCTGCCGGTGAACTTCTGGACCCTGCATTCCTTCCAGCTGGGCTCCGCGGCCGACATGCTGCTCTTCCTGGGCGTGCTGGGCCAGCGCTCGGCCGCCTTGCGGGCCGCCGCCGCGGAAGCCGTGCGCGAGCGCGACGTGATGCGCTCGCTGGCCTACACCGACTCGCTGACCGGCCTGTCGAACCGGCGCGGCCTGCAGCTGGCGCTGCAAACCGCCCTGGCCGAATGCGGGCCCGGCCGGCTGGTGGCGCTCTACCTGCTGGACCTCGATGGGTTCAAGCCCATCAACGACACCCATGGGCACGACGTGGGCGACGACCTCCTGGTGGCCGTGGGCCACCGCCTGGAGTCCTGCATGCGCCACCGCGCCGGCGTGGTGGCGCGGCTGGGGGGCGACGAATTCATCATCATGGCCCAGGGCCTGGACCACCCCGCGCAGGCGCAGGAACTGGGCCTGTCGCTGCTGCACGCGTTCGGAGAGCCCATCGCTCTGAGCCACCTGCGCCTGCGCATGGGCCTGACGATAGGCTACGCGCTCGCCCCGCTGGACAGCGAGGACCCCCAGGGGCTGGTCCGCCTCGCGGATGCGGCCATGTATGCCGGCAAGCAGGGCGGGAAGGGAACGCTCCGGCACAATGCCTGAGCGTCGAACGGCCACACCATGATGCGCAGCACCTCCTCCGCCCTCCCCGCCTGGCTCGCGCGCTGGCTGGCGGGCTGCCTGCTGCTGGCGCTGCTGGCGGGCGGCACGGCCAGGGCCGCAGCGGAGCCCCTGCTGCTGCAGGACGGCACGCCCATCCATGACGTGTGGCCCGTCGTGGCGGTGCTGGCCGACCCCTCGCGCACGCTGTCGGTGCAGGACGCCATGGCCCAGGCCTCGCGGTTCGAACCCCACGCCGGCACGCGCGGCACGCTGGGCGTGCGCAAGGACGCCGTGTGGCTGCGCATCCCGGTCATGGCCGCGCCGACCTCGGACGGCATCTGGGTGCTGGACATCGACTACCCGGTGCTCAACCGCGTCGAGGTCTACCTCACCACCGGCGGCTACGTCACCCAGCAGGCCACGCTGGGCAACCTGCAGGCCTTCTCGCAGCGGCCGCTGCTCAGCCGCTCGCACGCGCTCGCCCTGCAGATGCAACCGGGGCGCCACTACGACCTGCTGCTGCGGGTGGAGACCCGCGGCGCCATGGTGCTGCCCATCACGCTGAGCAAGCCCACGGCGTGGCACAAAACGGCCATCGATAAACAGATGCTGCAGGGCATCCAGACGGGCCTGGCGCTGTGCCTGCTCATCTACAGCCTCGCGCAGTGGATCAACCTGCGCGAGGCGCTCTTCATCCAGTACGCCCTGCTGATCACGGGCAGCCTGCTGTTCTCCATGCACCTCTTCGGCCTGGGGACGCAGTACCTGTGGCAGGAATACCCCTGGTTCGAGGTCCATGCGGCCGGCCTCGCGGCGCTGACCGCGACCTGCGGATCGTTTCTCTTCATCAGCCAGGCCCTGGTCGGCGACCGCCCCCGCAGCCGCCTGCTGCGCGCCATGCGCGGCGGCGCCGTGCTGTGCGCGGTTCTGGGCGTCATGCATGCGCTCGACATCCTCAGCACCGCCGCCATCGCGGGCATCGTGAGCATCCTGGGGCTGGTGCCCGCGCTCATGGGGATTCCGGGCTCCATCCGCAAAGCACGCCAGGGCGACCCCATCGGCGCCAGCCTGCTGCTGGCCTGGCTGGTCTACTTCGTGGCCACGGCCACGGTCATCGGCGTGATCCGCGGCTGGGTGCCGGTGAACTTCTGGACACTGCACTCGTTCCAGTTCGGCGCGACGCTGGACATGCTGCTCTTCATGCGGGTGCTGGGCCTGCGCACCAAGGCGCTGCGCGTGCAGGCCCTCGACGCCAGCCGCGAACGCGACGCCATGCGCTCGCTGGCCCACACCGACCCCTTGACCGGCCTGCCCAACCGGCGCGGCCTGAACATCGCCCTGGCCGCAGCGCTGCCGCGCTGCGGGCCGGACAATATGCTCGCGGTCTATGTGATGGACCTGGACGGCTTCAAGCCCGTGAACGACCAGCACGGCCACGACGTGGGCGACGAGCTGCTGATCGCGGTGACCCGCCGCCTGCAGGGCCACGTGCGCCAGAGCGACGTGGTGGCGCGCCTGGGCGGCGACGAGTTCGTCGTGATGGCGGGCCACCTGAGCAGCCTGCGGCAGGCGCAGGACCTGGGCTACAAGCTGCTGGAGGCCTTCCGCTCGCCCTTCTCCCTGGGGCAGGTGCAGGTGGAGGTGGGCCTGACCATCGGCTACGCCATCGCGCCCGACGACAGCACCGACGCGGTGGGCCTGCTCAAGCTCGCCGACGCCGCGATGTACAGCGGCAAGCAGGGCGGCAAGTTCTGCCTGCGCCGCAACACCGGCGACCTGGCCCTCTCGTCCACCTGAACGCGGGTCATTTCGCACTGGTCAAACCGCCGGGCTTGCGCTACACACGGGGCTTCGCGTTCATTCACGGAGGATCGTTCGCCATGGCCCATCGCAAAAGCCCTGCCCGCATTGCCAAGGACGCGCGCATCGCGCAATTCCGTTCCCGGGAGACCCTCAGTACGGCGCAGGGCGCGGAGAAAGCCGTCCCGTGGGAGGCGATCGCCGAGCTGGAAGCCAGGCTCGTCGGCCGTGTTGTGCTGCCTTCGGATCCGAGCTACAACGAGGACCGGCAGGAGTCGAACCCCGCCTTCCAGTCCTACCCGGAGCTCATCGTCTACTGCGTCTGCGAGAGCGACGTGCTGGAGTGCCTGGCCGTCGCGCGCAGGTACCGCCTGTGGGTGGCCGTGCGCAGCGGCGGCCACAGCACGGCGGGCTACTCGGTGAACAGCGGCATGGTGGTGGACGTGAGCGAGATGTCCGGCGTGGTGCTGGACCCGCCCAACCAGCGCGTGCATGTGCTGCCGGGCACCGACTTCGACCACTTCAACGGCGCCATGAACCACACCGGCTGGCACGTGCCCACGGGCGCCTGCGGCAGCGTGCACGTGAGCGGCTTCGTGCAGGGCGGCGGCTACGGCTACACCTCGCGCGCCTTCGGCATCCAGAGCGACATGGTCGAATCCTTCCGCGTGGCGCTGGCCGACGGCCGCATCGTCACGGCCAGCGCGCAGGAGAACGCCCCGCTGTACTGGGCCCTGCGCGGCGGCACGGGCGGGAATTTCGGCGTGCTGCTGCAGGTCACCTACCGCATGGTGCGGCTCGACCAGGTGTGGGCCTGGGCCGTGAGCTGGGACGCAGCGCACGCCGCGCAGGTCCTCACGCTGATGCAGCGCCAGTTCATGAAGACCGGCGCCCCCGATGCGCTGGGCTACATGATGAACCTGGGCTACCAGAACGGCGTGCCGGTGTACATGGTCCAGGGCATGTTCTGCGGCACGCGCGAGGCCGGCCTGCAGGCCATCGCCCCATTGATGGCCGTTCCCAGCGCGCAGCTGCTAGTGGACAAGACGGGCACCTACCCGGAGATGAACGTCTGGCTGGAGGACCAGCCCTACACGCTGCCCGATAACCTGCCCGACGGCGTGGCCGAGACCAAGGCCAGCGGCTACATCAACACCCCGCTGTCGCCGGCGGACTGGCAGCGCATCATCGACTACTTCAAGACCTCGCCCAACCCCTGGTCGCTGGCCTACCTGGAGCCGTACGGCGGGGCCATCAACCGCTACCCGGTGGGGGACAGCGCCTTCATCCACCGCGACGTGGACGCCGACCTGGTCGTCGACGTGTTCTGGCGCAACCCGGCCGAGCGCGCGCAGATGGAGGCCTGGCTGGACGGCTTCATGGCCCTGGTCAAGCCGTTCCTGAACGGGCACGTGTACCAGAACTACCCGGACGCCAGCCTGCGGGACTACGCCTGCGCCTACTGGGGCCCGGCCTACCCGCGGCTGCAGCAGGTCAAGGCCCAGTACGATCCGACGAACTTCTTCCACTTCCAGCAGAGCGTCGCCCTGCTGGGGACGTGACGCAGGTTCAGGAGCAGGCGGCCTCGGCGTAGTGCAGCCGGCCCTTGCCCGCGCGCTTGGCCGAATACATGGCCTGGTCGGCCCGGTTCATGAGGTCGTCGATGTCCCCCTGCACCGGGGGGTGCACGGCGATGCCGATGCTCGCGCCGATGAACAGGTCCCGTCCCTCCACGGTCATGGGCTGCTGCAGCGCCTCCAGGAGCCGGTGGCCGATCATGTCGGTCACCTCGCGGGTCACGTCGCGGTCCAGCATCACCAGGAACTCGTCGCCGCCGAGCCGCGCCAGCGTGTCGCCAGCGCGCACGGTGCCGGCCATGCGCCGGGCCACGATGCGCAGCACCTCGTCCCCCGCGCGGTGGCCCTCGGTGTCGTTCACGCCCTTGAACCCGTCGAGGTCGATGAACAGCAGCGCCACGGCCCCCGCGCCGTGCCGCGCCAGGTCCAGCGACTGCTCCAGCTGCCGTTGGAAGGCCGCGCGGTTGAGCAGCCCCGTCAGCGAATCGTGGTTGGCCAGGTAGTGCTGCTGGCGCGCGATCTGGATCTTGGCGGACACGTCCTGCACCAGGGCCATGATGGACGTGACATGGCCGCCGGCATCGGTCAGCGCCGAGTTGAACCATTCGCAATGCACCTCCGTGCCGTCGTCGCCGCGCACGAAGCAGGTCTCGGCCCGGTTCTGGGTTTCCTGCCCGGACTGCAGCCGCTGCAGCGCCTGCTGCAGGCTGTTGCCGTGCGCGGGGGGCAGGTCCAGCAGATCCGTCAGCAGGCGCCCCTCCAGGCCGGCCACGTGCAGCCATCCCATCAGCTGCACGGCGCGTTGCGAGCAGTGCAGCAGGCGCAGGTTGTGGTCCATCTCCAGCACCGCCAGCGGGCTGTTTTCCATGTGCGACGACAGGCGCTGGTTGGCCGCGCGCAGCGCGTTCATGGTGACCTGCAGTTCGTGCACGTCGAGCGCGGTGGTGATGAAGCCTTCGATGCCGCCCTGCGGGCCGTGCCAGGGCGTGAGGCAGATGGTGCGCCACTCGTCGAAGCCGTAGGGGGTGTGCAGCAGGCGCTGGTACTGGACCCGCTCCCCCTGCAGCACCCGCTCCACGAAGGGCATGAAGCGCAGGCAGTCGGGTTCGCCGTACACGTCCACCAGGGTCTTGCCGACCAGTTCATGGGGTACGGTGCCGAACCAGCGCGCGTATTCGTCGTTGACGTAGATCATCGTCAGGCTGCGGTCCACCACGGCCATGGTGGCGCCCGCACTGCGCGTGACCAGGTCGAGCAACTCCGCCTTGGACCAATCGGCCTTGCGGGCGGGGGGGCGGTGTTCCGGCAACTCTGGCTCGTCTTGCATCATGCGGCGAAAACCCGGCGGGGAATGTGTCCGCGGCAGCTTATCACTTTCATGGGCTGCCCATTTCAGCGCCTCAGAGGGCGCCTGGGCTCAATCCACCCACTGCACCCAGCCCATCCACGCGGTCATCAGCACGACGACGCCGAACACGATGCGGTAATAGGCGAACGGCACGAAGCTGTGGCTGCTGATGTAGCGCAGCAGCCAGCGCACGCACAGCCAGGCGCTGACGAACGAGAACACCAGCCCCGTCGCGAACAGCGGCACGTCGGCCAGGGACAGCAGCGCGCGTTCCTTGTACAGGCTGTACACCCCTGCCCCGATCAGCGTGGGGATGGCCAGGAAGAACGAGAAATCGGTGGCCGCCTTGCGCGACAGGCCCAGCAGCATGCCCCCGATAATGGTGGCGCCGCTGCGGCTGGTGCCCGGCACCATGGCCAGGCACTGCACCAGGCCGACCTTGAGCGCGTCCAGCGGCGTCATGTCGTCCACCGACTGCACGCGCGTGGCCGAGGGCGCGCGCCGCTCCGCCCACAGGATGATGAAGCCGCCGATGATGAAGGTGCTGGCCACCACCGTGGGCGTGAAGAGGTGCGCCTTGATGGCCTTGCCCAGCAGCAGCCCCAGCACCACGGCGGGCAGGAAGGCGATGAACACGTTGAGCACGAACCGCTGCGCCTGCCGCTCGGTGGGCAGCGCCGCCAGGGTCGCGCGGATCTTCTGCCAGTACACCAGGATGACCGCGAAGATAGCGCCGGTCTGGATGGCGATGTCGAACACCTTGGCCTTGGCGTCGTCGAACCCCAGCAGCGAGCCCGCCAGGATCAGGTGGCCGGTGGAGGAGATGGGCAGGAACTCGGTCAGGCCCTCGACGATTCCCATGACGGCGGCCTTGGCCAGCAATACAGCATCCACGATGCATTCCTTGAAGAATATGAGTCAAATTGGCCGCCAGCGCTTGCCAGACAAGCGCCAGCAGCTATCAAAACAGGATTATCGCTGCCCTTGCAACGACCCTTGCCACGGCGCCTGCCAGCCCCCGCCCAGGGCCTGCACCAGCGCCACCACGGCCAACTGGCGGTTGACCTGCAGTTGCAGCAGCGCGCGCTGGGCCGACAGGGCGGCCGCCTGGGCCGTCACCACCTCGGTGTAGGCGACCTGGCCCTCGCGGTAGCGGTTGAGCTGCTGCTGGGCCGTGCGATCGGCGGCGGCCAGGGCCTCGCGGCGCAGGGGTTCCTGCTGCTGCAGGGTGCGCAGCGTGGTCAACTGGTCTTCCACGGTCTGGAAGGCGGTCAGCACCGTCTGGCGATACGTGGCGACGCGCGCCTCGTGCGCGGCCTGGGCCTGTTCCACGCGGGCGGCGTTGGCGCCGGCGTCGAAGATCGTCTGCGCCACCGACAGGCCCAGCGACCAGACCAGGTGCGAGGCCTGGAACAAGTCCCCCACGCTGCTGCCGCTGCTGCCCAGCGACGCGCCCAGGCTCAGGCTGGGGAAGTACGCGGCGCGCTGGATGCCGATCTGCGCATTGGCGGCGGCCACGGCGCGCTCGGCGGCGGCGATGTCGGGGCGGCGTTGCAGCAGGTCGGACGGCAGGCCCACGGGCACGTCGGGCACCTGGGCCGTCCACGCGGCGGGCGGCAGCGAGAAATTGGCGGGCGCGCGGCCGATGAGCACGGCCAGGGCGTGTTCGTAGCGCGCGCGGTTCTGGCGCACGGTGGCGAGGTCGGCGCGCGCGTTGGCGAGTTGCGTTTGCGCCTGCAGCACGTCGGTCTGCGCAACCACGCCTGCGGCATAGCGGTTGCGGGCGATTTGCAGGCTGCGTTCATACCCTTCCACGGTGGCTTGCAGCAGGTCGGCTTCGGCGTCGGCCTCGCGCAGTTGGAAGTAGGCAGATGCGAGCGTGCCCACGGCGGACAGACGGGCGGATGCGAGGTCCGCCTCGCTGGCCTGCGCGCTGGCGGTGGCGTTGTCCACGCCGCCTTGCAGGCGGCCCCAGAGGTCGGGCGCCCAGTCCACGCCCAGCGATGCCTGGGTGGTGGTGCCGGAGCGGCTGGCGCCGTCGCCGCCCGTGCGCGTGGCGCCGCCGGACAGGGACACGGACGGCAGCAGACCCGCGCGCTGCTGGCGCACCACGGCTTGCGCCTGGGCATAGGCAGCCACGGCGGCGGCGATGTTCTGGTTGGACAGCTGCACCTCGCTGGCCAGGCGGTTCAGTTCGGGGTCGTTGAACAGCTCCCACCACGGGCCGCGGTCCAGCGCGTCGGCAGGCGCGGCGGGCGCCCAGGTGGCGCCAGCTTCCTTGAAGGCGGCGGGCATCGCTGCCATGGAGGGCGGACTGTGGGGGGTGACGGTGGAGCAGCCGGCCAGCAGCAGCGCCAAGGCCAGGGAAGAAAGTCGCAAGGATGTGGTCATGGCGTCGTCGCGGCAGCGCGGCTCAGGTGGTGTTCGTTGGGCGCGGGCTTGCGCAGCTTGTCCAGCAGCACATAGACCACGGGCGTGGTCAGCAGCGTGAGCAGCTGGCTGGCGATGAGCCCGCCGATGATGGCCACGCCCAGCGGCTGGCGCAGCTCCGAGCCCTGGCCGAAGCCGATGGCCAGCGGCAGCGCGCCCAGCGCGGCCGCCATGGTGGTCATGAGGATGGGGCGAAAGCGCAGCACGCAGGCCTCGCGCACGGCGTCCAGCGCCGACAGCCCGCGCGCGCGCTCGGCCTCCAGCGCGAAGTCGATGATCATGATGGCGTTCTTCTTGACGATGCCGATGAGCAAAAACACGCCGATCAGCGCGATGATGGTGAACTGCATGCCGAACAGCAGCAGCGCCAGCACCGCGCCCACGCCCGCCGAGGGCAGCGTGGTGAGCACCGTGACGGGGTGGATCAGGCTCTCGTACAGCACGCCCAGCACGATGTAGATCACCACGATGGCCGTGACGATGAGGAAGGCCTGCTGCCCCTGCGACTGCTGCGCGCTGCGCGCCGTGCCCTCGAAGCTGCCGCGCACGTTGGTGGGCATGGCGATGGTGGCCTCGGCCTGCTCGATGACCTGGCGCGCCTGGCCCAGCGAGGTGCCGGGGTCGATGTTGAACGAGATGGTGGTGGCCAGCTCGCCGTCCTGGTGGCTGATGGAGGTGGGCGCGGCCCGCTCCACCACCTGCGCGATGGCGGACAGCGGCACCATGGTGGACGGCGCCGTGCTGAGGACCTGCCCCGTGGAGGCGCCGCGCTGCCCCGGGTTGGCCGCCGTGCCGGTCGCGCCCGTGGGGTTGGCGGCCACGTAGATGTCCTTGAGCGCGGGCGGGCCCTGCGTGTACTCGGGCGCCCATTCCATGATGACGGCGTACTGGTTGAGTTCGCCGTAGATGGTGGCCACGGAGCGCTGGCCGAAGGCGTTGTACAGCGCGTTGTCGATGGCCGCGTTGCTCACCCCCAGGCGCGAGGCGCTGGCGCGGTCCACCTCCACGAAGGTTTCCACGCCGTTCTCGGCCAGGTCCGTGTCCACGTCCTGCAGCAGGGTCTCCTCCTTGAGCCGGTCCGCCAGCTTGCCGGCCCAGAGCTTGAGGTCCGCCATGTTGTCGGCCTTGAGCGTGTACTGGTAGGTGGAGTTGCTGGAGCGCCCGCCCATGCGCAGGTCCTGCACCGGGTTCAGGAACACCCGCAGCCCCGTGATCTGGTTGAGCTGCGGGCGCAGCCGCGCGATCACGGCCGGCGTGCTGTCGGTGCGCTGCTTCAGGGGCTTGAGGTTCACGAACAAAAAGCCCCCGCCCGCCCGGCTGCCGCCCGAGAAGCCCACCACGGTGTCCACCGCCGGGTCCTTGCGGATGATCTCCACGGCCTGGCGCAGCTTGCGCGCCAGCGCGTCGGACGAGATGCTCTGGTCGGCGCGCATGCCGGCGGCGAGCTGGCCGTTGTCCTGCTCGGGGAAATAGCCCTTGGGGATCTTGGCGAACAAATACACGTTGAGCCCGATCACCGCCAGCAGGATGAGCACCACCAGCCCCTTGCTCGCCAGCGCCCAGTCCAGCGCGTGGCCGTAGCCGCGCAGCACGCCCTGGTAGCCGCGCTCGGCCCAGCGCGCCAGGCGCGAGGGCGGCTTGTCGTTCGCGGGGTCGTGCGCGCGCAACAGCCAGGCGCACATCATGGGCGTGGTGGTGAGCGAGATCACCAGCGAGATCATCACCGCCGCCGACAGCGTGACCGCGAACTCGCGGAACAGCCGCCCCACCTGCCCGTCCATGAACAACAGCGGTATGAACACCGCCACCAGCGACAGGCTGATGGACAGCACCGTGAAGCCCACCTCGCGCGCGCCCTGCAGCGCCGCCTGCAGGCGGTCCATGCCGGCTTCGATGTGGCGCATGGTGTTCTCCAGCACCACGATGGCGTCGTCCACCACGAAACCCGTGGCCACCGTCAGCGCCATCAGGCTCAGGTTGTTGAGGCTGAAGCCCAGGAAGTACATCACGCCGAAAGTGCCCAGCAGCGACACCACCGTCGCCACCGCCGGGATCACCGTGGCCCGCGCCTTGCGCAGGAACAGCCCCACCACCAGCACCACGAGCGCGATGGAGACCATGAGCGTCAGCTCGATCTCCTTGAGCGAGGAGCGGATGGAGTTGGTGCTGTCCGACGCCACCGCCACCTGGATGTCCTGCGGCAACTGGGCCTGCAGCTCGGGCAGCAGGTCGCGCACCGCATCCACCGTCTCGATGATGTTCGCGCCCGGCTGGCGCGTGACGAGCACGATGATGGCCGGCTCGCCGTTGAACAGGCCCAGGGTGCGGCGGTTCTCCACGCCGTCCTCCACGCGCGCCACGTCGCCCAGGCGCACGGCGGCGTTGTTGCGCCAGGCGACGATCAGCGACTCGTATTCGGCCGCCCGGCGCGCGGGCGACGGGGTGTAGATCTGCAGGCGGCGGCCGTCGCCCTCGATGGCGCCCTTGGGCCGGTTGGCGTTGGACGCCTGGATGGCGGCGCGCACGTCTTCCGTGCTGATGCCGTAGCGGTTGAGCGCGAAAGGCAGCAGCTCCACGCGCACGGCGGGCAGCGAGCCGCCGCCGATCTCCACCTCGCCCACACCATCGACTTGCGACAGGCGCTGGCTGACCACGTTCGACACCGCGTCGTAGATCTCGCCCGGCGTGCGCGTCTTGGACGTCAGTGCCAGGATGATCACAGGCGACGCCGCCGAGTTGCGCTTGCGGTAGGTGGGGTTGCTGCGCAAGGTGGCGGGCAGGTCGGCACGGGCGGCGTTGATGGCGGCCTGCACCTCGCGCGCGGCGGCGTCGATGTTGCGGTTCAGGTCGAACTGCAGGCTGACCCGGGCCGAGCCGCTGGAGCTGGACGAAGTCATCTCGTTGACCCCGGCGATCACGCCCAGGCGCCGCTCCAGCGGCGTGGCCACGCTGCTGGCCATAGTCTCCGGGCTGGCGCCCGACAGGCTGGCCGACACGGTGATGGCCGGGTAGTCCACCTGCGGCAAGGGGGAGACCGGCAGCACGAAGAACGCCGCGATGCCCGCCAGCGCGAGGCCGATGGTGAGCAGCACCGTCGCCACCGGCCGCTCGACGAAGGGGCGCGAGAGGTTCATGCGCGCCCCGCCCAGCGGCGGCCCAGGCGGTCGAAGGCGAGGTAGATCACCGGCGTGGTGAACAGCGTGAGCATCTGGCTCACGATCAGGCCGCCGAAGATGGCCAGCCCGAGCGGCCGGCGCAGCTCGGCCCCCTCGCCCCAGCCCAGCATCAGCGGCAGCGCGGCGAACAGCGCGGCCAGCGTGGTCATGAGGATGGGCCGAAAGCGCAGCAACGCTGCCTGGTGGATGGCCTCCTGCGGCGACTTGTTCTGGTTGCGCTCCGCGTCAATGGCGAAGTCGATCATCATGATCGCGTTCTTCTTGACGATGCCGATCAGCAGGATGATGCCGACGATGCCGTCGATCGACAGGCTGAAGCCGCACAGGGTCAGCGCGAGCAGTGCGCCGACGCCGGCGGGCGGCAGGGTCGAGATGATCGTGACCGGGTGGATGTAGCTCTCGTAGAGCACGCCGAGCACGATGTAGATGACCACCAGCGAGGCGAGGATCAGCAGCACCTCGTCGGTCATCGAGGCCGAGAACTCGCCGGCCTTGCCGATGAAGCTGCCACGCACCTGCGCCGGCATGCCGATCGACTGCTCGACGGCGGCGATCGCCTCGACCGCCTGCGAGAGCGAGTATCCGGCCGCGAGGTTGAACGAGATCGTCACCGCCGGCAGCTGGTTCTGATGGCTGATGACGAGCGGCGCGTTGATGACCTTGGCGTCGACCAGCGCGGCCATCGGGATCGTGCCGCCACCGGCGAGGCTGATGCCGGTGTTGCCCTGCGCGCCGATGCCGCTCGGCGTGGCCGAGTTGCTCGAGGTGACCATGCCGAGCGTGGTCGCGTTGCTGCCGGTCAGGGCGCCGCCGGCACTGCCGCGCACGGCGAGCCGGTCGAGCAGGTCGGCGCTGGTGCGGTACTGCGGGTCGACCTCGAGCACGACGCGGTACTGGTTGAGCTGGGTGAAGATCGTCGAGATCTGGCGCTGGCCGAAGGCCGAATACAGGGTGTCGTCGATGGTCTGGATCGGCACGCCGAGCCGGCTCGCCTGATCGCGATCGATGGTCAGGTTGAGCTGCAGGCCGTTCGCGGCGAGGTTGTTGTCGACGTCGGCCAGTTCCGGGCGCTTCTGCAGCTCGGCGGTCATGCGCTCGGCGAACGCGGCGAGTTCGTCCGCGTTGACGTCGGTCAGCGCGTACTGGTACTCGGTCGGCGCGATGCGGTTGTCGAGCGCGATGTCCTGCACCGGCTTGAGGAACAGGGCCACGCCCGGGATCGTGTCGACCGTGCGCTGCAGGCGCGGCAGCAGCACGTCGAGCGCGTCGCGCTCGGCGCGCGGCTTCAGCACGATGTTGAGCTGGCCCTGGTTGAGGGTCGGGTTGATCGAGCCGGCGCCGACGAAGGCGGCGACGCCACTGACCGCCGGGTCGGCGCGCAGTGCCTCGGCGACGCGCTGCGTGCGCTCGAGCATGGCCGGGAACGCGATCGTCTCGTCGGCCTGGACGACCCCGTTGACCATGCCGGTGTCCTGGTCCGGCAACAGGCCCTTCGGCATCGTCACGAACAGCAGCACGGTCAGCGCGACCGTCGCGGTCAGCACGAGCATGGTCAGCTTCTGGTGCGCGAACACCCAATCGAGGCTGCGCGCGTAGGCGTCGACGAGGCGGTTCCACCAGCCGCCCCGGCCGTGGTGACCGCTGTCGACCGAGGCCTCGTCCGCCGGCGAGTTCTCGCGGCGCAGCAGGTAGGCGCACATCATCGGCGTCAGGGTCAGCGAGACGACCATCGACAGGCCGACCGCGATCGACAGCACGACCGCGAACTCCTTGAACAGGCGCCCGGTCACGCCCGGCATCAGCAGCAAGGGCAGGAACACGGCAACCAGCGACACGGTCAGCGACAGCACGGTGAAGCCGATCTCGCGCGCGCCCTCCTCGGCCGCCTCCTTCGGCGCGCGCCCCTTCTCGAGGTAGCGCACGATGTTCTCGATCATCACGATCGCATCGTCGACGACGAAGCCGGTAGCGACGGTCAGGGCCATCAGCGACAGGTTGTCGAGCGAGAAGCCCATCGCCGCCATCAGCGCGAACGTGCCCATGATCGACAACGGCACGGCGACGCTCGGGATCACCGTCGCCCACAGCCGGCGCAGGAACACGAAGATCACCGCGATGACGAGCCCGATGGTCAGCATCAGGGTGAACTCGACGTCCTCGACCGAGGCACGGATCGTCACCGTGCGGTCGGCGAACACGTCGAGATGCACGTTCGCCGGCAGCAGGGCACGCAGGTCGGGCAACAGCTGCTTGATGTTGTCGACGGTCTGCACGATGTTCGCGCCGGGCTGGCGGCGGATGTCGAGCAGCACGGCCGGCTTGCCGTTGGCCCAGGCCGCGAGCTGGTCGTTCTCGACGCCGTCGATCACCCTGGCGACGTCGGAAAGCCGTACCGGCGAACCGCCCTTGTAGCTGACGATGGTGTTGCGATAGCCCTCGGCATCGGCGAGCTGGTCGTTCGCGCCGATCGAGAACGATTGTGCGGCGCCGTCGATCGATCCCTTCGGGCCGTTCACATTGGCCTGGGTCAGCGCCGAGCGCAGGTCCTCGATGGTCAGACCCTGGTTCGCGATCGCGGACGGGTCGACCTGGATGCGCACGGCCGGGCGCACGTTGCCGGCGATGCTGACCAGGCCGACGCCGGCGACCTGCGAGAGCTTCTGCGCGAGGATCGAGTCGGCGTAGTTGTTGACCTCGCGCATCGGCAGCGCGTCGGACTGCATGACCAGGGTCAGGATCGGCGCATCGGCCGGATTGACCTTGTTGTAGACCGGCGGGTACGGCAGGTTGTTCGGCAGCGTGCCGCGTCCGGCGTTGATGGCGGACTGCACGTCCTGCGCGGCGGCGTCGATGTCGCGCGCCATGTCGAACGTGAGCAGGATCGTCGACAGGCCGGCCGACGAATCCGAGGTCATCATGCGCAGGCCGGAGATCTGCCCGAACTGGCGCTCGAGCGGCGTCGTCACCAGCGAGGCCATCGTGGTCGGACTCGCACCCGGATACTGCGTCGTGACCTGGATCGACGGCGCGTCGATGTCGGGCAGCGCGGACACCGGCAACAGGCGGTAGCCGGCGATGCCGAGCAGCAGCAGCGCCGCCATCAGCAGCGAGGTGGCGATCGGTCGGCGGATGAAGAGGGTCGAGAAGCCCACGGTCGGGTGTCCTGCTGGATCGGAGCGCGCCGCGGCGTGCGTCCTGTCTTGCGGTTCGGGGCCGGGACGACGCGTCGCTCGTCGTCCCGCGCGTCGTTCGTGCTCAGCCGCCGGGACGACGGCCGCGCTTCGCGCCGTCGGCCGGTGGCGTTTTCGGCGCCGCCACTTCGCCCGGCGCGAGCGCGGTCACCTTGCTGCCGGCCTTGAGCCGGAACTGGCCTTCGGTGACGACGCGGTCGCCGGCCGCGAGGCCGTCGCCGACCAGCACGCCGCCGCCGTCGACGCTGCCGGCCGTGACGACCTTGCGCATCGTCACCGTGTCGTCGCCCTGCACGAGCCAGGCGTACTCGCCGTCGGGACCCTGCTGCACGCCGGTCGCCGGCACGACGATGCCGCCGACGACGGTCTTGACCTGCAGGCGCACGTTGACGAACTCGCCGGGCCACAGGCGGCGGTCATCGTTGGCGAACTCGGCCTTGAGCTTGAACGTCGCCGTCGCGGTGTCGATCGTGTTGTCGACCACGGTCAGCACGCCTTCGGCGATCGGCGTGGTGTCGGTACGCGACAGCGCGAGCACGCGCAGCGGCGCCGCATCGGCCTCGCGCACCTTGGCCATGTCCTGCTGCGGCAGGTTGAACAGCACGTTGATCGGGCGCGTCTGGGTGAGCACGACGATGCCGCTGCCGTTGGCCTGCACGAGATTGCCGACGTCGACGAGGCGGATGCCGGCGAGGCCGTCGATCGGCGCGGTGATGCGCGTGTAGCCGAGCTGCGTGCGCGCGCTCGCGATCGCGGCATCGTCGCCGGCGATCAGCGCTTCCTGCTGGCGCACGGTCTGGCGCTGGTTCTCGAGGTCCTGGGCGGAAACGAACTTCTTCCCGATCAGTTCCTCGTAGCGCTTGAGCGTGCCGCGCGACGCCGCGAGCTGGGCCTGGTCCTGCTTCTTCTTCGCCACCGCCTGGTCGTAGGCGGCCTGGTAGGTGGCCGGGTCGATCTCGGCGATCAGGTCCCCCTTGCGGACCTCCTGGCCTTCCTTGAAATGCACGGCCTTGAGCTGGCCGCCGACCTGGGCGCTGAGCGTGACCGTGTTGAGTGCCTGCACGGTCCCGAGCGCGCTCAGGAACATCGGCACGTCGCGTGCTTCGGCAGCGACCGCGGTGACCGGGATCGGGCCGTCCTCGCGGCCACCCGCGCCACCCGGTCTGCCTGGCCCGGCCGCGCCGTCACCACCGCCCCACATGCGCCAGCCGACGATCGCCGCGACGACCGCGGCCACTCCGATACCGATCCACTTGCCGCGCGTCATGCGCCGATCCTTGCCTTGGGTAGGGAATTGCCCGCCGGCTCCCCTTGGACGCCGGCGGCGCGCATGATCGCGCGAATCGCGCCACGGTGCTCCCTGCTGGGAGTCATGCCGCGGCGTAAAGTTTCCCTAACCGGTCGTGCAGGAAGCGTGGCGCGTCAGTGCGGCACGGGCTTCCTGCACCTCGTGCGTCGCGGTCCGGCACTCAATCCAGGCCATCGGCGAACAGCAGGTCGTTCTGCATGCCGACCATGGTCTGGATGCGGCCGTTGATGCCGGTGAACGAAACGCCACCGACGATCAGGCGGCCCGGGCGCTGCAGCAGCGTGCGCACACCGAGCCCATGGTCGCCGTCGGTCGCGATCGGGGCGAGATGCTGGACGCGGCCGGCGCTGCCGAACGTCGGATCGATGTCGAAGTTGCGCTTCAGGCGCAGGATCGTCGCGGCATAGTGGCCTTGGGCGGTGAAGCCGTTGCCGACGATGAGCCACTTGCCGTCGGACTGGCGCACGATGTTCGAGGCCGAGTCGGAGTTCAGGCCCGGATCAGACGGATTCGGGCCGTTGATGTCGAGCGCGTACTGGCGTGTTCCACTCGGACCAACGCCGAGATCCGGCTGGCCGTCGGCGCGCCAGCGCAGCAGGAACATGTCGCCGGACGAATTCGGATTGTTCGACTGCAGGCGCCCGACCTGGATGACCGCGCCGCCGCGCTCGATCGTCGAACCGTAGGCGGTCGGCGATTCGGTCAGGCCGAGCGGCGACTTGAGGTTGATCTTCGAGATGCCCGGTGCGCTGTTGCCGAACGCCGGGTCGACTGCGCCGTTCGCGAGCAGGCGCACGACGAACTGCTTGTCGTCCGACACCGCCTGGGTGGTCTCCGAGATCTGGCCGTCGGCCACGATGCGCCCGTCGTCCATCACGTGCAGGCCGGTCAGGCCGATCACGTCGGATACCGACCACTCGAACGCGATGTTGACCTTGCCGGCCACGCCGAAGCCCGGTGCCGGCGCGCCGGCACTCGTGTAGCGCGCGATGCCGAGCCGGCGCGTGCCGGCCGCGGCCACGCTGCCGGCGATCACGATGTCGTCGTTTGCGGCGACCGCGATCTCGAACGCGGTATCGTCGTTCGTGCCGCCGAGGTCGAACGGGATCGACAACACGCCGGAACCGGCCAAACCGGTGTCGAGGTCGCCGTTCGGCAGGAAGCGGTAAACGAGGAAGTCGCCGCAGCCGTCGATCGCGGCAACGATGCGCTGCTGGCTGTCCAGCACCGCGTCGACGACATTGAAGCCCGTACACGGACCCACCACGGTGCGCAGGCCGAGGTCACCGAAATCGGTATCGGGATAACCGTCGGCGCGCACGCGGTACAGGCTGACGCGGTAGTTGACCGGAGCGCGCATGCGCCCGACCACCCAGATCTTGCCGTCGCCGGCCTCGAGAATCGAGCCGACCCAGTCGAGCGAGAAGGTCGGGCTGCCGTTCGGATTGACGTAGAAGCCGAAGCCGGGAAATTCGGCATCGGTCAGGAAGGCCGGATCGAGCGCACCGTCCGCCGCAAGGGCGGGGCCGGCGGCGCCGAGCAGGGCGAGGGCGGAAGCGAGGAAGCGAAGGCGCATGGCGGTGGCTCCAGGACGGGGTTGTCCCGGCATACGCAGTCGGGTGGTCGCAGGGATCACGGCGCGGACGGCGCCGTGGCAACCGGCTACCATCGGGCCCATGGACGAGGCGACGACCGCCATCACGCGTGCCCTCGCGCAGGCGAACGAGCCGCACGGACGCGAGCGCCTGTTCGCCCTGGTCTACGACGACATGCTGCGCATCGCGCGCGCCGAACTCGGCCGGCATCGCCGCGGCAACACGCTCGACACGCGCGCCCTCGTCAACGAGGCGTTCCTGAAACTCGACCGCGCCGGCCTCGACTACGAGAACCGCGTGCATTTCTACGCGACCGTCGCGCGCGCCATGCGCCAGGTCGTCGTCGACTACGCGCGTGCCCGCCTGGCCGAGCGCCGCGGCGGCGGTGCCGAGCGCGTCGACCTCGATGCATTCGAGGGCCAGGCCCTGCCGATCGACGCGCAGGCCGAGCAGTTGCTCGCGGTCGATGCCGCACTGCTGAAGCTGGCCGCGCTCGACGAGCGCCTGGTCAAGGTCGTTGAGATGCGCTTCTTCGCCGGCCTCGAGGTCAAGGACATCGCCGAGCTGCTCGGCGTGTCCGAGCCGACCATCAAGCGCGACACGCGCGCGGCGAAGGCCTTCCTGCAACGCGAACTGGGAGCCTCCGGCAGCTGAGTGGCGCGGCCGGTGATCCGTGCCGCGACCGCCTTGCGTAGGCTCGCACGACATCCGGAGCGGAGCGGATCGATGGATGCGGAAACCTGGGCGCGGGCACGCGCCGTGTTCGATGAACTGGCCGACCTCGACCCCGGGCAATGGGCTGCCCGGCTCGACGCCCTCGACCTCGACGCGGCCGTGCGCGCGGAAGTGCTGGCCTTGCTCGCGGCCGATCGCGAGGCATTGTTGCAGACCGACCTGCAGGCCCATGCGCCGCAGGTGCTGGCCACCCTGGCCGACGAAACGGGCGATGCCCTGCATCGCGGCCTCGCCGGGCAGCGCGTCGGCCCGTTCGCGCTGCAACGCGAGCTCGGTCGCGGCGGCATGGGCACGGTCTGGCTGGCCGAGCGCGTCGACGGCGAGTTCCGCCAGCAGGTCGCGGTCAAGCTGATCCGGCCCGGCTGGGATGCCGGCGACATGCTCGCGCGCTTCCGCGCCGAGCGGCAGATCCTCGCCGGCCTGACCCATCCGAACATCGCGCGCCTGATCGACGGCGGCGTGACGGTCGACGGGCGGCCGTGGCTCGCCCTCGAGTACGTCGACGGCGTCGACCTGCGCGCGCACTGCGACCAGCGGCGCCTCGACCTCGGTGCGCGCCTGCGCCTGTTCCTGACCGTCTGCGACGCGGTCAGCCATGCCCACGCCCACCTCGTCGTGCACCGCGACCTCAAGCCGTCGAACCTGCTCGTGACCGGCGATGGCGCGGTCAAGCTGCTCGACTTCGGCATCGCCAAGCTGATCGACGCCGAGCCGGGTCATGCCAGCGCGACACGCGTGTTCACGCCCGAGTACGCAGCGCCCGAGCAGGTCCGCGGCGAAGCCGTGACGACCGCGGTCGACGTCTACGCGCTCGGCCTGCTGCTCTACGAGCTGCTGACCGGGCGCCGCCCGTACCGCGTACCCGATTCGACCCCGGCCGCCTACGAGCGCGCGATCCTCGACCAGGAACCGACGCGGCCGAGCGTCGCGGTCACGCGCGACGGCGACGCGGCCGGAGCGAGCGCACTCGCCGCGCGACGCGAGCTGACCCCGCAGCGCCTGCGCCGCGAGTTGCGCGGCGACCTCGATGCGATCGTGCTGAAGGCGCTGCGCAAGGATCCGCGCGACCGCTATGCCGGCGTCGGCGAGCTCGCCGCCGACGTCGAGCGCCACCTCGCCCGCCAGCCCGTGCTCGCGCGTCGCGGCGGCTGGCGCTACCGCGCGACACGCCTGCTGCGCCGCCACGCCGTCGCCGCGACGCTCTCGGCGCTGGCCGTGCTGTCGCTGGCCGGAGGCCTTGCCGCGACCGCATGGCAGGCACGCGAAGCGGCGGCGCAACGCGACCTTGCGCGCGGCGAAAGCGCGAAGGCGCAGCAGACCGTGCAGTTCCTGCTCGACATCTTCCGCAGTGCCGACCCGGCCGCAACGCAGGGTCGCAAGGTCACGGCCGAGGAGCTGCTCGCACGCGGCGTCGCGCGCGTCGACAGCGCGCGCATCGACGACCCATCCGTGCGCTTCGACCTGCTCATGGCGATGGGCGAGGCCTACCTCGGCATCGGCGAATCGCGCGAGGCGTTCGCCCTGTTCGACCGCGCGCTCGCCGTGCAGGCCGAACTGCTTCCCGACGCCGTCACGCGGCGCGTGCGCGGGCTGGTCCTGCGCGCGCGCAGCCGCGGCGGCAAGGACGAGGTCGACGCCGCCGCGCAGGATCTCGACGAGGCCAGCCGCTTGCTGCCGGCCGAAGCCGCGGACTCCGAACTCGGCGCCGACCTGCTCGTCTCGCGCGGGATCAGCCGCATGGCGCGCGGCGACATCACCGGCGCGATCGAGGACATGTCGCTCGGGGTCGAGCGCTTCCGCCGCACGCGCGGCATCACCGACGACCAGACCACGAGCGCCGCGATCACGCTGAGCTGGGCCTACGACGACCAGGATCGGCATGCCGAGGCGCGCGCCCTGCTCGAACCGATCGTCGCCGCGTTGCGCGCGGCGCCGGACGCCAACCCGGTGCGCCTGGCCGATGCACTCGACGCACTCGCGAACACGCATACGACGAGCGCCGAAGCGAAGCAGGCCTCGGCGATGCGGCGCGAGGCGCTCGAGATCACGCGGCGCGTCTATGGCGACGACCACGGCTACGTCGAGATCCGCCTCAACAACCTCGCCTTCAGCCTGATGCGCGAACACGACTACGCCAGCGCGCGCGGCGCGCTCGGGCAGGCGCTGAGGATGCGCCAGAAGACCGACGCGCCCGGTTCGCGGCGGATCGGCAGCCTGTTCAACAACCTCGCCTCGGGCGCCTATGCGGCCGGCGACTGGGCCGAGGCCGAGCGGCTGTGGGGCCAAGCCCTCGAGATCCGGCGCAAGGGCAAGGATCCGACCGATGTCGCGTTCAGCCTGACCGGCAGCGCCGGCGCCGCGCGCGAGCTCGGCCGCCTCGCCGAGGCCCGTGCGCGCATCGACGAGGCGATCGGCCTGTTGCGCGCGCATCCGTCACCGAAGCCGACCCACCTCGCGCGCAGCCTGGTCGAAGCGACCGAAGTCGGCCTCGCCGAAGGGCGCGTCGACTGCACGGCGGTCGACGAAGCCGTGGCCCTGGTGCGCGCGAATGCGGTGGCCGACGATCCGCAACGCCTGTATGCCGAACTGGTCGGCGCGGCCTGCGCCTGGCGGGCCGGAGCGAGCGAGGCGAACCGGCAGCGCCTGGCCGCGGCCGAAGCAGCGATGCGCGCGGAGTTTCCGCCCGACGCGGCGCGCCTGCGCCAGATGGCGCGCTACCTGCCGCGCTGAGCGTGCCGGATCGCAGCGCCCTCGATCGTCTCGCCGCGGCCGGCGCGCACCGCCCCGGCAACGTCGCATCCCTGCGCCCTGGCGCATCCCCATGACCCGCCCTTGCAGGCGGTTCGCCCCGTTGCAAACCCTGCGTACGGGCAAAGGCCGCCTTTCCTGACATCCGCGTTCGCTGTCGGCGGTCGCGCCGCGTGCCACGCCCTTGCGACAGCCCGACCGACCAGGGGGGGCAACGCCCGCGCCCGGCTGGTTCCCGATCGGGGGCCTCCTGCCCCGATCGATGGCCGCTGGCGCCGGGATTCCGCGTATCCCGGTGCGGCACCCCCACCTCCTGCACGGAACGACGACGCCTCATGAACACGCGCCTCCTGCCGGTCCTGGCCGGCCTGTTGCTGCTCGCCGGCGATGCGTTCGCCCAGCAGGGCTTCCATATCTTCACGGGCCGGGTATGGCGCGACTACAACGCCAACGGCATCCGCGACATCAACGAGATGAACCTGGGCGTGTCCAGCCCGACCATCGAATTGCGCGATGCGGGCAGCAACGCGCTCGTGCAGTCGGCCACGCCGAACGCGAACGGTGATTATGCGATTTCGGTGTTCGCCACCGCGCCCAGGGTCTATCGACTGCGCATCGTCTTCCATTCGAGCTCCTTTGCCCTGACGCCGCTCCACGCAAGCGGAAACGCCGCGCTCGACAGCGACTTCCATCCCTCGGGCGCGAACGCCGGCTACACCGATCCGTTGTTCGGCGTCGCCAACTTCGCGTATCCGTCGATCGATGCCGGCCTCGATCCGATCGACATCTTCATCGGCAATTTCACCTGGCTCGACTTCGACGGCGATGGCGTGCAGGACGCGGGCGAACCGGGCCTGCGCGGCATCGACGTCCAACTGTGGAGCGTCGACCGCAGCGTGCAGTACGCATCGGCGAGGTCCGGCGCAAACGGCAGCTACAGCATCGCTGCACCGGGCTACGGTTCGTTCCGCCTGCATTTCCCGCGGCCCCCGGGTGCCGATCATTCACCGAAGAACGCGGGCAGCAACGGTTCGCTCGACAGCGACGTGATCCCCTCGGGCGTCGACGCGGGCTGGACCGACGTGCTCGACCTTTCTCCGAACCTCCTGGCGACCAACCTGATCGACGCCGGATACCGCTTCGACAATCCGGCCGAAGTGGCGCTCGAGTACGCCAGCGTGCCGACCCTGGTCCAGCCCGGCACCCTGGTCGGCTGGAGCCTGTGGGTACGCGAGGGCATCCACCGCAACGTCGGCTCGGTGCGCATCCGCGCCGACATCCCTGCCGGCATGACCGAGTTCAGCTGGCAATGCACGGCACAGGGCGGTGCGACCTGTCCGTCCTCCGGCAGCGGCGCGCTCGACGTCACCCGGGTCCTGCAGGCAGATGCTGCGTTGCGCTTCGACTTCAACGCGCGCGTCGGCCAGCCATCGAGCTTCACGCTCGTCGCCAGTGCCGATGTGGCCTCCCCGCAGATCGACGTGCAGCTCGACAACAATCTCGTGCAGTCGACGCTGCGCAACGATCGGCTGTTCCGCGGCAGCTTCGATCCGGGAGGTTGAACCGCGCTGGCGCCGCCCGGGTATTCCCGGCGACTCAGCCTGGCGCCGCGGCATTGCCCGCGGCGCGACTTCCGGCCAGTGTCGCCACCGCCGCGCGCGGCAATTCGGCGAGGCCTTCGCCGCCGGCGGCGAGGTGCGCGACGATCTGGCGGCGCATGCGCGGTTCCCAGAAGCGTTCGAGGTGCGAGGCCACGCCGGCGATCGCGAGCGCGCGGTCCGGTTCCGACGCGAAGTAGTCGCCGATGTCGTTGGCCATCTGCACGAGCCGTTCGATGTCCAGACTCAATCCTCCCGGTTGCGGCGCGTGTACACGACATGGCCGTCGCCGCGCGCGAAGCCGACCAGGGTGATGCCGGTGGCCTGGGCGAGGTGGATCGCGAGCGCGGTCGGCGCCGAGATCGCGGCGAGCTGGCCGATGCCGACGGTGGCGGCCTTCTGCACCATCTCGTAGCTGGCCCGGCTGGTGACGACGAGGAAGCCGGCGCGCACGTCGATGCCGGCGCGCACCATCGCGCCGATCAGCTTGTCGAGTGCGTTGTGCCGGCCGACGTCCTCGCGCACGACGCGGAGCGCGCCGTCGCGGTCAGCCCAGGCCGCCGCGTGGGTGGCGCCGGTCAGCGCATTCAGTGGCTGTGCGCGCTCGAGTTCGGCCAGCGCGCGCTGCAGCGCGGCGTCGGCGACGTCCGGCGCGGCGGCGACGCGTGGCGGATGGCGCACGACGTGCTCGAGCTCCTGCGTGCCGCACAGGCCGCAGCTGCTCTGCCCGGTCAGGTTGCGCTGGCGCATCGCCACCGCCTCGGCGCGCGCGGCCGGGATGCGCAAGGACAACTGCACGCCTTCGAGCAGGATCGTCTCGACCACGTCCTCGAGCTCGGCTGCGTCGGCGATGATGCCTTCGCTCAGCGAGAAGCCGAGCGCGAAATCGGCGAGGTCGTCCGGCGTCGCCATCATGACGACATGCGGCGTGCCGTTGTAGTGGATCGCGACCGGCACCTCGCTGGCGATCCAGTCCGCGCCGGCGCCTGCATCGTGCGCGCGATGGCGTTCGACCGGGCGGCGCACCGCGCCTTTCGCGACGTCGCTCACCGCGCCGACTCGGCCTCGCGCCGGCGTCCGCGCAGCAGCGACTGCTGCACGTCGCTGAAGGCGCGGTAGCGCTGCTGCCACCCGGACGGCTGGCTGACCCGCGCGACCTCGACCGCGGTGACCTTGTATTCGGGGCAATTGGTCGCCCAGTCCGAGTTCTCGGTGGTGATGACGTTGGCGCCCGAGAACGGGTGGTGGAAGGTCGTGTAGACGACGCCGGGCTGCATGCGGTCGCTGATCTTCGCGCGCAGCACGGTCTCGCCGGCGCGGCTGGTTATGCCGACCCAGTCGCCTTCGGCGATGCCGCGCGACTCGGCGTCGTGCGCATGCAGTTCGAGGCGATCCTCGTCGTGCCAGGCCACGTTCGGCGTGCGCCGCGTCTGCGCGCCGACGTTGTACTGGCTGAGGATGCGCCCGGTGGTCAGGATCAGCGGGAAGCGCGCGTTGACCTTCTCGCGGGTCGGCACGTACTCGGTCAGCATGAACCTGCCCTTGCCGCGCACGAACTGCTCGACGTGCATGGTCGGCGTGCCGTCCGGCGCGGCGGCATTGCAGGGCCACTGGATGCTGCCGAGTTCGTCCAGGCGCGCGTAGCTGATGCCGGTGAAGGTCGGGGTCAGGCGCGCGATCTCGTCCATGATCTCGGACGGATGCGCATACGCCATCGGGTAGCCCATCGCATTGGCGAGCAACTGGGTCACTTCCCAATCGGCGTATCCGTTCTTCGGCAGCATGACGCGGCGCACGCGCGAGATGCGCCGCTCGGCGTTGGTGAACGTGCCGTCCTTCTCGAGGAAGGTCGAGCCGGGCAGGAACACGTGGGCGAACTTTGCCGTCTCGTTGAGGAACAGGTCCTGCACGACCACGCATTCCATCGCCGACAGGGCGGCGGTGACGTGCTGCGTGTTCGGGTCAGACTGGCCGATGTCCTCGCCCTGGATGTAGAGGCCCTTGAACTCGCCGTCGAGCGCGGCCTCGAACATGTTCGGGATGCGCAGGCCCGGCTCGTGATGCAGGGCGACGCCCCAGGCGCGCTCGAACAGCGCGCGCACGCTGCCGTCGGAAACGTGGCGATAACCCGGCAACTCGTGCGGGAACGAGCCCATGTCGCACGAGCCCTGCACGTTGTTCTGGCCGCGCAGCGGATTCACGCCGACGCCGCGGCGACCGATGTTGCCGGTCGCCATGGCCAGGTTGGCGATGGCCATGACCGCGGTCGACCCCTGCGCATGCTCGGTCACGCCGAGGCCGTAGTAGATCGCGCCGTTGCCGCCGGTCGCGTACAGGCGCGCGGCTGCACGCAGTTCGGCCGCCGGCACGCCGGTCTCGGCTTCGACCGCCTCGGGCGAGCGGCGCGCATCGGCGACGAAGGTGCGCCACTTGGCGTAGGCCTCGGGCTCGCAGCGCAGGGCGACGAAGGCCTCGTCGACGAGGCCCTCGGCAACGATGACGTGGGCCAGCGCGGTCAGCACGGCGACGTTCGTGCCGGGCCGCAGCGCGAGGTGGAAATCGGCCTGCACGTGCGGCGCGCGCACGAGGTCGATGCGACGCGGGTCGACCACGATCAGGCGCGCGCCTTCGCGCAGGCGGCGCTTCATCTGCGAAGCGAACACCGGATGGCCGTCGGTCGGGTTCGCGCCGATGACGACGATGACGTCGGCCTGCATGACCGAGTCGAAGTCCTGCGTGCCGGCCGATTCGCCGAGCGTCTGCTTGAGGCCGTAGCCGGTCGGCGAATGGCACACGCGCGCGCAGGTGTCGACGTTGTTGTTGCCGAAGCCGGCGCGCACGAGCTTCTGCACGAGGTAGGTCTCCTCGTTCGTGCAGCGCGACGAGGTGATGCCGCCAATCGCATCGCGCCCGCAGGTCGCCTGCAGGCGCTTGAACTCCGCGGCGGCGTGGCTGATCGCCTCTTCCCACGAGACCTCGCGCCACGGGTCGCTGGTCCTGGCCCGGATCATCGGCTTGAGGATGCGGTCGGCATGCGTGGCGTAGCCGATCGCGAAGCGTCCCTTGACGCAGGAATGGCCGTGGTTCGCGCCACCGTCCGCGGCCGGCACCATGCGCACGATCTGCTCGCCCTGCATCTCGGCGCGGAACGAGCAGCCGACCCCACAGTAGGCACAGGTCGTGACGACGCTCTTCTGCGCCTGTCCGCTGGCGATCAGCGATTTCTCGCTGAGCGTCGCGGTCGGGCACGCCTGCACGCAGGCACCACACGAGACGCACTCGGATTCGAGGAAGCGTTCGTCCTGGCTCGCCGCGACCTTCGAGCCGAAGCCGCGCCCCTCGATCGTCAGCGCGAACGTGCCCTGCACCTCGGCGCAGGCGCGCACGCAGCGCGAGCAGACGATGCACTTGGACGGGTCGAAGCTGAAGTACGGGTTCGACTCGTCCTTGGCAATGAACAGTGGGTTGATGTGCTTCTGGCTGGACGTGCGGCCATGGAGGGCCGCTTCGTGATCGCCGTGATCAGGGGCGACCACCGGAAATACATGGTTGGCGCCATCGTAGCCGTAGCGCACTTCGCGCAGCCCGACCGCGCCGGCCATGTCCTGCAGTTCGCAATGACCGTTCGCCGGGCAGGTCAGGCAGTCGAGCGGGTGGTCGGAGATGTAGAGCTCCATCACGCCGCGGCGGATCTCGGCGAGCTTCGCGTTCTGCGTCGTCACCTGCATGCCGTCGGCGACCGGCGTCGTGCACGCGGCCGGGTAGCCCTTCATGCCCTCGATCTGGACCAGGCACAGGCGGCACGAGCCGAACGCCTCGAGCGAATCGGTCGCGCACAGCTTCGGGATCGCGATGCCGTGCTGCGCGGCGGCACGCAGCACGGACGTGCCGGCCGGCGCCTTGACCGCGACGCCATCGATCTCGAGGCGCACCGGCTTCAGCGTCGCGATCGGCTGGATGGCCGGGGTTCCGAGGTCCTGTTCATCGATCGAACGCATGCTGGCCTCCGCGGTTCAGTCGACGACGCGCGCGACGGGCGGCGCGAAGTCTTCGGCGAAATGGTCGAGCGCGCTCAGCACCGGGTACGGCGTGAGCCCGCCGAGCGCGCACAGCGAGCCGTGCAGCATCGTGTCGGACAGGCTGCGCAACAGGGCGATGTTGTTCTCGCGCTCGACCGAGGCGCGGATGCGGTCGATCACCTCGACCCCGCGCGTCGAGCCGATCCGGCACGGCGTGCACTTGCCGCAGGACTCGATCGCGCAGAACTCCATGGCGAAGCGCGCCTGCTCGGCCATGTCGACCGTGTCGTCGAAGGCGACGATGCCGCCGTGGCCGAGCATCGCCCCGATCGCGGCGAAGGCTTCGTAGTCGAGCGGCGTGTCGAACTGCGCTTCGGGCAGGTAGGCACCGAGCGGGCCGCCGACCTGCACGGCGCGGATCGGCCGGCCGCTGGCGCTGCCGCCGCCGTAGTCGTACAGCAGTTCGCGCAAGGTCACGCCGAAGGCACGCTCGACGAGTCCGCCACGGCGCAGGTTGCCGCCGAGCTGGATCGGCAGCGTGCCGCGCGATCGGCCCACGCCATAGTCGCGATACCACGCGGCGCCGTTCGCCAGGATGTCGGGGACCGAGGCGAGCGTGATGACGTTGTTGATGACCGTCGGTTGGCCGAACAGGCCCTTCAGCGCCGGCAGTGGCGGCTTGAAACGCACCTGGCCACGCTTGCCCTCCAGGCTCTCGAGCAACGCGGTTTCCTCGCCGCAGATGTAGGCGCCGGCACCGAGGCGCACGTCGAGCTCGAACCTGCGTCCGCTGCCGGCGACATCGCTGCCGAGCCAGCCGGCCGCGCGCGCGCGCTCGATCGCCTCGCGGAACAGGCTGAACGCGAGCGGGTATTCGCTGCGCAGGTAGACATAGCCCATCGTCGCGCCGGTCGCGAGGCCGGCGATCGCCATGCCCTCGATCAGCCGGTACGGATCGCCCTCGAACACCATGCGGTCCGAGTACGTTCCCGAATCGCCCTCGTCGGCATTGCAGACGACGTATTTCTGGGCGGCTTCGCTGCCGAGCACGGTCTTCCACTTGATCCCGGCCGGGAACGCGGCGCCGCCGCGACCGCGCAGGCCGGAATCGAGCACAGCCTGCATGATCGCCTCGGGCGCGAGGTCGAGCGCCGCGGCGAGGCCCTTCCAGCCGCCGTGCGCCGCGTAGTCGTCGAGGTCGAGCGGATCGATGATGCCGTTGCGCGCGAAGCACAGGCGCTGCTGGCTGGCGAGGTACGGAATCGCCTCGACCGGGCCGAGCGCGAGTGCGTGCGCGCCGCCGTCGAGGAAGCCGGCGTCGAACAGGTCAGCCACATCGGCGGGCGCGACCGGGCCGTAGCCGACGCGGCCGCGCGCGGTCGCCACCTCGACCAGCGGCTCGAGCCAACAGAGCCCACGCGACCCGTTGCGCACGATGCGCACGTCGATGCCGCGCGCCCTGGCCTGTGCTTCGATTGCGCGCGCGACGGCTTCGGCGCCGCAGGCCAGCGCCGTGGTGTCGCGCGGCACGTACACCGTCGTCGCCATCAATCCTCCCGGCAACGCGCGACGAGCAGGTCGAGTTCGGATTCGCCGACTCGCGCATACACATTGTCGTCGAGCATGAGCGATGGCGCGCAGGCGCAGTTGCCGAGGCAGTAGACCGGCTCGAGCGTGATCGCGCCGTCGGCGGTCGTTTCGTGGAAGCCGATGCCGAGGCGTTCGCGCAGGCGCTGCTCGAGCACGCGTGCGCCCATCGCCTGGCAGGCCTCGGCGCGGCACAGGCGCAGCACGTGGCGCCCGGGTCGCGTGCTGCGGAAGTGGTGGTAGAACGTGATGACGCCGTGCACGTCGGCGCGGCTGATGTTCAGCGCCTGCGCAATCAGCGGCACGCTTGCGGGCGGCACGAAACCGAGACCGTCCTGGATCGCGTGCAGGATCGGCAGCAATGCGCCGGGCAGACCGGACAGGTCCGCCAGCACGCCGGCCACATGCGCGCGCTGCGCCTCGTCGAGGTCGGCAGGGCGGTCGATCGGCTCGATTCTGGCGCTGGCTGGAATCATGGCAATCCCCAGGGTGCCGGCACGACGCGATCGGCGGCAAGCGATCGTCGTGCCGCAGGCGCCACGCCGGTCCCAAGGGTCTCGTTCGCGGTCTGCTTCAAGTATGGACCGATGCCGGAGCGCGCACTGTTGCGTCGCACCAGCAGCGGGGGCGGTGCCGCGCGGCGTGCGTGCACCACCGACCGGCCCGCTTCAGCGATAGCGCGACACGGCTGCGCGCGCCGCGCGCCAGCGCGTCAGCGCCTCGCGCGCGCGCCGGCGGCCGACCTCGATCGCGCATTCGGCGCGGTGGAAGTCGTACATCGTGCAGACGTTGCGCGGGATCGTGATCAGCAGGTCGGGCGGTTGCGCGGCCAGCTTGAGGCGCGTGATGGTTTCCTGCACGACGTCGAGCGAGCGCGCGAACTGGTCGATCACGCCCGGCTCGCGCGCCACGCCGGGCGCGCTGCGCCGGTGCAGCAGCGCCGCGATCAGGCGACGCATGCGCCGGCCGGCGCGACCGCTGTCGGTGCGCGGCGGCCCGGTGATTTCCTCGGCCTGTACCGGCGTGGCCGCCTCGAACGGCTCGATCGGGCCGTTGACGTCGACCGCGATCGTCGCATCGGTGGCGTCGTGCAGGGTCGCCGACACCGGCAGCGGGTTCAGCAGGCCGCCGTCGACGAGCAGGCGGCCCTCGAGGTGGGCCGGACGGAAGATCGTCGGGATCGCGATCGAGGCGCGGATCGCGTCGAACAGCGAGCCGCGCGAGAACCACACCTCGCGCTGCGCGTCGAGGTCGACCGCGACCGCGGTGAAACGGATCGGCAGGTCCTCGATGTCGACCTCGCCGATCTGCCGGCGCAATGCGCCGATGATGCGGTCGCCCTTGATGAAACCGCCGCCGGTGAAGGTCCAGTCGATCATGCGCAGCACGTCGAGGCGGTGCAGCGGCAGCACCCAGTCGCGGTACGCATCGAGTTTGCCGGCCGCGTGCACGCCGCCGATCAGCGCGCCCATCGAGCAGCCGGCGATCGATCGGATCTCGAAGCCCTGCGCGACCAGTTCCTCGATCACGCCGATGTGCGCGTAGCCGCGCGCACCGCCCGAGCCGAGCACGAGCGACACCGTGGTCGCGCGTGCCGGCGCATCGACGGGCGCTGGCACGGCGTGGCTCAAGGCGCACTTCCGGCCTGGTAGCTGCCGATCGCGAGCTGCAGCAGGATGCGCATCTCCTCGCGCAGCGACACCGGCGAGACGATCTCGGCTTCCGGCCCGTACTTCAGCACGTCCATCAGCAGCTCGCGCGAATTGCTGTACGGCAATTTCAGTTCATAGCGGCCATCCGGCAACCACTGGCCCTGCTGCTGCGAATGCCAGCGCTCGTCGGCGACCCAGCGCGCGGCGTGTTCGGAAAAGCGGATCGTCGCCCAGGCTTTCGGCGGCCCGGAAAAGATGCCGTAGCTCGAGGCCAGGTGTTCGTCGAGTTCGGCCACCTCGCGGTCCAGCGCGGCGGCCTCGATGGCATGCGCCTCGCGCATGCGGTCGAGGGCGAAGCTGCGCATCGCATCGCGCGCATGGTCCCAGGCGTCGAGGTACCAGTTGTCGCGGTAGTGGGTCAGGCGCTGCGGCGAGACCTCGCGCGTGGTCAAGGTGTCGGTCGTGCGCGCGCGGTACTCGAACTTCAGGCGCTTGCGCCCGAACAGCGCGCCGGCGACGGTGCGGAACACGGCCTGGTCGAGCGTGCGTGCACCACTCGAGATGACACGGATGCGCTCGAGCGGCAGCCTGCGCCCGCTGGCCTGGTCGGACAGCAGGCCCTCGATGCGCGCGCGGAACGGTGCGAGCGCCCCGGCCAGCACGCCCGGATCGGCGCGGCCGAGCAGCTCGTTCAGCGCCAGCAGCGACGCGAGTTCCTCGCTGGTCAGCCACAGGCCCGGCAGCTCGAAGCGGTCCGCTTCGTGCGCGTCGTAGCGGATCGCGGCCTGGTCCGGATCGCTCTCGATCGGCGCGCCGAGCGCATCGCGCAGGAAGGCGATGTCGCGATAGATCGTCGCGCGCGAACAGGCCAGCTCCTCGCGCAGCCGCGTCAACGGCACCGGATAGCGCGAAGCCTTGAGGATGCGGTGCAGGGAAAGGATGCGCTCGTAGCGGTCCATGGCGCGGCAGGTTCGACGGCGACGCCGGCGAGTTTGGCATATCGCCCGGGTAGCCAGTTGGGCCCGAGGGGCCCGAGGACCCCGCGCGGCTTGCACCACGGTCGGGGCCAGGGCTGTTCCGGCACGTCCTCGACGTCGACCGGGGCCGTCAGCATCGGTGTCGGCGCGGCGCAGGAGCGGACGCGGAAGTATTCCCACTGGCCCGGCCAGGAGCCCGATCCTGCACCGAAGGCGATCGGTCCAGGCTGGGCTGCCACCGGTGCGTTTCAAACGGATAATTCCTCCGTCCCCTTTAGCCGCAAACGGATAATTCCTCCGTCCCCTTTAGGGAAACTCTGATCTAAGCGCCAATTTTCCGCAGGCGCCGCGCCCGCTGCGTGAGCGCTCGCGGTTGGGCTCATGCATGCCTTCCAAAGCGCCGTTGGGCGCTCGACTGCCCTCGTTCGGCGCCCTTCTCGATGCTCCGGGCTGCCGCAGCCGGTGCGCCGGACGCACCTATCCTGTCTTCAACAATCTCGTTCGCGCCATCCACACGTTCGCCAGGGCGAACAGCGTGATCACTTGCGC
>JAMHVM010000056.1:0-1060 GCA_035911475.1 Lysobacterales bacterium | reverse complement strand
CGATACGCCGCTGCTGCGGGGCGAGCGTCTGCGGGAGCTCTTGGCGGTGGCCAAGGGTCGCAAGCTGGCGATGCTGGCGACGACGCTGGACGATCCGCGCGGCTATGGTCGGCTGTGTCGCGATGCGGCGGGCCGCGTCCTTGGCATCGTCGAAGACAAGGACTGCACGGCGGCGCAGCGCCAGGTGCGCGAGATCAATGCCGGCATTTACGTGGTGCAGTCGGCTTTTTTGCGACGTGCTCTGCAGCAGGTGCAGGCCAAAAATGCCCAGCGCGAGCTGTACCTGACCGATCTGGTGGCGATGGCCGTGACCGAAGGCGAAGAGGTCGCGGTAGTTGCGACCCCACCCGACGAGGTCTTAGGCGTAAACGATCGCGTCGATCTGGCCACCGCGGAAGCGATCCTGCGTCGCCGCATCAACGAAAAGCACCTGCGTGCTGGCGTCACCCTGCGCGACCCTGCGACCACCTATATCGAGGACGAAGTGCAGCTGGGTCGCGACACCGAGCTAGGTCCAGGCGTGGTTCTGCGCGGCGCGACTCGCATCGGCTCGGGCTGTCAGATTGAGGCGGGCTGCGTGCTGACCAACGTCGGGGTCGGAGACGGCGTACACATCAAGCCGTACACCGTAGCGACCGATGCCGTGATCGGCGACAGCGCGCAGCTGGGGCCGTTTTCGCACCTGCGCCCGGGCAGCACGCTCTTAGACAGCGCCCACGTCGGTAACTTCGTCGAGCTAAAAGCCACCCGCCTGGGCCGCGGTAGCAAGGCCAACCACCTGGCCTACCTGGGCGACGCCGAGATCGGCGACGGCGTAAATGTCGGCTGCGGCACCATCACTTGTAACTACGACGGCTTTGCCAAGCACAAGACGGTGATCGAGGACGGCGTGTTTATTGGCTCTGATACGCAGCTGGTGGCGCCGGTGCGTGTTGGGGCGGGCTCGATCATTGCGGCGGGGACGACGGTGGTAACGGATGTGCCGCCGGGCTCGCTGACGCTAAGCCGCGTGCCTCAAGTAAACAAGCCGGGCTACGCGGCAGAGCTGCGGGCTCGACTG
>JAMHVM010000055.1:0-1858 GCA_035911475.1 Lysobacterales bacterium | reverse complement strand
GGGGTAATCGTATCTTTCCAGCAAATTGACACGGTGGCCGCTGGCCAAGCCGTCGCCAGCCCGATGCGGCGCCTGGGCATGTAGGGATTCGCGCCGCGCCCGACCCAGGTAGATTGGCGGTTTCGACTGCCAAAACGGTGTCACCATGTCCTTCGCCAAGCGCTTCATTGGCGCGGAGAACCTGCCCACCAGGCTGTCGGAATTCGACGTCCAGCAATCTTTCTGCATGAGCGCGGACGACATCGCTGCGGTCGCAGGGCGCTTTCGCCACGATCGCCGGGTCGCGGCAGCCATTCAGATGCTGTTCCTGCGGGCCAGCGGCCGCCCAATGGACCGGTTCGCGTCGGTGCCCAAGACCCTGCTGCGTGCCGTCTGTGAGGCGCTTCAAACCCCGGCCGTGAGCATCGCCAGCCTGCGGTCCCTCTATGCTCGCCGCCAGACGCTGTACGAACATCAAGCATGGGCTCGCACCTACCTCGGCCTGCAGGACCTGGATGCGGCCGGTGTCGACCAACTTCAAACGGTTCTGGCAATCTCCGCGCTCGAGGCCGCGCATCCCGACGATCTCGCCGAAACCGCCCGCATGTGGCTGTACGAACGGCGCATCGTCATCCCTGGGCCGCGCCGCCTTGCAGACTTGGCGCGCGAGGCCTTCGAGGCCACCGAGGCGGCCATGGCAGCCACGATCGAGGCCGGCGTCGGCAAGGCAGCCCTCCTCAAGGCCATCGACTGGTGCTATGCAACGCAGTCCGGGGGCATAGGCACCCGGCTTGAATGGCTCAAGACGCCACCCAAGCGGCACTCTCCGAGCACGATGGCTGAAACGCTGGAGAAGATCCGGGCGTTGAAGGAACTGGGCGTGCACGCCTGGCCCCTGGACGCCGTGGCCCTGAGCAAGCAGCAGGCCTACGCCGCCCACGTCCAGATGCGCCGCCCGTCGATGACCGCACGCATAGAGCGGCAGCGCCAGACCGTCGAGATCACCTGCTTCCTGCGCGTCACACTGTTGGAGCTGACCGACATGGCGCTGTTGCAGGCTTCGCGCCGCAGCCAAGACCTGTTCCGTCGCGCCGCCGAGCGTGTCGAGAAGGGACGCTCGCGCAGCGGCGGCGCGACGCTGCAGCAGGCCCTCAAAGCCAAGTCGGTGCTCCACGACGAGTCCAAGCCCTGGCGCGATCGCGTGCTCGAAGCCCGCGCCTTGCTCCACGACATCGGCGAAGCTGGCACAAGCACTTTCGCGTCCCAGGTCCGTAGGGCGCTGGCCGAGGACAACCGGCGCGTTCATGCCCACTTGGTGGGCCTCCGCGACATCGAGTTTGCCGGCGCGTCGGGCGACCCCGGCCACGACCAATGGCAGGCCTGGCAGCGTCTGCAAGCCCTCGGCACCAAGGAGATCCCGCAGGACTTCGAGCTGCCGCCGGTGGGCGCCGCATGGAATACGATCGTCAGCGACCTGGATCCTCAGTCTCGGTACCGGGCATTCGAGGCCAGCACGATGATGGCGCTGCGCAAGAGCCTGCGGCGCGGCAGCGCATGGGTGAACCACTCGATCAGTTTCCGTGCCCGCGAGTCGATGCTGCTGGCAGGTGCCGACTGGAGCCGCACGAAGGAACTGCACCACCAGATTCTCGGCCTGCCCGACCAGGCCATGGCGTTTTTGGAGCCAATCCTGGCGGGCGTGTCGGTCGGCCTGACGGCCTTGGCTGAGGCCGCCGGTCGCGGTCAGATCGAGATCGGCGCAGACAAGCTCCTGCATTTGCCGCCAATCCGACCGATGGACGAGGAAGTGGAGCCACGCAAGACCCGGGAGGCTGTCTTCAAGCACATCGGCTCCGTCCAGTTGCCAGACCTGCTGCTG
>JAMHVM010000054.1:0-81601 GCA_035911475.1 Lysobacterales bacterium | reverse complement strand
CCGTTGGGATCGCCGGCGAAGGCGACATTGCCCTCTTCGGTCACGTAGCCGTACCGGTCCCGGCGCCAGTAGTGGCTGTACGCCGCCGCGGCCGCGTCGAACAAGTACTCATCCGGCAGCGGGCCCTGGTACTGCTGCTTCACCCAGCCGTAGTGCGCGTCGTAGCGCACCGAACGCTGCCATTGCAGGTTCAGCCAGAACGGGTTGTTGCTGGCGTCCCAGGCCTGTTCGGGGTGCCGGGCCTCCACCGTCGTGACCACTTCGCGTTCCAGCCGCGACAGCGCGTCGTAGTGGTAGTCGCGCCGATGCCGCTCGTGGCCGTCCAGCGCCGATAACCGGCGCACCACTGACGGCAGGCCCTTCTTGGGGTTGTCCCATTCCCAGATGCCGATCCGGGTCCAGCTGGGCGGGTTGCTGAGACGGTCCTCGTACTCTTCCTTGGCCCGACCAAGCCGGTCGCGCGGCCAGTGCCGGCCCCAGCCACGGCCGTCCCACTGCGCCAGCACCTCGCCGGTGGCCAGGTACTGGTAGTGCGAGAAGCCCTGGTCGGGATCGGTCAGGTTCATCCGGAACCCCAGCCCGTTGTAGACCGCCGTCGTCTGTGACCCGTCCACGCCCTGGATCAGCACACCGTTGCCGGCGCCGTCGTAGCGGTAGTGGGTCTGGCCGGCCAGCGCGTCGGTGGTCGCCAGCAGTTGCCCAGCCGCGTTGTAGGTGCGCGACATCGACAGCTCCGACACACCGGGCAAGACCGAACAGGTGCTGCCTGACAACAAACCCTGGCAGGCCTTTATGCTGGTGGTCAGGCCGTTGTGGGTGTAGGTGGTGGTGCGCTGGCCGCTGCCGGTGCCGGCCGGCGTGCGCTGCTGCACCACCCGCCCGGCCGCGTCGTACTGGTAATCCGTCCAGGGCACGGTCGCGCCGGCCAGGTGCGGCGCCGACTCGCGCTGCAACAGGCCGCGGGCCAGGTACTCCTTGCGGGTGCGAACCGTACTGCCCTGGCTGTACAGGCCACGCACGTCGCTGCCCAGTTCGCGGTCGAAGCGGTCGAAGTAGGCGATCTGCGTCGGCGTGCCGTCCTGCCGCGTCTCCACCCGGTAGGCCGCGTGGGTGATGCCCGTGCACGGCGTCGATGCGCCGCAGGGCTGCACGCCGAAGCCGCGCTGGGGAACGCCCGGCGAGGCCTGCCGGATGACCCGGCCCCAGGCATCGAGCTGCTGGGTCGAGGTCAGGCTGTTCGGGTCGGTGCTGGCCGTCACCACCCCGAAGCGGGGGTCGGTGGTCAGCGTGGTCACGTGGTTGGCCGGCGAGGCGTCCGACTGCGCCAGCACCTGCGTGATCGTCGCCGGGAAGTAGCCCTGGGCGTCATAGGTGTTGACGACGCGGCGCGACTGCGACGATTCCATGTGGGTGCCGTAGATCGCCTGACGCAGCAGGTTGCCGTATTGGTCGTAGGCGAAGTCGGTCCGGCGGTGATCGCCGTTGACCGACAGTGACTCCTCACGAATCGATTGCGGCACCCGCAGCCCGGCGTAGGTGAAGGTCGTCTTGCTGCTGTTGACCAGCGATCCGCCAGGCACTGGCCCCTGGTGCCAGACCACGTCGGTGCCCCGGCTTGACTCATTGAGCCGGTTGATCCACCAATTGGCGGTATTGTGCGCGTAAACATTGGCTGTCGATTGCGAGCGGGTCGCGTATGCATCCTGCGTGACGGTCAGCGTGGCGGTGACGTTGCCGAAGGCATCGATGCCGTTGATCGCTGGATTCACCAATGCCTGACTGCAGCCGGAACCGGATTGGGTTGGCTGGGTACCAATCGTTTCCCGGATGGTCGTGTGGTTGGCGCGCGTGCCCAGATCGTTCAGCCAACGCGTGGATTGCTTGACGAACGGATGCCGGCGACCACCGCCCGTGTCCTGAGCGAGCCAATGACTTCGGGTCAGCTCAATCGGTTGCGTTGCCGAAGCGAACGGCAGCTCGAAAGCGGTGCGCGTCTCGCTGCACTCGGGCAAGCCGGTAAGCGGGAACTTCTGGTGGAAGAGTGTGGATGAGCGCATCGGCGTTGCCCCGCCCTTATGCACGTCCTCGACGATGGTTCGGAAGCCCTGGAAGCCGCGGCCCTTGTTGTTGTACATGGCCTCGCGGTAGCTGTATTGCGTGGTGTTGCTCCCGCCGACGCCGTTGTCGGTCACGAAGCTCTCCACCGCGTTCATGCTGGAGGTGAAGTAGAAGTGCTCGGTATCGACATAGCCGGTGCCGCTGCTGCGTGCGGGCACCGAGTAGAAATCGATGCGTCCCAGACCCGTGCTGCGCCCGGCCTTGCTCGACAGCGGGAAATAGTCCCAGGCGGCGGAACGCCCCATGCCATCGGTGACACCCGCCATCAGTTCTGGCGCCAGCGGCGGCAGATTCGCGCTGTTGCAGCGACCGCCTGAGCCAGCGGCACAGGCGCCGCGATGCTCATTGACGAAAACCCGACGATGTGCCGGATTCTCGAAGAGAATCGTCGGCGATCCATCAGGCAAATGACTCGGCCCGGTAGAGTGAACCCGACAAATCTCCTGACCACTGAATTGACAGCCAATCTCGGATATGGAGGCCATCAGGCCATCGCCGTAAACACTCGCGAAATCCGTGCCATCAGCGCCTGCTATGAGGTCACCCAGATCTTGGTGATGGGCAACCATCGAATTTGCCCCTTGGACAAAGCTGAACCCTTTCATGCGATAAGCGCTGGAATCAGCCCAGCCCATTCCGAGCGCATGCAACCAACGGGTGTACAGCGGTTGCGGCCGGCCTCGATCCGAGTCGCGAGGCTCAAAATCGGGTAACGGCTCGTCTTGATTGACTGGATGACGGGGGCACGCCTGCGCGTAGTTGGCCCGTTCCTGCCCATCGCCGTCGAAAAGCTGCTTGTTGAAACCTGAACCGGCAAGCCCGGATTGACCATCGGGTATGCCATGTTCTTCGTAGAGAATGCATACGCGCATTGCAAAGTCGTACGGATAGATCAGCTCCGCCCGACCATCGCCGTTGACATCGGCCAGTCGAATCAGGTTGGCGTATCGCTTCTCCCATACCGGGGCAGGCCCACCCGTGTTGACATTGTCACTGACAAGTCCGCTTGTATCGCCAGTATCAAACTTGGGCCCGAAACCCAATTGTCCGCCTCGGTTCAAGCGGACCCGCCAGGTCGAAGTTCCGACAACCAGATCCTCCAAGCCGTCGCCGTTGACATCGCCCCAAAGATGAATTGCCCCCGCACCTCGCGCCGTGTCGCTTGAATCCAACCCCAAATCGGCCGCTGTTCGGGTCGAAACCGTCAGGGAACCACCACCACCGTGGTTCAAAAACAGCGCGCGAACGATGCGCTGCACCACTTGCCCCGACTCTGTCACATTGCCGATGATCAGCAGATCTGCCAATCCGTTGCCGTCCAGATCGCTGACACGGTAGACACGATCACGCACAGCGGAACCTCCGCTCCCGTGAAGGGCCAGACAGTCCAATCGCTGGGGCGCGGCGAATGTCAGGTTTGGCTGCTGCCCCGGCGAAGGGGGGACTATTCCGGTCGTGTTGCGATAGAGCACCAACGCATCGGTCCCGGCAGGACATCCTGTTCCAGGCAATACGGTGGTGGGAAAGCTCAGAAGAATGTCAGGCCGCCCATCGCCGTCGAAATCCTGAAATCTCAAAGTGCTTGCCAATGCCGGGTAGTACGGTATTTCCGTGCTGCGTTGAACGAAGGCTCCCGACACCTTGTTCCACGTAGCAAAAGCAATACGATGACCGCTACCGTGGGCGACATAGCCCGCCAAATCGGCAATGCCATCGTTGTCGATATCAACCGTTTCCCGCTCAAATAACAAGCGACCACCAGCGAAGATGTTTGTCAGGTTGACCGGGTTCAGGTCAGCAGCCTGGCGGTCAGCTGACATCCTGACCAGAAACGTTTCGTAGGTGGCCTTGCCATCGGGAGATGTGGGGGGCGTCAGAATTCGTGCAAGCCAGTCCACCGTCCCATCCCCATCCACGTCACCCCGTGGATAGAAACTGCGCACTACCCTATCACCCAGACTCCGGCCTGCAGAGAACTGTTGCTGCCATTCCTGGAATGGCACACGCTCGACTTCGGGAAGGCTGAATTGATCTATCTCGTAACGAGAACGGGAAAGTTCATCGCCACGCTGTAGCGACGGCGTCGGAAAACCAACCGGCAGCGGTAGCGTGATTCCGATGAGATCGCCGAATCGATAGCGCGCAGCACTATCCTGCCAGTCGAACGTGGTAGCTGGCCGGCACACAGACGAACCAGGTTCCGGGTGCGCGCACTCCGTGACCGAGCGCAGCAGGCTTCGACCGCTGTGGCTGCTCTTCACACCGTAACCAAGCGTGTAGCTGCGCAACAGTTCTGCCGCCGACCCGGCGCCCTGACTGCGCGGGCCAAGCACATTGATCTTGGTCAAGCGGTGCCGCTGCAAGGTCAACCCGCCCGACAGATAGCTCGACCCGTAGTCATTGCCGCCACCGACCAACCGATCTTCATAGTCAAAGTCGATGCGGCGGTTGCCGTGGCTGATGCCGCGCCCTGTGTAATGCATGCTCTCCAGCAGGTACTCACCGTGATGGATGGCAGGCAGATCGACACTGTGGCGGTAGCGATAGCGAATGAAGTTCCCGAACTGGTCTCCGGTACGCACGCGAGCCCAACTGAGCGGGCCGGGTGCACCAGCCGGTGTGTGTCGACCAACGTCATCGGTGGCGGGGACAATCGAAGCGTTCTCGGCCGAATAGCCGTACCAATCAACGTGCCCACCTTTGCGCTCTACCCTGAAGTACACCCCGCCGCCAGGTTCAATCGAGCCTCCGAACTGCGTCACGCGGGCGAAGTCGTCGATCTCGGTGCGGTACTCGCGACCCTCGGTTCCGTAGATGCCGCCGTTAACGAGCATGAGCCGCTGGCCGTCCAAGCACAGACGGTCATTGAGCGTGTAGTTGACCGCTGTGGATGCCTCGTCCTGCGCCACCGTCTGCGGGCATCGGTGGATGGACGACAGGCCCGACAACGACCACCCCATGCCGGCGATGCCGTTGCCACCGCGGCTGGAGTAACTCAGCGACAGCTGTGGGGTCATGCCGTTGCGGCCTGGCGGCAGCTGAATGGGGATTTCGTAAGTGGCCGCGCCCCCTACAACACCAGCGCCACCCGCAGTAGCGCCATGCGATGCATCGTGTTCAGGCATCCCCAACGGCTCGATCGGCACATCGTCCACTTGACCATAGGCACGCACTGCAGGTGTGCGCTCTAGAATCGTGCCCCCACTTTGGCTGCCTGCGATCAATCGATACTCGACGCGCTGATTGACGCCCAGCTGGTTTTGAACGCTACCGAACAGCGGGCCAGTGGCCAGTAAGACTGGCGGCGAATTAACATTGTTCAGATCGAACCGCCAGACGCTGATCTGCGGTGCAGTGCCTGCAACCCAGCTCACCTGGATCGGGCATGTTTGCGCCTCAGGAGGCGCAGGGATCGCACATTGATATCTGTCGACCTGAATCGACGAATATTCATTGGCACGTCGGATATCGACCCATGATGACGGCCACCACCTGAGCAAGGAATGGCTTGAGTGCGAACTGCCGCTCGGCAGCGGGATGCTCAGGTTGCCGGTCGCACCCCCAATACGAAACATTGCGGGAGCTGGCCCGCTCGGATTGGTCGATGACGAGAAGACCCGCCTGAGACTTAAGCTGCCCGACGTTGGAGTAATGGGGATCGCGCATTGGGAGAACCCAGCACAGGTATGCTGAGGACCTTTGTTTGGCCCGTAGTTCATATAAACATAATGGAAGACATTTTCACCGCTGGTGACGTGGGTATAGTCATTGGGCATGAAGGTAGAACTGGGCCCATATTGGCCATACAGCCAAACCGGCTCATAGCTGGTATCAAAGAATGCCGGAACGACCACCTCCACGTCTTTCTGGCCACCGTCAATGCGCGCCTTGTGGACATGCAGCTCCCGATTCTCGGACGCGCCCACTTCCTCCCAGACCCCGCTCAACATGGTGCTCGGTACTGAACGGGTCGTAGGATCGTCGATCGCGGTGGTTCGAAAAATATCGAACAGGCACTCTTTCACGGTTTCGCCGGAGTTCAGTCCGATACCGGTCCGTGTCCAGATCATGGCGATCTTTGCCGGGTCTTGAGTCAATTGCAGCGCCACGTGACCCGCATCGCTCGATGCACCGCCGTGGGTCCGCTTCAAAAGCCGACTCGACCACCGTCGATTGCTTTCGAACGGCAATGCCTCTGTTTCGAACCAGGTCGGACGACCGTCGTTGACACCACGAAATGTGAACCAGGTCAATTTGAGCCGACGTTGGCCATTTGGGCCGTCCCAATGGGTGAAACTCCACCCCTGACCAACGCGATCTGGGTTGAACCACAGCCCGGGAGGAGGAGCCGTTCCTTCGCTCGGCAGGGGCAACGTGCCACAGTTGGCGGTGTGCGTTGGATATCCGATTGCTGAATTTCGGTCGGAGGACGAGATCGCCTCCGAAGCCATCGATGGCACAGCAGCGGCCAAAAGCACGAGTGCGAGCGCCAGCCAGATGATCGATGAGCTTCGGGTACTACCCGTTTCAGTTTTCACGCAAACACCTCCCAGGAGCATCGGGCCATAGCCCAACGCTCTGCGTTGATTGAATTCCGCAAGATCTGTGCTGACTGCGGCTGCTACCCCTGTGCAGGCCGCTCAAGCACGCGCCCGACCAACGTGTGGGCCAGGAACAGATGCGACTTGAGCGCTATCCGGCTCGGGCAAGATAACTAAACAAACCATTCAGCAACATCAGAAAATTCTGATATTCGACTATTTCACATATGTGAAATTCATCAGCCGGACTCAGGCCAAGCCGGTCCTATTGGCGCATCCTCAAGTCAGGGTACCAATGCTGTGCTTTCGGCAAGTGGCTTACATGTTTCCAGAAGCCAGACGCATGGCGGCCAGCCCTGAGGAATTCATTGGTCAGTGACCATCGGCAAGTTGTCGATGGTGAGTCCAGGGCGCTCGTTGTCCCAGATCATGCTGATGATCTGCCAGCGCCCATCAGCGCCCTTGAACAACTGGATGCTGTTGATGCCGCGCCGCTCGGGAACGGCATCGTCGGGTGAGGTTTTCGCCTCGTACTTGCTCCAGACATGGGCGATGTTGCCGAACACGCGGGTTTCGCGTGCCAGCTCGACCTCGAAGAAGTCCTTGTCGGCGAGCAGGGCGTCGGCGTTGGCGCGGTATTCGGCCAGCGAGAACTGCAGCAACCAGGGCTTGCCGTCGGCGCCGATGCCGGTGCGGATCTGCCGGCAGTCGGGATGGAAGAACTCGTCCTGACGGGACCAGTCGCGCGGGCCCGCCGGCCCGGAAATCATCGCGTACATCCCCTGGACCACGGCGGCGATGGCTTGTTCGTCCATGCGGAACTCTCCAAAGTTGGGCAACGCACTGTACATGCGCTGGCGATCGTCGCGGGTCTGCCGAACGCACATGCCGACGGCTTTGCTGCGGCCATCCCTGGCCGGCGTGGCATTGAACGCGGATCAGGTGCTGGAATCGTGATAGCGCTGCACCGGCACCGCCGACAGGTGCATGCGCAGCACCGCCGGCTTGACCGGCTTGCGCATGATCACGATGCCGTGCGCCTTGGCCCGCGCCGCCAGCACCACGCTGGTATCGGCGGTGACCAGCGCGCCCTGCAGCGGCCGGTCGGGCCAGCAGGCCTGCAACGCGAACAAGGCGTCGATGCCATCCAGCCGATCGTGCAGGTGGAAGTCGACCAGCAATGCGTCCGGGCGCTGCGCGCGACAGGCCGCCAACGCCTCGTCGACGTTGTGGGCGAGTATTACCGTCGCCTGCCAGCGTGTCAGCAGGCTGCGCATGCCATCGAGGATGGCGTGGTCGTTGTCCAGGCACAGGACCACCATGCCGGCGAGGGAACCGATCGGCGCCGGACCGGGATTGTTGTCGGCGCGTACCAGCGGCGCACGCGCCAGAGGCACGCTGACGCTGAACACGCTGCCGCGACCCGGTATCGACCGCAGGGTCAGGGTCGCCCCGAGCAGTTCGCAGATGCGCTGCGAGATCGACAGGCCCAGCCCCAGGCCCTGCTCGCCCCAGGGCGAATCGGTGCCCAGTCGACGGAACTCCTCGAAGATCTGTTTCTGGTGCTCGACCGGAATGCCGGGGCCGGTATCGGCGATCTGGAAGTCGAGCGCTCCGGGACGGCGTCGGCAACCCACCAGCACCTTGCCGCGGGCGGTGTAGCGCAAGGCATTGGCGATGAGGTTCTGCAGCACGCGCCGAAGCAGACGCCGGTCGGAATGCACACCGCCCGTGCTCGGACGTACCCGCAGCATCAAGCCGCGTGCCGCCGCCAGCGGGCCGAACTGCTCACGCAGCGACGCCAACAGATCGGCAGCGGCATGGTCGCGCATTTCCGGCTTGAGCTTGCCAGTGTCCAGTCGCGACACATCCAGCAGGCCATCGAGCAGATCCTCGGCGGCGCGCAACGAGGAGTCGATACGCTCGGACAGGCGTCCGGCCTCGTCATCCTGGGGCGGATGCGAACGCAACGCCGAGGTGAACAGGCGCGCGGCATTGAGTGGCTGCAACAGGTCGTGGCTGGCGGCTGCCAGGAAGCGTGTCTTGCTGAGGTTGGCGGCCTCGGCTTCCCGCTTGGCGCGGGCTTCGGCATGCACGGCGCGACTGAGTTCGCGAGTACGCTCGCCCACGCGCTGTTCCAGCGTCTCGTTGGCCTCGCGCAACGCCTGCTCGGCGTGCTTGTACTCGGTGATGTCGGCGAAGGTCATCAGGTAGCCGCCGCCGGGCAGCGGCTCGCCGCGGCTCTCGATGACGCGGCCGTCCGGCCATTCGCGCACATGCAGATGCGGGCTGCCTTGGCGCAGGTGGTTCAGGCGACGCTCGATCTGTTCGTCGACGTCGCCGGGCCCGAGCAGGCCGCGACGGGCATTGAGACTGATCAGGTCGGCGATCGGCACACCCACCGAGATCGACTCTTCGGGATAGTCGAACAGTTCGATGTAGCGATGATTCCAGGCCACCAGCCGCATGTTGCCATCGACCACGCTGATGCCCTGGGCCATGTGCTCGAAGGTCACGCCCAGCAGCTCGCGATTGAAACGAGACTCCTGCGCTGCGGTGTCGAGCAGGCGAACCACCTCGATCAGGTCCAGGCCGCTGCCGCCGAGTGCACTGGTCATGACATGGCGCGCCGTGGCGGCACCAACGGCACCCGCCAGCAGACGTTCGGTGAACTGCAGCAGGGAGCGATCCGCCAGTGCCGACGGCAACAGCGGTACATCGCGGGCGCTGGCGTAGTCGTTGAACGCGCGATTGACCAGCCGCTCGCCGACGATTCGCCGCGCCAGTTCACGCACGTCGGAAACGGTCAGGCGTACGCCGCTGTCACCCATCGCCTGGGTTTCGCTGCGCCGGTACGGGTCCAGGAAACGCGAAGCGCGCAGGCGTTCGCTCAAACCGGGCTTGTGCCACAACGACACCGTGATCAGCAGGGCGACGTTGATGCCCAGCGACCAGAACACGCCGTGGGTCAGCGAGGTCCAGCCATGGAGGCCAAACAATGCTTCGGGCCTGAGCAGCGACAGACCGAACGGCCCCTCCAGCAGCCAGGTGTCCGGCAACCAGCCGGTGCGCGCGAAGGTCGGCAACAACAGGCAGTAGACCCACAAGCCGAACCCGGCCAGCAAGCCGGCCATGACCCCGCGCCGGCTGGCACCGTTCCAGAACAGGCCGGCGATCATCGCCGGCATGAACTGCACAACCGCGGCGAAGGCGAGCAGGCCGAACGAGGCCAGGTTGCTCGACTGCGCGGTGACCCGGTAGTAGAGGAAAGCCAGCGACGCCAGCGCCACGATCGCCAGGCGGCGCACCCAGATCACGATGCGGCTGAGATCGCCGCGCTCGTCCAGGTGCAGCTTTCGCACCCGCACCAGCAAGGGCATGACCAGGTCGTTGCTGATCATGATGCTGAGCGCGACGCTGGCGACGATGACCATGCCGGTGGCGGCCGAGAAACCACCGATGAACACCAGCATGGCCAGCGCATCCTGGCCCTGCGACAACGGCAGCCACAACAGCGCCGCATCCGATGCCACGCCGACACCCTGCAACAGCGGCCAGCTGGCCATGGCGATCGGCGGCACCAGGATGCTGATCAGCAGCAGGTACGCGGGAAACCAGAAGCGGGCCCGGCGCACATCGCTGGCATCACCGCATTCGACCACGCCCACCTGGAACTGCCGCGGCAGGCACAGCATCGCGCAGAATGACAGCAGGGTCTGCATGATGAAGCCGCCCGGCCATTGCAGGGTCTGGAAAGGCAGTGTGGTGGTGGCGGCCTTCTCGGCAGCCGGTCCGGTCCCGGCCAGCAGCAACCACACGGCGTAGAAGCCGACCGCCACGAAGGCCAGCAGCTTGACCAGCGACTCCAGCGCGATCGCCAGCATCATGCCGTGGTGGTGCTCGGTGGCATCGATGTGCCGGGTGCCAAACAGGATCGCGAACAGCGCCAGGATGCCGGCGACCCAGAATGCCGAATCGGCCAGCAGCGGCACCGGCTCGCCATTGCCCACCGGCGAACCCGACATCACCTGCATGCTCATCGCCACCGCCTTGAACTGCAGCGCGACATAGGGAATCGCGGCAATCAACGCGATCATCGCGACCGCGACCGCCAGTCCCTGCGACTTGCCGAAGCGCGAGGCGATGAAGTCGCCGATGGAGGTGATGTTGTGTTCCTTGGCGATCAGCACCAGCCGCTCAAGAAGGCCAGGCGCGATCAGGAACAGCAGGATCGGACCGAGATAGATGGCGAAGAAGGTCCAGCCATCATTGATCGCCGTACCGACCGCGCCGTAGAAGGTCCACGACGAGCAGTACACCGCCAGCGCCAGGCTGTAGACGATCGGGCGCAACCAGGCGCGATTGGGGTACAGCGGCCGGCGGTCGCCGTAGTAGGCGACCGCGAACAGCAGCCCGACATAGGCCACCGACACCAGCAGCAGCAAACCGTCTCCGCCCACGCCCAGCCGCACCTCTTGGGAACCCGCTCGCGGGGCAATTGTCACTCATTGGCTGATCGCGGTCTGGTGCGTTGCAGGATCGGATCGCCGCCGGCATCATCGAAATCCGCCAACCCGAGCGCCCATGAGCCCCGCCACGCCGGCCATCGCCCTGTTCGTTCTCGCCCTGCTGCTGGCGCCATTTCCGGCGACTGGCAAGCAGCTGTACGACTACGTCGACGAGAACGGCATCCGGCATTTCACCGACGTGCCGCCGCAGACCGACCAGCCGGTCAACAGCACGCGCATCCGCACCGAGCCCAAACCGCTGATCGACCTGTCGACCCGGCGCGTCGACGACGGCAGCGTAATCACGCTGCGCAATCTCAGCGATGGCCCGGTCGAAGTCGAACTGCGACTGGACCGACCCGACAACATCGTCAGCGAGCCACCACTGCCGACGCGCGTGGTGCTGGAAGCACGCGAGCAACGCGAGGTCGCCCGCGCCAGCGCCGCCGATCCCCGCCGCGATTCGTCCTACCGGGTAATGGCCAATGCGGTGCCCGGCGATCCGCGCGTCCGCCCGGACGCGGACGCGCTGTATCGGGTGCCGTTCGCCAGCGGTACCCGCTACGCCATCGGTCAGGCCTTTGGTGGGCGCTTCAGCCATACCGATCCGCAGAACTATCACGCGGTCGATTTCGGCGTCGAAGAGGGCACGCCGGTGCTGGCCGCGCGCGACGGTGTGGTGGTGCAAGTCGAACGCGACTTCTACGAGTCCGGCGGTGACCGCGGTCGTCTGGCGGCACGCGCCAACTACGTGCGGGTCATGCACGAGGACGGCACGATGGCGGTGTACGCCCACTTGGCCTTCGAGACCGTGGTGGTACAGCCCGGCAGCGTGGTGCTGGCCGGGCAGCATCTGGGCGATGCCGGAGCCACCGGTTTCGCCACCGGACCGCACCTGCATTTCGTCGTGCAGCGCAATGCCGGCCTGTCGTTGCGCTCGATCCCGTTCCGGCTGGACGGCCCCGACGGTCCGCGGGCGCCGGAAACCAGCAGCCGCTGGCAACGCGCGCCCTGACCCGCTCCGCCCGCCACGCCCTTTGGCGCGGTCCCCACAAGCCGGCGTCCATCCCGAAACACAGCCTGCCTGAACCCCGCCGCACGGCGCCAGCACGGTCCGGCGGGGGGTTTGGGTAGAATGCGCGCCTCGTTTTCGACCCCGTTTCCGCATCATGACGACGCCCGTTGAAGAACAGGCAGCGCGTCGGCGCACCTTCGCGATCATTTCGCACCCGGACGCCGGCAAGACCACGCTGACCGAAAAACTGCTGCTGTTCGGTGGTGCCATCCAGATGGCCGGCTCGGTCAAGGGCCGCAAGGCCGCGCGCCACGCCACCTCGGACTGGATGGCGCTGGAAAAGGAGCGCGGCATCTCCGTGACCAGCTCGGTGATGCAGTTTCCGTACGACGACTGCATCGTCAACCTGCTGGACACACCCGGCCACGCCGACTTCGGCGAGGACACCTATCGCGTGCTGACCGCGGTCGACTCGGCGCTGATGGTCATCGACGTGGCCAAGGGTGTCGAGGAACGCACGATCAAGCTGATGGAAGTGTGCCGGCTGCGCGACACGCCGATCATGAGTTTCATCAACAAGCTCGACCGCGAAGGCCGCAGCCCGATCGAACTGCTGGACGAGATCGAGAGCGTGCTAGGCATCCAGTGTGCACCGGTGACCTGGCCGATCGGCATGGGCTCCACGCTCAAGGGCGTGTACCACCTGATCACTGGCGAGGTGCACCTGTACGAATCCGGGCGAAACTTCACCCGTCAGGACTCGACCATCTTCGCCTCGCTGGACGACCCGCGCCTGGAAGCGCACCTGGGTGCGCCGATGTTGACGGCGCTGCGCGAGGAACTGGAACTGGTCGAAGGCGCCAGCCATCCCTTTGACGAGCAGGCCTACCTGGCCGGCAAGCAGTCGCCGGTGTTCTTCGGCTCGGCGGTGAACAATTTCGGCGTGCAGCCGCTGCTGGACTTCTTCGTCGAGCACGCGCCGCCGCCGCAGACACGCGCCACCACGACACGCAGCGTGGAACCGGTCGAAGACAAGCTCACCGGCTTCGTGTTCAAGATCCAGGCCAACATGGATCCGCAGCATCGCGACCGGGTCGCCTTCATGCGCATCTGCTCGGGCCGCTTCACCGCCGGCATGAAGGCCTTCCAGCCACGCACCGGCAAGGACCTGAAGCTGGCCAACGCGCTGACCTTCATGGCCTCCGACCGCGAGATCGCCGCCGAAGCCTGGCCGGGCGATGTCATCGGCATCCACAACCACGGCACCATCGCCATCGGCGACACCTTCACCGAGGGTGAAAACATCGCCTTCACCGGCATTCCCAACTTCGCACCGGAATTGTTCCGGCGCGCCCGCCTGCGCGATCCGCTCAAGCTCAAGCAGTTGCAGAAGGGTCTGGCGCAGTTGTCCGAGGAAGGCGCCACCCAGTTCTTCAAGCCGCTGATGAGCAACGACCTGATCCTGGGCGCGGTCGGCGTGCTGCAGTTCGATGTGGTCGCCTACCGGCTCAAGGACGAGTACGGCGTCGACGCCACCTTCGAACCGGTCACCGTCGCGACCGCGCGCTGGGTCTATTGCGACAACGAGCGCAAGCTGGAGGAGTTCCGCGACAAGAACGCCCTGAATCTGGCAGTGGATGCCTCCGACGCACTGGTCTACATCGCGCCCAGCCGGGTCAACCTGCAGCTCACCCAGGAGCGCTGGCCGGATGTCGAGTTCCGCGCCACCCGCGAGCACGCGGTCTGATCGACATTCGACTCAACAACGGCTGGTCCGGTTTTCCCTCGCTCACGGCAACCGACTGGCCACCGCACGACACCAAACCCCGCGCGCTGCGACCGGCCTGTCACCGTGGCGCACAAAACCCCCGCTGAGCGCACGGGCCGACTGGCTGGCGGCGACCGCTTGTCGCGAACCGCACGGACCGCCAGCAAACGGATCAGCCGGCCGCTACCCGCGGATCCGCGACTCCCGGCTGCTGCGGCCATCGTTTGAGGATGGCCGCCCGCACCCCGGCGGCATCGAGGCCGCAGGCACTGAGCAGCTGCTCGCGACTGGCATGCTCCAGGAACAGGTCCGGCAGCCCCAGATGCAGCATCGCGACATCGATGCCCGCCTGCGCGAAGTACTCCGCCACCGCCGAGCCGGCGCCACCGGAAACGGCGTTGTCTTCCAGGGTGACCAGGGCATGGTGCGACTGCGCCAGTTCGCGCAGCAGTGCCTCGTCCAGCGGCTTGACGAAGCGCATGTTGACCACAGTGGCATCGAGTTCGGCGCCGACCTGCTCGGCCACCGGCACCATCGCACCGAATGCCAGCAGGGCGATGCCGTGGCCGCGCCGACGCAGCTGCGCCTTGCCGATCGGCAAGGTCTCCAGCGCCGATTCGATCGCCACGCCCGGTCCACTGCCGCGCGGGTAACGCACGGCTGCCGGACCCGGATGCCGGAAGCCGGTGCTGAGCATCTTGCGGCACTCGTCCTCGTCGGCCGGCGCCATCACCACCATGTTGGGGATGCAGCGCAGATAACTCAGATCGAAGCTGCCGGCGTGGGTGGCGCCATCGGGACCGACCACGCCGGCGCGGTCGATCGCGAACAGCACGTCCAGATCCTGCAGGGCCACGTCGTGGATGAGCTGGTCATAGGCGCGCTGCAGGAAAGTGGAGTAGATCGCCACCACCGGCTTCATGCCGCCCAGCGCCATGCCGGCGCCCAGGGTCACGCTGTGCTGCTCGGCGATGCCGACATCGAAGTAGCGCTGGGGGAATTCCTTGGAGAAGCGCACCAGGCCGGAGCCTTCGCGCATCGCCGGGGTGATCGCCAGGAGTTTCGGATCGGTGGCGGCCATGTCGCACAGCCAGTCGCCAAACACCTGGGTGTAGGTCGGCTTGCCGGCGCCGCCCTTCTTGACGATGCCCTGCTGCGGGTCGAATGGCGACACCGCGTGGTATTCGATCTGGTCGGACTCGGCCTGGTCGTAGCCCTTGCCCTTCTTCGTGATCACGTGCAGCAGCTGCGGACCACGCAGTTCCTTGACGGTGCGCATCGCATGCATCAGCGCCGGCAGGTCGTGACCGTCGATCGGACCGGTGTAGTGGAAACCGAACTCCTCGAACAGGGTCGAAGGCACGAACATGCCCTTCCAGTGCTCTTCCCAGCGGCGCAGGAAACGCCACAGCCAGGAACCGCGGCGCAGGCTGCGCTTGGTGCGCTCGCGCATCTGCACCAGGGTGCGGTTGGTCATCAGCCGCGCCAGCATCTTGGTCAACGCGCCGACGTTCTCCGAGATCGACATCTGGTTGTCATTGAGGATGACCAGCAGGTCGGCCTCGGGACTGAGGTCGCCACCGTGGTTCAGTGCCTCGAAGGCCATACCGGCGGTCATCGCGCCGTCACCGATCACCGCTACCGTACGCCGCGACTCACCCTGGCGCTGGCTGGCAATGGCCATGCCCAGCGCGGCCGAGATCGAGGTCGAGGAGTGGCCGACATCGAGCGTGTCGTACTCGCTCTCGCCGCGCTTGGGGAACGGCGCCAGCCCATCCTTCTGCTTGATCGTGCCGATGCGGTCGCGTCGGCCGGTCAGGATCTTGTGCGGGTAGCACTGATGGCCGACGTCCCAGACGATGCGGTCGACCGGGGTGTCGTACAGGTAGTGCAGCGCCACGGTCAGCTCGATCACGCCCAGACCGGCCCCGAAATGACCGCCGGACTGCGAGACGGCCGCGATCAGGTAGTCGCGCAGCTCGCCGGCCAGCTCGACCAGTTCGGTTTCCGGAAGTGCCCGCAGGTCGGCCGGGCTGTCGATGCGCGCCAGGCGCGGATAGCGTTCGGAATCGATCATCACCCGCCATTGTCCGGCAGGGCGCGGATGCCGGGCAAGCCGGCTGCCCGTTCAGGAACCGGGCCGGTGCCTGCCGATTCAGAGAGCCCCGGCAAGTCAGGGCCGCTGCCGGGCCATGGCCGAACGGCGTCGGGCCTGCCCACAAGCTCGATCACGGCCGCTCAGGCCGGGCGGCGATCCCGCGGCAGGTGCGAGACCAGGAAATCCATCTGGTCGGCCAGGATGTGGCGATTGGACAGGATCAGATGTTCCACCCAGCTGGGCCGGTACGGCACCGCCAACAGCGGCATGGCCGCTTCCGCCGGGGTACGCGCCCCCTTGCGCACGTTGCAGGCCAGGCAGGCCGAGACCACGTTTTCCCAGCGGTCACGGCCGCCACGGGACTGCGGGATGACATGATCGCGGGTCAGGTGACCACGCGAGAAGCTCTCGCCGCAGTACAGGCACAGGTTGCGATCGCGCGCGAAGAGGGCTGAATTGGTCAGTGCCGGCGAGGGTTTGCCGCTGGCGAACCGGGACTGGCCGCGACTGGCCACGATCGGGTGCAGATGGATCAGGCTCTGGCTGCCGGTCAGCCGGCTGCGCCCGCCGTGGATGGTCAGGCAGCTCTCGCCCAGGGTCCAGGCCACCGCTTCACGGACATACAGGCAGACCGCATCCTGCCAGCTGATCCAGTCGAGAATGCGCCCGGTCGCGTCCAGCGACAGTACCCGGGTTGCATTCGGATCTTGCACTCGATCGTCTCCTTGGGAGCCGCTTCGGCTGCGTGGAGCATAACGCGATTCTGTTGCAGTTCAAGGTGCTGGCGAATCGACCGGCGATGCGCCCGCTTTCGCCTCGACATCGCGCGCGCATCGATCCGCGGATACAGGCCATTGCCACATGCCACAGGCATCTGACGGGCAGGCAATACTCAACGGCAAACACGACGCGGGCCGCAGCAGCCTTTACACAATCTTGCCGCGGCAGCCATCACGATGCAGTTCCGATTCTCCAGGAGTGGACGATCATGCACTTCAAGCACTCGACCCTAACGCTGTCGGCCTGTCTGGCGCTCGGTTTCACCTCTGCAAGCGACGCTGTCTCGCTCAATCCCAATGGCGCCGGGCAGGTCCTGATCATTCCCTACTACACGACCCTGGGCGGGAACGACACCCTGCTGGCACTGACCAACAACAGCAGCCAAGGCCGTGCGGTGAAGGTTCGGGTCAACGAATCCCGCATAGGACGCGTCGTTCAGGACATCAACCTGTATCTGGGCCCGAACGACAGCTGGTCCACCGCGATCGTCGATGGCGCGCCGTTCAACGTCGCCGGCGCCGCACTGGTGATCAACGACGACTCCTGCCTCGTGCTGCACGCGGCCGACAATCAACTGTTCGACCCCCTTCCGGACGGTCGTCGCCTGCTGGCGCTGCGTGACCCGGGCGCCACGGGCATCCCCGCTGATGGCGGCCCTCAAGGCCCCGATCGCGCCCGCGAAGGCTCCATCGAGATCATCGAGATGGGGGTGATCGAAGCGGACTCCATCACCGCTGATCGGCTGCAGCTGATCGACGGCGCCCCTGCCGACTGTGCGGCCATCAGCGATGCCTGGACTGCACCGAATGGCGACTGGATCCGCAACCCTGATCTGGATCTGGCTGCCCCGACCGGTCTGGGCAGCCTGTCCGCCCTGGTCATGATCGTCGATCCCTCGCGCGGGTCGCTTTTCGAGGTACCGGTCGATGCCCTGTCCGGATTCAGTCACCAGCTGTTGCATACCGCACCCGGCAGCGTGGAACCCACGCTGGCCTCCGTGAACGATGTTGACGACCCGGACCTGGCGACCGCCGTGATCGTGGCCAGCGATGGAAACGTGCTGAGCGCCACCTACGCCGACGACCTGGACTCGGGATATGGGAAGATCGACGCCATTTCCGCCCTGTATGCCGCTTCGTCGCTGAGCAACGACTATTTCCTGACCGACACCGAATCAGTGCGCGCGCATAGCGAATGGGTCCTGCATTCGCCGACTCGACGTTTCTACGTCGACACGCAGATCGAGGCCGGCACCGGCAACCAGTTCGTCGCTGCCGCACGCGCACCGTTTCCTGGCGACATGGGCACCGAAGAATCCTGCTTCACCCAGTCCATTCCCACCTTCGTCGACCGCGCTGGCGCCGAAGTGTCCGGGCCGTTTGGCAACATAGGCACTCCGCCGCCTGGCTGGCACCTGCTAAACGCGTTCTGCTGGCAAACCTCGACGGTCGTCATCGGCTTCGATCCCGACGACGGGGATTCACCGATTCTCGGCTCACTCGTGGGCGGCAACCTGTTCGACTTGGACATGGCATCGGAGGGCCGATTGAGGTTCGATTTTGCAGGCGATGGACTGCGCGAACCGCTGGAAGGCACCCGCTTCGCCGGGCTGCCGGTTACCGGCTTCTTCGTGACCGTGTTCGACAACACCTTCGTGGCGGGCGGCACGCTGGCCAACTATGCCGCCAGCTTCCGGCACCGGACCGAACAGTCCGCCGTCGCACCCTGAGCCGGAACGCGGCGCCAAGGGATATTTTTACCGGACACGAAGCGATCCACTGCTGATTGCGCAAGCCGAATCAGGCAACCAGTCCATCGCCCGGAACAGAAGCAAACGGCCAGCAAGCCACGCGCGGGGAAAATCATGCGTTCATTGATCGTCGCAACCATCTCCTTCGCCCTGGGACTGGTCGGAGCAAACACCCACCTTCATGCGGTCTCGCTGAGTCCCAATGGCGCCGGACAGGCCCTGATCGTTCCCTACTACACGACCTTGGGCGGGAACGACACCTTGCTGGCACTGACCAACAACAGCAGGCCGGGCCGTGCCGTGAAGCTTCGCGTCCACGAATCCCGCATAGGACGCGTGGTTTAGGACATCAACCTGTACTTGGGCCCGAACGACAGCTGGTCCACCGCGATCGTCGATGGCGCGCCATTCAATGTCACCGGCGCCGCACTGGTGATCAACGACGACTCCTGCCTCGTGCTGGGTGCAGCCGACAATCAAGTGTTCGACCCGCTTCCGGACGGCCGCGCAGTGCTGTCAATGCGTGATCCGGGAGCCACGGGGATCCCCGCCGACGGCGGTCCTCAAGGCCGCGACCGCGCCCGCAATGGCTCCATCGAGATCATCGAGATGGGGGTGATCGAACCGGACTCCATCACCGCTGATCGGCTTCGGTTGATCGACGGCGCTCCCGCCGACTGCGCCGCGATCAGCGATGCCTGGAATGCACCGAATGGCGACTGGATCCGCAATCCCGAGCTGGATCTGGCTGCCCCGACCGGTCTGGGAGCCTATCTGCGCTGGTCATGATCGTCGATCCCTCACGCGGGTCGCTTTTCGAGGTGCCGATCGATACCATTGTCGGCTTCAATCACCGGATTCTGCATACCGCGCCCGGCGATGTCGAACCCACCCTGGCATCGGTGAACGATGCCGATGAACCCGACCAGGCAACGGCCGTGGTTGTCGCCGAGGATGGCAGCGTGCTGACCGCGACGTATGCGGACGATCTGGCGTCTGGCTACGGCAAGATCGATGCGATCTCCGCACTGTTCGCGGCCACGTCGGTCAGCAACGACTTCTTCCTGACCACCGCTTGGACCACTGTCATGGAGAGCGAATGGGTACTTCACTTTCCCACCCGCCGCTTCTATGTCGACACCCTGATCGACCCTCAGACCGGAGCTCGGTTCGTCTCCGCAGAACGTGAGCCATTCCCGGGCCAGGCCGGAACCGGTGAGTCATGCCCGTACCCGATTCACTGGCGCGGTTTCGACCGGAGCGGCAGTCAACGCTTCGCGCTCACGTGGGACCGCGCGGATGCTCCGATTTGGGTACGCAGAAACCCGTTCTGCTGGCAGACGATCAGCTTCGGGTTTGGTCCGCAAGGATCCCCACCACCGCAAACACCTATTCTGCGCGCACCGTTCGAGGCGCTTTACCTTGAATCCGCTCAGGGGCAAGGTCGGCTGCAGTTGGGCATTGACAGCGAGGACACGAATTCGATCCGCTTGCGCGCACCGCTGGAGGGCGTCCGTTTTCGCGGTGTGCCGGTGACCGGCTTCTTCGTGACCTTGTTCGACAACGATCTCATCGAAGGTGTGCCGCCGGCCAGCTATGCGGCCGGCTTCCGTCACCATATCCGGCAGGAGACCGTCCCGGACTGAATAGCGCAGACGGCAGTTGCCCGCATTCAATGGCGGCAACTGCCTGATTGACTGGACTTCGTCTCTGGTTCACGAGTTCAGCCAAAGGCGCGCGATCACGCCGGCCCTGCCTGCCCCGACCGCTCGGCTATCATGGCGGCGATGTCCGCGCGCTTCGTCCACCTGCACACGCACAGCGAATTCTCGCTGGTCGATTCGACCATCCGGCTGCCGTCCAAGCCCGAATACGGACTGCCAAAGAAGGCCGGCAACCGGCCCAACCTGGTCAGCCGCTGTGTCGAGCTGGGCCTGCCGGCGCTGGCGCTGACCGACGCCAACAACCTGTTCGGCCTGGTGAAGTTTTTCCGTGCGGCGCAGACCGCTGGCGTGCAGCCGATCGCCGGTTGCGACCTGCGGCTGGCGGCGCGCAAGGAGCATGAGCGGCCCAGCCGCGTGACCGTGCTGTGCACTGGCGACAAGGGCTATCGCTCGCTCAGTCATCTGCTCACCCTGGCCTGGATGCAGGCGCCGCGCGTCGACAATCAACCGGTGATCCCGCCGCAGTGGCTGCGCGAGCACAACGATGGCCTGATCCTCCTGCTCGGCGCCGACAGCGATCTCGGCCACGCCGTGATCGCCGGCAACGACAGCGAGGCGCAGGCACTGCTGCACGAATGGCTGCATGCTTTCGACCAGGATCGGCTGTATCTGGAATTGTGCCGCTGCGGCCGCGCCAGCGACGAGGCCTTCGAGCCCGGCGCGCTGCATCTGGCCCGGCAGGCCGGCCTGCCGGTGGTCGCCAGCAACGACGTGCGCTTCCTGGACCGCGACGACTTCGACGCCCACGAGGCGCGCGTGTGCATCGCCACCGGCCGCGTGCTCGGCGATCCGCGCCGTCCGCGCGAGTACACCGCCGAGCAATACATGAAGTCGGCGGAGGAAATGGCGGCGCTGTTCGCCGACATTCCCGAAGCGCTGGAAAACACCGTCGAACTGGCCCGGCGCTGCTCGCTGGAACTCAGCCTTGGCACCTATTTCCTGCCGGACTTTCCGGTACAGGCGCCGGACACGCTCGAGACCTGGATCCGCAAGCAGGCGCACGCCGGTCTCGACAAGCGCCTGAGCGCGCAGCCGGTCGCTGCCGGGCACACCGTCGAGGACTACCGCAAACGTCTGGACTGGGAAGTCGACGTCATCGTGCAGATGGGTTTCCCCGGCTACTTCCTGATCGTTGCCGACTTCATCAACTGGGCCAAGGACCACGACATTCCGGTCGGTCCCGGCCGTGGTTCCGGCGCCGGCTCGCTGGTGGCCTGGTCGCTGGGCATCACCGACCTGGATCCGATCCCCTACGACCTGCTGTTCGAGCGCTTCCTCAATCCCGAACGCGTGTCGATGCCCGACTTCGACATCGACTTCTGCATGGACAAGCGCGACCGGGTCATCGACTACGTCGCCAACACCTACGGCCGCGAACAGGTCAGCCAGATCATCACCTACGGCACCATGGCCGCCAAGGCGGTGGTGCGCGATTGCGGCCGCGTGCTCGGGCATCCCTACGGTTTCGTCGACGGCATCGCCAAGCTGATTCCGATGACCCTGGGCGTGACGCTGGACGACGCACTCGGCCGCAGCCAGAAGGCACAGGATGATCCGGAGTTCTCTTCCAGCGAGCTGATCCAGCGCTATCGCGACGAAGAGGAGGTGCGCGACCTGCTCGACCTGGCGCTGAAGCTGGAGGGCCTGTCGCGCAACGCCGGCAAGCACGCCGGTGGCGTGGTCATCGCGCCCAAGCCACTGAGCGAGTTCTGCCCGATGTTCGCCGAAGCCGGCGGACACAACCCGGTCACCCAGTTCGACAAGGACGACGTCGAAGGCATCGGCCTGGTCAAGTTCGACTTCCTGGGACTGCGCACGCTGACCATCATCGACTGGGCGGTGAAGTCGATCAACGCGCGCCAGGAAAAGGCCGGCAAACCGCTGCTCGACATCACCGCGCTGCCGTTGCGCGATCCACTGGTCTACGCGCTGTTCGCGCGCGGCGATACCGTCGCCGTGTTCCAGTTCGAATCCACCGGCATGCGCAAGATGCTCAAGCAGGCGCTGCCGGACCGCTTCGAGGATCTCATCGCGCTGGTGTCGCTGTACCGCCCCGGTCCGATGGACCTGATTCCCGACTTCTGCGAACGCAAGCACGGCCGGCAGAGTTTCGACTACCCGGTCGAGGCGATGAAACCGATCCTGGACCAGACCTACGGCATCATGGTCTACCAGGAGCAGGTCATGCAGATCGCGCAGGCGCTGGGCGGTTACTCGCTCGGTGGCGCCGACCTGCTGCGCCGCGCGATGGGCAAGAAGAAGCCCGAGGAAATGGCCGTGCAGCGCGAGATCTTCCGCGCCGGTGCGGAAAAGAACCGCATCTCGCAAGGCGTCGCCGACACCGTCTTCGACCAGATGGAGAAGTTCGCCGGCTACGGCTTCAACAAGTCGCATGCCGCCGCCTACGCACTGGTCTCCTACCAGACCGCCTGGCTGAAAACGCACTACCCGGCCGACTTCATGGCCGCGGTGCTGTCCTCGGACATGGACAAGACCGACAAGCTGGTCGGCTTCATCGACGAAGCGCGGGCAATGAAACTGGTGCTCGAGCCGCCGCACGTCAACCGCTCCGGTTTCAAGTTCCAGGCGCTGGCACCCAATCGCATCGCCTACGGACTGGGCGCGATCCGCGGTGTCGGCGAAGGTGCGGTCGAGGACATCGTCGCGGCGCGAGCGCTAGAGGGCGAGTTCCGCGACCTGGCTGATCTGTGCCGGCGTGTCGGTGGCGGCAAGCTCAACAAGCGCGTGCTGGAAACGCTGATCCAGGCTGGTGCCTGCGATGGCCTGGGCGACAACCGCGCCACCTTGATGGCACAACTGCCCGAAGCCATGCGCCTGGCCGAGCAGGATCACGCCAACCGCGCCGCCGGCCAGAACGACATGTTCGGCATGTTTGGCGGCAATGGTGCGGGCAACAGTGTCGGTGCCGCCACGACCGCGATGATCACGCCGGCCGTCGAGGAGTGGCCGCTGCGCCAGCGCCTGGCCGGCGAACGCGACACGCTGGGCTGGTACCTCAGCGGCCATCCCACGCAGGAATACCAGAAGCTGCTCGAACAACTGGTCGCCACACCGTTGGGCAAGGCCGAAAGCCTGCTGCGCAACGGCGAAGGTCGCGGCCCGACCGTGGTGCTCGCCGGCATGGTCGGTGATGTGCGCCGCCGCGGCGACAGCCAAGGCTTCGTCACCCTGGAAGACTGGAGCGGTCGCGTCGACGCCAGCTTCTTCCGCGACAGCTGGCTCGACAACGCCGCCCATCTCTCGCGCGACCGCATCGTCCTGGTCGAAGGCCGGCTCGGCATCGACCAGTTCAGCGGCGGCGGCCTGCAGTTGCGCGGCAACACCGTGGTCGATCTCGATGAAGCGCTCACCCGCGCTGCCGAATCGCTGCACCTCACGCTCGACGCCCGCCACGGCATCGACGCCGTGCTTGCCGAACTGCGCCCCGCGCGTGGTGGCCCCTGCCCACTGCGCCTGCGCCTGCGCACCGGCGACGCCGAAGGCATGCTCGTGCCCGGCGCAAGCTGGAACATCCGCCCCACGCTGGGTCTGCTCGAACGCCTGCGCACCCTGCCAAAAGTGCTCGACCTCGACCTGCGCATCCGCCGCCTCAGCCAGTTGGGCGAGCGCCGACGCCATTCCGCCGACAACGGCATCACCGACGATCACATCAGTCCGCGTGATGACGGCCCCGGCCCGCACGTCGCCGGCCCCGCCATCTCCATCAACGATAGCGAAGATGCCCTCGCCGACCGCTACGCTACCGGAGCGTAACGCTACACGCGCCAATCATCGGAGCACAGGCGCCCACCCAGCCCATTTGCCGGCCCGGCGTCTGTGCCAACCGCGCTATTCGCGATCCGGATGTTTGTGGCGCATCGCAACGCCCGCACCGTATTCGAAACCCGAGGCGAAGATCCGCGAATAGATCATCGTCAACTGGGCAGCATTGTTGGAATCGTCAGGATCGGTCTCACCGGTACCGGCTTCGACATGCGCCAACGCTTCCGCGTTGCTGGCCGCGAACGGCATTGCTGTCACACTGATTCTGCGGGTCTCGCCCACGCCGAGCATGCGCACCGTACAGCGAACCTGGCCGTGCTGAAACGGCGGAGGCGTGTCGCACGCCGTAGCGGAGTCGGGGCCAGCGATGTAGGCGAGATTGCTTGCAAGATCCAGTGTAGCTGTCGCCTCGGCCACTAGATCGGGGCCGTGATTGGTGATGTCGAGATACACGTGCAACTCGACGCCCTGCTCAACCCCGCCAGCCGATGCCGTGAGCGTTGCCTGCAGGTCGGCACTCAACGGCAGTGCACGCGTATCCTCACAGAACATCCTTCCCGATATCCGGTTGGAGCCACCCCATAGCACCGTGTAGTCACCCATCCGCGCCGACATCGGATACTGCCGTGCAAGGGGTTGGTCGACACGCGACGGTTCGGTCCAGCTGGACGCGCCGGGCGCGAGCAGCCAACCCACTCGTTCGAGCGTTGGACTGGATTCGCCCCAGACCATGAGCCGCTTACCTGTCCATATCGGTGAGACACCGTTCCTGGATGGCGCGTCATCGGCGTGGATGATCCGCCACTGGTTGGTATCCGGATCGACTACGTACAGCACTGGAGGTAGCGATCCACCCTTGTAAAGGCTCAGCGTGTCCCCGAATGGCTGGATCCGATCGATATCCGGAAACCCGAACGAAGTCGGCGGTGAGACATCGCCAGGTTGAATTGCCTGCCAAGTGTCCGACGCCGCATCGTATATGGCACCGCCGGGAGCACCGCCCCAAACGAGGGTGCGCCCATCCAGGCTGCCGGCGCGATGTCGCCCGCGCGGCGAAGGCGCGTCCACTGTCGACATGGTCGACCAGCCGGAAGAAGGCGTCCAACGATAGCCGACACCCACGGGCTGGTTGCCCACCCTGAGTCCACCCCAAGCAACCAGACCCTCGCCATCCCAACTCGCAGCGCCATGCTGGTACATGGGAACTTCGTATGGGTCTGCAATCGGCGACCAGACATTGCTGACCGGGTCCAGCACCGCCCCATCGAACAAGTGAGCGGGTGTTGCCCGCTCTCCGCCGTACACCAGGAATCCCGCGCCGGTCCACGCGGCAACAGGGTACCGTCGCTCGCCTGGCGAGGATGCGGATTGAGGCAGCACCGTCCATAGATCGGTGATCGGATCGTAGCGTTTGCCATCGTTGCGGTAGTTGTTGCCGCTGGCGCCGCCCCAGACGTAGAACTCGCTGGAGTTTCCTGCCACTGCAGCTGACATTCGCGAGGTGGGTGGCCCTTGACGTGGCGGCAGCACGAACGATGTCCAGATGTTGGAGGCCGGGTCGAGGCTTGCGCCATCTTCGCAATCGATCAGCGTCTGGCCAGAAGAACATTTCCCGCCAATGGTCACCATCCTCGTGCCTACAGCAACGGCATCATGCGAATGGCGCGCGCGGGGTGCGCCTGCGGGGTTGACCGGAAGCCAGCTATCGTTGGCAATCGAGTAGATGCCACCGGTCGCAACCGGCGTAGACCCTCCTTGAACCTTCCCACCCCATACGACAAGCCGGCCATTGACAAGGACTGGATCGAAGCTCTCCGCGCCCGGCAAGGGATCGCCCGCCAGCTGCATGATCTGCCAACTCTGATCAGCGACCCGATAGCGCAACGCCACTCGCCTGGCTGGAATCTGAAACTCGCCTGGAGCGATGCTCTTGTACAGCACAACGCTTCCGTCGTGCCAGAACGCCGACGCCCGCAGCAGATGAATATCGCGCAATTGTGCCTCAGACGGAAAAGACGGAAGCGCGTACCCCACACCGGTGAAGGGGTTGTAGGCAAACGCCGTTGCCGTGCCACCAGGATTCGAGTTCAGCGTCCCGCCGAAGACCAGCATTGTGTCGCCGGTCCACACCATCGAGTGCCAACCGCGTCCGGGTCTCAAGCCGCCGATCGATGCTGAGGCAATCTCGAACGTGGACCACTGGAGTGTGGCCAAATCGAGAATAGCGCCCCTGGACAACCCATTCAGCGGACTTCCCCCTCCATAGAGAATGACATGGGTACCCGTAGTTACGACCGAGTAATCGATAGTCGGCCGGTAAGCGGGAGGACTCTCCGGAACTTGGCGCCATGAATCGCTGGCGGGGTCATACAGCCCACCATCGTTCAACCAGCTCAGCGTACCGTCATCCAGGCGCGTCGTTCCGCCGTAGACGAACAACTCTGTGCCGGTCCAAACTCCTACACCATAGCCGTCCGGTGTACGGGGAGATGGAGCGCCAACAGTCGACATAGGCCGCCATGAATTGGTTGCCGGTGAGTACACGGCCCCCTCGTTGTAGGGTCTTCGGTGCTCGTTGGAGTGAATCGGTGCCGGCTCGATCAGACCACTTGGAGGGCTACGGAAGCCAGCCCAATAAAGCACTTCCGTGCCCGAGGAAACCACGATCCCGGTTCCCCCGCCGCTCCTGACTCGCTCCATCCAATCGACAACGCGCATTCGTGTCCACGAGCCGATGTCGCATTGGCCGCCAACCTCGCGGCGGTTCGGCATCGTAAATCCACTATCGACGCGGTCGAAGGTGGACTGAAACTCCGCCAGACCCTGCTCAGACCAGTTATCGAACGACTGCTTCAACCACTCGAATCGCGTAACGAGGGTTTCATCGTCGGATGCACGAACCAGAACAAAGTGGAACTGACTCTCATCTTCCATGATTGGCGACAGCCAGCCCCGATGACCATCGAGCAGTTGCCGCAACCTGTCGTCCAGTCGCTCCCTGGGGGCCAGTTCATCGACCATTGCCGCATTCAACCGGGCATCGTCCGTGGCTGTGGAATCGCGATATCCGGATACCGAAGACGCGACGTTTGCTATCGCCCTGCCGTGGCCGTCGAAGTAGTGGTCCAGCCATCGAAGTACGATGGCAACATCCTCCGCATTACTGTCCACCGCAATGGAGAGTTCTTGCCGGTTCGCATTGGTGCCGTTCCCCACCTGCACATTCGGCACCAGGCCCGTTTCGGCCTGGTTTCTGCCCAGGGCAGCCAGGCGGCCGGTTTCGCGATGAGCGCTCTCGTCGCGGCCGAAGAAGGCGCGCGCGTAGCGCTCCACCAAAGCTGGTCGCAGGAAGCAATCTGCTAACAGCCTCGAGTCGCCTGCAAAGGCATCCTGGATGTACGACCAACCCTCCCCGTCCCGGGTGTCGCGCTCGATTCGATGCACTTCGTCGCGAAAATGCCCCTCGTGCAACCGGAATCCCCAGCGCTCCTCCAAATAGCCCGCCATCAGCGAAACACGCCGAACGTTGTTCATCAGCGCAGCCTGGTACCGATCTGCCGGAAAAGCCTTTGGCTCCTCCACGCCTCGTTGCCGGAGATCCCACTTGGCCATCTGCACCCGGAGCTCGCAGCCGAATGCAACCTCAGCGGGGCCTTCGGTGATCGAGAGCGGCGCGCCTGCCATCGATACCGGCGCCCAGAATGCCAACGAAAATGCCGCAATCGTGAATCGGGGAATCAGCTTCATGACGCGATACCTCGATGAGCGGTTCGACGCGGGGAAAGGAAGCAGGCCCAGCTCTGTTAGCGTTCGAAACCGTGCTTGAACAGACCGATGCCGTTGGCCGGGTCGCTGGTGCTGCCGCTGGATGCGGCCCCGCCACCGGAGGCAGTACTGGCCTGGGCCACGACTTCGACGAAGGCGACGCCGGGCAGCACTTCGCCGCTCAACTCGATCTGCGCCGATTCACCCGCGCCCAGATCGAAGCTGACCGCAACGGCACCGCTGCCGTTGATCGGCGTGCAGCCGCCGGGTGCCTGGCAGTCCCACAGCATGTCGGTCAGCCCGGCCGGCACCGGGATCGTGGCCTGCACATCCTGCGCGGTCTCGCTGCCGAGATTGGCGACGGTGACGCGGTAGCTGCGCAGTTCCGGCGGTTCGCCGCGCAGGATTTCCAGCGGCTCGATCGTGATCGCAAGCACTACTGGTGGTGGCGGCAGAATCACATCGCCGGGCAGACCGTAGTTGCGGCCGCCGATACCCAATTGGCCATGCTGATGGCTACCCCAGCACTTGGCGCCGCCTTCGACGATGGCGCAGGTGTGGCGGGTCCCGCCGCTGATGGCACTCGCGCCGCTGGTCAGCCCGACCACGTCCACGGGCATGAGCCGATCTATGGTGGTGCCATCGCCGATTCCCCCGTAGTAGTTGCTTCCCCAGCACTTGACTCCGTCGACGGTCGTCAGCGCGCAGGTAGTCCCACCGCCAGCACTGATGACAGCCACGCCGTTGCCCAGGCCAACCACGTCCACCGGCGTGAGGCGCGCCGTCGTGGTGCCGTCGCCGAGTTGACCGGAACCATTGCTTCCCCAGCACTTGACCCCATCGGCCGTGGTACGCGCGCAGGTGTGAGTGGAGCTGGCAACGATGGCAGCCACACCGCTGCCCAGGCCGACCACGTCCAGCGGCGTAGGGTTGACGTTGTATCCTTGAGTGCCGTCGCCCAGTTGCCCGTAGTAGTTCTGTCCCCAGCACTTGGCGCCGCCGGCCGTGGTCACCGCGCAGGTATGAGATCCGCCCAAAGCGATGACAGCCACGCCGCTGCCCAGACCGGCCACGTCCACCGGGGTGAGACGATCCATGCCGGTGTCGTCGCCGAGTTGACCCCAATAGTTGTATCCCCAGCACTTGGCACCGCCAGCAATGGTCACCGCGCAGGTGTGATTATCTCCGGCGTGGATGGCGGCCACGCCGCTGCCCAGGCCGGCTACATCCACCGGCGTGAGACGGTCCACGGTGGTTCCGTCGCCGAGCTGGCCATAGCCATTGTCGCCCCAGCACTTGACGCCGCCGGCAACGGTGAGGGCGCAGGTGTGATTCCCGCCGGTCGTGATGGCCGCCACCCCACCGCTCAGGCCAACCACACTCACCGGGGCGGGGCGGGTTGTTCGGGTGCCGTCGCCGAGTTGACCGGATCCGTTGGCTCCCCAGCAGCGGACAGCGCCCACATTGGTACGCGCGCAGCCATGGCGATCGCCAGCAGCGATCACAGCCATGCCGCCAGTCAGGCCAACCACGTCCACCGGGGTGAGGCGCCGCGGGAGCGTGCCGTCACCCAGTTGACCGTATTCGTTGCTTCCCCAGCATTTGAGGCCGCCGGCGGGAGCCACCGCGCAGGTGTGGCCCGACAAGCCGGCGGCGATGACCAAGATGCCATTACCCATGCCAATCACATCGACGGGCGTCAAGCGATCAGCGGTGGTGCCGTCGCCGATTCCCCCAGAGTAGTTGCCTCCCCAGCACTTGACGCCGCCGATGGTCGTCAGCGCGCAGGTGTGAGATCCGCCAGCATCGATGGCAGCCACGCCGCTGCCCAGGCCGACCACGTCCACCGGGGTGAGTCGCATTGTCGACGTCCCATCGCCAAGTTGTCCCTCCCGGTTGTTGCCCCAACACTTGGCCCCGCCGGTCGTGGTCAAGGCGCAAGTGTGATCGCCGGCGGTAGTGATGGCCGCCACGCCGCTGCTCAGGCCGACCACGTCCACCGGGGTGGGGTTGGGTTTCCATCCGTTACTGCCGTCGCCGAGTTGACCGTCCAGATTGGCTCCCCAGCACTTGGCCCCGCCGGCGGTGGTCAGCGCGCAGGTGTGGCCCCAGCCGGCATCGATGGCAGCTACGTTGCTGGTCAATCCAGACACGTCCACCGGCGTTAGGCGCGCCGTGGTGGTGCCATCGCCGAGTTGGCCGTAGGAATTGCGTCCCCAGCATTTGATCCCGCCGGCCGAGGTCAAGGCGCAGGTGTGACTCGAACCGGCAGCTATGGCGATCACACCGCTGCTCAGGCCGGCCACGTCCACCGGGGTGAGGCGCTGTGTGAAGGTGCCGTCGCCCAGTTGACCCCAATTGTTGAGTCCCCAGCACTTGACCCCGCCAGCCGTGGTCAGCGCGCAGGTGTGATAGTAGCCAGCAGCGACCGCAGTGAGGCCGCTGCCCAGACCGGCCACGTCCACCGGCATGAGCCGCTGTGTGGTGGTGCCGTCACCCAATTGACCGAATGCGTTGTCCCCCCAGCACTTGACCCCGCCAGCCGTGGTCAGCGCGCAGGTACGCCACAAACCGCTGGTGACGACCTGTGCGACATCGAGCAGCGGTGCACCGCCCTGGGCCACCACCGGCGGCGCCAGCCAGGCCAGCACGAGCAAGACCACCCAATGGAACACCGCACCGAGCGACCTGCGTGCGGGGAGACCGCTGACCTGCGGTTGGAGATCGCGACCCTGATCGAATTCCGGGCCATCATGAACGCGACTACGGCAATTGATTGGATGGATCACAACTCATTGTCCCTTGATGCAATGGCCTATGTAAGGACAGGAACGCATGGACTGCGGGCCGCCAAGCGAAACCGTGCCAGCTACTGACGCTGGTATTGGATGCCGCGCTGCGTTGGCGTGTATGCAAGCGACGCCGCAGCGAACCCATGTGACCCATTCGAAACCCCGAGCGTTGCCGAGGGAATTTCGCACAACTTGTGCGTGAAGCCGGAGCCGACCCGATGGCACCTGTGAATTTCATCATGTCGAACGCGCTCCTAATCACCCAGCCTGTACAGGGCAACTGTTCGTTGCAGGCCATCGACATTGAAAGTAAAGGTGGCTTGTCGGTCTGAAACGAAGGTCAAGGTGAAACTGCCGGCGTCGGCGAATGTGACCTGGGCAGGATCGAACGATGGTCCCCAAGTTGGTCCGGACGGACGCCGCACGGACCCTGTGGCGACGTCCTCGCCCGTCCAATCCGGATAGAGCTGGTACCACGCGTTCCTGCCCTGTCGATCATAGGTAAACCAGGCCGCGAACAGCTCGTGGGGATACTGGTGAAGCAGCAGCCCCCAGCCGCCTTCTGACGGCTGATACCAGGCACCGGTGTAGTTCCGAGTAGGACCAACAGCAGGATTGCCGAGGCGGTCAGGGTCAATGACGACAACATCGTAGACAAATGTTGCTGAAGAGGCATTTCCAACATTGGTGATCGCCACCTGATAGTTGTCGTCCTCGCCCGGATTCTCCCAGACGTGGAAATCCGCCATTCCCGTTTGATGAAAGACGATCGTGTTCTCGCCATAGCCATTGTCGGCGCGGGATTCGACCGTTACTGGAACATTAACTCCGCTTCTCGTGAGCGTGACGCCGGCATTGGCAAAGTCCGCACCCGGGAAGGAGAACGACCAGCGGCGATAAACGACCTGGTAGGGCACATGGCCCGGCGGTGGCCAGGCGACATAGCCGTCGCGGGTGGCCGGACGCGGACCGCCGATGTTTGAGTCGAAAACCCACAAAGCGTTCGATCGCCAGTAGCTCTGACCTCCCTCACCGTTTGAAACAGAAGGCGTATCGCCCGTGGCGAAGGTCCTTGTCTGCGGATAGAGCAGCCATCGGCGATGTCCCACTGAGGAGTTGTTATTACCGAAGTCGTCCATGTACGCGTCGATCGCCAGACGCCCGAACGTACCGAGAGCGAGATTCGAGCTTCCGGCCGCCTCGCCGCCTTCAGGTGTCCAGCAACGCCACTCTGATGGCGGAAAGTGGGATAAGGCGCTGTTGGCGCTCATCAGCACAGCGGCCTGTTGACTCTTACTGTTGAGCGAGCTCGACAGGCCGATCGCGGTCGGCACGCCAGCCATACCCCGGAAGTACATGATCCGAGACAGGACATCGTCCCTGAAGGCATCGGAGGTCGTACCAGCGTCACAGGACGCGCGATTGCCACTCCATTCGATGGCAGGCATCTCCTGATCCCGGTAATAGTTGTTGAAGTACGCCACCGACTCCGAACGAGAACGCGTGTTGACCGCCGGAACCCCCGACGTGACGCTGGCCTTGTCGCTATCGACGAACCAGGTATCGCTGGAGAAGACCGGCGCATCGCCCAGATGGACGGTCTCGCGTGCAGATGCAAAGTCTGTCGGAATAGCCGAAAACACGAACGGCATCAGGGCGGCGAGAATCACGCTCCTAAGAGTCGATGGAGCCGCGGGCGGTCTTCTTCGCTGCGTTCCTGTGTGGTTAGGTCGCCGAAGGATGGCAGCGCTTCGTCCTCGGATCGACACACCCGTTCTGTAAAACGTATGGAAGTCGTCGACACGGATCATGTTCTTTACTCCTATCGCCTCAATCGAAGCCATTTCGGAAAACCGGTGGAGAAGGCGGGCCATATGCCGACACGCCGTAAAACCCACACATTGAAGCCGGTGAATCGGGATGCCCGGAAACGACCAGCAGATACTCCACGCCATCCACCAGATCCAGGTCGCCCAATGGCACCCAGTCGCTGACGGGCTCTATTGTCGTGGCCAGATGCAGGCTGCTCCACGAGGCCTGACCATTCGCGCAGCCGCCATCGAGGATCGTCACCGAAGCGTCGAACGTGAGCATCACGTGCAGATGATCCGGCCATCCACTGGCGACAAATCGATGGACGATGTCCCGGTGTGGGCTGGGAAACAGACCACCGATGTGGTCCAGCCAGTCCTCGCTGGCGCAGGTGTTGCCGTAGAAGTCCGGCGCTGGAAAATCAGGGTCCATCGACAAGGGATAGGGCATGTCACAGCTCTGGGACCAGGAAGGCGCAGCGCTGGTCACCGACATCAGGCCAGCCAGCAGCAGCGCAAGCCTGTACCTGCTGAAGCCGGATCTCGCGATTCCCGGCCGCCATTGTCCTGTACCGGCGTTCATGGATCAGGGCACCTCTCTTATGGTCGTTGAGCTTTCCATTCGCCCCTATCACCGCCCGTCAACGCCCGATCAGCACTACCGAAACGTCGGACCAGTGCATCGGCGTACTGGTTTCGCTTGGGAAGTCGTGGCTGAAGCGGAACGTCCAGATGCCGAAGCCCGGCGTTCCGTCGGCGCCGAAGATGGGGGCGCCCGTGGCGGTCTCGAAGTGCGTGCTGGTGTAGGTTCCGTCGATCGGCGCACCCTGGAAGAACCAGGGGTTGGTCAGATTCTGGTAGCCGCCGACATCGAAGATCGCACCGGATGGTGAAATCACCTCCATCCTCAGATCCGACGCCCAGTTCGGGCTCTCGTTGATTCCGGTGATGGTGCCGTTGAACTGCACGCCAGCGACAGGCCCGGTCACGAACACCGGCCCGAAACGGACAATGGGCTCACCGCCCTGTTGCGCCGGAAGGACCTGGAAATCCTCCAAAGCGAAGACGTGGACTGGGCCATCGAAGTCGAAGTCGTTGTCGAAAATCGATTCGGGAAGTCTGGACACCTCGACCACTAGCCCGCTGTAGGCGGCCCGGGCGTGGACACCGATGGTGATCGCCTGCCCCCAGGGGTCGCGAATCAGGCAGGTTTTCTCGTTATCGGTGCCCGTTGCGCGGCAGTCCCAGGAGGTCGTCATGGGCCAATACCAGTCGTTCACCTTCACGTACAGGTCGGCATTGGCAGCGTTTCCACTGAGCCTGACAACATAGCTGTCCCATGGACCGGCGCTCCAGGAGTCGAACCGGTAGTAGCGCATGGTCAGCGGCGAGACGGCGCTGGCCTGACCGGCCAACGGCGTATCCACCTGCAGTTCGGTGATCGCCTGCTCCAGCCACGGTTCCAGCAGCGGGTAGGTGACCGAGAACCGGCCGTCGAGCTCCCGATATCCAGCGTAGTTGCAGTAGTCCAGCGTTCCCGAGTAACACACGCCGTACAACTGGCCAAGGACAACGCCATCATCGCGATAGATGGCGCTTCCGGAGCTTCCTCCGGACGTCGAGCCGTAGTTGTTCTGCGTGTACCAGTAGTGGCTGCCGGGTCGACTGGAGCAGTTAAAGCCGCCGCTCTGAACACCCTGGCTATAGCGCATGTACGATCCAGCCGGATGCGACAGCCGCTTGTAGGTGGTTCCTGCCTGCATGTTGGCCGTTGTCCAACCAAAGAACCATCGCCCGCCGGGTGGATAGTCGTGCAGGCGCAGGAAGGTCATGTCATTGGATGTGTTGGTCCGAACCAGCTCCGCGCCGTAGACGCTCGGCACCTCGAAGGTCGAGGGCGGCGTACCACCGCAGATCGCGGGGCGATAGTCGAAACGCGCCTGCAGGGTACTGGCCTCGGCTTGCGTGGACAGGCAGTGATTGGCGGTGAGGACGTACGGCAACATCGCGTTCCGGCTGTTCAACAGCGTGCCGGTGCACAGCCAGGAAGAACCACCGCTGAGCCAACTCAGTCGTGCTACGCCCATCGTCGCCCCCTGCTCGGCTTCGACACACGCGGCACTGACCGCGCAGGCTGTCCAGCGCCCATCCTCGCCCTCGCACATCGGCTCGGTCTCGTCGACCAGAACCTGGCTCACGCCGGCAAGGGTGAACCGCAGTCCACCGGCGCGGAATGCCGACGACGCCACGCTGACGGCGACCATGAAACGTTGATTGCGTACCGCCGGCAACAGCGCCGAACGGGTTTGCTCCGGAAAATAGTCCATCCGACGACCCGACCCGTCGGCAACAACCACAGCGAAAACGGCGTTGCCGGCAAACTGAATGTCCTCGATCAGAAGCCGGGTCTCGGCATCGTCCTGGATCTCGACCATGAAACTGACCACGACCTCCTCGCCGGTGTCGGCGACGGAGAAGCCATCGACACGGGAGGCGGCGGGAAACACCGACGAATCGAAGGCAACGCCGGTGTCGAAGCGGCGCAGCTTACCGACCATCTCCCGACCACCAGCGGTACGTGCGCCTGCAGCTTCGGCAGCGAAGGCATCCAGCTCGGCCTGCGAAATCCGTGGCAACGACACCACCGGCGCCAGGCTGTCGTCGTAGCGGGGTAAAGCGATCTCATCCTCGGAAACGGTCTGGGTCATGACCGGCGCCAGCGTCACCTCGGCGGCAAATGCCGTTTGCGCGCAAGCCGCTGCCAGCAGGAGCGCGAGAAGCGGTGAGCGGAGCGAACGCCCGCCGACACGCGATTTCGGCACAGTTTCCTGCCTGTTCATTTCCACCTCCAACATGGGTTCGTTCTGAACGCGCCATAGGCGAGCATGTCGACACGATCGACCGTGGCATTGACCAGCGGATGCCTGGCGGCAGCCGCAGGCGTGCGCGAGGCGAATTGAGCGGCGGATGCATGCGCTCTGGCGACACCATTGCCAGGTATCGGACGCACGTGCAGACCCTGTCCGCGGCTTCGCCGAGCCCACCGCGATACCACCGCCTGCCCTAGAGCCCCGCCACCTGAGCCAGATACCGAAAGCAGCGCGCCCATCGTCAGTCGCCCCGCCTCAGTTGACTCGCGCCCTGCAGCATCGAATCGAAGCGTGTGATCGTCCGCTTCCGGGGAGTTGGCAACGGACCCCGGTTGCCGCGGATGCATTCGGCGTCAGATACCAGATGAGCGTCCCTCCAGGCAGCGCGGGCGGCATGCTCGAGTCCTTGAATACGCTGAACTCGCCGTCATTGCATGTCGCAATGACCGCCGTATAGCCGCCCGGGCAGGAGAGCGTGTGTATGCCCTGATACTCCGCCCAAACCGTCCGGCAATCCATGGCGACGTTCGGGGTGGTCGGCGGTGGCGCCGACAGCGCGTACTCGGCAACCGGGCTGGTGAGAACAGCGTGCCGGGGCAGCAGGACTTGACCGGCTACAGTGACCTGGAGGTAGCGCTGTTCGCCGGTGAATGCGCCCGGAAACGACAGATCGACATTGAACACGCCATTGACGATGGCAACGCCGGGAATCGACACCGTCGTACCGACTTGCGATCCACCCGCCTCGCTGTTGAACAGCCTGAACTGCATATCCCTGGCGCCGTTGACCGGACTCCCGTTCTGCTGGAGAAATCCCTGGTACGTGAACGCCCGAAGTTGTGGCGCGGCCTCGACGCCGGGCGATCCGACCACCATCGCCGCAAGCAGCGCTATTGCGATCAGCCGATCCATATGACACCTCCATCCAAGTCCTGCACTAATCGAAGCTGCTTGCGAAAATGAACCCGTGCAACGGCGCCATCGGTCCCGAAGTCAGCACATAGTCGCCTCCCACCATGTGCCCGACGACCGGCTGAATCGTCCCCGTCAATGTCACGTACTGACCCGGCGCATGGGCCTCGGCGCGGCCACCGAACCCGAACGACATATGCGTGAGTTCGTAACCTGTGCTGACGCCAGAGATCTCGCCGGCAACCAGCAGCGCAAGCACCGACATGGTTGGCCAGTACCGGGAGATCATTGGCGCTGGTACTGCACGACGCGCTGCGTTGGCGTGTATGCGAGCGGCGGCGCGGGAGGCCCCGCGTAGTAGTTCTCGAGTATCCAGTACCGGTCTCCGGAGATCTTCACGATCTCCCAGCCTCTGGAAAAGGCGATCATTCCGCTTACCTCCCGACCGAAGCGCAGCCGTCCAAGATCAACACCGCCGGGCAAGGCCCACGTGAGGGCTACAGGAAAAACGCCGTTCGGATCCTGTATCCCGGTGCCGTCAGCGTTGAACTGGAAACTGAAGTGTGGAGGTCCGCAGAAGCGGCCTGAATACAGGGCCTCGAGATCGCCATAAGGACCATCGCATTGGAAGCCGTTCGGTGTGCGGGCGCGATACAAGCCCGGCACGCTGGCAGCGGTCCACATCGGCTGAGGCTCTTCCACCTTCATGAGTATTCCCCGGACGATTCTCAGGCCACCAGGGCGATCAATCGTTACGAAGGTACGCCAGACGCCGGCATAATCCTGATTGAGCAGACGGGTCTCGACGGTCGCCCCCGGATAGTCAAGCAGCAGGCGGTCCGCCTGCTGCTCCAGCAACACGAACGAGACGCCAGCACGCTCCGCCAAGCCTCCGTCGACGCCGAAAGCATGGATATCCGCCGCCTGTGGTGCCGGATTGGACGTCTGGCCCGGGTTCACCGAATCGAAGGGCGCGGTGATCACCCAACGACTGTTCGCGACCGGCACCAGATCGCCCATCTGGGTCTCGGGAAGCGGATTTACGCTACTGAGAACAGGAAACCCTGGCTCGGCTGGGTAATTGAGGTCGGGGATCTCGGGATTGTCCGGATACCGCCATCGAATGGTTCTGGCGGTCGCGATGTTGACCAGACCGCCGACTCCCCTGGAGAGCCTGATGTACGCATCCAGTGTCTCGATGTGCAAACGGACCTGGCCGCCATTCATCCATGCCGTGGTTTCCGTTACACCCAGCGGCTCGCCATCGGCACGTTGAAAAACGAAGCCGTTGTCCGGCCCTGCCTGAAGTTGCACTTCGTGGAGGACGGAGTCGTGCGATTCATGCTGGTAGCGGCCAATGCCCCCATCGATGCTGAAGGCCTGTGTCGGAAGGCTTCCGTAATAATCGTAGCCCGGTGTGAACACATGAATCTCGCCAGGCTCGGGATCGAGCGCCGGATACACGGCGTCGTCGAAGAGCAAGGCCGCGCGAACCGCGCAATGGGGATGCGTGGGTTGGTCGAAACACGGTTGGCTGGGCCGGTTTTTCATGTAATCGGCGTATAGTCGCTGGCTGTTCGCCAGCGTGGCCACCGCCTGCCAGGTATCGGTGGCTTCGTTCGGCAATCCCAAGTCGCCGTGCGCGACCAACGCAAGCGCATGGGTGATCGAGCCGACATAGAACTGCTGCGCGCGGGCTGAACGCTCGAACTGCGCGAACGTCGTCAACGCCGAGAAGCCGTTGTCAGCGCGCATGAATGCGGTCACCGCGGTCGAATAGGGGGTGAGGTGAACGAACGCCTCTTCGGTGAAATCCAGGATCTCATCCCCGCCGGCGGCATCGATCAGCCGCTCGACGGACCCGAGCTGTCCTCGCCACTGGATGTGCGCCTGAGCCCCGTGCCCACGCGCGCGCAATTCGACCAACTGATCGCCGACGACATGCCTGTACTCGACGACCAGCCCGTAGCTGCCGTCAGCACGCGCGGTGGTACTTGCTGCCTGATTACCGAAATGCGCTTCGACAACCGCCCCCGCCAGTGGTGAAGGCCAGAACGCCCGACCCGAAATCGTTAGACCCGGTTCCACGCCACTGTGGAAAATCCCGTCGTCGCCGCCGCCATGTCCAATCGCTGGCCACAGCAATCCCCCCGCAACCAACCACCACAACAGTCCGCGCATTTCACTCCTCCCAAATTGGCTTCGACCCGCCAGCGGGTACGGGTACTTTCCTAGCGTCGGCGTCAATGTCGCCAACCGGATTTCGCATGGCTGCCCAGCAAACAGGTTCGCAGCGCCCTATCGGGTCCACCATGCGCACACGCCCAGATGGTCGAACTGTGATGCTCATCACAAAAATTGACTATCCCCCTTTTTGGGGATGACTGGCCCAGGCTTGCCCTCCCGTAGCGGACTGGACCAGCACGCGAAAAGCCGACTCCAGCCCACGCCGGCGGCTACCCGGTGCCAATGACAGTGAGCGACTAAGTGAACCATCCATCGGGGCACTCTCCGTGCATCAGGTTCAAAGGGGAGGCCACGACCAGCATCACCAGCGGGATCAATTCCGCCTGACGCCGCAAACCGAGCTTGCGTAGCACGGCTTTGATCTGGGTTCGTGCGGTCTCCCGTGTGGTGCCGCGAAGCTGAGAAATCTGGACAGCCGTGCTTCCGGCAAGCATCAACTGCAGCACCTGCGATTCGGAGGGACTAAGCCTGCCCAGTGTGACCATACTGGCCACGACCGAACACGATGCCCGGCTGCTCTCGAAACCGAGCACGACCCAGTGTCCGTTGCCGTCACTGTCCGGTCGGGCCAGGAGATACAGCAACCAGACACTTCCATCGTCGGCCGCAGCGAGGTGGGATGTGGTGGAGGGCGGAACCGGCGGAGCACTCGGGTCACGAAGCGCCGCTTTCGTCTGGTCCAGCCAGCGCTGGAGCGCTGGGTTGGTCGCTCGCAGGTCGCCGCCGCAGTATTGAAACAGCTGATCGCAACCCGTTCCGATCAGGCGCTGCCCCACGCGATTGCAGGTGACCATACGCCGACGGTTGTCGATCGACAGGACCGCGAAAGCAAGTTGATCCAGGCATGCCTTCGGCGGGTAGCCTGGATGCACCACATCGAGGTGCGGCTCCAAGCCTGCCTTGCGCGGAGGACTGGTCACGGGAGTAGCGATGATGGCAGCGTTCGGCAAAGTGGCTCACATGGCGTCGCGGGGCAGGGTTCCCGCATGCCGGGTCTTATCGGTTCATACGTAGAGGGAGGAAAAACCTGGACACCCGATTCCGCAACGGCTTGCATCAGCGATGGCCCAAGCCTGCACCGGGAGCGATGAACAACCGGAAATCTGACTCGTGTAACGGCTTTGGCTGCCATGGATGAGTTTGGCCGGAAGCATGGGCTGCCTCACCCGGGTAGCACCCTTGCCGGGTAGATCGTGCAGCCAGGTTCACGAAAGCCCGGAAAAAATGATCAGGTACAACCACGACACGAAGCTTTGGGATAAGGTTCGACGCGGGACAAGGTGGAATTTCCATCACAGCAGAGTCGCGACCTGCTCCAGCGCCGTATCGCGACAGGATCAGTCGGCCCGGCAACGGGTGAAGACCGCCGGGTCTGGACGCATGGGGAGAACGTTTGCCAAATGAACGCCAGTGCTTCGACGGACGCGCCGCGGGTGGACACGTCGCAGATCTACGGTGAGCTGCGCCGGATCGCGCGTCGCGAGCGTGCCTCTGGCGGCACACCAACCCTCAACACCACGTCGCTGGTGCATGAGGCGTGGTTGAAGCTCAATGGCAAACTCGACCGATCCATGTCGAAAGAACAGTACCTGGCCACTGCGGCGACATCCATGCGGCAGATCCTCATCGACTACGCGCGCTACCGTCATGCGCGGAAGCGCGATGTCACATGTCAGGTCAACCTGTCCCTGGTGTCGTCCGACAACCGCAAGAACGAGGCCGACCCCGACCATGTCGATCATGAAGCGATGATTTGCCTTCTGGGCGGCGACTCCGAGCAGACGACGATCGCGGAACTGCTGGCGCTTGACCAGGCTATCGAGCGACTGCAGTCACTGGATCCGGAGCTGGCGCAGTTCGTTGAACTGCGGTTCTTCGCTGGCCTTACGCTGGAAGAACTCGCGCAAGTGCGTGGTGTGACCGTACGTACGGCTACGCGTGCCTGGGCAAGAGCGCGGGCATTACTGCGAGTGTGGATGGCATCGTCCTGATCCATAAGCCGATGATTGCGCTGACCCGCACTCAGTGAGGAGCCTACACCCAAGTGATGCGGTCCAGTACGACAATCAGCGGAAGACTTGACACCACGACCTGGCAACGGGTTGCAGAGCTTTTCGACAAAGTCGCGCCACTGCCGTCCAACCAGCGTGCGCTCATTCTGGATGATCTCGCGATTGACGCCACTGCCAGGGACTGGCTGGAGCGGCTTCTCGCCACGCACGACTCCAACGACCCAGCATTGATCGACCGCGCGGTAGACGAAATCATTGCCGAACTGGATGGCGCCACGCTCCCGGATCAAGCCTGGATCAAGTCGACGATCGTGGGCCGCATGTTCGGGCCTTGGCGCGCGCTCGAGGAAATCGGCCGTGGCGGTATGGGCGTGGTTCTGCTAGCCGAACGAGCCGACGGCCAGTACGAGAAGCGGGTGGCACTGAAACTGGTTTCGACAAGACGGCTGGGCGTTGAACGCAGCGACGCGCTCCGTTCGGAGGTCCGCCTGCTTGCACGCCTGGACCATCCCGACATAGCGCGGCTGCTAGACGGTGGAATCACCGACGACGATGTTGCCTACCTGGTCATGGAACTCGTCAACGGGATCCCAATCGATCGCTACTGTTCAGAGCAGGCAGTGTCGCTACGCGACCGGGTCGCGCTGATGGCGCGAGTTGTCCGCGCCATCAGCCACAGTCACCGGCAACTCGTCGTGCACCGGGACATCAAACCGTCGAACATCCTGGTCACCGGGGACGGCAACGTGAAGATCGTCGATTTCGGTATCGGCGCGCAATTGCACGCGAACCCTGGCGACGGCGGGTCGGCACTGCCGTGGCCGCGCTGTACGCCAGGCTATGCTTCGCCGGAACAATTGGCAGGGCGCGCGCCGGCGATTCCGGACGATATTTTCGCGCTGGGCGCAGTCTTGTTCGAGGTCGCATCCGGTCGCCGGTTGCGCGATGCCGCCAGCACGACCCGCTTGCTCATCTGCCTGGATAGACCCGGACCAGGCCGCCGCTCTCTGAACGAGGCCATTCCGGAGCGGATCGCCGGTGACGTCGACCTGACCGCGATCTGCGCCAAGGCGGTGTCGCCCGACCCCGGGCAACGCTACGACGACGCCCACAGCCTGGCCAACGACCTGGAAAACTGGTTGAACGACCAGCCCGTCGCAGCCCGCAATGGCGGGCCGGTCTATCGCGCCGGCAAGTGGATACGCCGATACCGCTGGCTGACGGCGCTCGCCACCACCGCAGCCCTGTCTCTGCTGATCGGCAGCGGCGTGGCACTGTGGCAGTCGGCACAGGCCATCAAGGCAAGCGAACAGGCCGAACGCGAGGCCGCGCGATCAGTAGCGGCGCTCGCACGCAGCGAGGAATCGCTGCGCCAGGCGCGCGCCGTCAGCACCCTGCTGCAGGACTTGTTCCGTGCCACGACGCCAGATCGTCCCCGCGAAGAATTTCCCGACACCGGGGAGATTCTGACACGCGGCGCGCACAGGGCCATGGTGGACGCCGGCCTGGGTCCGTCGGAACGGATCGAATTGCTGCTGACCATTGCCCACGTCTATCTCACGCACAACCGTCCTGAGGCCGCTGATCCCTTGATCGACACCGCGCTGGCGCTGGCCAGGGAACGTCGCGCGACCCACCCAGCCGAATTGGCCAAAGCCCTGTATGCGAAGGCCGTCCGCCATCAAGACGACGATACGCCCGAGATCGGCAAGCGTCGACTGGTCGAGATCAAAGATGTGCTGGGTGACCCTGACACCGACTGGGACACCTACGTGCTGTCGCAAACCAGCTTGGCCTATCGGCTGCACAGCGGACTGGATCTGGAAGGGGCCCGCTCGATTCTCGTGCCCATGTACGAGCGGATCCAAGGTCGTGCCGACATCTCCAGCCGAACCCGACTGAACCTCCTCCAGAAGCTGCTTGGCCTCTACAAGGACATGGGCGAACTCGACCTGGCCGTTGCCACAGGGCGCGAGGTGGGCGTCCTGCTGGCAGACACGGAAGGCGCCAGCAGCGTCGTTGTCGCCCACCATCACAATGCCATGAGCCTGCTGGAGTTCAACCGCGGCCGCTACCGGGAGTCAACCGCCTACGCGCGGCAGGCAATCGCACTGTACGACCGAATCCTCGACAAACCCTACGCCTACCGTGGCTTCGCTCGGCGCATATTCGGCTACAGCCAGCTTCAACTCGGGGAGTTCGAATCCGGCCGTCTCGCCCTGCAGTCGGGCCACGAGGAAGCGGCCCTTGTCGCCAACGTCGGTTTTGATCACTCGGCATCGTACTGGACCGATATGGGCTGGTTCTTCGGCCGGTTCGTTGACGATCCTGATCGCGCGGAAGACGCACTTCGCCGGGTGCGGGCACTCGTCAGCACCGATTCCAACGCGCCTCTAGGTGCCGTGGAGATGTCGGAGCTGATCTTGTCCACCATCCTGTGTCGCTCCGGTCGCAGCACCGAAGGAAGGTCGATTCTGGCCGATATGGAGGCGCAACTGGGTACCGACCTGTCACAGCTGCCGTTCCAGTTGCGGGCCGAACTGCACGACGCGCGAGCCTATTGCCACTACCAGGCCGGCGAGCTGCCCGAGGCACTGGCCGAGATCGACAACGCCCTAGCCGCCAGTGCAGGTAACGGCCGCGCGGTTGAGCGCGCGGCAATCCTTACCCTGAAAGCCAAGGTGCTCCATGACCTTGGTGATCACCAGGCCTCAGGCGTCGCGCTGGATGCCGCCAACGGCACCTTTCTCGATCGCGGCCTCGACCAGCATCCCCACCTGGACAACATCGCCAAAATGCGGCAACAGTTGTTCCGACAGCCATAGCGCGAAGGCTCGCGAAGTATCCGTCAACGGTGGCCATATGGACTGTGTCCTGGCTTGTTCGGGTTGACAGTGTTCGAACTCATCGCGACGAGTACCGTCAGCGGCCATTACAATCGTCTGACCCGCCATCCATCGCGAGACAACGGTATCTGCCGCCAGGCATGCCCAGGACTAACAGGCCATGAGCTACTCTGAACCCACCCGCCAGCTGATCACCTCGTACTACGCCGCGTTCAATGCCGGCGACTGGGAGGCGATGCTTGCCCACCTGACCGACGATGTCGTGCATGACCTCAACCAGGGGCCGCGCGAGAGCGGCGGCGACACCTTCCGCGCGTTTCTGGCGCGCATGAACCGCAGCTACCGCGAGCGCTTGGCCGACATCGTGGTGATCGCCTCGGCCGATGGCACACGCGCGGCTGCGGAGTACGTCGTGCATGGCGAGTACCTGGCGACGGATGAAGGCCTGCCGGAAGCCAATGGCCAGACCTATGTGCTGCCAGGCGGGGCCTTCTTCGACATCCGCGACGGCAAGATCGCCCGCGTGACGAACTACTACAACCTCGAAGACTGGCTGCGGCAGGTGGGTGCTCGCGATTGAACAAGGCATGCGGGGCGAGTCCCGCATCTACAGGTCGCGGAATCGGATCCGTCTCCGAAAGCGACACCTGTAGATGCCGGGCTTGCCCGGCATGAATGCGGCGTCCTCGCGCGCAAGACACATGCCGCCTTTGCCGCGTTCGTATGAGGCAAACCTCGCACCTACAGGTCGCGACGTTGATGCGACACAGCATCAATCGACGATGGTGTGTGGTGCTGGGACGCGGCTTTCAGCGGGGCAAGCCCCGCTGCTACGGGAGATTGCGAGCGTCTGATGTGACGCTTCCTGCGACAATTCACCGATACCGATTCTCACGGAGTTGCCCAAGACCATGACTGCCCCGTTCCCCGCTTTTGTGCCGCCCGAGGTGTTGCTGCTTGGCCCGGGACCGTCGCCGGTGCCGCAGCGCATTCTCGATGCGCTGGCACGACCGACCATCGGCCATCTGGATCCGCGTTTCGTTGCGATGATGGATGAGCTCAAGGCCATGCTGCGCACCGCGCTGGGCACCAGCAACGAGGCGACGCTGCCGGTGTCGGCGCCGGGCTCGGCGGGCATGGAGGCGGCGTTCGTCAACCTGATCGAGCCGGGCGATACCGTCATCGTCTGCCGCAACGGTGTGTTCGGCGGACGCATGCGCGAGAACGTGATCCGCAGTGGTGCCAATGCGGTGATGGTCGATGACGCCTTCAGTACCCCGGTCGATGCCAACAAGGTCGAGGCGGCGCTGAAGACGAATCCCGGCGCCAAGGCGTTGGCGTTCGTGCACGCCGAAACCTCCACCGGCGTGCAGTCCGATGCCGCGACGCTGTGCGCCTTGGCGCGCGAACACGGTGCACTCAGCATCGTCGATGCGGTGACCAGCCTCGGCGGCATTCCGATCGAAGCCGATCGCTGGCAGGCCGACGCCATTTATTCCGGCTCGCAGAAGTGCCTGTCGGCGCCACCCGGTCTGTCGCCGCTGACCTTCAGCGCGCGTGCCGTCGAGGCCATCAAGGCACGCAAGACGCCGGTGCAAAGCTGGTTCCTGGATCTGAATCTGGTGATGGGCTACTGGCAGTCCGCCAGCGGTGGCGCACGCAGCTACCACCACACTGCACCGATCAACATGCTTTATGCGCTGCACGAGTCGCTGCGCATCCTGTTCGAGGAAGGACTGGAACAGGCCTACGCTCGCCATCGCCGCAACCACGAGCGCCTGCGCGACGGCCTGCAAGCGCTCGGACTGGAACTGTACGTCGCGCCGCCGCATCGACTGCCGCAGCTCAATGCGGTGTCGGTGCCGGAAGGCGTCGACGAAGCCGGCGTACGCCGTGCGCTGCTGAGCGAGCACGGCATCGAGATCGGCGCCGGCCTGGGCGAACTGGCCGGCAAGATCTGGCGCATCGGCCTGATGGGCCATGGCAGCACACCGGAGAACGTCGATCGCGTGCTGGCCGCCCTGGCGAAGACACTCGGGCGCTGACCGTCACGCCGCCGGCTGGCCAAACCGCCGTTCCGGTCAGTCCTTGCGCAGGGACTCGACCGGATCCAGGTTCGACGCCCGTCGCGCCGGCAGGTAGCTGGCGAGCAGACCCACCGCCACCATCAGCATCGGAACCAGCGTGAACGTGGTCGCGTCCACCGGCTCGACGTCGTGCAGCAGTCCGGCCAGCGCCTGGGTGAACATCAGCGCGCAACCGATGCCGATGGCGATGCCGATGACCACCACGCGTGCGCCCTGCCCGACGATCAGTCGCCGCACCTGTGCGGCACGCGCACCCAGCGCCATGCGCACGCCGATCTCGCGGGTGCGCTCGGCAACGATGTAGGACAGCACGCCGTAGAGACCGACCGCGCCCAGCACCAGCGCCAGCAGCGAGGCGATGCCCAGGGTCAGCAGGGTGAAGGTCAGCTGCACCATCGAACCTTCGATCAGCTGGGCCATGGTGGCCACGCGGTACATCGGCGCCTCCGGCGCGACCTCCCGCACCAGCGCGCGGATATCGGCCTCCAGGTTGTCGGCGCGCGCTGAGCGCACGACATAGCCCGGCGAACTGATCGCGCTGCCGCCACCGGCCACGGTGTCGACCAGCGGCAGGTAGATCAACGGCTCCGCCGGGATCTGCAATCCGTCCTGCAGGATGTCCTCGACCACACCGACCACGGTATGCCAGTCGCCCTGCGCACCACGGCGGATCCGCTGGCCGACCGCGTCGCGTCCCGGCCACAACAGCTGCGCGGCCGACTCGCTGACCAGCACGTTGCCCAGCGCAGTGCTGTGGTCTTCGTCGCCGAACACCCGCCCGCCGAGCAGGCTGATGCCCATGCTCTTGAAGTAGTCGCCCGCGGCGAAGGTGACATTGGCCAGGGTGCCATCGGTCTGGCCGGCAGCAACCGTGGCCTGCGTGTGCACGCGGACGATGTTGGTCTGTTCGCTCAGCGGCACGTTCTCGATCAGGCCGGCCGATTGCACCCCCGGCAAGGCCGCCAGACGGTCGAGGAAATCCAGATTGAAGCGCGCGAACGAGGCGGCATCGTTGAGCTCGGGCCGCTCCGGTGCGATCTGGAAGGTCAGGATGTCGGTGGTGTCGTAGCCGGGATCGACCTGGCGCAGCTCCCAGGCACTGCGCAGCAGCAGCCCGGCGCCGATCAGCAGGATCAGCGCCAGCGCGGTCTGACCAACCACCAGCGCATGGCGCAGCCACTGACGACGTCCGGTCATGCCGCGGCCACCATCGCGCAGCCGCTTCAGGTCCGGCGAAGCGCCACGCAACGCCGGCAGACCGCCGCAGATCAGCGCCGCCAGCAGCGCCAGCAAGGCGGTGAATGCCAACGTGGTCGGATTCATGCCGACCTCGCTCAGGCGCGGAACACCCGGTGGCGCCGCCTGCAGGAACAAGGGCAGCGCCACGGCGGCCAAGGCAACCGCCAGCACCGCGGCCATCGCCGCAATGATCATCGCCTCGGCCAGTTGCAGGCGCATCAGTGCGCCGCGGCCGGCGCCGAGCGCGCGACGCACCGCCAGTTCCCGGTAGCGCGCTTCGGTGCGCACCAGAAACAGGTTGGCGACGTTGGCACAGGCAATCAGCAGCACGATGCCGGTGGCTGCCAACAGCACCCACAACGGGCGCGCGATGGTGCCGAACAACTGGTCCGACAACGGCCTGACGATGGCTCGATGCTGCTCGACGATGCGCTGGTAGGCCGGCGAGCCACCGAACCGCTCGGGCGCGCGGCGCGCCAGCTGGGTCAGTTCCTCGGCGACCGCCTCGGGCGTGGTGCCGGGCACCATGCGGCCGATCATCGGCCAGTCGAAGTCGCCGGTCTCGGTGATTTCCGACGGCAGCAGGGTGTAGGAGATCCAGAGCATCACGTTGTCGCGCGGGAAGCGGAACTCCGGCCCCATCACGCCGATCACCGTGCGGGTTCCGTCGGCCACCTCATAGCTGCGGCCGATCACCGCCGGATCGCTGTTGAACCAGGTCTTCCACAGGGCATGGCTGAGCACCATGACCCGGTCCTCGTCCTCGGCAACCGGCAGGCGACCCAGGATCGGCTGCACGCCCAGCGTCGAGAACATCGAATTGGTCGGCCAGGACATCCGTACCCGTTCGACGCGATCGCCGACGCGCAAGGTGGCGGTGAACGAGTTGGTGGTGGCGATGTCTTCCAGCAGCTTCGACTCTTCCTGGTACTGCAGGAAGAATTCCGGCGCAGAATCGAACTCGGCCGGCAGCTGCGAACCGGGCGCCGATGACGCGATGTAGACCAGCCGCTCGGGATCGGCGTATGGCAGCCGCTTCAGCAGCACCGTATCGACCACGCTGAACATGCCGGCAGTGGCACCGATGGCCAGGCCCAGCATCAGCACCGCGGTCAACACGAAGCCGGGCGTGCGTCGAAGGGAACGCAAGGCCTGCTTCAGGTCGCTCTTCCAGTTTGCCAGTGCCATGTCGTCGTTCCGAGGTCGCGTCCGGGCTTGGAAGCAATGGCCATGCCACAGGCCCGACCCCATGGTGATCAATGGCTTGGCCGCTGACCCCGAGGCTGCCGACCGGGCGGACACACGCGCTCGTTCGCTATCGAACGGCATCTGCGCCATTTCCGTTCACCGGTCGCGTCGCCGCTCCGTGGCTGGGCGTCAAGCCGGCCACTCCTCGGCACGCGACGGTGCCAAGGCCGGTACGAAAGACGAGGCCGCCGCACGGCCGGCCGTCGTCGCGGTCTGGCCCCCGGCCGACACCGATGTCGTGGTAACGGACACCGCAAGCCCTCCGGACCGATCGCATGAATTCCGCCCAGCGCACTGCCGTGCTCCTGTCCACTTTCGCAGCCCTGTGGTCGGCGAGTGCGGATGCGGCGAGCTACTGCGTCGGCGACGGGCCGGCCCTTCAGGCAGCGCTGACCGCGGCCGGCGCCAGCCCGGAAGCGGATGTGATCCGCCTGCGCAGCGGCACCTACCGGTCGAGCAGCAGCGGCGGTTTCACCGGCAACCTGGCCGGCGGCTCACTGGAAATCAGTGGCGGCTGGAGTGCCGGCTGCCTGGTCCGACAACGCGGCGCACGCAGCAGCATCGACGGTGAATTCCAGCGCCCGGGAATGATGCTGTCCGGGCAGAACCTGCCCAGCAACCGCGATCTGCGCGTGGCCCATCTCACTTTCCGGCGCGGCCTGGGCTCCGAGTTCGGTGGCCTGATGGTGGTCGGCACCGGCGTCGGGCGGCTGTCGGTGCTGATCGAGGACTCGCGCTTCATCGACAACCACCAGAACTTCCACGAGGACGTGCTCGGCGGCGGTCTTCTGGTCAGCACCGGCAGCATCCGCGTGTTCGGCAGCGTGTTCACCGACAACGACTCGGCCAGCGACGGCGGTGCCGCCTACCTGTCCTGCAACGGCGGCGTCGCCGCCTTCAGCAACAACACCGTGATCGGCAACACCGCCGGCTTCGGCCAGCCCGGCAAGACCGGCGGTGTGCGCCTGTGGGGCTGCCAGTGGGAAGTCGCCAACAACATCCTCTGGGACAACGAGGGCTACGACCTCAACATCGGCAATGTCTCGGCGGTGGTCAACAACAACAACATCGGCACGCTCAACGGCACACCGATCAGCGGCGGCAACAACCAGTCGGTCGATCCGCGCTTCGTCAGCGCCGGCAACCTGCGCCTGCGCCGCGAATCGCCGCTGATCGACGCGGGGTTCACCGCGACCTTCCTGGGCCTGCCGCAGTTCTCCCACGACGGCGGCCCGCGCGTGGCCGGCCCGCAGATCGACCTCGGCGCCTACGAGCTGGATGTGCTCTTCGCGGAAAACTTCGACCCGCCGGTGTTCATCCCGATTCCCTGAGCGGCAGCGGTCACCCGGCATGCCGAAGGTCGTGACCGACAGCTACGATCGACGACGATCGCCGGGCTAGTCGGCCTGCACCGGAATGGCATCGGGCTCGCCGATCCGGCTCGGACGGAATCTGGCCTTCGCGCAGCGGAAACCACGTGGTCTGCGATGCACCCGTCAACCGGACCCCAGCCATGAGATTCCGAGCCACTGCCGCCGCCCTGCTGATTGCCGCGCTGACCGCCGGCGCTTCGCCGGATGCCCGCGCCGAAACCTTCTGTGTCGAGGACACCGAAGCGCTGGTCTGGGCGCTGTACCGCATGGGCGTCACCCCGGAGCCGGATGTCATCCGCCTACGAACGGGCACCTACCGGACCAGCCACGTCTCCGGTTTCGGCGGCACGATCAAAGGCTCCCTGGAGATCAGCGGTGGCTGGGCGCCAGGCTGCCTGTTCCGGCAACGCGGCGCGCGCAGCACCATCGACGGCGAATACGAACGGCCCGGCCTGGTCCTGGCCGGTCAGGGCGGAAGCTCGCCGGAAACGATCCGCATCGCCCATATGACCTTCCGCCGGAATATCGACAACAACCGGGCCGGCCTGACCATCTGGGGCGGCAGCGCCGGTGCGGTGACGGCGATCGTCGAGGACTCGCGCTTCATCGACAACCATGTCACCGACCACCTCGATGAGTACGGGGCCGGGCTGTTCGTGGAAGCCCGCCGGATCCTCGTGTTCGGCAACGTGTTCACCGGCAACCACGCCACCGGCGACGGCGGCGCAGCGTATCTCTCCTGCACCGACGCGAACGCCGCCTTCACCAGCAATACAGTGACGATGAACACGGCCGGTGTGGGACAGCCGGGCAGGACCGGCGGGGTCATGATCCGCGGTTGTTCGTGGGAGGTGGCCAACAACATCCTCTGGGACAACGAAGGCCATGATCTGAACGCCGTCTCGACCCCGTCCGTTGCGCGGCACAACAACATCGGCTCCGCCATCGGCCCGATCTGGGGCGATGGCAGCAACCTGTCGGTCGATCCGCAATTCACCAGCGCCAGCATCCTGCGCCTGCGCCGCAGTTCGCCCCTGATCGACACCGGGTTGAACGAGACCAACCAGGGCCTGCCGCAGTTCTCGCATGACGGCGGCCCGCGTCTGGTCGGCCCGGCGATCGACATGGGCGCATACGAGCTGGAGATCCTGTTCACCGACGACTTCGACCCACTGGTCCTGATTCCCAACCCCTGATTGCAATCAGAACTACCGCATCGTGCCGTGCCCCCCGGCATCCGCCGGGAGGCCACTTGCAGCGGAGCGGCCGAACTAGCCACACGACTGCGCAACCCGTATCTGCTGGCTGCTTCTGCCATCGATGCGGCTGCTTCGGCATGAACCAATACGCTCGCGAGCACGTAGGCCCCCGTGTCGTTCCGATACCTGCGCTATCCGGGGTGACGAGAAGTCGCTGGCGTCGAACGCACCCGTTCGGCACGGGCGACGCTGCCAGCCGCCCGGACGCCGAAACCCGTCTCCGCGGGCGGGCTTGAGCCGATTGGTCGCCGTTTGACGCTTGCTGGGGTGATCGCGATATCCGATCGCCCCATTCCCGACCCGGAGACGACACCCGTGAAAACCCCCCTCGCTCTATTGGCCTGCGTCGCCTTGGCGCTGTCCTCGATCGCCGCAGCCCAGGTCGAGCCATCTCGGGAATCGCGAGCCAGTGTCGACGTCGCCAACTTCGACTACAACCCGGGCGTGGGTTTGTGGCTCGACGGTCGAGCATCGAACGTCGGCGCGCCGGTCCAGAGCTCCGCCGAGCGATCGTTCAGCGGCCTGAACCGAGCAGGCCAGGAGGCGACGATGCACTACAGCGCCGAAAGCTGGGCTTCGTCACCGGGGTTTCGCCGCTTGCATACGCGCGCCTCCGGCTCGCTGGAGGGCGCCTTCTACAACCCCGACAACACACCCTATTTCGATGCCAGCGACCCGGATCCGGCGAATTGGGTCGTCAACAAGGATGGCGTGCCGGACTTCGTCGCCAGCTTCGGCACCGCCCAGTTCACCGACGCCTTGTACTTCGATTGGGGGCCGTCATCCCCACGCACCGTGCGATACATCTTCGCCATCCGAGGCGAACTCGAGGGCGATGTCGGTGAATGCGCCGCGATCCTCAGCTTCACGATGACCGGAACCAACCCCTACCTCTGGATCACCCATGCAGCCAACCCAGGCCCGGTCTTTTCCGTGGTCGGCACGGACAGCATTCCGGTCGTGCGCGGTATCCGGATACCCGCGACTGTCCGATTCACGGCGACCGTTCAGACCGACCTGCACCATGTCCCGGACGGTATCGATCTCGTCGCCAGTTGCGACTTCAGCGCCATCAACCGGCACGGACACGCCTGGACGACGGACAGCAGCCGAGGGCAGGAAGGCGAATACGCCGCCGTGCTCGAACGCATCGAGACGATGGACGAACACGGCAATCCCGTGAACGACGTGACAGTGACCTCGGAATCGGGCACCGTCTACCCGATTGGACCGCCCGACGCGCTGTTCGCCGACGGCTTCGACGCGCCGCAGTCGACCGCGACAGCGATTCGCGTGGAGGCCAGCAACTGCGAGAGCGTGGTCGCATCGATCGCGAAAGGACCCGCCGCGCACGCGAAGCTGCGCGAGTTGCTCGCCTGCGAGAGGGAATGATCGAAGCCTGGCCTGACGGAGGCCCGGTGTCTCACACTTCGACGCGCCGCCGCGTTTTCGCCAGTCTGCCGGCGGACGAAGGGACTGTCGCATCGGAACGGCTTTCGGCAGCCGTTCCGCCGAAACAGCGAAATCCGGACGCTGAAGGCGCGCCAAAGCGAAAGCACTCGGGCTTTTCTTTTTTCAGTTGCTTGGCCGTCGTCGTCGTTCAACGCGGGCGGGCCGGCGGCGCGGCAACGCCGTCATCTCAAGCCAGAACGCCAGCACCCGGGCCGCGGATCACGTCAACGGGCCGGGGTTCCGGGCTGGGCTGTCGCCGGAACCGACGCTTCGCGGGGGCGACGGCGGCAGCGTCGGCGGTCCGGCCGCGGGCGGGCCGGCACCGACCGGCTGATATACTCCCGAGCCGACTCCTGCTTCGCCACGAATGAACCCGAACGTCCTCGATTTCGAGCAGCCCATCGCCGATCTGGAAGCGAAGATCGCCGAACTGCGTCAGAGCGGTCACGGCAGCTCGGTCAATGTCGACGACGAAGTGGCCAAGCTGCAGGTCAAGCTCGATGCCAAGACCGCGCAGATCTTCGCCGGCCTGAACGCCTGGCAGATCGTGCAGGTGGCAAGGCATCCGGCCCGCCCGTACACGCTCAACTACATCGACCGCGTCTGCGACGAGTTCCACGAGCTGGCCGGCGATCGCGCCTACGCCGACGATCCGGCCATCGTCGGCGGCCTCGCCCGCATCGACGGTCGCCCGGTGATGGTGATCGGCCACCAGAAGGGTCGCGACACCAAGGCCAAGGTCCGCCGCAACTTCGGCATGCCACGCCCCGAGGGTTACCGCAAGGCGCTGCGGCTGATGGAGATGGCCGAGCGCTTCAGCCTGCCCATCGTCACCTTCATCGACACGCCCGGCGCCTACCCCGGCGTCGGCGCCGAGGAACGCGGCCAGTCCGAGGCCATCGCCCGCAACCTGATGGTGATGGCGCGCCTGCGCGTGCCGATCGTCTGCACGGTGATCGGTGAAGGCGGTTCCGGCGGCGCGCTGGCCATCGGCGTCGGCGACCGCCTGCTGATGTTGCAGTACGCCGTGTATTCGGTGATCTCGCCCGAGGGCTGCGCCTCGATCCTGTGGAAGACTGCCGAGAAGGCGCGTGACGCGGCCGAAGCGCTGGCCATGACCACCGACCGGCTGAAGGAACTGGGCCTGGTCGATCGCATCATTCCCGAGCCACTGGGCGGTGCCCATCGTGATCACGACGCCATCGCCAGCGCGCTCAAGACCGTCATCGTCGAGGAACTGGAAGCGCTGGACCGCGTGACCATCGACGAATTGCTGGAACAGCGCTACACGCGACTGCGCAGCTACGGTGATCCGGCCGCCTGATTCCTGTCGCGGGCACGCGCACGACCTCTGCGGCCGGCAACGGATGAGCATGCGATCGCCCCGCGATCAACGCCCGGTATCCGTACGCTGCCTCCGCGCCAAAGGACCTGTCGCATCGACCGACGATCCGGCGCCGGTGCGTCAAACCTGCAGCGCCGTGAACACGTGAAGCCATTGCCCGCCAATGTCGACGCGCTGGCTGACCACCGGCCCGACGCGCGGCTGGTGGTCGCCTTCAGTGGCGGCCTGGACTCCACCGTGCTGCTGCACTGGCTGGCCAGCCAGCCGACGGTGCGCGAACGCGGCCTGCGGGCCGTGCACATCGATCACCAGTTGCAGGCCGATAGCGCGCACTGGGCAGCGCATTGCCGACAACAATGCACCGCGCTCGGGATCGCCCTGGAAGTCATCCCGGTCGAGGTGAACCATGACGGCAGCGGCCCGGAAGCCGCCGCGCGTCGGGCCCGCTGGCGCGCGTTCGAACAGGGCATCGATGCGGACAGCGAGGTACTGGCGCTGGCGCACCACCAGGACGATCAGGCCGAAACGCTGCTGTTGCGGCTGTTCCGCGGCGCCGGGCCGGCCGGCCTGGCGGCGATGCACCGCTGGAGCGTCCGGCGCAGCGGCCTGCGCATCTGGCGACCCTTGCTCGATCTCCCCCGCCAGACCTTGTCGAACTGGGCACGTGAGCAGCGCCTCACCTGGATCGAGGATCCGAGCAACCAGTCCCAACAGTTCGACCGCAATCACCTGCGCCACGCGGTCATGCCCGGGCTGCGCGAGCGCTGGCCGAATCTCGACCGCAGCCTGGACCACGTCGCCCGACGTCAGGCCGATGCCTTCGCGCTGGAACGGCTGGCGGCCGAACAACTGCTTGCCCAGGCCGCGACCGGCGACCGGCACCGCTTGCAGCTGGCGCCGCTGCGCGCCGCGCCACGGCAGGCCCGATGGGCCGCCTTGCGTCATTGGCTGTCGGCGCACGGCGCCCGCGACCTGGGCGGCAACCGTCTGCAGCGCATCGACGACGAGCTGATCGGCGCCGGTGCCGATGCCACGCCGCGCATCGAACTGGGCCGCTGCCTGCTGCGTCGTCATCGCGATCTGCTGTACGTGCTGCCGACCGGCAGCGACGGCGCCTTGTCCTACCGCCTGGCCTGGGACGGGCTGGCGCCGTTGCGCCTGCCGGAGGATGTCGGAACCCTCAGCATCGAGCCGACGCCAGGCCAGCCGCTGGCACTGACGGTCGCCAGCCGTCGCCGCGGCGAGTCGCTGCGCCTGCGTGTCGGGGGCCCGCGCCGCAAGCTCAAGCATCTGCTGCAGGAATCGGCGGTCGAACCCTGGCTGCGCGATCGCTGGCCGGTGCTGTGGCTGGATGACGAGCCGGCAGGTTTCGCGGACGTCCTCATCGATGTGCGGCTTGCCGAGGTCTTGCAGGGCCGCGCCGTGCGCCTGCGGTCGGCAACCCCGGCCGAACACGACACGCCCGCGGATTGACCCGGCCACGGGCGCCGTTTAACGTGTGCGTCCATGTCGACATCCCCCGCTTCGCAGACTTCGCAGCCAGTCGCCGATTTCGAATCCTCGCTGGCCGAACTGGAAACCCTGGTGGCGCGCATGGAGCAAGGCGAGCTCAGTCTGGACGACTCCCTGGGCGCCTTTGAACGCGGCATCGCCCTGTTCAAGCGCTGCCAGCAGGCGCTGGATCAGGCCGAACTCAAGGTACGTCTGCTGCTGGATCCGGCCGATCCCGACAGTGGCAGCGCGTTCGAGCCGGACGAGCGCTGAGCCGCCGGCCCGCCAGCCGATTGCCCGCGCCATGACCCATTCGTTGTCGGCGTTGCGCGAGCGCTGTGACGCCGCGCTGGAGCGCTGCCTGCCAGCCGCTGCCGACGACCATCCGCTGACCGCCGCCATGCGCTACGCCGTGCTTGGCGGCGGCAAGCGCCTGCGGCCGTTGCTGGTGTATGCGGCCGGACTGGCGGTCGCCGCCCCGCCGGAACGCCTGGATCCGGCCGCGGTCGCCATCGAGCTGATCCACGCCTACTCGCTGGTCCACGACGACCTGCCTGCCATGGACGACGACGACCTGCGTCGCGGTCGTCCCACCGTACACAAGGCCTATGACGAAGCCACCGCGATCCTCGCCGGCGATGCCCTGCAGACGCTGGCCTTCGAGGTACTGCTCGGCGGCACTACCCAAGGCATCGATCCGGCAGCGGTACTGGCGCAAGCACAGCGCCTGGCAGTGGCCAGCGGCTACGCCGGCATGGTCGGCGGCCAGGCGGTCGATCTGGCCATGGTCGGGCGGCAACCGGACCTGGCATCGCTCAAGGCCATGCACGCTTTCAAAACCGGTGCGCTGATAGTCGCTGCCGTGGAGTTGGGTGCACTGGGCGTCGGCGAAGCGGCGGCCGCGGTGGCGTTGCCGGCGCTGACCCGCTACGCCCGCGACCTGGGTCTGGCCTTCCAGATCCAGGATGACGTGCTCGACGAGATCGGCGACAGCGCTGAAACCGGCAAGGCCGTCGGCGCTGACCGCGAACGCGGAAAACCCACCTACACCGCGCTGCTCGGCATCGACGCAGCCCGCGACGAAGTGCATCGCCTCACCGACGCCGCCCTGGCCGCGCTTGACGCACTCGACGGCGACACGCGCCTGTTGCGCGAGCTCGCCGCGCTGCTGCGCGACCGCCGCGCCTGACAGCACGCAGGCATCCGCCGGTAATCGAGGCGCCTGGCGTTGCCCGAACTGTGCGCCAGTTCATGCTGGAACGGCGATTCGCTCGTTAAAGTTGAACGGCGCAACCGGGGGAGTCGCCGATATGATCGCTCGCAGGTCGATGAAGTCCGTGCTGGCCCTGGGTGTGTCCATGCTGGTGACGCAGCCTGGCCTCGCCGCCGAAGTGGTCCTCAAGAACGACTCGCTGACCGACCTCGGTACGGCAGCCATCGTCTGGGGATTTGCGGCGCAGGAGCGCGCCGCCTCGTGGCTGACCTCGCCCTGCAACGGCGATCTGCGCGCCGTGCAGATATTCTGGCGCTCGCCCAACGGCACCAGCGGCCAGTCCATCGAATGGGCGATCGACATCCATCGCGCGGGAACCTTTCCGGTACCGGGCGCCATCGAGGCCAGCATCGCCGGCCCGGTGCTGACCGATGGCGTGTTGAACGAATGGCGCTACGTCGACGAGAACAACGTGGTTCCGCTGCAGGTGCCGGTGGTCCAGGACGAGACCATCGTCGTCTCGTTCACTTTCGATCAGGCGCCCTCGCCGCTGGTGGGACCCAGTGTGGTTCGCGACACCGACGGCATCCAGCCCGGTCGCAACGCCATCTACGCCAATGCGGGCGGCGGGACCTGGTTCAACGCGGCCAGCCTGGGCGTGACCGGCGACTGGGTGATCCGTGCCGTGGTCGATTGCCAGGCCACCGCGCCGGAGGCCGATGTTGCCGTCGCCATCGCCGCCGATCCGACCGCCTATGTGGCTGGGCAGCCGCTCAGCTACATCCTGGTGGTCGACAACGCCGGTCCAGCTGCGGCCAGCCCGACCACCGTGGTCAACATCCTGCCGCCAGCGCTGACCGGCGCCACCTGGACCTGCGTGGGCTCCGGTGGCGGCGCCTGTACGGCGAATGGCAGCGGATCGATCACCGACATCATCACGCTGGCAGCCGGTGGTTCCGCGACCTACACCATCACCGGCGTCGTCGCCCCCGGCACGACGGGGTCCATCAGCAACACGGCCACCGCGGTTGTCGGTGGCGGCATCGTCGATCCGGTTCCGGAAAACAATACGACCACCCTGACCATCGATCCGGCCAAGCCCGACGACACCATCTTCGCCGATGGCTTCGAGGAGACCGGCGACATCGCCAACTGAGCGGCTGTCGTCGTCACCGTCACCACCGTCGGCGACCATCTCGGCAGGATCGGGCAGCGATCCGGCATTATCGTGCCAGCACCGCCATGCCAATGACGATAGGCTGGCGGCAATAGTCACGGCGACCGCCGGCACCGCACCACCGCCGGGACCGTAGCCATGATCAACCGACCAAGCCGGTCGGCCAGCCTTCCATATCCGCATGGAGTTCGACATGAGTCAGTCGACAACCGCAATCCGTCCATCCACGCGCGCCTGGGCCGCGCAGACAGCGACCACGCCGCTGGCCGCCCACGACATTGCCCGCCGCGAGCCGGGTGAGCACGATGTCGCCATCGACATCCTGTACTGCGGTGTCTGTCACTCCGACCTGCATCAGGCGCGCAACGAGTGGCGCAACACCCTCTACCCCTGCGTGCCCGGCCACGAGATCGTCGGCCGGGTCAGTGCCGTCGGCTCGGCGGTGGACCGGTTCAAGGTCGGTGACCTCGCGGCGGTCGGCTGCATGGTCGATTCCTGTCGCAGTTGCCCGAGTTGCGCGCAAGGCTTGGAGCAGTACTGCGAAACCGGCATGACGCTGACCTACAACAGCCCCGACCGGCATCTGGGCGGGCACACCTACGGCGGCTACTCCGAACACATCGTGGTCGATCAGGCCTACACGCTGCGGGTGTCGGAGAAACTGGACCTGGCCGCGACCGCACCGCTGCTGTGCGCCGGCATCACCACCTGGTCGCCGCTGCGGCACTGGCAGGTCGGACCCGGCAAGACCGTGGGCATCGTCGGCATCGGCGGTCTTGGCCACATGGGCGTGAAGTTCGCGCATGCGCTGGGTGCGCACGTGGTGGTGTTCACCACCTCGCCGGGCAAGGCTGAAGACGCGCGTCGCCTTGGCGCCGACGAAGTCGTGGTCTCCACCGACAAGGCGGCGATGAAGGCGCAGCGCGGCCGCTTCGATTTCATCCTCGATGCGGTGTCCGCACAGCACGATGTCAACGCCTTCCTGGCGCTGCTCAAGCTGGACGGCACCCTGACCCTGGTCGGTGCACCCGAGCATCCGCTGCCGGTGGCCAGCTTCGCGTTGATCGGCGGACGCCGTCGCCTGGCCGGCTCGGCGATCGGCGGCATCGCCGAAACCCAGGAGATGCTCGACTTCTGCGCCGAGCACAGCATCACCAGCGACATCGAACTGATCGGCATCGACCAGATCAACGACGCCTACGAGCGCCTGCTCAAGAGCGACGTGCGCTACCGCTTCGTCATCGACATGGCGACGTTGCGCGTCTGAGCGGCGCGGCGCGGAGAATCGGGCGACGCGCGAACCGGATGGTGCGCGCCGGGGAGCGCTCAGCGGGGCAAGCCCCGCTCTACGGGCCACCCGAAGACTACCGCCTGTAGAGCCGGGCTTGCCCGGCTGCGTACCGTCATCGCAGCGCGATACAACAACAACGCGCCCACCGCCACGCGACGGCGGAAGGAAACGGCTCAGACGTTGAAGCGGAAGTGCAGGATGTCGCCTTCCTTGACCAGGTATTCCTTGCCTTCCAGACGCAGGCGACCGGCTTCCTTGCAGCCGGCTTCGCCGTTGTACTTGACGAAGTCGTCGTAGGCCATGGTCTCGGCGCGGATGAAACCCTTCTCGAAATCGGTATGGATCACGCCCGCGGCCTGCGGCGCGGTGGCGCCCTTCTTCACCGTCCAGGCGCGCACTTCCTTGACGCCAGCGGTGAAGTAGGTCTGCAGGCCGAGCAGCCGGTAACCGGCGCGGATGACGCGGTTGAGACCGGGTTCTTCCAGACCGAGGTCCTTGAGGAATTCGTCGCGGTCGGCTTCATCGAGTTGCGCGATCTCTTCCTCGATGGCGGCGCAGATCGGAACGACTTCGGCACCTTCGGCTTCGGCACGGGCGCGCACGGCATCCAGATGCGCGTTGTTCTCGAAACCGTCCTCGCGCACGTTGGCGATGTACATCAGCGGCTTCAGCGTGAGCAGGAACAGGTCGCGCACCAGCGCCTTCTCGTCCTCGTCGAGACCGGCCGAACGGGCCGAGCCGCCTTCGTTCAACACCGCCTGCAGCTTCTGCAGCACCGGCCGCTTGGCCAGCGCTTCCTTGTCGTTGGCCTTGGCCGCGCGCTCGACGCGATTCAGCGCCTTGTCCACCGACTCCAGATCGGCCAGCGCCAGTTCGGTGTCGATGGTCTCGATGTCGGCGATGGGATCGACCTTGCCGGCCACATGCACGATGTCGCCGTGCTCGAAGCAGCGCACCACATGGGCGATGGCGTCGGTCTCGCGGATGTTGGCCAGGAACTTGTTACCCAGACCTTCGCCCTTGGAGGCACCAGCAACCAGACCGGCAATGTCGACGAACTCGACCGCCGTGGGAATCACCTTCTGCGGCTTGACGATGCCAGCCAGCACATCCAGGCGCGGATCCGGCACCGGCACCACGCCGACATTCGGCTCGATGGTGCAGAACGGGAAGTTGGCCGCAGCGATGCCTGCCTTGGTCAGCGCGTTGAAGAGCGTGGACTTGCCGACGTTCGGCAGTCCGACGATGCCGCATTTGATGCCCATGGTGTGTTCCGGTGTCTGGCCCGCCAGCCGAAACCGCGGCGGCGCGCATGAAGAAAGGCCGCCACTGGCGGCCTGTTCGATGAGTCGAGATTGGGCAAATTGTAGGCATCGGCACCGGCCGGATCAATCCGGACCGGTCCGATGCCGTCAGTTCAGCGGCTGTAGGCGCGCGGCAGCGTGCCTTGCGGCGCGAGATAACGGTCTCGCAACTGGGTCTGGCGCGACTGCATGGATGCGGCGCGACCACCGAACCAGACCTGCTGCGCCACGCTGGTGACCTCCAGCGGATCGCCGCTCCACAGCACCAGATCGGCCTGCTTGCCGACCTCGATGCTGCCCAGACGATCGGCAACACCGAAGATCTCGGCCGGAACCCGGGTCAAACCAGCCAAGCCGGCTTCCCAGGGCAAGCCGTTGGCCACGGCATTGCCGGCCAGCTGCCGGATCTTGCGCGCGTTATGCGTGGCATCACCCGACTGCGTGAACGCCACCGGCACACCGGCCGCATGCAGCTTGGCGGCGTTGTCCAGGCGTGCGGCCAGCTGGTCGAAACCACGCGGCAGATTCTCCAGCGGATCGATCAGCACCGGCACCTGGGTGCGGGCCAGATCACCCGCGACCAGCCAGCCTTCCACGGCACCGGAAATCACCGGCTGGAAGCCGGCGCGCTCGGCCAGCTTCAGCGCCTGGCGAATGTCCGAAGCGCGATCGACGTGGAACACCACGCGGCCACCACGGGCGTAGCGCATCAGCGTCTCGCGACCCAAGGCGGTGAGCAGGCCGTGACCCGGCGTAATCGCCGCCATCGCCGCCGACGGCGCCGGGCGTGCTTCGCGCAAGGCCTGGTCGATCAGCAGGAACTGACCGGCACGACTGCCGCCCGCCAGCGTGTTGGCATCGCTGCCGAGATTGATGAACAGCGATTGGCTGCCGTCGATCTCGGCGTCGTAGCGACCGTCGAGCGTCACCGCGCCACCCTGCCCGGCCACGAAACTGCCGCCGGCCACCGTACCCGGCGCCAGCATCGTCCAGGTCAGACCGGCGACGCGACTGACGCCGATCGCCGACGAGCGCGGATTGAACGCCGGCAGCATGTCGAACTCCGGCCGCCACACCGGCTCATGTGCCGGCAGGTTGGTCGGCGATGCCAGCGCCAGCGTGTTGTCGACGGTATCCGGCTCACCGGAAACCTCCTCGACGCCGAGACCCGACAAGCCGGCGAAAAGCCCCGGTGTCAGCGCGCGACCGGCGGCATCGACCTCGGCGATCCCCGCCGGCGCCGACACCGACGAACCGACCGCACGGATCACGCCGCCCTGGATCAGCACATCGGTGTTCTCCAGCGTGCCGGCCGCCGCAGCCGTGTGAACGCGCGCGTTGCGGATCAGCAGATCCTGCGCGAACACCGAACCGGTGAACGCCACGGCCGCGATGGCAGCAAGCAGACGAATGCGCGCGCTCATGGCGTCACCTCCTGACCAAGCATGAAGTCGGTCACCGGGCGTCTCGCCGGATCGGTGCGGTCGTACAGCAGCGCGCCGTCGATGAACACCTGCTCGGCCTGCGCGTAGACGCTGAACGGCTCACGGTTCCAGATCACCACATCCGCCATCTTGCCGGCCTCCAGCGTGCCGGTGCGATCATCGACACCCAGCGAACGCGCCGCGTTGGCGGTGAGCCAACGGATCGCATGCTCGGGCGTGATCTCGATGCCGACTGCACGCGCGTGGCCAATCACCTTGCCCGCTTCCTGATTGAGCCGCTGGATGCCTTCGGCGCTGTCGGAATGGACGATGGCGCAGCCGCCCTTCGGTCGATCGACCAGCGCGATGTTCTCGACGATGCCGTCATAGGCTTCCATCTTGAAGCCCCACCAGTCCGCCCACAGCGCACCGCAGATGTTCTCCTGCGCCAGACGGTCGGCGATCTTGTACGCCTCCACGCCGTGATGGAAGGCCGCGATCTTGAACTCGAACTCACGTGCCAGATCCATCATCACTTCCATCTCGTCGGCGCGGTAGCAGTGGATGTGCACCAGGATGTCGCCATCCAGTACACCGGCCAGCGTCTCCAGACGCAGGTCGCGCTTGGGCGTATCCAGATCGCCGCCACCAACCGCCGGCGCATCACGGCGCGAACGGCTGGCCTGCTCTTCCCGCTTGCTGGCATGCCGCTTCAGGCCGCGGTGGTATTCGCGCGCTTCCTGGAACGCGGCGCGGTAACCGGCGACGTTGCCCATGCGCGTCATCGGCGCCTGGCCCTTGCCGCCGTAGAAACGCTTGGGGTTCTCGCCGCAGGCCATCTTCAGCCCTTGCGGAGCCTGCGGAAACTTCATCGCCTGATAGCTTTCGGCAGCGACGTTCTTGAGCGTCACACCGCGGCCGCCGATCAGGTTGCCGCTGCCGGGCAGGATCTGCATCGTGGTCACGCCACCGGCCAGTGCCGTGGCGAACCCCGGATCCTGCGGCCATACCGAATGCTCGGCCCACACCTGCGCCGTCACCGGCGAGGTCATCTCGTTGCCGTCGGAGTGCGCGCGTGCGCCCGGCGAGGGATACACGCCCAGATGCGAATGCACGTCAATGATGCCCGGCGTCACCCACTTGCCGCTGCCGTCGATGGCAGTGCCACCATCAGGCAGCGCCAGGCCGCGACCGACCTTGTCGATGCGGCCGCTGATCATCAGCACGTCGGCGCCGTCGATGCGCTCGCCGTTGCCAATCAGCAGCGTGGCATTGCGGATCAGCGTCGGCGTCGAGGCCACCGGCTGGTAGGTGCTTTCCCAGGCCACCGGCGCATCGGCCCAGGCAGCGGAACCCGAACCGGCGACCACGATCATCGCCAGCCATGTCAATCGCAACTTCATGGTCCTGCAGTCTCCCCGCGTGTGACGAAAGCGGAAAGGTAACCGCAAAGCCGCACACCCGGACAGCCGCCAGCGCAATGTCTCCACAATCCACCGGTCGGGTGATCGGTCCCGCGCGACCGGTGCGTGATCCGGTCGCCAAGGCGTGGCAGTTGGCCGGCTCGGCTCAGGCTTCGATGCTGTCTTCGCCGTGCAGCAAGCCGCTTTCGCGCAGCACCTGTTCGGCCTGGCCCAGCTTTTCCGGCTCGACCAGCAGCGCGTACATGCTGAAGGCCGGCAACTCGCCGATGCCGCCGGCCAGATGCTCGCCCTGGAAGAAGCAGTTGATGCCTGCATCGAGCAGTATCTGCTTGCCCAGTTGCCCCTCCACCCAGCTGCCCGGTCGCCAGACGATACGCATGCGTGCAGGCTAGCGCGCCGCGGCGCGCACGCGCCAGTCCTTGCTACCGGCCCGGGAAACCCGCCGCGCAGGCGCGGGTACACTCCCCTTTCCCCCGAACGAAAGCGACCGCCATGACCCTGCCCCTTCGCCGATGGCCGATCCTCGCCCTCAGCCTGCTGGTCGCGCTGCCGGCGCTGGCCGAGCGCAGCCCGCGCCAGGTCTCCGAGGACCAAGCCCGCGCCGTGCACGAGCGCATCCTCACCATCGACACCCACGTCGACATCGGCAGCGGCTACGCCACGCACCAGCTGGACCCCGGCGGCTTCACCCGCGCCCAGGTCGACCTGCCCAAGCTGCGCTCGGGTGGCCTGGATGCTGTATTCCTCATCGTCTACACCGGCCAGGGGCCGCTGACCGACGACGGCTATGCCAGTGCGCAGGCACGCGCCGAGAACGCCTATCGCGCCATCGAACGCCTGTTGCGCGCCTATCCGGACCAGATCGCGCTGGCACGCAGCGCCGACGAGGTCGAGGCGATCCACGCCAGCGGCCGCCGCATCGCGCTGCTGGGCATGGAGAACGCCTATCCGCTCGGAACCGATGTCTCCGATGTCGCGAAGTGGGCGTCGCGCGGCATCCGCTACGTCGGCATCACCCACCTGGGGCATAACCAGTTCGCTGGCAGTTCCAATCCGCTCGAACGCCTCGGTGACGCCGCCGACGATGCCGGGCTCAGCGATCTCGGCCGCCAGCTCGTGGCCGCGCTGAACGACCACGGCGTGCTGGTCGACGTCTCCCATGTCGGCAAGCGCTCGATGCTGGAAGCCACGCGGCTGTCGCGCGCACCGGTGATTGCCTCGCACTCCGGAGCCGCCGGCCATTACGCCAACGCACGCAACCTCGACGACGAACAACTCGAGGCGATCCGCGCCAACGGCGGCGTCGCCCAGATGGTCGCCTTCCGCGGTTATGTCGCACAGCCGGCTCAGGCCGTGGTCGACGGCCAGGCCGCCTTGCGCCAGCGCTATCTCGCCAACGGCTGGGATGCCGCCAGCGAAGCGGACCGGGAGTCGTACGACAGCGAACTCACGGCACTGCGTCAGGCGCATCCCGATGTGACCCTGGCCCAGTTCATCGACCACATCGACTATGCGGTCGAGCGCATCGGCATCGAACATGTCGGCATCGCCTCGGACTTCGACGGCGGTGGTGGTGTCGAGGGCTGGGACGATGCCAGCGAGACGCTCAACGTCACCTGGGAACTGCTGCGTCGCGGCTACGACGAGGCGCAGATCCGCGCGCTCTGGGGCGGCAACGTGCTGCGCGTGCTGCGTGCCGCCGAGGCACAGGCCAAACGGGATTGATCCGACCTTGACGCTGCAGTACTGCCCTCGGCCCATTGCCTGCCGGGCGAGCCCGGCAGCTACCGGTGATGCGTTCGGGTTGGGGCCGGATCAATAGGTCCGGATTCCCGGCACACCGAGCGAAAGACACCAGCCTGCCCGGCAACGTGGCGAGCGGCAGGCAAACACCGGCCGCCGCGCCATGGAAAGTCCTGCCTGCAGCAACCCTCGCTTGACCCACACAGGCAAAAGCAGCCCCCGCCGACACGCGCCGCAGCGGCGGCGATCCGCTTCGACGTCGGGACAGGCCGATGACCACCCCGCTACACTTCCCAACCCCTTGATCCCAGCCCGGTAAACCAGCCAGCCCCATGAACGGCGACGCCAAGAACGACTTCATCCGCCAGATCGTCCGCGAAGACCTGGCCAGCGGCAAACACGTCGCCATCCGCACCCGTTTTCCGCCGGAGCCGAACGGCTACCTGCACATCGGCCACGCCAAGGCCATCTGCGTGGATTTCGGCATCGCGGCCGAGTTCGGCGGCGCCTGCAACCTGCGCTTCGACGACACCAATCCAGCCCGGGAAGACCCCGAGTTCGTCCAGGCGATCCAGGATGACGTGCGCTGGCTGGGTTACGACTGGCACGAGCTGCGCCATGCCTCGGACTATTTCGGCGTGTTCTACCTCGCCGCCGAGAAGCTGATCCGGCAGGGCGACGCCTTCGTCTGCGACCTGACCCCCGAGCAGATGCGCGAATACCGCGGCACGCTCACCGAGCCGGGCCAGGAATCGCCGTGGCGCGGCCGCAGCATCGACGAAAACCTGGACCTGTTCCGGCGCATGCGTGCCGGCGAGTTCGCCGATGGCGCCAAGACCCTGCGCGCCAAGATCGACATGGCCTCGGGCAACATCAACCTGCGCGACCCGGCCCTGTACCGGATCAAGAAGGTCACCCACCAGAACACCGGCGACACCTGGCCGATCTACCCCATGTACGACTTCGCGCACTCGCTGGGCGACGCCGTGGAAGGCATCACCCATTCGCTGTGCACGCTGGAGTTCGAGGATCATCGCCCGCTGTACGACTGGTGCGTGGACAAGGTCGACCTGGCCAACCATCCCGAACTGCTGGCGCCGCTGGTCGAGCAGGGTCTGCCCAACGAGGCGGCCAAGCCGCGCCAGATCGAGTTCTCGCGACTGTTCCTCAACTACAACATCACCAGCAAGCGCAAGCTCACCGCGCTGGTCACCGACAAGCTGGTCGAGGGCTGGGACGACCCGCGCATGAACACGCTGCAGGGCCTCCGCCGGCGCGGCTTCACGCCGTCGTCGCTGCGCCTGTTCGTGGATCGGCTGGGCATCAGCAAGCAGAACTCGGTCACCGACTACGCCATGCTTGAAGCGGCCATCCGCGAAGACCTCGACGCCAGTGCGCAGCGTCGTCTCGCGGTGATCGATCCGCTCAAGCTGGTGCTCACCAACCTGCCAGCCGATCACGACGAGACGGTGGCGTTTCCCAATCATCCCAAGGACGAAAGCCAAGGCACGCGCGACGTGCCGTTTTCGGCCGAGGTCTGGATCGAACGCGACGACTTCGCCGAAGTGCCGCCCAAGGGCTTCCATCGCCTGGTGCCTGGCGGCGAAGTGCGCCTGCGCGGCATCGGCATCGTCCGCTGCGAGGAAGTGATCAAAAACGGTGACGACGTGGTCGAGCTGCGCGGCACGCTCGACCCCGAAACACGTCCCGGCAAGGAAGGCGCCAACCGCAAGGTCAAGGGCACCATCCACTGGGTCAGCGCACGCCACGCCGTGGCCGCCGAGATCCGCCTGTACGACCGCCTGTTCGACGTGCCCGATCCGGACGACGACAGCGACGGCAAGACCTACCAGGACCACATCAACCCGAACTCCAAGCGCATCGTGCGCGGCTGGCTGGAACCGTCCACCGCCGCGGTGGAACCGGAAACCCGCTTCCAGTTCGAGCGCCTGGGCTACTTCGTGGCCGACCGCCGCGACCACACCACGCAGGCCCCGGTGTTCAACCGCACCGTGACCCTGCGCGACACCTGGGCAGTGAAGGCCTGATCGCCATGCGCCGCATGACTGCCCTGTTGTCGGTATTGCTCCGGACCTCTTCTGGGCATGGGGCTCGCCCCATGCCCTGCCGGGCAGGCCCGGCAGCTACGGGCGCTTCGTATAGATTCGCAGCTGGATTCCTGATTCTGGCCAGCCTGTTCCTGGTCGCCTGCGGCGCGACTGGCCAGGGCATCGGCAGCAGCACCGGCGGCGATGAGACAGCCAGCAACAGCGCGGATGCACGCGACGCCGATGCACCCGCGACACCGCCGACGACCAGCGCTCCCGCGAGTGACCAGTCACCGACGCCCACATCACCACCGGCTTCAGCCAGTTCGCTGGCCGAAGTCACCGGCCTGAACGTGCACGCCGGCATCCGCACCGACTGCCAGGTCGACAGCGACTGCGCCGTCGTCGATGTCGGCAACTGCTGCGGCAGCTACCCGATGTGCGTGCGCGCCGGCTCGCAGGTCGATCCTGCCGCCGTCCGCGCCGAATGCGAGAAAACCGACATGGCCGGCATCTGCGGCTTCCCGGTCATCGACGCCTGCGTCTGCGACACCGGCCGCTGTCAGGCCATGCAGCGCGGCACCGGGCCCGTGCAATGACCGCGCCCACGCCGCTACTGCCGCGCCGGTTCCTGATCGAACTGCCGGCCTGGGCGCAGGCGCTGCATCTGGAGAACGAATACCGCAGCGACGAAGCCAAGGTCGAACTCGCCATTGCCCTGTCGCGGCAGAACATCGCCGAAGGCGACGGCGGCCCCTTCGGCGCAGCCATTTTCCAGGGCGACCGGCTCATCGCCATCGGCATGAACCAGGTCATGCCGCAGAACACCTCCACCGGCCACGCCGAAATGGTCGCCTTCATGCTCGCCCAGCACGGCCTGGGCCGACCGCGACTCAACGACGACGGCAACCCCTACACCCTCGCCACCTCCGCGCAGCCCTGTTGCCAGTGCTACGGCGCCTGCTTCTGGGCCGGCATCGACACCCTGCTGATCGGCGCCAGCGCGCAGGACGTGATGGAACTCACCCCCTTTGACGAAGGCCCGCTACCCGCCGACTGGCGCGGTGAACTCGAACAGCGCGCGATCGCCGTGAAGACCGGCATCGCCCGCGAAGCCGCGCGCGAAGTCCTCGCCGAGTACGGCCGCCGCGATCAAGTCGGTTACTGAGATCCGCCGCTAACCCGCGAAGCAAGATTCCTCATCGCGTTATAGAACCCAATCGCCCTCGATCACGAAGTTAACTTGACCCCGTTCTTGTAGACCCCGTTCTTGCACACCACAACTAGCTTTGAGGCAAAATGCTAGTAGGCATCGAAAACTGAGCTGGCACGTATCTGGCGCGGTCCTCCCCGGTCCGGTCGCGATCCAGATTCACTAGGGACCGCGGCTCTTGAGGACTAGACGATGACTTGCGAAGACAAGGCTTCCGCTTTCAAGACAGCGATGGAACGAGTGACTAGCGAATTTCGCGAAAGCTTGGCATCGACCGCAGCTAGCGTTGAGGCGAAGTCCAAGGAAATCGCCGAGAAGGCCAAGGACGGCTCCGATTTGGCGCAAGGAGTTGGCATGGTTGCGGGCACCGCCGTTGGAGGTTATCTCGGTGGGCCCACCGGGGCGGCAGTTGGCGCAACGGTAGGCAAAGCCATAGGCGCGCTCTTTGTAGTTGAGTTTACTGAAGTAGTTCACAAAATATCAATGGATGTGCCGCAAGTGGCGATCCAAGATACCGAGATCAAGTTTGACGCGCCCGAGATTACTATCCGGGACAACGACATTGTCTTCAATCTTCCAACCCTTGTTATGCGAACCGTGCCGGGACCGGAAATGCCAGTTGTCGTTTGTACGACGGAGCGTAAGTGCGTCTCATATCGAATCGAGACTCCGTTTGGCGACATCAAAGACGAGAAATGCACCGACGTACCCGTTTGCAAGGTCGAGATGCGCCCAACATCCCTCGATGTCCCTACCTGGGAAGATCGTGAGCAGCGAATAGTGCTAGGAGTTCCGGAGGTGACAATGCGCAGTCAGCGAATCGTCGTCGGCCTTCCCGAGGTTGCAATGAGGAGAACCGACATCTCCTTCAATCTGCCCAGCATCACCATCCGATTTGTCAAGGACGTCGGAAAGGCCACTGCTGCGGCTGTGCAGGCGCTTCAGTCGGACGCCCAGTCCGAGTTCGCTGTAAAGAAGCTGCAGTTTAAAGAGCGAATGCGTCTGGTGATCGTACCGTTAGCCATCGATATGTTTGACTGCTACAAGCAGCACCTTCGTGGCGGGATTGCCCAAATCGCCGCTACCTTTGATCCTCAAATGAATCAGATCTCGGACGCTTTGAAACAAATGCTCGCACAGGGCGTCCCAGAAGCCGACGACGATTATCAGCGAATCAAGGCTCAGCTTGAGAAGCTAGTGATTGATCGCAGCTCTGCACTAGCTGAACTAGAGAAAGCGCTCGCCAAACTTGAGGTGTCAGCGGCGGACGCAATCGAACGACTTGCCAATGGCGAGTTCGAAGATGCGAATTGACTCCTAAACCAACATGCAGCCCGGCGCGACTTACTCGCGAAACGGTGTCACATTAACGGGGCCGGGTTGACTTCGGGCGCTTAAACTTCGTGTTTGTGTTGAGTGTTTATCCGACAGTCCGCCCCTCGTGAGGCCATGAGGGACGGACACCCGGGGCTCCGGTAGATTGGTGGTTACCACACCTTCCAGTCTTCCCTAGAAAACCCAGATGTCCGCTTCATCCCAGCGTACCAAGCACAAGCTCTCGCTGCTTCAATTGGCCGAGGAACTCGGCAATGTCTCCAAGGCCTGCCAGCTCATGGGCCATCACAGAGACTCGTTCTACGAGATCAAACGGAGAAGTGGTGGCGGGGACAGTCGTTTCGCAGTGGGGAGCGACCGCAGACTCCTCCGGACTGCAACCGGTGCGCCCGACTACTGGAAGCCGTTGCTGAACAACGGATCTTGCCTCTGGATGTAGAGGCTGCCCACTAGTTGACGACCGGTAAACAATCCGCCGCTGCTGGTGAACGGCATCGAGCGTGCTTCACCGGTTGTGACCTGTACGCCGCTCGACGAGTACGGCAAATGGTGCCAGGGTGGGCCACCCCCGATAATTCGGACAAGTTAATCAAGTGACAGCCATTTTCTCGAACTCATCCGGCGAGCGGTAGCCCAAGCTGCTGTGCAGTCGCTGCCGGTTGTAGAACACCTCGATGTAGTCGAACACCATGCTACGCGCCTCATCGAGACTGGCGAAGCGTTCGTGATGAGTCAGTTCGTGCTTGAGCGAACTGAAGAAGCTCTCCATTACCGCGTTGTCGTACGGCATTCCCTTACGGCTCATGCTGGCAATCAGACCAGCTTTGCGCAGATGTTCTCGATACGGCGCGCTGGTGTACTGCGTCCCCTGGTCGCTGTGGTGCACCAGCCCCTTGCGTGGGCGGCAACGCATCAGCGCCATGTCCAGCGCTGCGCTGGCCAGCGCTTGATCGGCCTTGGCGCCCATTGCCCAACCCACCAGCTTGCGCGTGTGCATGTCCAGTACCGCCGCCAGATACAGCCAACCCTGGCGGGTCGGGATGTGGGTGATGTCTGCCACCCAGACCCGATGTGGGCCGGGGCTGCTGAACGGCCAAGCCAACAGATTCGCCGCCACCGCGACCTTCTGGTGTGGCCGCCGCTGCCAGCAAGAACGGGGTCAGGTTGACTTACTCATGGCAACCACTTCCGAATAAGTCATCTTGAACCTGCGTTCGGAAGCCGTTCTCGCAGCCGACCACCACCTGCAGAAGCTCACTCCCTCGGCAAGCGTGCCCTCACCCGCTCGGTCGCCCGCGTCAGCACGGCCTGGATGTCGGCAAAGTCGGTTTCGGGCAGGTTGTTGAAATCCATCAACCGGTGATTGAGCTGCCGGCCCTGGGTAGCATCTTCGATCGCGAAACGCACTTCCTGCAACGCGATCCTGCGGTGGTTCGCCACCATTCTCGGGTCATGCGTGCCTTGGACGTCACGTGACGCACGCTCCAGCGCGCAATACAGGCTGCGCTGGTTGTTGGTTTCATCGTCCGCGCACTGGCGATCGTCGTTCCGGTTCCAGACCGCCTCGCTGTCCAACAGCTCGGCGGCCCGCTGCAGGGTCAACAGGTCTTCGCGGGTCGCGGGCAGGTCGCGCGCTTCGTACTGCGCTGGATCACCGAACTTGGCGCGCGGGTGCTCTGCCTCCGCGGCTTGGGTCGTCTGGGCCGCTGCACACGTCATCACACACATGGCCATCAACACAGTGCAGCAAGACCTCAAGCCCTTCATGGCCATTACCTCGCGCTGAACTGAAGCAAGACGACGTGGTGCCGCCGGAGTGGTCATGCATAGTGACGAGAACAGCCGAAAGCATACCCTTTCGGCTGAGCCGCCCGGTGATCACAGGAGGCTGCAACTCTGGAAGATCGAAATGGTGTCGGGGACCATGACCTCGCGGGAGAGACCGGCCGCCGGCCCTTTCGATGCTTGAAATCGATCGCCTCGACTACTGGAAGCCGTTGCTGAACAGTGCGTCCTGCCGCTGGATGTAGAGACTGCCCACGAGTTGACGGCCAGTGAAAAGTGCGCCATTGGTGGTGAAGGGCATGGTGCGCGCGTCACCGGTAATGATCTGCATACCATTCGACGAATACGTGGGCCGCCACCCGCCGGGATCGCTGCGATACCGGGGTTCGGCACCGGTGATCACCAGCGCGATGCCACGTATCTGACCGGCAGTCAGGGCGATGTCCGGAACGATGAAGGGGTGCGAGAGCTCACCCGTCGATGCCTGGGTGGCCGCGGATGTGGCATGCAGGGTCCAGCCGGCACTGCTGCTGCCGGGGCCAGTGGTCGAAGTCCCTCCCAGCGCCGTGCCATTGCGTGTGTAGACCTGGACCTGGAAGGTGCTTTCGGGCGACGCCCATGTCGCCACACGAAATCCTCGAATCACGGCGTCGGATGGGCCGGTGACATTGAAGAACTGACCCGTCCCTGGATCGTTGTCGTTGTTCGAGGGGCCTGGGTGGGCGTCAAGCTGGATGCCTGTCGGCTGCCAGATCAGTGAACCCACCAGCGCACGCGGGGAATTGACCTGGGATGACGTGCTGAACGGGATCGACAGCGCATCGCCCGTGGTGAGCCTAAGAGTTGGCGTGCCATAGGTCTCGAGTGGGCCCGCGTCGGCACGAAAGTAGCGTGGTCTCACACCGCGATATACCAGGGCCACACCGATCGTCTGCCCGGCCGGCACCGTGATGTTCGGCAGGACCACGGGGCGCGTCAACTGGTCGGCCCCCTGAAAGGCACTGACCGATCCGCGGAACGCCCAGCCAGCCGGTGACGTGGCCGGGCCGGACCCGGGGACATTGCCCAGAGCCGTACCCTGCCGGGTGTAGACATCGATCAGGAAAGACGTGCCCACGGGCGCCGCTGCCGACGTGGTGAGCCCCCGCAGGACTGCGCCGGTGTCGGACTGCACGTTGAAGAACATGCCCGAGTCCGGATCACCGGAACTGTTGGCAGGGCCGCGATTCGCGTGCAGTGTCGGCTCAGCCACGCGATAGGTGATGCTTCCGACCAGGGTGCGCGAGGAAAAGAAGCTCCCACCCGTGGTGAACGGTACGGTGCGCACGTCACCACTGCGCATGATCAGGGCGCTGTTGGAAAAGGTCTGGATAGCAGGCGAACCTTGGCCGAGATACCGTGCGTGCAAGTTCGCTGGAAACACGACCGCCATACCCACCGTCTGGCCAGCGGCCATGGCGACAGCGGGCAGCGCAATAGGCAAGGAAACCTCGCCGTCACCCTGCGTCACGGTGAAGGTGCCGAGCGGGCTCCAGCCATCGCTCGAACTGCCCGGCCCCGTGTTCACGGGCCCGCCCAAGGCAGTGCCGACACGGGTGTACACGGAAACCTGATAGGTGCTGCCAGCCGCTGCCGCACTGGCGGTGCTGAACCCGGTGATGGCGAGACCGGTTCTGGCCTCGAGGTCGAACAGCAGCGCTGCGCCGGCGGCGGAACCGTTGTCGCTGGGCCCTGGGCTGGCATTGAGAACCGCCGAGGTCTGCGCCAGTGCCGGCGCTCCCAGCAGCAGGCCCAGTAGACAAGACAGGATGCGCATGCCGATCTCCCTTGAAACAGCGCCGTATCAGGCTCCAATGGAGAACCACGGGAAGCGCGGACACCGGGGGACACCCCCGCGATCATTTCGTCGTGCCTACGCTGACGGCTTGCACCGTGCGCAGAGAGGTGCAGCAAGGAATCCGATCGAGCGCTGGCACGCGATCTGGCTGACCGGCTGTTCGGGAATCACACGCACCCGTAGATCGGGATCACACTTCGAACTAGCCAGTGGCGGCGGCAACGCCTTGAGTGGCTTTCAGGCGTCAACCGGGATCAAACGCCCTCGAAGCCATCGGCGAACAGGCGGTCGTCAGCCATGACGATCTTCAGCGCGTCGAGGCGCGCGTTGCCTATGTCGCCGTTGCTGGCCTGGATGACGATCTCGCCACCGCTCGCCTCGATCAGATAGCGATCCACCAACGCGGTGTTGAGCCCCACGCTGGCCGCGATGTCGAACTGGGCGAGCACGATGTTGCCGTTGATGCCGACGTTGAAACGGCGCTGGCCGACGGCACTGTTGTAGGTCTCGGCGAAGTGCAGGTCGATCTCGTACAACCCGTCGGGCACGGCGACGCGGTAGCTGAAGTTGCCGAAGCGCCAGTCGTTGTAGAGCGGGTCGTCCTCAGTGCCGGCGATGGCGCGATTGGAGACCTGCGTGCTGCCGCCCTGGAACGCCCGGTCAGCTTCGAAGACTGTGCCGTCGGCTGCGGTGAAGGCCGGCCCACCCGAATTCACCGCCAGGATGACATCGCCCGGCTGCGGCAGCGTCGGCAGCCGGTTGACGCGCAGCGGCGCGCTGATGGTGGTCGCTCCGCCCCAGCTGGCGTGGTAGCTGCTGCCGGTGGCGGTCACGGTGATGTCGTTGCTGCCCATCGCCAGTGCGATGGCGGGCGTTGACCAGTCGATGGTGCCCGTCGCGTTGCCTTCGCTCCCGCCCGCGACGCGCCAGGCCACGCCGGTGATGGCATGGCCGTCGTTGTGGGTGACCCCGGACAAAGCAACCGCATCCAGATCGGTGCTCCACACCGGCTCGCTGCTGGGCTGTTCGATGCGCACCACCGGCGCGGTGTGCGTGTCTGGCATGCCGCGCTGCTGCGCCATCATCCAGTTGAACAGAAGCGGGTTGGCGAAGGCGCCGTTCCACGATGGATGCCCGCCCAGTTCGTATTCGGTGTAAGCGACACGAGCGCCGGCGTTGCGCAGGGCGGCGACCAGATTGCGTGAGCCGCTGACGCCGACGGTGGGGTCGTTGATCGAATGGAAGAACCAGAATGGCAGATGCTGCAACGACGGTGCCTGGGCAGCATTGCCCCAGCCGCAGATCGGCGTGGCACTGGCAAAGCGCTTCGGCTGGCTGGCGACCAGCGCCCAGGTGCCATTGCCGCCCATGGACAGGCCGACGACGTGGATGCGCCCGGCATCGATCGAGAACTCGGCCGCGATGCGGTCGATCATCGTGTGCAGGCGCGACAACTGCGTGGCGTTCGCCCAGCAACTGCTGCCGTTCGGACACTGCGGCGCCGCCATCAGCACGGGCTGGATGGCCAGGTTGGCATCGTCGATCAGGTTCATCGCGTTGTTGGCGCGATTGTTGAGCTGGCTGGTGTTGTTGGTGCCGTGCTCGCCGCTGCCGTGCAGGAAGATGATCAGCGGATACGACTGCGCCGGGTCGTAGCCGGGCGGCACGAACAGGCGGTACGGCATGCCGCTGCCGTCGTCCTGCGTGTTGCGGAACAGGAAGTCGCTGGCATCGGCGGCATGTCCGATCATCGGCATCACTCCTGTCAGCGCCGCAGCCACAATCCCCGCCACACGAACGATCAGCCCGATCATCACCGTGCCCCCAATCCGAACCCGCATCATAAACCTGCTCCCGTCCGAAGAACGGGGACGTGCGTAGCCATTGCTGTCGAACGAGAGTTCTCTCCAGACTTGCCCGTGGACACATTTCCGGAAACCATGACCATCATGCAGACCGATCAACCAGACGATGCTCCTCCCGGGACGATCCAGATCGATCCTGATGAAGGCTTTGGGCCCCATCTGGCGCAGTCGTTTCTCGACTGGTATGGCGAGGATTCCGTCTTCGCGGCTGCCACGGCCGACTGTCTGACCTGGCGCTTTGTGAAAGTGCTTGTCCGGGCCGGAAAGCTCCCTGCAGAGCATCAGCCGCATGTGTACGGATCACCGGAGTTGTGTGAGGCCCTGGAGGCATTGCTCGATGCCCTGAGCACTCGCGGCCTGGAGAAAGCGTCGGTGCTCTTGTTGCAGTCGGCGGTCGGCCGAGCGGACGCTCACGCGTTCCAGACCGCGGCAGGGTACGTACTCGGGAACGATCTGATCCAGCGTTGGCTTGTGCTTCTGGAACAAGCCGACCCTGCGGGCGCCACGGCACTGCTGACCCTTCACTAGACGCCCGGTATCCAGCCAGGCCAGATGCCGGCGCATTTGCTCAGTGGATTTCGACCGGTGTCGGTCGAGATGCTGTCCATTGCGAATACACATCTTCGACGGAAACGCCCGAACAGCTCGCCTGAATAACAATGGATTGGCCGAGCTATCTCGCGTGGCATGCAGATACGGCGCGTAAATCCGCCGGCGATACGGGCAAATCGCGTACACCTTTGCGCGTCACCGAAACCCGGCTGTCATGCCGCCCGGCTAGAATGGCAGCGCCTTTTTGCCCATCTTCGCGAGATTCCCATGTCCGGTTCCCGTCCGCTCGGCGCTGTCGCCGTGTTCGCGTTTCTGCTTTTTACCCTGCTGGCCGCCCCGGCCAGCGCCCAGATCGTCATCAGCCAGGTCTACGGCGCCGGTGGCAACTCGGGCGCGACCTACACCAACGATTTCGTCGAGCTGTTCAATTCCGGCGATGACCCGGTCAGCCTCGACGGCAAGCAGATCGCCTACACCTCGTCGGCTGGCGACAGCTGGAACGGCCAGCGCACTCCGTTGCCGGCGACCACGCTGCAGCCAGGCCAGTACTTCCTCATCCAGCTGGCTGGCGGAAGCAACGGCGTCGCCCTGCCGACCCCGGATGCGACCGGCAACACCAACATGAGCGGCACCAACGGCAAGGTCGCGCTGTTCGACGATGTCGATCCGATCGCCGCGGAGGCATGCCCTGCGGGTGAACGCGTACTCGACCTGGTCGGTTTCGGGACCGCCAACTGTCCCGCGCCGACGCCGTCGCTGGCCGGTGCTGCTGCCGCCCGCAACAACGGCGGTTGTGCGAACACCGGCGTCAACAGCGCCGATTTCACGATCCAGGCACCGGCACCGCGCAACAGCACCACCACCGCCAACCCGTGCACCCCGGTCGGCACCGACATCGAAGCAGCCATCGCCGATGCCTCGGTGGAAGAAGGCCACAGCGGCTTCACCGATCTGGTGTTCACCGTCACGCTGTCGGAAGCCGCGCCGGCGGGTGGCATCGCCTTCACTGCCAGCACCACCGCGGTCACGGCGGAAGCGCCGAGTGACTTCACCGCGCTGGTCGACGCTCCGTTCACCGTTGCCGAAGGCGAAATCACTGGCACCGTTACCGTGCAGATCGTGGGCGACACGGCGATCGAGGAAGACGAGACCTTCACCGTCACCATCGCCACCGAAGTCGAGGGTGTGGTGATCAGCCAGGCCACGGCGACCGGCACCATCATCAACGACGACCATCCGGTCGTGATTCCCACCGAGCTGCACATCAGCCAGGTCTACGGCGGTGGCGGCAATGCGGGCGCTGTCTACACCCACGATTTCGTCGAGCTGTTCAACGCCGGCAGCGCACCGGTCAGCCTGTCCGGACTTACGCTGCGCTACGCCAGTGCCGCCGGCAACTTCCCCAACAGCGGTGTCGGCAACTATCTGGAGCTGCCGGCGGTATCGATCCCGGCCGGTGGCTACTACCTGGTGCAACTGGCCTCGGGTTCGGGCAACGGCGTGGCCCTGCCGGCACCCGATGCCAGCGGCGGTGCCAATCTATCCGGCACCGCCGGCAAGCTTGTGCTGGTCGCGACAACGGGCGATTTCGCCTGCGGCAGCGTAGACGTGCCGTGCTCGACCGAACAGGTCGCGCTGGTGGTCGATCTGGTTGGCTATGGCTCGGTCAGCTGGTTTGAGGGCACCGGCGCTGCGCCGACGCTGTCCAACACCACTGCCGGCCTGCGCAATGGCAGCGGCTGCATCGACAGCGACAACAATGCGGCCGATTTCACCTCCGGCACGCCGGCTGCACGCAACAGCGCCTGGCCGGTTTTCGATTGCCAGGGCGGCAGCGAAGACCTGATCGTCTCCATCGCCAGCGCCTCGGTCGCCGAGGGCGACGACGGCCTCACCGATCTCGCCTTCAACGTGACCATGTCCGGCCCGGCGCCGGCCGGCGGTGTCGCCATCACCGCGACCACCGCCGACGGCACGGCTCAGGCACCGGGTGACTACCTTGCGCTGACCGAAGCGCCGTTCACCATTGCCGAAGGCGAAACCAGCGGCAGCGTGATCGTGCAGATCGTCGGCGACACCGAGGTGGAGCAGAACGAGACCTTCACCGTCACCATCGCCACCAGCCAGGCCGGCGTGGTGGTCGGCAACGCCACAGCGACCGGCACCATCCTCAACGACGACGTGCCCGGCACGATGCCGACCGGTCTGGTGATCAGCCAGGTCTATGGCGGCGGCGGCAACAGTGGCGCGCCGTTCACGCATGACTTTGTCGAGCTGTTCAACGCCGGCAGTGCGCCGGTGGAACTGGCCGGCACACAGATTGCCTACACCTCAGCCACCGGCAACCAATGGAACAACCGCACCATCCTGCCGGCCGCCACGCTGCAGCCGGGTCAGTACTTCCTGGTGCAACAGGGTGCCGGTGCCGGCAACGGTGTTGCGCTGCCGCAGCCGGATGTCACCGGTGAGATCCTGATGGGCGCCATGAGCGGCAAGATCGCGCTGATCTTCGGCACCGAGCAGATTCCCAATGATGTCTGCCCGACCGGCGAGAACATCCTGGATCTGGTCGGCTGGGGCACCGCCAACTGCCCGGCCAGCCCGGTCGGCACTCTGAGCAACAGCACCGCAGCGCTGCGCAACGGCAACGGATGCGACAACACTGGCGTCAATGGCGACGACTTCAGCATCGACGCACCGGCGCCGCGCAACACCGCCACCACGCTGGCGCCGTGCGCCGGCACGGGCAAGCCGGATCTGGTGATCAGCCAGGTCTACGGTGGCGGCGGCAACAGCGGCGCCACGTTGACCCACGACTTCGTCGAGCTGTTCAACGCCGGCAGCGCACCCGCGGAGCTGGATGGGCTGACGCTGCGCTACGGCAGCGCCACCAATGCCTTCCCCAACAGCGGTGACAACAACTACTTCGCCCTGCCGGCGGCAACGATCCCGGCCGGTGGCTACTACCTGGTGCAGATGGCGCAGGGCGCAGGCGGCAGCCAGCCACTGCCCACGCCGGACGCCGTCGGCGCAGCAGCCATGGCCGCGGCCAACGGCAAGATCGTGCTGGTCGCCAGCACCGGCGATTTCGCCTGCGGCAGCGCTGCCGTGCCGTGTTCGCCCGAGCAGCTGGCGCTGATCGTCGATCTGGTCGGCTTCGGCACCGCCAACCTCTACGAAGGCAGCGGCGCCGTCCCGGCGCTGTCGAACACCACCGCCGCGCTGCGCAACGACGACGGCTGCGTCGACACCGACGACAACGCCGCCGACTTCACTGTCGGCGCACCAGCGCCGCGCAACAGCGCTGCGCCAGCCAACCTGTGCGGTGGCACCGGGCCGGATCCCGACCCGGTGCTGGCTATCGGCAATGCCTCGGTGGCCGAGGGCGACAGCGGCCTGACCGACCTGGTGTTCAACGTGACCTTGTCGTTGCCGGCACCGGCCGGTGGCGTTGCCGGCACCGCGACCACGGCCGACGGCACCGCACAGGCGCCGGGCGACTACCTCGCGCTGGTCGATGCGCCGTTCACCATCGCCGAAGGCGAAACCACCGCCACGATAACCGTGCAGATCGTCGGCGATACCGAGCAGGAGCCGGACGAAACCTTCACCGTCACCATCGCCACCAGCACGCCGGACATCGTGCTCGGCAATGCCACGGCCACCGGCACCATCGTCAACGACGATCTGGACACGCTGGAGATCTACCAGATCCAGGGCAGCGGCCTGCGCTCGCCGTTCGCACCGGCGACCGGCAATGATCTGGGCCAGCAGGTGCGCACCGACGGCAACGTGGTCACCGCGGTGGCCAGCAACGGCTTCTTCATGCAGACGCCGGACGCGCGCGACGACAACGACCCGGCCACCTCGAACGGTATCTTCGTGTTCACCGGCAGCGCGCCGAGCGTGGTCGTCGGCAACAACGTCGACGTACTCGGCCGCGTGCAGGAATACTTCGACTGGACCCAGCTCACCGGCGCCACGGTCACCGTGACCGGCACCGGTGACCTGCCGACCCCGGTCGTGCTCGACGAAACCACCCCGTCGCCGGATCTCCTGGCGCTGAGCTGTCCGCTCACCGACAGCAACTTCGAGTGCCTGGAGAACATGCGGGTGCACGTGCCGGCCGGCGCCGTGGTGCAGGGCAATCAGCGCTATGCCGCCGACCTGTTCGGCGAAGCCTTCGTCACCGCCAGTGGCGAGCGTGCCCGACGCGAGAAGGGCCTGCTGCCGAACGCCACGCCGCCGGTCGCCGGCCTGCCGGTGTGGGACGGCAATCCGGAAGTGTTCGAGCTGGATGCCGACGGCGCCGGCGCGGTGCCCACCGGCACGCCGCTGTTCGGTGGCGACCTGTTCGAAGCCACCGGTGTGATTGCCTACCAGTTCGGCAACTACGCGCTGCGTCCGACCGAACTCACCGTCGTCGAGGCGGAGATACCGCGTCCGGTACCGGAAAGCAGTGGCGACGCCGAGCTGCGCGTGGGTTCGCTGAACACGCTGAACCTGTGTCAGGGCGGCTGTGATCCGGTGAAGCTTGCACGCATTGCCGACTACATCGGCACCGTGCTCGGCAACCCGGACGTGATCGGCCTGCAGGAAGTGGTCGGCGCCGGTTCCGCCACGGCACTGGCCACCGTGCTGAACAGCACCTTCGGCACGGACTACGTCGGCTACATCGGCAGCACCGCGTTCTCCGACGGCATCCGCAACGCCTTCCTGGTGCGGCCGAGCCGGGTCGAGGTGATCCGCACCCGCGAACTCGACGCGCATCTGATGATCAACCAGTGCAGCGGCACGCCGCCGTGCGTCCTGCATGACCGACCGCCGCACCTGCTCGACGCCCGCTTCATCGGCGGTGACAGCGAGCGCTTCAGCGTGCTCAACAACCACACCCGTTCGCTGATCGGCATCGGCGACGCTGGTGCCGCGGGTGACCGCGTCCGATTCAAGCGCTTCGAGCAGGGCAAGTCGCTGGCGACGCTGATCCAGCGCTTCCAGGACGGTGAGGAACTGCAGCCGGGCAGTCCGATCGGCGACACCGCCACCGCCGATGTGCCGTTGCTGCTGGTCGGTGACTACAACGCCTTCGAGGTGACTGACGGCTATGTCGACGTGGTTGGCCTGATCGCCGGCAGCTACGACAACGCCGAGAACGAGTACCAGCTCGAAGGCGGCAACATCGTCGACCCGCCGCTGCGGGTGCTGGTGAACGACGTGCCGGTCGAGGACCGCTACTCCTACACCTTCCGTGAAGATCTCGGCAACACGCTGGCCGAAGCACCGCGCAACGTCGGTTCGGTGCAGGTGCTCGACCACGGCTTCGCCAACGAAGCGGCGCTGCCCTGGTGCAGCGGCATGGTGTTCGGTCGCGGCAATGCCGATGCCCCGGCCGAGCTGCGCAACACCGGCACCGATGCCGTGGCCAGCTCGGACCACGACGGCTTCATCATCCGCCTGAGCACCGACCGGCTGTTCCGCCACGACTTCGAGGAAGTGGCGGCCTGTCGGCCCTGATCGAGGTCCATCGCTGGGCAACGAGGCCGCCGCAAGGCGGCTTCGTTGTTTCCGGCTTTCGGATTCCAGGCAGCGGGTGATGCTCGCGGCGCGGCCCGGATACCATACGCCCATGTCGCACTTGCCCACCCGGAATCCCGCTGCCGATCGCCGCGCCAGCCCTTCTTCGCGGCTACCGGGCTGAACGGGTGCGAGGCCTGCGTTTTCTGCCGCTGCTGGTGATCGTCGCCGCGGCTGTTGCCCTGATCGGCTCCGGCCTGCTGGACCAGCTGGCACCGGAGAGCCTGCTCCGGCGCGCCAACACCTGGCTGGACTTCGCCGGCGAGCATCCGCTGTTGACCCTGGTCGGCTTGATCGGCGCGATCACCGCGGCAACCGCCATGGGCCTGCCCGGTGCCGCAGCGCTGTTCGGCGCCGGCGGTTTCCTGATCGGCGTGCCGCTGACCCTGATCGCTGCCGCCATTGGCAACATGACCGGCACCGCCATCCTCTATCAGGCGATCCGCTCGGCCTTCGGCCGTCGGAACAGCGTCAAGGAACACGAAGCGCTGGATGCTGGCCTGCTGGCCCGTGCGCGCAGCCGCTTCCAGCGCAATCCCTTTGCCTTCGCGCTGTTCCTGCGCGCGATTCCAGTCGCGCCCAACGGCGTGAATACCGCGCTGCTGGCGGCGCTGCGCTGCCCCTGGCCGACCTTCCTGGCCAGCAGCGCCCTGGGTGTGCTGCCCAACGCCGCGCTGCTGGCCTGGCTGGGCAACGAACTGGCCAACGAGGCGCGTCAGGGCCGATTGCCCGATGCCTCGGTGCTCGCCGATCCGCGCTGGTGGCTGCCCCTGGCGCTGATTGCGCTGCTGGCGCTGGCTCCCCTGCTGTTGAAGCGACGCCGCGGGATCATCGCGGCAGATTCAGATTTGTGATGTTAGTTTGCCCCCATGAGCGCTTCCCGACATGGATCGTTGGCGGTATCGACATGGCTGTTGGCCATCGCCGCTCTCACCGCAGCCACCAGTGCCGAAGCGGCGGTCCGCGTGGTCATCGAGGGCAT
>JAMHVM010000053.1:0-106147 GCA_035911475.1 Lysobacterales bacterium | reverse complement strand
CGCGAGCGCGTGCAGGCCTACGAAGGTGTGGTCATCGCCAAGCGCAACCGCGGCCTGAACTCGGCCTTCACCGTGCGCAAGATGTCGCATGGCACCGGCGTAGAGCGCGTGTTCCAGAGCCACAGCCCGGCCATCGATTCGGTGGAAGTGAAGCGTCGTGGCAAGGTCCGCGGTGCCAAGCTGTACTTCCTGCGTGGTCTGGAAGGCAAGGCTGCCCGCATCCAGGAAGATCTGGCCGCGTCCGCCAAGGACGCCGCCGCCCGTGATGCCGAGAAGCGCAGCGCGCGCAAGGCCAAGGCCGAAGCCGCCGGCGAGTAGGTTTTCCGTACAGCGGGAAACAGCGAGGCCGCCCTAGGGGCGGCCTCGTCGTATCGGCAGGTCGGATCCGCAGCCCGAAGACTCGTGGATCCGGAACCCCGGTCACGCCAGCAGCGAACGCAGCATCCAGGCGGTCTTCTCGTGTGCCTGCATGCGCTGGGTGGCAAGGTCGGCCGTGGGCTGGTCATCGGCGTCGTCGGCGATCTTGAAGGCGTCTCGCGCGGTCCTGGCCGCGGTCTCGTGGCCGTCGACCAGCTGCCCGACCATGCCTTGCCAGTCCGGAATGCCCGGCTCTTCCTTGATCGTCGACAACTGCGCGAACTGGGCGCCGGACCCGGGCGCGTAGATGCCCAGCGCGCGGATGCGCTCGGCGATCTCGTCGTTGGCCAGCCACAGCTCGTTGTATTGCGTCTCGAACATGCCATGCAGCGAATTGAACATCGGTCCGGTGATGTTCCAGTGGAAGGCGTGTGTCTTCAGGTAAAGGGTGTAGTTGTCGGCCAGCAGCGCCGAGAGGCTGGCGGCGATGTCCTTGCGCTGGCGCTCGGGAATGCCGATATCGATCTTGGTTTCCGCCGGACGCGGTGCCACATTCTTTGTCTTGGACTTTTTCTCGGCCATGGCGAACTCCTTGCAGTGGATGGGATGGCGCTAGGCTAGCGCGCCAACGTCACCGTGCATATTGAATCGTTTCGATGTCATTGATTGATTCCGACAATCAGCGTGCTCGACGACGTCGCCGCCGCAAGCACGAGGATGGTGACGCGCAAGTCGCCGTCGATGTGCCGGCCTTGCCGGCCTTGCCGGTTGCCGGGCAGATCCGCAGTACCGATCGCGGTCGACTGATCGGGCTGCGGGCACGCCTGCGCCAGGCCGCTGCCGGGCAGGCGGATGGTTTGCGCGAGCGCTTCCGGGCGCTGGCCGAACAGTCCGTGCAGGCGGTGGCCAATCGGCGCGCCAGCCTGCCGACGCCGCGCTTCGACGACAGCCTTCCCATCCATGCCGAGGGTGAGCGCCTGATCGGACTGATCCGCGATCATCGGGTGGTGATCGTGGCCGGTGAGACCGGCTCCGGCAAGACCACCCAGTTGCCCAAGCTGGCGCTGGCGGCCGGGCAGGGCGCGGCCGGCATGATCGCCTGCACCCAGCCGCGACGGATCGCCGCGCGCAGCGTCGCTCGGCGCGTGGCCGAGGAACTGGAGTCGCCACTGGGTGCACTGGTCGGCTACCAGGTGCGGTTTGACGACCGCGCCGGCGACGGCACCGCGATCAAGTTCATGACCGACGGCCTGCTGCTGGCCGAGTTCCAGGGCGACCGCTGGCTGAGCGCCTACGACACCATCATCGTCGACGAGGCGCACGAGCGCAGCCTCAACATCGACTTCCTGCTCGGTCTGCTCAAGCGCCTGCTGGCGCGCCGCGACGACCTCAAGGTGATCGTCACCTCGGCAACCATCGACACCGAACGCTTCGCGGCGTTCTTCGACGGCGCTCCAGTGGTGACCATTCCCGGCCGCAGCTATCCGGTCGAGCGGCGATATCGACCGCTGGTGGATCGCGAGCGCGACGAGCGCGGCCTGATTCCGGCGTTGGTCGAGACCGTGCAGGAAATCAGTCGCGACGACGGGCAGGGCGACATGCTGGTGTTCCTGCCCGGCGAGCGCGAAATCCGCGACGCGCACAAGGCGCTGGCCGATCAGCGACTGCGTCATACCGAGATCCTGCCGCTATATGCGCGGTTGTCGGCCAAGGACCAGGATCGGGTGTTCAGGCCCGGCACCGGCCGGCGCATTGTGCTGGCGACCAATGTCGCGGAAACCTCACTGACCGTGCCGCGCATCCGCTATGTCATCGACGCCGGCACGGCTCGCGTAAGCCGATACAGCACGCGCAGCAAGGTGCAGCGGCTGGAGATCGAGCCGGTCGCGCGCGCGAACGCCGAGCAACGGGCCGGTCGGTGCGGTCGTGTCGGCCCCGGCATCTGCTATCGGCTGTACTCGGAAGACGACTTCCTGGCACGGCCCGAATACGCCGATCCGGAGATCCTGCGCAGCTCGCTGGCCAATGTGATCCTGCGCATGCTGGCGCTGGGTCTGGGCGACATCGCGCAATTCCCGTTCATCGATCCGCCCGGCGACCGCGCCATCCGCGACGGTGTCCAGCAGTTGCAGGAGCTGCAGGCCGTCGACGGGTCTCAGCAGCTCACTGCGATAGGCCGTGACATGGCGAAGTTTCCTGTCGACGTGCAGCTGGCGCGGATGCTGGTCGAGGCGAACCGGCTGGGCTCGCTGCGCCCATTGCTGGCCATTGTCGCTTTCCTGGGTTTGCAGGACCCGCGCGAGCGACCGCACGAACTGCGTGATCTGGCCGACAGCCGCCATGCCGCGTTTGCCGACCAGCGTTCGGATTTCCTGTCGGCCTGGAAACTCTGGCGAGCCTGGGACCAGGCCCATGCCGAGCTCGGCAGCAGTCGGCAGCGGGCCTGGTGCGAGGAGCATTTCCTCAACTTCATGCGCATGCGAGAGTGGCGTGAACTGCACCGACAGCTGCTGACGGTGATCGACGGTCTCGGCTGGAAGCTGGCGCCGACGCGCGCGGGCGGTGTCGACGACCCGAACCAGGCGGAGAAGCCGCAGGACTACGCTGCCATCCATCGCGCCATCCTCGCCGGCCTGCCGACCAGCGTCGCCCGCAAGGGCGAGAAGGGCTTGTACGAGGGCACCCGCAGTCGCGGTTTCTCGATCTTCCCGGGCAGCGCACTGGCCAAGGCGGCGCCGAACTGGCTGCTCAGCCTGTCGGTGATCGTCACCGCGCGCACCTACGCGCACGTGAATGCACGCATAGAACCAGAGTGGCTGTACGACCAGGCCGGCCACCTGCTCAAGCGCACGGTGTTTGATCCGCACTGGGACCGCGACCGTGGCCGCGCTGTCGCCTATGAACAGGCGACGCTGTACGGGCTGGTGGTGCATGCGCGCAAGCGGGTCGATTTCTCGCTCAGCGATCCGGTCGGCGCCCGCGCCATCTTCCTGCACGATGGCCTGGCCGAATGCGATCTGGAATCGCGCTCGGACTTCGTCGCCGAAAATGCCAAGGTGCTGGCGCTGGCGCGCGACGAGGAAGCCCGTCAGCGCCGCCAGGGTCTGCTGGTCGATGCCGATGTTCGCGCTGCCTTCTTCGAGCCGCCCATTCCCGTCGACGTCACGTCGGTTCGCGACCTGGATCGCTGGTATCGGGGTGCCGACAAGGCCACACGTGCGGCGCTGCGCTGGCAGTTGCCGGACCTGCTGGCGACCGACACCCGGGACGCCGACTTTCCGCGCTTCATCGATCTGGGCGGACAGCGGTTCGCGCTCGACTACCACTTCCAGCCCGGCAGCGACGCCGACGGCGTCACCCTCACCGTGCCGCTCGCCTGGCTCAACGCCCTGCCGCTGGCGCGTCTGGAATGGCTGGTTCCGGGCCTGATCGTGGACAAGGTCGCCGAGCTGATCCGCGGCCTGCCCAAGCCGATCCGGCGCAACTTCGTACCGGCACCGGATTTCGCTCGTGCCTTCAGCGAGGCCGAAACGGCAGCTGATCGACCGCTGGCCGAGACGGTCGCTGGCTGGATGCGGCGCACGGGCGGCATCGAGGTGGCGGCAACCGACTTCGACAGCACCGGGCTGCCGGCGCATCTGCGCATGCGCCTGCGGCTGGTCGACGGCAACGGTGCCGAAGTCGCCACCGGGCGTGATGGCGCCGATCTGCGTCGCCGGTTCGGAGGTCAAGCCCGTCGCGCCTTCGCCGCCCTGGCCGGTGGCGATCTGGCGCGCCAGGAACTGCGCCGGTTCGAGCCCGACGAATTGCCCGAGTGGGTGGAAAGCGAGTCCGGGCTGCGCGCCTATCCCGCTTTCGTCGATCGCGGTGATCATGTCGACCTCGCCGTGTTCGAGTCGCCCGACGAAGCGCGAAGCCGTCACCGTGGTGGCCTGCGCCGGTTGTTGCTGCTGCGCCTGACCGACCTGCGTCGGCGCCTGGCGCGGCAATTGCCGCTGGACGCCCGCGCTTCGCTGGCGTGGGCGGCGATCGATTCACCGGACCGCCTGCGCGCAGACATCGTCGACCAGGCCCTGGGTGGCCTGCTTGACGCCCGCGAACATGATCCACGGACCCGGGTGGATTTCGAGCGCCTGGCCGACACGCTGGCCGATCGGCTGGGGCGGGCAGCGAACGAGCGTGCCTTGCTGGTGCAGTCGGCGCTGCATGGCTACGCAGCCGTCGGTCCGGAACTGTCGCCGCCGCTGATGGGCTTCGCCGCCGCCAGCTTCGACGATCTGCGCGAACAGCTGCGGGATCTGTTTCCGGCCGATCTGGGCCTACGGGTCGGCAACGAACGACTGAAGGACTATCCGCGTTGGCTGAAGGCCATGACCCTGAGACTGCCGCGTCTCAGGGAGGATCCGCGTCGCGACCAGGCGCGGATGCTGGTGGTACAGGACTTCAGGGAGCGTCTGCGCGCGCTGTCCGAGGAAACGGTCGCCACGGAGGAAAGCGAAGCGCTGCGCTGGCTGCTGGAGGAACTGCGGGTATCACTGTTCGCGCAGGAGCTGGGCACCCGCGAGCCCGTGTCGGAAAAGCGTATCGAGCGCCGGTTGTCCGCGCTGGAATCAGCTGCGCGTCCTTGAGCGCCCTCCAGCGCACCTAGGCATCAGAACGTCCCGACACCAAAATTTCGGCAATCAACGAACGCGCTTAACCCGCACGCTGGCGTTGTAACCCTCTACCTTCAGCATCCAGGTGCCGAAAAACGCCGGTTCGATGGTTACCGTCGGCTGCGAGATGGGGCGAACGTGCAGTGGCTGAACATTGCCACTGGTCTCCCAGACCATCCCGTTCTCCAGTTCGAAGCGGCTGCTGGAGCCCCAACCGGTAAACTCGCCGACCAGATTGCTGACGATCCGGTCACTACTGTCGGTGGGAGGCGGCTGAAGCCCACGCGTATCTGCCGGCGCCATCGCCGAAACACCCATTGTCGAGCCAGCCGTTTCGGCGTGGCGGCGGAGCCAGGCATTGAGTGCGGCCAATTGTTCCGGCGAGAGCTGGTCCAGCCCGGCTGCGCGGAAATCGGTCTCGCTCATGCGCTCTTCCAGCGACGAGAACTCCGCGGCCTGAACCCCTGAGAATGCCAAGGCCAGCAGGATAGGGAGCAGCAGACGTTTCGACATCATCGGACCTCGTTGCGAGAACACGGCGGTAGCGGCAGGGTCGGATTGTAGCGAGTTCGACGCGTTTGGCGACGCGAGCGCTTAAGATGAATGAGCGCGCCGCGGCGTCGTCGTCGGGCGCCGAGGCAAACCCCGCAACGGACCCCTCATGGAAGGCAGTTCCAACGCCAGCAACATGGCCGCCCGCCTGCCGGATTGGGCCGGGCCGCTCGTCGAGACCACCAGCGCGTCGACGCGTTCGATCTTGAGCGAAACCCTGGAAGTGCTCGACCAACTGGCCGCCGATGCCCCCACCCGGGCGGCGGCCATCGCCCAGTTGCTGGGTTGCTGGGCGCAGGCCGAGCGCGCCGAACCCGACGCCGGCCGGCTGCACGAGGGCCTGGACGAGGCGGACAAGATCTGGGCCTTGCATGCCAGCGGCAGTGGTGGCGAGGGCCTGCGCCGACTGTTGCTGGCGATCGTGCGCGACATCCGGGTGGTGTTCGTGCTGCTGGCCGGGCAAGTGGTGCGCATGCGTCACGCGGCGATACTGGACGAGAAGCAGCGTCGCGAGCTGGCCAGACTTACCGCCGACATCCACGCGCCGCTGGCCAACCGGCTGGGCATCTGGCAGCTCAAGTGGGAACTGGAAGACCTGGCATTTCGTTACCTGGATCCGGCCACCTACAAGCGCATCGCCGGCCTGCTCGACGAACGGCGCAGCGACCGCGAGCGCTTCATCATCCAGTCCAAGCGGCAGTTGCTGGATGCGCTGGCGGCTGCCGGCATCCGCGCCGAGGTCAGCGGCCGGCCCAAGCACATCTTCAGCATCTGGAAGAAGATGAGCCGCAAGAACGCCGGTTTTGGCGACCTCTACGATGTGCGGGCATTGCGGGTGCTGGTCGACGACCTGCCGGCCTGCTACGCGGCGCTGGGTGTGGTGCACTCGCTGTGGACGCCGATTCCTCAGGAATTCGACGACTACATCGCCCGGCCCAAGGGCAACCACTACCAGTCGCTGCACACTGCCGTGGTCGGCCCCGGCGGCAAGACCCTGGAAGTGCAGGTGCGCAGCCACGAGATGCATGCCCATGCCGAACTGGGCGTGGCCGCGCACTGGAAGTACAAGGAGGGCGGCGGTGGCGATGCCGCCTTCGAGCGCAAGATCAACTGGCTGCGGCAGCTGCTGGAGAACCGCGAAGGCGGCGAGGACGACAGTGGCCTGTACGAAGGCTTCCGCACCGACACCGCCGAAGACCGCATCTATGTGCTGACGCCGCGCGGCGAGGTGATCGACCTGCCGGCCGGCGCCACCGTGCTGGATTTCGCCTACCACGTGCATACCGAGGTCGGGCACCGCTGCCGCGGCGCCAAGGTCAACGGCCGCATCGTGCCGCTGACCCATTCGCCACAGTCCGGCGACCGCATCGAGATCATGACCGGCAAGGAATCGGTGCCGCGGCGCGACTGGCTCAACCCGCAGGCGGGCTATCTGGTCAGCGGCCGGGCCCGCGACAAGGTCCGGGCCTGGTTCCGCAAGCTCGACCACGAGCAGAACCTGCGCGAAGGGTCGGCGCTGCTTGATCGCGAGCTCAAGCGCCTGGGTGCGCACGGCCGGCCGCTGGAGCCGGTGCTGTCGCGCTGGCACCTCAAGCGGGTGGACGAATTGCATGTGGCGGTGGCGCTGGGCGAGGTCTCGCCGGCGCAAGTGGCGCGCGCATTGGACGAGGTCGAGGCCCAGCGCCACGCCGAACCGGCGCCGCCGACGATCCCGGTGCGGGCACCGTCACGGCCGACCCGGTCCGACGCCATCATCATCGACGGCATCGGCAACCTGATGCAGGTCTATGCCCGCTGCTGCCGGCCCTTGCCGGGCGATCCCATCGTCGGCTACGTCACCCAGGGCCGCGGCATCAGCGTGCATCGGCAGGATTGCCGGAGTTTCGCCAGTTCCGCCGCCCGCCACCCCGAGCGGGTGATGACGGTGGAGTGGGGGGCGCGCGCAGGCGGCCAGTTCGAGGCCGATCTGCTGGTCCGTGCCTACGACCGCAGCGCGCTGCTCAAGGACGTGACGGCCGTGTTCGCCGCACTGTCGATTCCGCTGTTATCCCTCAATTCACGCATCCTGCCCGACCATGGCGAGGCCGAGATCCGCTGCAGCGCCCGTGTTCGCGATGTCGAACAGCTGGCGACCCTGCTGGCGCGACTGGGCGGCCTGCCGGCGGTCCTGGAAGCGCGGCGAATCGCCTGATCAGAGAGCAGCCCCATGCAGCAAGGACGCCATCGCGACGAGCCCGGTCTGGGCGATCTGGCCGGCTTCGACGCCGAACGCCGGCCAGAACCGGCTTTCCCGATCGAACCCGACCATCGCCGACGGAGCGCGCCGGTGCGCAAGCGGCGCCGCCGTGGTGGTGGTCTGCTCATCGCCGGTGTGGTCATTGCCGCGGCGGTGCTGCTGGCCGTGGTGTTCCGCGAGCCGCTGCAGCGTCTGGTATCCGGCTCGGAGACTGCGCAGGCGGTGGAGTCGGCGCTTGCTGCCGAGCAGGCTGGACGCTGGTACCACGACGCGCAGGGCAACGATGCCCTGACCATCTATCGGCGCATCCTGGCCGACAACGCCGACAACGACCCGGCCCGAGAAGGCCTGCGGCGTGTCGCTGAGCGCCTGGCGACCGATGCCGGCGCGGCCATCGACGCCGGCCAGTACGAGCTCGTACCGCCGCTGCTGGACGAGCTGGATGCTTTGGGTGAATCCGGTGACCGCGTCGCCGATCTGCGCCGCCGTCTGGAGGTGGCGCGCGGTGCCGACCGCGAACTGGAAGCCATGCTGGCGCGGGCACAGCAGGCGCTGACCGCCAACCGCATCCGTGGCGAGAACGGTGCGCTGGCCGAGTACCTGCGCATGCTGGCGCGTGACCCCGGCAATGCGGTCGCGCAACGGGGCGTGGACGAATCACTGGCGGCACTGGCGAAGCAGGCGCGGCTGGATCTGGCCGCGGGCAACCTCGAGAAGGCCAATGAGCTGGTCGATTCCATCGCCAACCACAGCGCCCAGCACGTCGACCTGCCGGCACTGCGCCAGGAACTTGCCCAGGCGCGAACCCGGCTGGAGGCAGCCAACGCCGAAAAGCAACTGCAGGCAAAGGCCGACGCCATCGCACGCGATTTCGCCGCTGCCGAGAAGGCTGTCGCCGCGGGAAAACCGGCTGAAGCGGCCGCCGCCTACCGCAAGGTGCTGGCGATCGACAACAGCCATGCCGGCGCCCGCCGTGGCCTGGATGCGGCCGGCCGGCAGTTGCTGGACCAGGCCGAGCAGGCGATCAGTGACAGCAACCTGCCGCTGGCGCAAAGCCTGCTGGCGTCAGCGCGCCAGAGTCGTGCCGATGCCGATCGGCTGGCGCGCCTGACCTCGCGGACCTCCGATCTGGAGGAACGGCTCACCGCGGTGCTGGCGAAGCCGGAGTTGAGTGCCGACGAACAGCAACGGCTGAGCCGCCTGCTTGAGCGGGCGGTCAGCGCCGATCGCGCCGGACGCCTGGTGGAACCGGCCGGCGACAGCGCCTACGACCTGTACCGGCAGGTGCTGGCGATCGATCCCACCCAGGATGCGGCGCGTCAGGCCGTGTCCGCGTTGCCGCGAAGGGCACAGACCCTTGCCGCGCATCACATGGAGCTGGGTCAGTGGCAACAGGCCAGCGAGGCCATCGATGCCCTGCAGGCGATGGCGCCGCTGGATCCGTCGCTGCCCGAACTGCGCGCCCAGCTGGCCCAGGAACGCGCGCGGCACTGAGCGCGGTGATCTGCTTGGGTGGCGATTTGGGCTGTTGACCGCCAGTATCGGTTGCAATCGAGTTGCGCTGCACCATATCGAGCAATGCCGGTTAAACTGTCCGGCAGCTACGGTTTTCACCCATGTCCATCAGCCTGAAATCGCCCGAAGACATCGAACGCATGCGCGAGGCCGGCCGGCTGGCCGCCGAAGTGCTGACGATGATCGAGCCGCACGTCGTTCCCGGTGTCAGCACCGGCGAGCTGGACCGGATCTGCCACGAGCACATCGTCAAGGTGCAGAACACCGTTCCGGCCAATCTGGGTTATGGCGGCGGCCACGGACGGATTCCGTTTCCCAAGGTGCTGTGCACGTCGGTCAACAACGTCATCTGTCACGGCATTCCCAGCGAGAGTAAGGTGCTGAAGGCCGGCGACATCGTCAACATCGATGTGACTGTGATCAAGGATGGCTGGCACGGCGACACCAGCCGCATGTATTTCGTCGGCGAGCCGTCGGTACTGGCGCGGCGGCTGGTCGAAGTCACGCATGAGGCGATGATGCGCGGTATTGCCGCCGTGCGCCCCGGTGCGCGGCTGGGTGACATCGGTCATGCCATCCAGACCTATGCCGAGGCTGAGCGCTTCTCGGTGGTGCGCGAGTATTGCGGTCATGGCATCGGCAAGGTCTATCACGAAGACCCGCAGGTGCTGCACTACGGACAGCCGGGAACCGGACCGGAACTGCGGCCAGGCATGACCTTCACGGTCGAGCCGATGATCAACGCCGGCAAGCGCCACACCAAGCTGCTGCCCGATGGCTGGACCGTGGTCACCAAGGACCGCTCGCTGTCGGCGCAGTGGGAGCACATGATCGCGGTGACCGAGGACGGCGCCGATATCCTCACCTTGCCGGCACCGGCTGGCTGATCCCGCCGTCATGACCGACGCGCCCGTCGTCCGTTCCGAGCTTGGGCGGTTGCGCGCGGAGATCGCCGCGTTCACCGAGTCCCAGGCCGAGGCGTTCCGCGCCGGTGCGCCGGTGTCTGACCTGTTGGCGGCGCGTGCCAAGGCATTCGACGGCTGGTTGTCGACCCTGTGGCGTGACGCCATGGGCGGGCAGCCGGGCGCCGCGCTTTTCGCCGTTGGCGGCTATGGACGCGGCGAACTGCATCCGCAGTCGGACCTGGATCTGGCCATCCTCATTGCCAGCGACAGCTCTGCAACAACGCTGGCAAACATCGAGGGCTTCGTTTCCGGACTGTGGGATCTGGGCCTGCGCCCCGGGCATTCCGTGCGTACCGCGGCGCAGACCACGGAGGCGGCGCAGGACATCGCCGTCTGTACGAACCTGATCGAGGCGCGCCTGCTGGTCGGCAAGGCAGAGGACGAGCGTGTCCTGGCCAACGCCGTCGCCCCGGACAAGGTCTGGCCGGCGGTGGCATTCGTCGAGGCCAAGCTGGCCGAAGCCGCAGCTAGACACGCGCGCTTCGGTGACACCAGCTACAACCTGGAACCCAATCTCAAGGAAGGCCCAGGCGGACTGCGTGACCTGCAGACCATCGCCTGGATCGCGCGCCGAGTGACCGGCTCGGCTGATCCGGGCGAGTGGTCGAAGGCGGGCGTGATCGGCCCGCGCGGTTACGCACAGTTCCAGCGTTCGCTGGAGGAATTGCAGCGTCTGCGCTTCGGGCTGCACACCCTGGCCGGTCGCGCCGAAGAGCGCCTGCTGTTCGACTACCAGCCGGCGCTGGCGCAGTTGTTCGGTTTCGAGGACCTGCATCGCGAGAACCGTGCCGTCGAACAGATGATGCAGGGATTCTTCCGCGCCGCACTGGGCGTACGCCGCATCTACACGCGCGTCGCCGAGCGCTGGCGTGAGCGCAACGGCCCGGCGGTCGAAACCGTCGCCCTGGACGACGAGTTCGTGCGCTGCGGCAACCGCCTGTCGCTGGCCGATCCGCAGCACCTGCGGCGGTCACCGGGTGCAATCATCCGCCTGTTCGCCTGCTGGCAGAGGAATCCGGAGCTGGCGGCATTGACCATCGTCACCGGCGCCGCCCTGGAGCAGGCGCTGATCGAACAGGAGGCGGAAGGGCCACTGTCGGCGACACCCGAGGCGCGCAGCGCCTTTCTGGAAATCCTGGCCGGCGCGCGCGTCGCCGAGACCCTGTCGCGCATGCATCTCTACGGTGTGCTCGGCGCCTATTTGCCGGCCTTCGCCAAGGTCACCGGGCGCATGCAGTACGACCTGTTCCATGTCTACACGGTCGATCAGCACACGCTGCGCGTGATCGGCAATCTCGACCGTTTTGCGGCCGACGATGCGCCAGAATTTCCGCGTGCCGCCTCGGTTTTCGCCGACCTGCGCAAGCCAGTGTTGCTGTATCTGGCCGCGCTGTTCCACGACATCGCCAAGGGCCGCGGCGGCGACCATTCCGAACTCGGTGCCGATGATGCCCTGGTGTTCTGCCGCGAACATGGACTCAGCGCCGGCGACACCGATCTGGTCGCCTGGCTGGTGCGCAATCACCTGATGCTGTCGGTGGTGGCACAGAAGTCCGACATCACCGATCCGACCGTGATCAACCGCTTCGCTGCCGACGTCGCCGACCGCGATCGTCTCGACAACCTGTACCTGCTGACCATGGCCGATATCGCCGGCACCGCGCCGACGTTGTGGAACACCTGGAAGGCGCGTCTGATCGCCGAGCTGTACACGGCGGCGCGTTTCGCGCTGCGACGCGGCCTCGAGCATCCCATCCACGCCGACGAGCGGATCAGCGAATGCCGTCAGGCGGCTTTGACCCTGCTTTCCGAAGCCGGCATCGACGAGGCAACCGCCAGGGACATCTGGGCCGATTTCCCGCCGCCCAGCTTCCTGCGCTACCGTGCCGGGCAGATCGCCTGGCTCACAGGCTGTGTGGCAGGCGTCGATCCAGATGCCTTGCCGCTGGTGGCCGTGCGCAGCGAAAGCAGCCGTGGTGCCCGCGAGATCTTCGTGCACGGTCCCGATCTGGACGGGTTGTTCGCCGCCATTACCGCTGCGCTGGACCGCCTCGATCTCGACGTGGTGGAGGCGCACATCCTGACCTCGCGCAAGGGCTTCAGTCTGGACACCTTCCGGGTATTGGAGCGGCATCCGCACGGCCCGGGTCGCGAACGTGACGAGGAGATCGAGCGCAGCCTGCGCTATGCGCTCAACCAGCGGCCATTGCGGGTCGGGCCGGTCCGACGCAGCCTCAGTCGCACCCAGCGCCATTTCCAGATGACACCGCGCATCGACTTCACCACGCTGGAAGCGTCCGCACGGACGCGCATGGCGCTGGTCTGCTCCGACCGCCCGGGTCTGCTGGCGCTCATTGCGCAACTGCTGCGCGAGCAACGCATCCGCATCCACGGCGCGCGCATCGCCACCTTCGGCGAGCGCGCCGAGGACTTCTTCACCCTCAGCGACGAAAACAACCGGCCGCTAGACGATGAAACCTGCCAGCGTCTTGGTGCCCACCTGCGTGATGGGCTGGGTCGTGCCTTCGGCAACGGCGCCTGAGCACGGGTGGCGGTTCGATCGGATGTACCGGCGAGGGCAGTTTCGGGTCCACGCCGATCACGCGAATCGCCGTCGCAAACCGCTTCTTCGATCGCTGATGCGCCATCGCTCGCGACCGCCGGTTGTTCGAGTGCGACAATGACGTCTCGCACGGCTTGCGGTTGACCGCGCAGCGCCGGCAAAGTATTCGTCATTTACGCCGCCTGAAATCCATGAAAAATCCCTACGCACTCCGACCAGCCATCGAATCCGCCTTCGCTGCCATCGCAGGCGCTACTCCCGCGCAGTTGATCGAGAACTGCGGTGCGGCGGTCGAATCGGTGCTGGATTCGTTGGAATCCGGCGAGCTGCGCGTCGCCGAGCCGGTGGCCGGCGGCTGGCAGGTCAACGACTGGATCAAGAAGGCGGTGTTGCTGTACTTCCGCATGCAGGCGATGTCGCCGATGCCGGCTGACGGCGCTGGCCTGTTCGGTGGCTTCGACAAGGTGCCATTGCGGTTTGCGGCGACCACGCCCGCTGCGGATTACGCGGCCGCCGGTGCCCGGGTGGTTCCGGGTGCCATCGTCCGTCGCGGTGCCCATGTCGGGCGTGATGCCATCCTGATGCCGAGCTTCGTCAACATCGGTGCCCATGTCGGCGCCGGCACCATGGTCGATACCTGGGCGACGGTGGGTTCCTGCGCGCAGATCGGCCGCAACGTGCACCTGTCCGGCGGCGCCGGCATAGGGGGTGTGCTGGAACCGTTGCAGGCGAGCCCGACCATCATCGAGGACGATTGCTTTATCGGCGCGCGCTCGGAGGTGGTCGAGGGCGTGATCGTCGAGCGCGGCAGCGTGATCGGCATGGGCGTGTTCCTGGGCCAGAGCACGCGCATCTACGATCGCGCCAGCGGCGAGATCCACTATGGCCGCGTGCCGGCCGGCAGCGTGGTGGTGCCGGGCAGTCTGCCGTCGTCGGATGGCCGCTACAGCCTGAATTGCGCTGTGATCGTCAAGCGCGTTGATGAGAAGACGCGCGGCAAGACTGGCTTGAACGAGATCCTGCGTCAGGCGGCGGAGGAAGCCTGACTGGTCGTTTTTTGAAGGGCAGGGCGGCTGGCTGACGGCGCCGGCCTGCATGCACAACGCGGCGAATGGTAGCAGCGCACGAACATGTCCAGCAGCGCCGCACGCAGCAGTCCCAACAGTTCTTGGAGGTTTCCATGGTGACGGTTTACGGGCTTTACCACTGCAGCACCTGCCAGAAGGCTACAGCCTGGCTGAGCGAGCATGGCGTGGCGCACAACTTCGTCGACTACCGTGAAACGCCGGTGCCGGCAGCCATCCTGAAAAAGCAGGCCAAGGCCATTGGCTGGGAGAAGCTGGTCAACCGCGCCAGCTATACCTGGCGCGGGCTCGACGAGTCGCAGAAGTCGCCGACCAGTGACGCCGATTGGCTGGCTCTGGTGCGCGAACATCCGGCATTGATCCGGCGACCGCTGCTGGTCGCTGACGACGGGACCATGCTCAGCGGATTCAGCGTGCCACGCTATGCGGCGCTGTTTCTGAACTGACCGGCCAGTACGCAGCATCCGGGATCGCTGCTACCAGTGTGAGGACATGATCGGGAAGCCGCGTTCGCGAATGGCTCGGATACCATGGATCTCCCTGGCCGCTCGCGCCATTCTTCCCCTGTCACCGTCATGACGCATCCGGTCATCGAACTTGCCTGCGAACTGTTGCGTCGCCCCAGCGTCACGCCGGACGACGCCGGTTGTCAGGCGTTGATCGGCGAGAAGCTGGCCGCCGCCGGATTCGAGATCGAACACCTGCGCTTCGGCGAAGTCGACAATCTCTGGGCACAGCATGGTCAGGGTGGTCCGGTGCTGGTGCTGCTGGGTCATACCGATGTGGTGCCGACCGGACCAGTGGAAGCGTGGTCGTCGCCACCGTTCGAGCCAACGTTGCGCGATGGCCTGCTGTTCGGCCGTGGCAGCGCCGACATGAAGGGCAGTGTTGCGGCCATGGTGGTGGCACTGGAGAACTTCGTGGCGCAGCATCCCGACCATCCGGGGACGGTGGCGTTGCTGCTGACCAGTGACGAAGAGGGCGAGGCCATCGACGGGGTGCGCCGGGTCGCCGACCATTTCCGGGCTGTCGGCCAGCGCATCGACTGGTGCCTGGTCGGCGAGCCCTCGTCGATTTCGCGACTGGGTGATCGCTGCCGGGCAGGTCGCCGCGGTTCGCTGTCGGGCTACCTCACCGTGCATGGTGTCCAGGGGCATGTGGCGTACCCGGAGATCGCCCGCAACCCCATTCACGAGCTCGCGCCGGTACTGGCCGAACTGTGTGCGCAGCGATGGGACGAGGGCAGTGCCGAGTTCCCGCCGACCAGTTTCCAGATCTCGAACATCCACGCCGGCACCGGTGCCAACAATGTCATCCCCGGCAGTTGCGAGGCGGTGTTCAATTTCCGCTTCGGCACGGTGACCTCGGCGGATGCCTTGCGTGCGCGCGTCGAGCGCATGCTGCATCGCCACAATCTGGAATTCAGCCTGCGCTGGCACGAATCGGGCGCCCCGTTTCTGGCGCCGCTCGATGGCCGTTTGCGCGCAGCTGTGCTCGCCGCCGTTGTTGCCGAAGTTGGGCAGCAACCCGTTTTCGATACCGGCGGCGGCACTTCCGACGGTCGATTCATTGCGCCGCTCGGCGCCGAAGTGGTGGAGCTGGGCCCGGTCAACGCCAGCATCCACAAGATCAACGAACACGTACGTGTCGACGATCTGGTCCAGTTGATGCGGATTTATGGCGACATCGTGGATCGCTGCCTGAGGTGGAACGAACTCGTTACACCGTGATGTCTGGGTTGTGCTAGGGTCCCTCGCACTTTTTTTAGCGGTTCGCCGCACGGAGGGAGACGTGAAGGTCAGTGCAATCCTGTTGGCCAGCGCTATTGCCTGGCTGACATCCACCAGCGCATGGGCGGCTACTCCAGAACAACCGGACGAGCCGCGTGCCGGTGAGAGCGTCGCTCAGGAGGTTTGGACGATAGCCGGCGGCGAGCTGAAGCTGCGCTTCAACGAGGACTTTCTTGACCTGTTCGGGATCCGCGTGGACGGCGCCGAACCTGCGCCCGGACAACCGTTCGAGGATGTCGACTATGCCGTTTTCCGCGTGCACAGCGACCAGACCCTGCAGATCAACGCGCCAGAAGGAGGCTTTGACCGGTTTGTCGGCGGCACACTGCGGACAGAGGGCGGATTCTCGCTGGCGCTGGCAGATGGTCGTCGCATCGCCTTCGACCGCATGCAGTTGCGCGCCAGCCGCATCAACGGCGCCGAACTAGAACTGGTCGGCAACGATGGTCGTGCCTGGCTGTATGTCAACCACCTGATGTACAAGATGGTCGACGACCATCAGGCCTTCTATGTGCGTAGTGCCGACCTGCGTGCCAGCCAGGCGCTGGCCGAATTGGCCGGATCCCCGGAACTGGCCAATGCCTACATCGGCGAACTGCGCATGTTGGCGCTGGTGACCGCCCGCCCGGCGGGATTCCAGCCGCCGTCACTGAACGCGCAGTTCTGCGCGCGGTTCCACAACGAGGTGCACAACGGCATCACCATGCAGGCCGATGTGCTGATGGAAACCTACAGCATGTCGTTCTCGCGCTGCCGTCGTGGCGATACCGGCGCCAATGGCTGTGATGGTGCCGGCCCGGACGACGGTGAGGTGGTGTTCACGCCCAGTTCAACGCTGCGTAATACCGCGCACCAGAATTCTGCCGACGTGCCCTGGTACCGCAAGTTCACCACCAGCAAGTATCCCTATCCCTATCCGGGCAACGACCAGCATCCGTATCTGATCTGGAACGTCCTGCGGGTGGTGGACGGTCAGCTGGAGCAGATCGGGGCCTCCGGTCTCAAACATGCCTTCCTGACCATCAACTCCGGTTGTGCGCAGGGATCCTGCCGACATGGCAACCTGCTTGGGCAAGGTTGCGGTGATGTGTACGGAACCGGCAACAACGATTCGAGCAGTGACCTGGGTCCGCGTCAGGAACTGGTGCCATCGACCGGCTACTGGGGGCGGTGCGGCTCGATCTACGACACCAACTGCGATGGCAGTCCGAACAACTCGGGCAACACACAGTACGACCAGCGCCTGGTCGTGCGCGAATCGCAGATGCAGGTTCCCGGCGCGCAGTTCTTCTCCGAGTCCTGGTACATCGTCCAGGATGACGTGAACATCTATAACACCATGGCCTATCGTCCGATGGCGCCAGCACCCGGCGGCTCCGGCTGGACGCCGGGAAGCCAGGGTGCGTTCACGCAGGGTGCGTTGATCAACCACTGGGTCGATCCGGTCGCCAATCCGACCCGCAACGTCGAAATCGTCGCCGACGGCGGGCACACCCGCATCGCGGTCAAGGTCAAGACCCTGGACGCCTGTCCGGCTGGCTCGGGCTTGAGCGGCACCTGCTACCGCTACGACTACGCGGTCAACAATTTTGACTTCACGCGCCCGGTCTACGGCGAGCCGCCGAATCACCAGCCGCCGAATCTGCGCCTGCTGAGCAACAACGGGTTCAACAGCGTTCGTATTCCGGTGCCGGCAGGCAATGTCCATCTCGGTGACAACCACTTCGCCGATATCGACATCAACCCGGCAAACAACTGGTCGGCGGTCGTCGCCGGCAACGCCGTGACCTGGACGGCTCCGGAGGGCAACGAGCTGAACTGGGGGCATCTGTATCGGTTCTCGCTGGTGTCCAATCTGGCCCCGCAGGACAACAACGTCGGTGAAGTTCGGCTCGGTGTCGCTGGGCCAGGCACCCCTTCGACCCTGCAGGCATCGATGATGGTTCCGGTGGCCGGCGGCACGCCGACCCAGTACACGGTGACCGCAACGGCGGGTGCCGGCGGTTCGATAGCGCCGCCGAGTCAGACCGTCGTCTCCGGCGGCAACGCCCAGTTCACGGTTACACCGAACGGCGGCTTCCAGGTGGCCTCGGTGACCGGCAACACCTGCACGCCGGTGAACAACGGCAACGGTACCTGGACCGCTTCGAACATCACCGCGAACTGCGCGGTGACGGCCAGCTTCAGCGCGATTCCGCCACCGCAATACACGGTGACGGCAACAGCGGGTGCCGGCGGGTCGATAGCGCCGCCGAGTCAGGTCGTCGTCTCCGGCGGCAACGCCCAATTCACGGTCACCGCCAACAGCGGCTTCCAGGTGGCCTCGGTGACCGGCAGCACCTGTACGCCGGTGAACAACGGCAACGGTACCTGGACCGCTTCGAACATCACCGCGAACTGCGCGGTGACGGCCAGCTTCAGCGCGATTCCGCCACCGCAATACACGGTGACGGCAACAGCCGGTGCCGGCGGTTCGATAGCGCCGCCGAGTCAGCTCGTCGTGTCAGGCGGCAATGCCCAGTTCACGGTGACCGCCAACAGCGGTTTCCATGTCGGCGTCGTCAGTGGTGACACCTGCAAGCCGATGAACGTGGGCAACGGCATCTGGATCGCGCACGGTATCAACGCCAATTGTGCGGTGATCGCAACGTTCACCGAAACGCCGCCACAGCAATACACCGTGACCGCAACGGCCGGTGAGGGTGGCTCGATCTCACCGCCCAGTCAGATTGTCAACGCCGGTGGCGATGCCCAGTTCACCGTCAGCGCCGACAACGGCTTCGAGGTCGCCTCGGTCAGTGGCAACGTCTGCACGCCGGTCGCCAACGGCAACGACAGCTGGACGGCGGAAGACATCACTGCCGACTGTGCCGTGGTTGCCAGCTTCAGCGAGACCGACGACCTGATCTTTGCCGACGGCTTCGAGCAGAAGAACTGACGCGAATCAAGTCCTGCTTCGGCCGCATCCGATATTCCGGGTGCGGCCGGAGTCTCGGGTGAATGCCGATGGCCCCGCTGCGCCGGACACCTTTAGCGCTCGTTGTCTGCATGGCTGCCTTGTTTTGGCTGGCCGGGTTGACCTTGTTCGCCGGCATGGCGTCGGCCGACATTTCGGGACGTGTGCTCGACGCCGTTGATGGCAGTCCGATCGAAGGCGCTCAGGTCGGCATTCGGGCACGCCCGGAGCTGGGCGTCGTCTGGACCGACAGTAGCGGCAACTACTACCTGCCGATGAGTGCATCGGGTCTGCTGGAGATCGGCGCTGCCCTGCCGTATCACGCCGACGCCGAGCGCAACTACCTGACCACGGCGCAGCAGGTCTTCGACGGGATGGAGAACGTCCTGATCGAGCTGACGCGACTGCCTGAATCAGACAATGCCAACTACACGCCGACCATACCGGTGCATTCGTGCCGCACCTGCCACGGCACCTATTTCAGTCACTGGCAGGCGTCCCGCCATGCGGGGTCAGCGGTCAATCCTTGGGTGCTGGATCTGTTTTCGGGGACCGGAACTCCGGGCGGCAGCGCCGGCTATGTGTTCCGCGACAGCCATGACCCGGACGACACCGGTTTCTGCGCGACCTGCCATGCACCTCTGGAAGATGTCTTCAATCCCGGCCAGGTGATGCTCGACGAAGTGAACACACCGGCTGGCCTGGATGGTGTCACCTGCCTGGCCTGTCATCAGCTTGCGCACGTCAATGACGATGTCGACGCGTTGCATCACCTGGGCAACAGCCAGTACCGGTTTCCATTGGGAACCACTGATACATCGATGTACGTGTGGGGCACCTTGCCCGATGTCCAGCAGGTTCCCATGCAGGCGGTGTACTCGCCGTTGCACGCCGATTCGAAGTTCTGCGCCAGCTGCCACCAGTACACCAATCCCGATACCGGGGCACCGGGGCAGAACACCTACCGCGAGTGGCTGGCCTCGCCGTATGCGCAGCCAGGCGAGAGCTATCGGACTTGCCAGAACTGCCACATGCCCACGCAGACCACGCCGGCCGTTGTCGGTGGCGGCGGGCCGGTGCGCCCGGGTAGCCAGCGTCATGCACATACTTTCATCGGTGCGACACCGCAGCGGCTGCAGGAGAACATCCATCTGCGACTGCAAGCCGAGCAGCAGGACGCGCAACTGGTGGTAACCGCCGAGGTCGAGAACCAGTGCGGGCACAATTTTCCCACCGGAATCAGTCTGCGTAACGCCTTGTTGGTAATCGAGGCCACACTGGATGGCGAACCTCTGGCATTGGGCAGTGGCGGCGTACTGCCGTTCTGGGCCAGCGACGATGTTCCCGGCGAACAGCCGGGCGACTACGCGGGTCGACCTGGCAAGGGCTATGCAAAGGTGCTGCGCGGTCGCATCAACGGACAGGGCGAACCGGTCATGCCGGTGCTGTTCATTGATGCCGAGGAGGTCTGGCAGGACAACGGCATTCCTTCCGGAAGCACCGACACCAGCGAATACCGCTTCGTGCTCCCTGTCGACGTGGCGGCCGGAAGCACCGTGCAGGTACGGGCACGGTTGCTGTACCGGCGCGCCTGGCGCGCCCTGGCGGTGACCAAGGGCTGGACGCAGACGCCGGGTGGCATGCCGGTGGAGATCGAGGTCGACGCGCAGGAACGCGATGTGGTTCTCGCTGCAGTGAGTGATGTGCTGTTTGCTGACGGGTTCGAGTCGTTGAAAGCGCGTCGTACAGGTGAGTAGCGCGGTGATCGTGCAGATATCCCGGGTTGACGCTGGGCAGCTCGCCCGATATTGTCCGGTGCGCGGTATTCCCCACACAGCCGCGCCATCCGGTCTTATCCCATGATTCGCGTTCACGTCCCGCTGCCGATTTCGCTATCCGGCCGATGTCGTGTTTTTCGCCGATCCTGCTCATTGGACTGAGGATGCAAGCGGTGGGTGGACAGTCCGGAATCTGGTCTTCGGTCATCGACCGGACACTGCCGTCACCGCCCCGGCGGCCCCTGCCAACCCGTCCATTGCGCGGATAGCCCAGCTGTGACGTTTCCTGTTGTCGTCAATCGCCTGCTGCAACGTGGCCTGGTTCGTTGGACCGCGATCGCCTTCACCCTGGTGCTGACCCTGGGCACGATCGCTGCGACGCTGACCTGGGGCACCGCCGACGGCCGTTCGACCGAAGCGCAGCGCGCCCACGCCGGCTTCATGGGTAGTATCGATTTCACCCCGGACGGCACCCAGCCAGGGCTGGCCAGTCCCATGGAAGCGAATTCCAACTGCTTCAGTTGTCATCGCAACTTCGACGACGTGGTCACCCCTCACGCAAGCGACTACATGCCACACAACACCTGGGGCGGTTCGATGATGGCACATGCCACGCGCGATCCCCTGTTCTGGGCGGCGCTGGATGTCGCCAATGCCGATGTCCCGGGTGTTGGTGACTATTGCCTGCGCTGCCACACGCCGGCGGGCTGGTTGGAGGGACGGGTCAGCAAGACCGGAACCGGCGGTTTCATCGATGGCGCCGACGGCTGCCAGCTCGGCGGCAACTACACCGCGTTCGAGTCCGACGGCAATGACTATGCCGGGCTCACCTGCAATTTCTGCCACCGCATGACCGAGACCGGCCCGAACGGCGAGATCGCCGGCCAGGGCAATGGCAATTTCTGGGTCGACGACGCCCTGAACTGTGAAACACCCGATGGTGGTTCCTACTCTGGCCCCTGTCGTCATGGTCCCTACAGCTACGAAAACACCGACATTCGTAGACCGCCGCACGGCTGGGTGTATTCCTCGTTTCTCGACCGCGGCAATGTCTGCGGTGTCTGTCATGACGTGAGTACCCCGATTACCAGCGAAGGTCCGCTGAAGACGCTGATCCTGCCCGACGGCACCGACTCGAACATTCCCATGCCGGTGGAACGTACCTTCACCGAATGGCAGCAGAGCGACTTCAGCGACGTGATCTTCCGCAATCGTCTCGGCGACGATTTCGAATTCCAGCCTCAGTTGGCGCGCGGCGCGACCTGTCAGGACTGCCACATGGCCAAGTCCGAAGATCCCACGGCTCGCGCCTGCAGCATCCATGAGGAAGGAGCCCGCGCCGGCGACCTGCCAGTGCACGAATTTGTCGGCGGCAACACCTGGGTTCCCGCCATCCTGAAGGGCGAGTACGGTGCCGCACTAAGCCAGATCGACGATCGCAGCGATGATCTGGAGCGCACCATCGTTCGGGCGCGACGCATGTTGACCGAGCGCAGCGCATTGATCGAAACCTCGGTGGCACCCTACGTGTCCGGCAGCAACCAGTTGCAGGCCAGTGTGAAGCTCACCAACCTGACCGGGCACAAGCTGCCGACCGGCTATGCCGAGGGTCGTCGCATGTGGCTGCACGTCACCGCGCATTTGCCTGGCCAGTCAGAACCGGTCTGGGAAAGCGGTGGATGGAATCCCGATACCGGCGCACTTCAGGACGATGCCCAGGTCAAGGTCTATGAGACGCTGCAAGGTACCTGGAACGCAGTCACCGAGGAGTGCGAGATCGAGGACGAGCAGGGTCGCAAGAAGTTCCACTTCGTGTTGAACAACTGCATCGCCAAGGACAACCGCATTCCACCGCTGGGTTTCGCCGGTGGCACACACCTGGAAACGCGGCCAGTCGAGCACGTCTATCCGCCGGTCGGCAGCAACCCGGATCGCCTGGTCAACTACGACACGACCAGCTACGTGATTCCGTTGCCGCCAGGCACCACCGGGCAAGTTACGGTGACGGCGACACTCAAGTTCCAGGTCGCCAGCGACGACTACATCAATTTCCTGAAGAATCAGGCGGTCGAACGCAACTTCCAGGCCGAGAACCTGATGTGCGATGGCGGTCCCGATCGACCGTTCACGGTTGGCCCACAGGACAAGACCCGCGGCCAGTTCATCCATGATCTGTGGAGCGATCCGGCCTACGGCCGCTCGCCGCCGGAAGACATGGTCAGCGCCAGTAGCACCACGGCATTGCCTTGAACACACCGAATGTGTCGCTGACGGTCAACAAGACGTCGTTGCATGGCGTTTCCGGATGCGCGATTCGCGGCGGGCGCGGACAGGCAACCCGGCGACCCTGCAGGCGAGTCTGCTTCGCCGGCTGGCTGGTGCGGTGTTTACGGTCGCCGAATGGCGGCTGCCTTTCGCCATGACGGTCACTTGGGTTGACACGCGTTTCACCATGGGAGCTTTGATTCATGCTTGAAACAGGTGTTTGCGCGGTTGCGACCTTGTCGACACCGCAGTCACCGGCTCACATGGCCGGGTTCCGCCGCTGTCTGCGCCTAGCCATGGTTCCGGTGCTGGCTTCGCTGCTCGTTGTGGGCTGTGCCAGCGGTGATCGGGCAACGCGCGACCTGTCGACCGACACGCCCGCACATCGCGGCGTACTGATCGTTCAGACCTACGAACACGAGATCAAGGCCGGGGGCGGTCTGCAGCGGCAGATTGTCGAGAACGGCTGGGACTATGATCGTGCCGTGGCCATCGAGCGCGTCTACACGTTGGACCGTGAATTGATTTCCGAGCGTGACACTCCCGGCGTCATCCTCAGGGCCACCGACAAGGAGATGGAGACCGCGGTGGAACTGGTCAAGCAGCATCCGGACCTGGCCAAGGTCGTTTCCGCCGACGGTGCCGCCTTCGAAGGCGGCTTCATCCACATGAAGCACGATGAGCCCGATTGCGACCTGCAGTCACGATGTGTCTATGTCGTGGTGTCGCTGGACAACGGGCGTCGAAAGATCGCTCAGGCGATCGTTGATTTGCAGACTGCCCGCGTAGTCGATCCGCGTTTTGACCCGATCATGATCGACGACTGACTTCTTATATCCGCCAGATTTGATTGGCCCTCCCACATTCAACAGCCGAACGAGAGGTAGATCCGATGAAATGGTCCACGAAACTGTCCTTGCTGGGGGCGCTGATGTATTCGGGCGCCAGCTTGGCAGGCAGCCCGGCATGCAGCGGCGCCAACGAGACAAAGCTGAGCTGGCCTGCTGAAAATCCGGTCTGGGAGATGTGCTGGCTGCGCCCGGGCCACAGTGCCGGTCCTCAGGGCTCGGGCATGGAATTGCGTGATGTCCACTATCGCGGCATCTCCGTCCTCAAGACGGCCCATTCGCCGCTGCTGTTCGCCGAGTATGCCTCGTCGACCTGCTACCGCGACTGGAAGAACTCCGACAACCGTTTCGTAGCGGAAGCCGGGGTGCGCAACCAGCTGGGGACAAGTGTCGATTTCAAGGCCACGACCAGCTGCGACCGCTCGCTGCTGCCCAATACGTCGTACGGGCAATGTCCGTACCAATTGCCGGGCATGACCGCGGCCGATTGTTTCGAGGGGCTGTCGATCGAGGATGAGGGCACCCACGTCGTCCTGACCACGCACTACGACGCTTCGTGGTACGCCTATACCTCGCGCGCCATTTTCTACGCCGACGGGTCCTTCGATCTGCGCTTCGGCTTCGGCAACTTCTCCAATACCAGCAACACCACCACCCACTGGCACCACAACTACTGGCGCCTGGATTTCGATATCGATGGTCCGGAAGACAATGTCCTGAGCATCAACGACGTGATCCAGTCGACCGAGTTCACCAGCCTGCGTGACAACGAGGGCGGCCCCGACGGGGTCGAACGCACCTGGGAAGTGCGCAACAGCAAGACCGGCCGCGGTTATCGCGTTCTTCCGGCCTCTGACGATTACGTCACTCCCACCAATGAGTCCGGTCGTGGTTTCCACATGACCGACGTCATCGGCACCGTGTACGTCCCCAATGAGTACGGCGACCTCATTGGCAGCAACCCGCTGGGTGCCTGCGCGATGAATCACAACAACCTCGCCAATGGCCAGAACCTGCTGGGCGGCGAGGGTACGGGAACCGACGTGGTGCTCTACTACCGTGCAGCGGTCAAGGACACTGCGGGTGTCGACGCCATGGTCTGCAAGAGCGCCGGCCCGATGTTCCAGCCCTTGGGCAACTGGAGCGGCGAGCCCGATCCGACGGCGGATCTTTCGATCGTGTTCGATCCGGCGACGGTACCGCCGACAACGGTCGGTGGCACGGTCAGCCTGACCATCGATGTCGAGAATGCCGGTCCCGATGACGCCACCGATGTCGCTGTCGAAATCACGCTTCCGGCCGAGCTGGTGTTCCAGAGCGGTCGCGCCACGGCCGCCAACAAGCTGCAGGACTATGTCCGCGGCTCGGATTGGACCTGTGCCGATGATCAGGGCACGGTGACCTGCGATCTGGGTACGGCCCTGGCCGCGGGCACACCGGCGCCTTCGCTGGTGATCGAAGCCGCGGTCGATGCTGAAGCGACGCCGGGCACCGTTTCGGTTTCGGCGGTTGTCGCCGCGCTGGAGGCTGATCCGAGCGCCGCCAATAACGAAGCCAGCATCGATGTCGAGATCGAAGAGAAGCCAGGTCCGGACGAGCACATCTTCTGCGACGGCTTCGAGGATGGTGGCGACGGCAGCTGTGGAGGTGGGCCGGTCGAGCCTGACGACATCGTGGTGTTCGATGACATCAATTTCACCACGCCGAACACCACAGCGGGTGGCTCCGTGCGCTTCGACACCGGCGAAACCTGCACCTGCGATACGGCGCTGTTCGATTTCAACATCTGGGGCGCCACAACCGCTGGCTTCTATTGGCCGGGGTCGTCCACCGGTGAAGGTGGGGTGACCGTTGACGGTACCAATTATGCGGTTCTGGCCTCTGGTGCGACGATCGGGCCGAAATCAAACTTCATCAATGGTCTGAGCAGCACGTTGACCACTCACTGGCGCCAGGCCGGCAATGTGGACGGTTATCTCGGCTTTCGCTTTGTCAATCCGGAAACGTCGGCGGTCAACTACGGCTATGTACGGATCACGATGACCGGTACCACGGGACATCCGGCAACCATCGTCAGCTGGGCTTACAACAGCGCGGGCGATCCGATCACCATTCCCTGATCGTCATCGCATAGATACAGCGATATGTTCGAGGCCCCGTGTGGGGCCTCGTTCTTTTCAGACGGTGGCACATGGGTCATGCGCGATTGTGAGCGCGATCGACCAGTGCCTCCGCCATTTCTGGGGTTGTTGTTGCCGCGCGATCAGTCCCGGCTTCCGGCAACCGGTATCGTCGGGGAAGCAAGCCTGTTTCACAGAAACTCGGCGCGGAGATCGACGCTGGAGCGCTTGCCGATGTCCTTGCGGTGGCGCTTGAGCCAGGCGATGGCGGTGTCGCGGCCGAGATCGCGCAGGCGGTGCAGCAGCCCGCGGTCCGGCGCCAGCTTGCCGCTGCCGTCCAGCGCAGCCATCGCTTCATCATCGCGGATGGAGTGGATCAGGACCTGACGCAGCCGGTCCTTGTACTCGTCCTTGAGCCAACCCTCCTCGACCATCCGGGCGGCGAACTCGATGGCGCGCATTTCCCGCATCAAGGTCGAATTGAAGCTGATCTCGTTGACCCGGGTGGCAATGGCTGCGGGGGTGCGCGGCACCTCCTCGCGTCGGATCGGATTGACGTGCACGACCACGATGTCGCGGGTCTGGGTGTGGTAGTACAGCGGATACAGGGCGGGATTGCCCATGTAGCCACCGTCCCAGTAGGCCTCGCCGTCGATCTCCACCGCCTTGAACAGCTGTGGCAGGCAGGCCGAGGCGAGCAGGGTGTCGATGCCGATCTCGTCGTTGTCGAAGATCCGGATCTTGCCGCTGCGCACATTGGTGGCGCAGATGAAAAGTTTCAGGCAGTGCGGCTGTGTCAACGCCTCGAAGTCGATCTGCCGCTGCAGCAGGTCGCGCAGCGGGTTCACGTTGAACGGATTGAACTGGTAGGGCGAGAGGAAGCTGGACCAGGCGTCCAGTAGCTTGCCGCTAGCCTCGGCGAACAGGTTCTTGCCAGGCCAGTCGAACACCGAGCCACTGGCGGACGATCCGGGATTCCAGAGCAGCCCCTGGCTGGCGATCGCCTCCCAGAAGTCCGCCAGCGACTGACGGGCACCGTCGCGACCGTCGCGCAGCCAGCCTGCAACCATCACTACCGCGTTCATGGCGCCGGCGCTGGTGCCGCTGAGGCCGTCGAAGTCGACCCGGCCGTCTTCCAGCAGCGCATCCAGCGCACCCCAGGTGAAGGCGCCATGGGCACCGCCACCTTGCAGGGCCAGATTCACCGCGGGTTGTTTGCTCATGCCGGTTTCCAATCAGGGTTGATCGGCAGCGATGGTATCGCGCCCGGGCGCCCGGCTATGCTTGCGCCATGAACATCGTCAGCAAGCTGCCGAACGTCGGCACCACCATTTTCACCGTCATGTCACAGCTCGCCGCACGGCATCAGGCGATCAATCTGGGCCAGGGCTTTCCCGATTTCGACGGCCCACCGGAGCTGTTCGACGCCCTGGACCGGCACATGCGCGCGGGCCGCAACCAGTACGCGCCGATGACCGGGGTGCCCAAGCTGCGCGAGCAGATCGCCCTGAAGACCAGGGCGCTGTACGGGAAGGCTGTCGACCCGGACACCGAGATCACCGTGACCAGTGGCGCCACCGAGGCCTTGTACGCGGTGTTCGCTGCCGTGCTGCGTCCGGGCGATGAGGTGATCCTGCTCGACCCCTGCTACGACTCCTACGCGCCGGCAGTGCAGCTCAATGGCGGCGTCGCAGTGCGCATTCCGTTGAAGCTGCCGCATTTCGATGTCGACTGGCAGCGTGTGCGCGATGCCGTGACGGCGAAGACCCGATTGATCCTGGTCAACACGCCGCACAATCCCGCCGGAGCCGTGTTCCGCCGATCGGATCTGGATACGCTGGCCGACATCGTCCGCGACAGCAACATCCTGGTGTTGTCCGACGAGGTCTACGAGCACATCGTCTTCGACGGCCTGCCACATCATGGCGCGCTGACCCATCCCGAGCTGGCCGAACGCAGTTTCGTGGTCAGTTCGTTCGGCAAGACCTATCACTGCACCGGCTGGAAGGTCGGCTACTGCGTGGCGCCCAAGGCGTTGAGCGCCGAATTCCGCAAGGTGCACCAGTACCTGACCTTCTGCACCTTCGCCCCGGCCCAGTTCGCACTGGCCGACGTGCTGGAGGAACTGCCGCAGCACTACCGCGAACTGCCGGCCTTCTACCAGGCCAAGCGCGACCGCTTCCGTTCGCTGCTGTCGGGCTCACGCTTCCATCTGCTGGAGGTTCCCGGCGGTTATTTCCAGCTGGTCGACTACTCGTCGATCAGCAACATGGACGATGTCACTTTCAGCGAATGGCTGGTCGAGGAACACCAGGTCGCGGCGATTCCGCTCAGTCCGTTCTACGAAACCGCGCCCGACGCCCGGCTGATCCGCCTGTGCTTCGCCAAGAGCGATGACACCCTGGCGGCCGCCGCCGAACGGCTGCGGAAGGTCTGACATGGAAACGCTGCGCATCTCGCTGGTCCAGGGCGACACCCGCTGGCACGATCCGGCCGGCAACCGCGACTACTACGGCGCGCTGATTGCGCCGCTGGCCGGTCGCAGCGATCTGGTGGTCTTGCCGGAGACCTTCACCTCCGGCTTCAGCAACGATGCCGTTGGCCAGGCCGAAGACATGGACGGCCCGGCGATCGGCTGGCTGCGCGTGCAGGCGCGCTCGCTGGATGCCGTGGTCACCGGCAGCGTGGTCATCCGCGAAGGCGACAAGGTGTTCAACCGGCTGGTCTGGGCGCGGCCCGACGGCAGCATCGCCACCTACGACAAGCGCCACCTGTTCCGCATGGCCGGTGAGCATGAGCGCTATGCCGGTGGCGACGCGCGCCTGCTGGTGGAGTACAAGGGCTGGCGCATCCTGCCGCAGGTCTGCTACGACCTGCGCTTTCCGGTCTGGCTGCGCAACCGCTACGACCAGACGGCGCAGCGTTTCGACTATGACCTGGCCATCTTCGTCGCCAACTGGCCGGCGCCGCGCCGCGAACCCTGGCGTACGCTGCTGCGCGCCCGTGCGATCGAGAATCTGGCCTATGTGGTCGGCGTCAACCGCATCGGCCGCGATGGCAACGACATCGCCTACGCCGGCGACAGTGCGGTGATCGACCCGGTCGGTCAACCGCTGGTGGAACTTTCGGGCGTCGAACAGGTGACTACGCTGACGCTGGATCCGGCACCGCTGCTGGCCCATCGCGAACGCTTCCCGGCCTGGCGCGACGCTGACGCCTTCATGCTCGACGGCGTCTAGCGTTCGGGTCTGCGAAGCCTGGGAAGACAACTTCCTGGGATCCGATGATTGATTGGAGATCGCCCCGTCCCGACAGAGGAGATGATGAGTCGCTGGGCACTTGACCCTGGATTTCTTGACGGGCAAGAAAAGCCCGGCCGAAGCCGGGCTCAATTTCATCGTAGCTGAACGCGGTGAATCTCAGAACTTGTAGGTCGCACCAACGTAGAAGAAGCGCCCGATGCTGTCATACATCGACGTGCCGCCATCGGTTCCAAAGTAGTTCAGAGGCGGGTCCTTGTCGGTCAGGTTGTCGATACCGGCATAGATCCGCAGCTCACGGGACGGAAGTTTGTAGCCAACCTGGGCATTGTGATAAACGAACGTTCCGTTGTGGATCGGGGACACGGAGCCGGGATTTGTGCTGTAACTGCCGGGAGTCACGCGCAGGTTCTGATGCATGTAGCGAAGGGTCCACGAGAGATCCCAGTTCGCGATCTCGAATGAGTTCTCAAGATTGGCGCGATAGCGTGGATCGTAGACATAGGTCACGTATTCAATCGACTCGTCCGGGAAATCCTGGAACGTCCATTCGCGCGACTGCAACAGCCGTGTGCCAACCAGGCGGCTGACAGCCTGGACACCGAACAACTCATACCGGTAGTCCACTTCGAAGTCGACGCCGACTCGGCGTGACTTGGCAAGGTTCTCGGAGAGGGCGGTCCAAGCCATGATGCTGTGCTCGGGGAAGATTCGCCCTTGAGGATCGGTGAAACCACCGATCGGTGCGCGGGCGATCGCGTTGCAGAACGGGTTCTGAATCCCGCCAGGCGCGTCTACACAGCGGGTGGCATTGGTCTGACCGGTGACCGCGCCAATCCTGTCATGCAGCGTGACCCGCCAGTAGTCGATGGACAAGCCAAGGCCAGGCACGAAGCCGGGCTGCCAGACGAAGCCCAGTGAGACGCTGTCCGCCTCCTCCGGTCGCAGGTCCGGGTTGCCGCCGCTGACACCAGGACGGTTGGCCGAATAGGTGTCGATCCAACCTTGCGGAACACCCAGAGCGGTGCAGTTGGCGATGCGGCGAGCCGGATCGATTGCCGTATCGGGGCGATTCGAGTTGGTGGGGTTGTAGTTGCATGGGTCGTTGATGGTCGCGAAGTTCTGCGACTGCGGGTTGAACAGCTCGCCGATGCTAGGAGCGCGGATCGCACTGGCGGTCGTGCCGCGGAAACGCAGATCGTTGAAGATCTGCCAATCCAGGCCGACGTTCCAGGTGGTCGTTGACCCGATCGTGCTGTAGTCGGAATATCGCCCGGCCAGATCAAGGCTGAGCCGCTGGATCAACGGCAGATCGGCCAGCAGCGGAATGGACGTTTCAGCAAAGATCTCGCTGACATCGTATTCGCCACCGCGGCTCGGGATGGCATTGAGGAAAGTAAGACCCAGCGCGGCTAGCGGATCCGTGTTTTCCTGACTCTTCTCCTTTCGATACTCGAAACCGCCAGCGAAACCGACACTGCCCGCTGGAAGATCGAACAACGCGTCGTTCGAAACCGACCCGGCGAATACGGTTTGCTGGATCTTCGAGCTGTTTAGCGAGCTGACATTGAACCAGTTGGCTGCATCCGAATTCACTGCGCCGTTTCCAAATACCGAGAACGGTACGCAGCCGGTACGCGCGTAGTTGTTGTACGGCTGGCCGGTATGCGGATTGACGGCATTAGGATCAACGTTAACGCGGCAGGTGATGTTGCCATTGGCGTCGAATACGGCATCCAGACCGGCATGCCAACGGTCATTGATGCGGTTATTGAGATTCAAGCGGGAAATCTTGGACTCGCCATAGTTCGCGGAAATCTCGTACAACCAGCTGTCGGTGAGAAAACCCTCCAGGCCGGCAACCAGTCGCGTTGTGGTGCGATCGATCTCTTCGCCACGCCGACCGGCATCCACGTTGAAACGCGAGATCTGCAGCTGGCTCAGGTTGTTGGCGTCCATCAGCGCGCCGAGCTGCGGGGAAATGTAGGCGTTGTCGCGCAGGATCCGGATTGGCTGATCAAACGCAGGCTGGCTGTAGAAGTGCGATTCGGTCTTGGAGTACTTGCCTTCGAAGAACAAGCGATGGCTTTCGTTCAAGTTGAATCCGAACAGAGCATTGAAACTGGTGCGGTTGAACTCGGGCTCCAGATCGGCGACGTCATTGAGGTCGACGAAATCACAATTGATGCACGAGGTGTTGCTGTTAAGAACGCCATCGTAGCGATAGTTGCGGAACGAGCCATCGGGATTGAACAGATAACGATTGCCCCAAGTTGCCGGGTTGGCGAAGTTGAAGGTGCCGATGGTGAAGGTGCCGCCAGTGGAAATGGAATGGTTGCCACCAGGGCCGTCAAAGATCGTCTGCGGGTTCGACTCACTTGGCGGTCGGCTTGCATCGAAATTGGGGTTGACGCGCTGAACCATGAACTGCCGTCCAATCGCGCGGTTGCCGCGGCCGAAACGATCCTGCTCGCTTCGTTCGATGGACATGGCCGCTGTGCCGCGGCCGTCGGCGAAGTCGTCGCCGATGGAGAAACTGGCAAACTCGCGACCGAAACTGCTTTCGTCGGCTCGGCCAATCTGGCCGCGCATTTCCATGCCGTCGAAAGATTTCTTGAGAATGAAGTTGACTGCACCGGCAATGGCATCTGCGCCGTACACGGCCGATGCACCGCCGGTAATGACTTCGACGCGTTCGATCCATTCCACTGGAATGGTGTTGACATCCACGGAAGTCGAGCCGGGTGTGCCGCCGACGTGACGTCGACCGTTCACCAGCACCAGTGTGCGCGAATCACCGAGGCCGCGAAGGTCAAGCAATCCCAGGCCGGCGGTTCCGATGAACCGGGTCGAGTTGCCCAACGTAAAGGTCGGCGTCAACTGCGGCAACTTGGTCATCAGGTCGCCAATGGTGACCGCGCCGGTGGCCCGGATATCCTCGGCAGACACGGCCGTTACCGGCGAGGGCGTGACAAAACCCTCGCGCGCGATGCGGGTACCCGTGACCGTCACGCGGTCCAGGGTGGCGGCGTCGTCGGTGGTGTCGCTTTCGGTGCTCTGTGCAATGGCCGAACCGGCTGAATAGGCGAGCAGTGAGATCAGCAAGGCTGCTGTCAATGGTTTGGGCGAGAGGGGGTTCAGCCGAGATACGTGTAAAAATGCCCCACAGAATCCGAAAAACCTCATTACTTCATGAGGTTGCCGGATAAAATTTTCCACCCTGCGCGGCGAGCGGCAGATCCCCTTCGTAGGGTTCGGGAATGATCTCCACGTCGATCAGGTAGTCCCCGAACCGCTTGATGTGACTAGTCACGTACGGGCTCAGCACCGCCAAGTCGTCGCGGGTGATCTTCCAGCCCTCTCGGATCAGCTCTCGAATGATCCGGGTCTGCTCGACGACGTTGTAGAACGTGACCGCGTTGGCCACCAGGTCGTTGTACTTGACGGCCTTCTCCTGCTCAATCGGATCGTTGTCGGCGATGACCCCTTCCCCGCCAAAGAAGAAGAACTTCGCATAGCCGTTGTAGGACTCGACCTTGTTGGTCGACGCTGTGATGATTTCCCGCAGTTCGCGATCGGAAATGTACTGCAGCAAGAAGATGGTGCGGATCGCCGCGCCCAGCATCCGGAACGCCTGATAGAGCCGGTTCTTGCGGCTGTAGTTGCCGAGCTTGCGCAGCAGCGTCGAGGCGGCGATCTTGCCGGACTTGATTGACAGCACGACCTGCATCAGGTCTTTCCAGTGCGTCTCAATCAGATCACAGTCGATCGTTTCCTTGAACAGCGCGCCAATGTGCTCGAAGGTTTCGTCGTCGTCCGCGCGGTAGAACTTGTAGTCGTGCCAGTTGCGGATACGCGGCATCAGCTTGATGCCAAGCAGGTGCGAAAGCCCGAAGACCGGCAGCGACTGGCCCTGCGTGTCGGCGTGGACCGTGTCGGGCTGAATGTCCGACGTGTTCTTCAACAGCCCGTCGATGATGTAGACCGCTTCCCACACGCCGCACGGGATGAAGTGGCTGAAGAGCGCGATGTAGGTGTTCGAGACGTGGTGGTAGGCGATGCCGCCGTAGCCGCCATAGCGGATGTGGTAGGACGCCAGCAGGTTCTGATCGTAAAGGTCGTACTTCGTGCCGTCGGCGGCCGCCGACTTGCCGTCGCCCCAGAACTTCGGCAGCTGCAGGCCGGCGTAGCTGTTGATGATGTCGCGGCACGCCGCAGCGAGCTTGTTCGCGTCGATGTGTCGGCGATTAACGAACGACAGCATGTGCGACGAAAACGCGCCGCGGAAATGCCGCGCTGCCTGCGCGGGTCCGAGGTTGCAGCCGTAGGTGAAGGTGGTGGCGATGTAGCGCGCCGCGGGATTGTCGATCTTCGCGTCGGAACCCGAGAGCGGCCCGAAATGTCGCGTCCACCCGGTCCAGTGCGCAGTGTCGCACAGCGCCTCGATCACGCTGCGTTCGCGCAGCCGATCGAGGATGGCTTTTTCCAGGGCCCGAGCGCTGCTGGTGGGGTCTTTGGCCTTGGTGCGCTTGAGCACCGGAATACCGTCCTCGTCGATGACCACCTGGCCGTTCTCAAGGTAGCTGGCGTCGGTCAACGCTGCGGTCTTCGACAACCGAGCGTGCAGGCCGTTGACGAACTCGGTCGCATTGGTCGGCAGGTCCAGCTGGTGGCAGTAGTCCGCCAGCAGCGGCTCGCACTCGTTCCAGGGCAGTAGCTGGTCGCGGTAGTCGGCGTAATTCTCGGCGCCGGCGACAGCAACGTCGCCCGATTTCAGCTCGTTGGCCAAAGTCGAGAACACGCAAACCTCGAAATGCCGGCGATGAATGCGTCCCTCGCCGTTTTCATCGTGGTGGAGCACGGTCTTGCGCCACAGGTGCGTCGCAAACGCCAGATCCACCGGCTCATCGAGCCATTCGCCCCGGGCCCGTTCGTTGGTGAGAATCAGCTCGAGGGCATTGATCAGGGATCGATCCTCGGTGGTCGTACTCAGATCTAGTAGTCGCACCATGCGCAGGATGGTCGCGCGGTGGCTTCGGAAGTACGGCGACAGCAGCGGCAGGTAGTTGTCGCCGCTGTGGGCGGCGATGGCGACGCAGTCCTGCTGCAGCGACTGCGCGCCGCCGCGTAGATCTACCAGGGCACGGATCTCACGTCCGGCGTCGGTGTTGTTCGGGTGACTGTCGAGCACGCGGACGACGTCGGACATCGTGGCCACGAGCGCTTCGGTTTTCTCTCGGTACTTGGCCCGCAGTCGGTCCAGTTGTTCCTTTCCTCGGTTATGGATATTGCCCATGCGCTTGATGAACATTTCCGCCAGGTCGTCGCGGGTCTGGACGCGGGCCTGGAGGATCAGGCACAGGAGCAACGCATGGCGTTTTTCTAACCCGAAATCACGCAGCTCTGCCGCGTCGAGGGCACGGGCTTCCGCGGCGAAGTGCTTGCGCTTGATGTCGGGGATGTCAGCCAGGTGTTCGGGTTTGCCGACGAGGGTTTCCAGCTCAGCGATGTGATCGAGAAGATCCTGGAAGTGCTTCAAGGACGCACGCTTGGGTAGACGCTTGATGGCTTGCAGTGGGCTTTTCTTCGCGTTCTCGTCGCGAACCAGCAAGCTATCCAGTTGTCGCTTTTCCTCGTCCGTCAGCCGCGCTGCGATCAGTCGGAAGTAGCCCCCATTGACCAGGGTGCGCACTCGACGTGCCAGCCGGTCCAGCGTCGCGAACGCTGGCAATTCGATGCGGTCGCGAACCAGTTCCTCGATGCTCGCGTTGATGAGATCCGCAGGGTTATCCATGATGGCCGCGGCGTCGCGCATCGCACGGCCGGCGACATCGATGCCGCCTTGATCGAAAGCGCGCACCTGCAGGTAGTCCCGGATGCGCTGGTAGTAGCGGTACCGCTTGTTCGGCGCGACTGGCGCAGGCTTCACCTGCACGCGATACTGCAGCTCCGTGCGAATGTGCCGGATCACGGCGGCCGGCACCTCATCGAACGCGGGGAAGTACCCCAGACGCTGGAAGCATTTGAGGTACACGGCCAAGGTCAGCCGATGACCTGGCTGCCGTGCCTGCGATGAAACGAAGGCGATTTCGGGCTCGGTGGGTGTGTACGCGGCGATCAGCTCGCGGACGACGGGATTGCGTTTGAATTGGGGGTAAGCCGTCCGTTCAATCGACGCCATGGCAGGTTCTGCATTGGGAGGTTAATGCGAAGCAGCATCCCCTCAGAACCCTAGCCATCGCTTTCCCGCATGCGCTGCAAGCCGCCGACGATGGATACGACATTGCGAAATCCTAGCTGCTGCAATGCGTCGGCAGCCAGAGCCCCACGGTTGCCTCCGTTGCAGTAGCAAATGATCGAGGTGTCCTTGTCCAAGGTCTCCGCCAGACCGACCAGCTGGTCCGTCGAGCATTGGACAGCGCGGCTCAAGTGGCCAAACTCAAATTCGCTTTGCTCCCGAACTTCTAGGAGCACAGCCCGCTGGTCGATGAGCGCTCGCGCTTGCTGGGGCGAGACTTCCCGAATTCGAGATCGAGCAGCGTCAACCGCACGCAAGAACGCTTCGTCATGGGATGGCATCGTTGTTGGGTCCGTCTGGTCTTTACTGGAAGGCGGCCATTTTACATACTTGGTTTACAATATCGACATTCGATTATGACGCACGAATTTCTGCTGACCGGTCTCATCCCCTTGCACATTCTTCACCATGCCGTGGAGGGTGAAATCTATGGTCAGGGCATGATGGAAGAGCTACGCGAGCATGGCTACCGTGTGGGCCCCGGCACTCTTTACCCCTTGCTCCATAGGCTGGAGGAAAGAGGCTATCTCAAAGCCCGTGAAGTGCGCGATGGCAAAGCGATGCGGCGCTACTACCGCGCGACAACCAAAGGTGCAGCAGCCTTGGCGGCCATCAGGCCCCAGGTCGCCGAACTCTTTCTGGAAATTTCGGCCCAGGGAGGCAAGCCGTCCGCGGACCCGCCCAAGCGGAAGCGTACCGATAGGACGGGGTGATCCAGGTTTCCTAGAGCTTTTGTGCACCCCTGCAGTTGTTGAAATGGAGAATGCGATCATGATAAGCGATTTGGCGCGGCGTCGTGGGTTCTTGTCATCCCCGAGTCTCACTGCGGTCGCGGGATGTGTGCTGCCGCAGTACGCCCTGGCCGAAGAGCCGACACCGGATGCCGAGGTGGGCGCCAACGATGATCTGATGCGCGAGCACGGGATCATTCGGCGCGCACTGCTGGTGTACCGTGAGGCCGCACGGCGCGCACGACATGCACCCAAGACGCTGCCGTTGGCACAGCTGGCTGAAACGGCGACGTTGTTCCGGCGATTTGCCGAGGACTACCACGAGCGTGCCTTGGAAGAGGCGCATGTTTTTCCACTGGTGCGCAAAGCCTCACGCACCATTGCCAAATTGCCCGACATCCTCCTGGCCCAGCATGCGCGCGGACGCGAGATCACCGATTTCGTGAAGCGCGAATCGGCCCGGCCCACCCTGTGTGCACACGCCGATACTGTCGCTGCGGTTCTGGAGGGCTTCATGTCCATGTACGAGCCACACGCGGCACGGGAAGACACCGAATTGTTCCCCGCATGGAAGGCGGCACTTGGCCCGAAGGCCTACGCCGAAATGGGTGAACAATTCGAAGACATCGAGCACACCACCTTCGGGGGCGACGGATTTGACGAGGCGCTGCGTCAGATTTCCCGCATCGAAGCCGTGTTCGGGATCGCCGATTTGGCCGCCGCCACCGCACCGTCGCCGCCGTCTGATGCGGGCCACTGACTCTGCCGTCATCGACGGCAATCGAAGCGGTCCGGTCGAGGTCTTTCTCGCGTTCCTGAAACTCGGGCTGACGTCGTTTGGCGGCCCGATCGCGCACCTCGGTTATCTTCGCCAGGAATTCGTGCAGCGCCGTGCGTGGTTGGACGAACAGCGCTTTGCGCAACTGCTGGCGCTGTGTCAGTTCCTGCCGGGACCGGCCAGCAGTCAACTGGGCTTTTCGATCGGCCTTCTTCGTGGTGGTTGGGCCGGCGCGCTGGCGGCGTTCATCGCCTTCACCTTGCCTTCTGCGTTGATGCTGTTTGGCTTCGCGGTTCTGGCCCCGCATCTGACGGACGGCGTTGGCGCTGCAGCGATCCACGGCCTGAAACTGGTCGCGGTAGCGGTGGTGGGACACGGTCTTGTTGGTATGGCGCAGCGGTTGGTGCCTGATCTCCCACGGGCGCTCATCGCGTGCGGCGCAATGGCGCTGATTGCGCTGACGTCCAACGCATGGTTGCAATTGGTAGCCATTGCTGCAGGCGGTGTCATTGGTTTGTGGTGGTGCCGTACTGTCCCGGCAGCGCAGAACGCCGTGTTTCCTGTTCGATACGGAGTCCGCGTCGCGTTCTCGGCTGTGGTGGGGTTTGCGCTGCTTCTTGTCGCCACGCTCCTACCACGAGCCGGCGATGGATCCAGCCTGGGCGGCGTTGGAGCCGCATTCTATCAGGCCGGCGCGCTGGTGTTCGGCGGCGGCCACGTCGTGCTCCCGCTGCTGCGGCAGACTGTGGTGGAGACAGGCTGGGTCACCCCGGACGTTTTTCTCGCCGGCTATGGTGCTGCCCAGGCCGTCCCCGGTCCGATGTTCTCCCTGGCAGCGTTCCTGGGAGCCGAGATCTCGACCGGAATGCCCGCCTGGGTTGGAGCCCTGGTCGCGTTGTTCGCCGTGTTCTTGCCGGGGTTCCTGCTGGTCGTTGCCGTTCTCCCCGCCTGGGCGCGCTTGTCGCATCAACCATGGTCCGGTCGTGCCATTGCGGGCATCAACGCATCCGTGGTCGGGATTCTAGGTGCCGCCTTCTACGACCCCGTTTGGGTGCAAGGCGTGCAATCGGCACGCGATGTCGTCATCGCCGCGGTGGGCTTTGCCATGCTGGCTACACAGCGTCTCTCTGCGCTTTGGGTTGTTGCCTGGTGCGTTGGCGCAGTGGTGGTGACGTTTCTCGTGAAGACGTAAGCCATCCTATGCCGAACAATCGCGCCAAAGCCTACGCTACCGGTAGCGTTGACATGTTGCAGTACTCTAGGGAAGGGCTGAACAATTCGGTGTTATTGCGCCTGGGAACGACGCCGATCCATCGTCGTCGTCTCGGTCGGTCAATTCGCTGCGTGCCGGATGATCTTAAGGCCATTTCTGGCGGGTTCTGCCGCCTTTACGGTGTCGCTGGGCACACCATCCCCGTCATCGCGAGCAACCGCTTCCTCGCCAGCCACAGGTTCGCCAGACCGAACAGCATCACCAGGTGCGCGGTGTTCTTCGCCAGACCCTTGAACCGCACCTTCATCAGACCGAACTGCCGCTTGATCACCCGGAACGGATGCTCCACCTTCGCCCGGATGCTGGCCTTGCGATGCTCGATGGCCCGGTACTGGTTCTGGAGCCCTGCGTCGTCGAGGGCCTTGAGCTGACTGGGCCGGGTGGCGATCGACCAACGAAGGTCCCGGCGCCGAACCTGCCTGTCTGCACCGGCGTAGCCGCTGTCGCCGTACACCACCCGCTCCTGACCGTGCAGCAACTCCTCGACCACCGCAACGTCGGCGGTGTTGGCGGGCGTGGTCACCACGGCATGCACCAGCCCCGAGTCGGCATCGGCACCGATGTGCGCTTTCATGCCGAAGTACCACTGCTCGCCCTTCCGGGTCTGGTGCATGTCCGGGTCGCGCTCACCGTCGACGTTCTTGGTTGAGCTGGGCGCGTTGATGATCGTGGCGTCCACGATCGTGCCCTGCTTCAACAACAACCCCTTGCGGGTCAGGTGGGCGTTGATCCGGTCAAACAACACTGCCGCTAGGTCGTTGTCTTCCAAGCACCGCCGGAAGTTGAGAATCGTGGTCTCGTCCGGAATCGGGCCCGTCAGCGTCAGACCCGCGAACTTGCGCATCGAGGCGATCTCGTACAGCGCCTCTTCCATGGCTTCGTCCGCCAGACCGAACCAGTTCTGCATCAGGTGCACCCGCAGCATCGTGTTCAACGGATACGGCGGCCGGCCGCGGGCGCCCAGCGGGTAGAACGGTTCGATCTGCGCCAGCAGCGCTTTCCACGGCACGAGCTGGTCCATCTCCGCCAGGAACACCTCGCGGCGCGTTGTCTTCTTCTTGGCCGCGTACTCACCGTCGCCGAAGCTCATCTGGCTCATGGCTGTCATCCTTGCACCGAGGGCGCCATCTCAGCACACTTCGGGGGAATAAATCAGACCTTCCCTAGGGAGTTGTATCCAGGAAGCTGCTTCAGAACAGCTTATATACAATGTAGAACATCCCGCGCAGGCCTCTTGGAATGACCACCACACCGACCGCAAGTGAAATCCGCGAAATGCTCCTGGAAGTGGTCGCACAGAACAGGCCACGCCGCCCGGAAGACGGCTTTCTGCAGATGAACACGGTATTTGTGGCCATGCGTCAACGGCTCGGCCGGCCGTCGACGGAAGTGCAGCAGCTGGTGCTGTCGGAATGGCACGAGCTGATGTGCTCGGGATATTTCGCGTGGGGTGGCAATTGGGACAATCCGAGTCCGCCGTTCTTCCATGTCACCGAGCGGGGACAGCGGAGCCTCGCTGACCTGTCCAAGAACCCAGCCAATCCCCAGGGATACATGCGGGACGTCGAGTCAGTCGCCGCGCTCAATCCGGTGGCGGAGTCTTACTTGCGTGAAGGCTTGGCTTGCTTCAATTCTCGGTTACACAAAGCGGCAGCAGTGATGCTGGGCGCGACTTCGGAGAGTGTCATTTGGGAGCTGCGGGATGCGGTCGTCACAAAGCTCCAAGCCCTAAGTGTCGCCGTTCCTAACAAACTGACGGACTGGCGCATGAAGGTCATGGTCGATGCACTCCGCGATTTCTTTGAGAGCAAAAAGGGCTCATTCCCTCGCGAGCTTAGGGAAGAGTTCGAGGCCTATTTTCAGGCATTTCCTCAACCGATTCGGGCTGCTCGAAACGACGCTGGCCACCCATCCAGCGTCGATCCAGTGCGGGAGGAGGCGGTACACGCGTCGTTCTTGTTGTTCCCCGAGTTACTAAGGCTTGCCGCGGCGCTCAAAGATTGGGTGGACAACGAACTGACATAGCTCGTCAGTTAGAGCGCAGACTCTGTGAACTGGGCACAGGCTTGAATAGCCAGCGCGCGAAGAAATAGCTGGCAGCAGCTCCGGCGCACTGCGCCAGCACAAACCCGGGCACGTCGGTCGGTCGGATGCCGGCGAAAGTATCGGTCAGGCACCGCGCGAGGGTGATGGCAGGATTGGCGAACGACGTCGATGCGGTGAACCAGTATGCGGCGCCGATCCAGGCTGCCACCATCCACGGCGCGTCGACCGCACGACGGTGCCCGATCACAACGAACAGCAGACCGAAGGTCGCCACCGCCTCGGCGAGCCATTGGGCCGCGCCAGTGCGGACGTGCCTCGAGGCCTGTAGTAACGGCAGCTCGAACATCGCGTGGGCCAGCACGGCGCCGGCGCAGCAGCCGATCACCTGCAGGACAACGTAGAGCACGGCGTCGCCGGCCGCCAGGCGCCGACGCAGCACTTCGATCACGGATACCACCGGATTGAAGTGCGCGCCGCTGATCGGCCCCATTAGCGCGATCAGGGCGGCCAGCACGGCGACAGTTGCCGCGGTGTTGGCCAGGAGCGCGACCGCGATGTTTCCGTTGGCCAGGCGCTTGGCCATGATGCCTGAGCCGATGACGGTAGCGGCCAGGAGCATCGAGCCGACCGCTTCGGCGGTGGCGCGGCGTGCCAGCGAAGGCTGCAGGGACATGGGGCTATGCCTGGCCGATGTCACGCACGTGGTCGTGAATCGCCATGTGATCGAGCGAGTCCAGCGGCAGGCTGGTGAACAGCTCGATGCGCCGCTGCAGCGTCGTGAACGCCTCGCGGAAGGCATTCGTCTTCTCCACGTCGCTCCCTTCGACCGCCGCAGGATCGGGTACGCCCCAGTGCGCGGTGACAGGCTGACCAGGCCAGATCGGGCAGGCTTCGCCCGCGGCGTTGTCGCAGACGGTAAACACGAAATCCAGCAGTGGCGCACCCAGCTGCTCGAACTCGTCCCAGCTTTTGCTGCGCAGCCCTTCGGTCGGCATGCCCACGCGCTGCAGCAACGCGATCGCGTAGGGATTGACCGTGCCATTGGGGTGGCTGCCGGCGCTGTAGGCGCGGAAGCGGCCCTGGCCTTTGTGGTTGAGGGTAGCCTCCGCCAGGATGCTGCGGGCCGAATTTCCCGTGCACAGGAACAGCACGTTGAAGACGCGATCAGTCATGGGAGGCTCCGGATTTGAGGCGACTAGGGCTGCGTGAGGCCGGCAAGCACGGGCGGCCGCCGCAGCAGTTTTCGGTGAGGAAGCCCACCAGGTCGTTCATGCGCGCGAAGTTCGCTGCGTAGTAGATGAAACGTCCTTCGTGTCGGGCCGAGACGAGATCGGCCTGGCTCAGAGCTTTTACGTGGAACGAGAGGGTGTTAGGCGGGATACCCAGGCGTTCGGCAATTACCGTTGCCGGCAAGCCGTCTGGGCCAACCTCGACGAGAAGCCGGTAGACAGCCAGGCGGCTGTCCTGAGCGAGAGCACTGAGTGCCTGGACGGCAACCTTTGATTCCATATATCTAGAATAGTCGAAGTTTATGAACGGTTGAAGACCCGTGGTGGCGACACCGACCGAGATCAGGGGGTTCGCAGTGCCTTGGCGACCTGCAGGAGCCGAATCAGCTCGCGAGCGTAGCCCGCGTGCGTTGGAGCACGAACAACTACTTGATCCATTACGGCGGCGCCGGTATCGAATTGTTTCGCGGGCTCGGCTACAGCGCGGACCGGGACGGCGCGTTCACCGGCCAGGGCACACTCGGTTTCTGCTTCGACGACACCGCCGGCGAGTCCAGCGTCACAACGCTCATGGAGCAGTTGCCTCATCTCATCTACGCACACGACAACGGCCTGTCGTTCGGCGAACTGCTTGCCACCACCTGCAATCTATCGCCGGCCGACAGCGATCGCTACAAGAGCGCGCTCGAGCGCTTGGTGCAGCACAAGGAAATCGAAATCATCGGCCCTGACGGTGCCCGACGGCTCAAGGCGTCGACGATCACCGACAAGGACCAGTTGCTCCCGGCAACGCAGCGGGTACTTCGGTTCTGACGGCCGTCACCGCGCCGGCGATACGGTCGTCGTGCGCTCGTGACGTTCATCCTCTTCGGCATGCAGGTAGATCGCCGTCGTGTCGATCGACGCGTGCCGCAGGTTGCGCTGGATGTGCCGCAAATCGGTCCCCGCATCGGCTTGGTGCGTCGCGGCGGTGTGACGCAGCCAGTGCGTCGAAGCACGCCGCAGGAGTGCAGCGCGAGCCGGCTCGGTCGCATCAATTGCGTCGGCTACCCGCGAAAAAGCCTCTTTGACGATCAGGTAGACCGACGTTGACGTGAGAGCACGATCACCCCGGCCGGCGATCGACAGGATGACAGGACTATCGTCGGTTGGCGCTGGCGTCACCGGAAGACCGTGGAAGCGTCGATAGCGGCCGTAGTCATCCATCAGCGACGCTCCGACGGGTACATCGCCGGCGACTTGGCCTTTGCCGACGACGCGCAGCCACCAGCGGCCACGGCGGAGCACGAAGTCGCTGACTTTGGCGTTCGCCGCTTCCGAGGCGCGCAAGGCGGTGTAGTAGAGAAAGCGCAGTACGAACCGGCCGCGTTCGGCATGCTGGCGTTCTCGCGCTTGTTCGACAGGCCACGCGTCGATCGCCGCGAGGACATCTTCCCACGCGGCATGGTCCAGAAATCGTTCGACGGTGCGTTGCCGACGTCGGCCGTTCCGGCGCCGCAAGGTCCACGGGTTGGCGGCGAGATATCCCCCGTTGACCAGGTAGGAAAACAGCCCCGAGATGATGCCCAGGGCCTGGCGCTGGCTTGCCGCCGATAGCATGCGGCCGTCCGCGGCTGGCGTAGCCAGAAACTGCTCATAGGCCAAGACATCCTCGCGCATCAGGCTCGATATCGCCTTGCCACGGTCCCCGATCGACCAGCGCAGCAATCGCTCGGCCTCCTTGCGGTAGCTGCGGAAGGTGTGAGGTGACGTCGCGAACTCCGCCAGCCACAAGCCGATCGCCGCCACGTCCGAATCCGCTCGAATCTGCCGTGGGACGGACGGCGGAGCGCGATTGAGGCCGCTGCCACCATCCAACGATGGCGGGATGAGCATGCCGGCGTGGAGGTCTGGCTCGGCTGGCAGCAGGGCCTTTGACATCCGGTTTTTCCCTGGCGATTCGGCAGAGTGCCGCTTAGCGAGCATACGCCACATTTGCTTACGAGTATGGGGATTATCGTAAATTTCTCGCTCAAATGATTATATACGTAACGTTATACGTTGATATACACTAGAACCGAAGGCCGAATTTCGGTCACTCAGCGATGGGAGAATCCCGATGAGCCGCAGCAGTGACACCCGCCAACGCACTCGCGAGGCCGCCGCGCAGCTAGTCGCTGGCGGCAAGCGTCCGCACGAAATCACGGTCGACGCGATCTACGCCGTCATCCAGCAGGGCAGCCGCACGACGATCAATGACGCGCTGAAGGCTTGGCGCGAGGAGCGCACCAAGGTCGACGCTCTCGGCGCCGATCTGCCGCCAGCGTTGGCAGACACGATGCGGTCATTGTGGGTATCGGCCGTCGAGCAGGGCGAACGGGTTTTCCTCGAGCAGCGCCAAGCGCTCGAAGACCAGGTGGCCACCGAAACGGCTCGTGCCGACACCACGGCCCGCCAGCGCGACGAAATACAGGGCGCGCTCGATCACGCCGTCGCCGCCGGCGACGCCGAGAAGACTGCGCACGCACAGACCCGCGATGAGCTCGCGCGTACACGCGCCGCTGTCGCAGCTGCTGAGACGCACACGGCAGACATCGAGCAGCAGCTCGCGCTCGTGCGCGAAGAATCGGCCCGCGATCACGCCGCGCTGCAGGCCGCCCTGGAGCGCCAGGCGGCAGAATTCCAAGAGACGCTGGCCAACCGCGATCGCGGCTACCATGCGGAACTCGACAAGGCCACCACGCGCTTGCAGTCGGCGCAGGATCACATGCTGCAGAATATCGATGCGGCCCGTGAGGCGCAGAAGCGCGCCGAGGGGCAGCAGGCGAAGCTGCAGCAGCGCGTGGACACCTTGCAGACCGACATCACGGACCTGCGCGTCAAGCACGCCGAGCAGGGACGAGAGCTGCACCTGCAGCGCGATCGAGAGGCCGAGTTGAGCGACGCGCTGCAGCGCGCGCGTGACGAGAGCCAGCGCCTGGCGATCGATCTCGCCAGCGCCAACGGCCAGCTCTCCGCGGCTGCAAGCCAGATCGCCGCGGCCGAGGATCGCGTTCGCGTCGCGGAGGCACGGCTCGATCGTGCGCTGGCCGAGGTACAAGCGCGAACGCCTGAAACCATACCGGCCGACCGGGCCGCGCCGCGGAAGCGGCGCTGAGAAAAACGAAGGCCCGCGTAGGCGGGCCTTCTTATGTCGCCGCTCGCGCAGCGCCCAGTGCCTTGAGAAATTTTATCCGACAACCTCATGAAGTGACGAGGGTTTTCGGATTCTGTGGGGCATTTTTACACGTATCTCGGCTGTACCCCAGAGAGGCAGCGTGCTGCGCGGGGATGTTTTACGAACTAATTCGTTCATGTAGTCAAGGCTCCGTTTGGTTGCTGGCAGACATGAGTGACCAATCGTCGCCGGACTGGACAAGAGTCCCCTACAGTCGGCATTTCCGATTGGTGAACGGAGCTTAACACAATATGAACGCCAGGCAGAAAAAACGGCCCGTAGAGAAATAAATATTTTTTAATCAGTCACTTAAGATGCCGCCTCGGCGTTGAGTTCTCGGGCTGCGGAGACGCGCGACGTCGTGGCTTGGCGAAAGATGCCAAAGATCGTGGATGAGGATTGCGACGGGCAATAGGCTTCCGCCACCAGATGTCCTGCCGGTTCTGTCCTCAGCCGGTGGTATGCCGGGGAAAACAGACCGGTTTCAGTAGGGCTTATTGGCCGGGTTGAGGGAGCCGTGGCCCGCTGGCTGCGTCGACAATCCAGGGCTGCCGCCGATCAGCCAACGGTGTATCAGCGTGGGATATCAGTCCGCTGGGGATTGTGCTCGCCAGTGCGCCGAAGGCGGCAGCAGTGGCAGGTGCTGCTCGATGCGAAGGTCGATCGCCGGCCAATCCAGGTCCGAGGGGTCTTCCGTGCTGTCCGCCAGTTCCTCGAGGAACGACAACTGTCGCTCTCCTATCCTCTCGGCATCGGCGTAGGGCAGGGCGCTGAAGGTGACCAGCGCGTAGCGCGGCATGTACCGGTCCGGGTACCGGCGTTGCAGCTCGGCTTCGATGGCGCGCTTGCGCTTGTAGTCGGGATCGTCGACCCGGTCGCGCATCTCGATGTAGTTTTCCAGCGCCATGCGCGCAATGGCGTCGGCGTTGCGCTTGCGCTCTTGGGTAAAGCGCGCGAACAGTGCGGCGGGATCGTCCAGTCCGTCGGCGGCGATCATTTCCGACAGCGCCAGCGCGTCCTCGAAACCGCAGTTCATGCCTTGGCCGTGGAAGGGCACGATGGCGTGGGCGGCATCGCCCAGCAGCAGGGCACGCTCATCCAGATGCCAGCGGTCCAGCCACAAGGTGCCGAGCATGCCGGTCGGATGGCGGAAGAAGTCGCCGACGAGATCGTCGATCAACGGCACGGCATCCGGGAAGTGCTCGCGGTAGAACGCCTGCACGGCCTCGGCAGTGGTCAAACCGGCGAAACCGGGATCGCCTGCTTCGGCAAGGAACAAGGTGCCGGTGAAACTGCCATCGATGTTGGCCAGGGCGATCAGCATGAAGGCGTCGCGCGGCCAGATGTGCAGGGCATGTGGCTCCAGCCGGAAGCCGCCGCCGGGTGTCGGTCCGATCGCGACCTCCTTGTAGCCGTGGTCCAGGGCTTCGAACCGTTCGCCCAGATCGGCAGCGCGGGCCATGGCGGCGCGGACAGCCGAGCCGGCACCATCGGTGCCCAGAATCAGGCCGGCCTGGTGGCGATGCGTTGCGCCGTCCGGCGTGGCGATCAGCAGCTGTCGACTGTCCCAGTCGATGTCGGTGATGCGCTGGTCGAAGTGGAGGCTGGCGCCGGCCGCTTCGGCGGCGTCGAGCAGAGTGAGATTGAGGCGGCCACGATGCACCGACCAGATCACCTCGCTGTCGTCGCGACCGTAGCGCTGCAGGCCGACCTCGCCGCCACGTTCGTGCACCATGCGACCGCGCATCATCACGGCTTCGGCCATCACGGCGTGACGGACGCCAGCCGCTTCGAGCGCGCGCAGGCCGCGTGCGGCCATGGCCAGGTTGATCGAGCGGCCGCCTTCATAGCCGATCCGACGCGGATCGCTGCGCCGTTCGAACAATTCCACGCGATGACCTTGTTGGGCCAGCAGCACGGCCAGCAGGCTGCCGACCAGACCGGCGCCGACGATGGTCAGGGTTTCACTGCTTTTCGCGTTCATGGATTTCACACGCTGGCGGGGCTGGACACAGGAGCCCCGAACCAGTCGGCCGAGGCGAAGCGGGTGCTGGCAGTTTACCCATCCTCGACCGGCTGCCGTGTCGCGTGGCAACGGGAACTTGGGCCGTCGGCCACGATTGGGCTATGGTTTGTGCAAAGGGGAGGGGCAACATGAATCGATCCGGTGTTTTCGTTGGCTTGCTGTGGCTGTCTTTGTCCTGGGCGACATCGACATGGGCGGATCCGGCCCACTATGTCGTTGTCGAGATCGGCGAGGATGGCCGCTTCGTGCCCGTGTTTCATGCCGAGGTGGATCTGGTCGAGCCGGGCTCACGGCAGCTTTCCGATGCCTGGTCGGCGCCGGACCCGGAGTACCAGCGCATCGGCTATCGCCTGATCAAGGACGGCGTGCCAGGTCCTGATCTTGCCGTCGAGGTGCCGCGGATACTGCGGGCCGAGTTCGCGGAAGATCCCGATGGCGACGACGGCCATATCGTCCACCACGCGCATGTCCAGGATTCCGGGCGTGCCTTCGTGCTGCGCATTCCGATCGCGGATGCCGATCAGGTCGAACTGGTCGGACCGCGTGGCGTGCAGCGTCTGGACCTGCAGGCGATCGCCCGCGATGCCGCATCATTGCCGTTGGCTGACATGGCCAACGTGCCGGTTTCGGTCAGCGCCCGCTCGGGTCACGACATCGATGGCTCACCCGGCAACCCCGCCAACCGTGCCGACATTCTGGTTCTCGGCGACGGCTATACCAGCGCGCAGCAGGCCACGTTCAACAGTCATGTCGCCGCCCTCCACACGTCGATGTTCAACGTGACGCCGTACAAGGAGTACGCCAGCTTCGTGAACTGGACGCAGGGATTCGTGACCTCGGCCCAGTCCGGCGCCGACCATCCGCCGTATCAAGCCGGCTGCACCTCGGCCAGCTGCTGCGCGGACACCGGCGCCCAGACCGACCCGCTCGCCGGGACCTTCGTGAACACGGCGCTGGATGCGCGCTTCTGTACCAACCAGATCCACCGCCTGTTGACGGTCGACAACGCCAAGACCTACGCCGCTGCCGCGAACTACCCGAACTGGGATCGCATCCTGGTCGTGGTCAATGACCCTGTCTACGGCGGTGCCGGTGGCGCCATCGGCACGACATCGGCCCATCCCAGCGGCCCACTGGTGGTCATCCACGAATACGCGCACACGTTCCACCGCCTGGCCGACGAGTACGACTCGCCGTATCCGGGCTTCCCGGCCTGCAGCGATACCGGTGGCGGCCCGGCCTGCGAGGCGAATGTCACCAACCAGTCGGTCGGCAACCTGGTGAAGTGGCGACACTGGTACAACCCGAGCAACATCCCGATACCGACACCGCCCGGCAATCCCGGCACCGGCCTGTTCGAGGGTGCGCGTTATCAGTCGGTCGGGATGTATCGACCGGTCGACAGCAGTTGCCTGATGCGCTTTCTGGGCACGAACTTCTGCAGCGTGTGCCGCCAGCAGTATGTCAAGCATCTGTACGCCGGCAGCTGGGGCGCGGGCACCTCACCGCTCGCCGGCATCGACCTGATCGAGCCCGGCACCGAATCGCCTCCGCATGCCAGCCCGGTCAGCTATCCGACCGGCGCGACCATGACCTTCCAGGCGCAACTGTTGCAGCCTTCCGAGGGAACGCTGGCCGTGCAGTGGTATCTGGATGGCGCGCCGATCCCTGGTGCGACCTCGTCCAGCCATGCCTTCAGCCAGGTTGCGCCGACACCGGCAACACGTGCGCTGCAGCTGCGGGTCACCGATCAGACCTCGTTCGTGCACCCGCAGATGGCTGACGGCTTGCTGGTGCACTCGCGTACCTGGACCATCCAGGTCAGCGACGACCTGCTGTTCCGGAACGGATTCCAGTAGCGTCTGCACCTGTACCGCGCCTCCCGCAGTCACACCCGCGGGAGGTGGCTGTTGCGGGGAGTCAGGCGCGGTGTTGATCGCGCCAGGCGGCGACCGTCTCGAGGAAACGCAGGACGTCGGAATAGCGGTTGTACAGCGGCGCCGGGCTGATCCGGATCACGTCCGGTTCGCGCCAGTCGCCGATCACGCCGCGTTCGCCCAGGTAGTTGAACAGGGATCGGCCGGCATCGCGGCCGGCGCGCACGCGCAGCGACAGTTGCGCACCTCGCCGATGCGTCTCGCGCGGCGTGACGATGTCCAGCACGTCGCCGAGATCGGCCTGGACTCGTTCGGCCAGCCAGCCTGTGAGTGCCACGGATTTTTCGCGCAGCCGGTCCATGCCGGCCTGACGGAACAGCTGCAGCGACACCCGCAGCGGCGCCAGTGCCAGGATCGGCGGATTCGACAGTTGCCAACCATCGGCACCCGCCGTCGGCACGAAGTGCGGTCCCATGCGGAAACGCGTGGTCTTGTCGCTGCCCCACCAGCCGGCGAAGCGTGGCCGGTCGGTGTTGGCATGGCGCTCGTGCACGAACGCGCCAGCGACGGCGCCAGGGCCGCTGTTGCCGTACTTGTAGTGGCACCACACGGCGAAATCGGGCCCGCTGTCGTGCAGGTCCACCGGCACGTTGCCGAAGGCGTGGGCCAGGTCGAAACCGGCGATGGCACCGGCCGCGTGTGCCTGCTTCGTGATCGCGCCGATGTCGAACACCTGGCCGGTGCGGTACTGCACACCCGGCATCAGCACCAGCGCCAGGCGCTGGCCATGCCTGGCGATGGCATCGGCGATGGCGGCGTCGGAGATGGTGCCGCCGGGCTCGTCGCCTTCCAGCTCGATCAGGTCGGTGGCGGGATCGAAACCGTGGAATCGGATCTGCGACTCCACCGCATAGCGGTCGGAGGGAAACGCGCCGGCTTCGATCAGGATCGCCGAGCGACCTTTCGCCGGCCGATAGAAACTCACCATCAGCAGGTGCAGGTTGGTCGACAGCGAATTCATCGCCACTACCTCCGACGGCAGGGCGCCGGCGACCAGGGCGAGGTCGTCACGGACGAACTCGTGGTAGTCCATCCACGGCAGCTTGCCCTTGAAATGGCCTTCCACCGCCAGTTCGCTCCAGTAGCGAAGCTCGTCGTCAAGCGCGCCACGCACCGCCCGCGGCTGCAGGCCCAGCGAGTTGCCGCAGAAGTAGGCCCAGTCGCGGCCGTCATCGCCGCGCGGAATCAGGAACTGGTCGCGAAACGCCGCCAGCGGGTCGGTGGCGTCGCGATCCAGCGCGATCAGTTCGCTTTCTTGCATCGTCGTCATCGTTGCTTGTTCAGGTCGCCGGGGTCGGCAGGTAGCGCTCGCGCGGCAGCGCCAGCCAGTCCAGCGCGGCGCCATGGAACAGCTGTGCGTTCGTGCCTTCGTCCAGGCCAAGGTTGCGGATATGGCTGCCCGGTTCCTGTTCGCCCAGCGGGAAGGGGTAGTCGGTGCCGAGCATCACCATGTCGCTGCCAGCGGTCTTCAGCAGATAGCGCAGCGCCTCGTCGTCATGGACGCAGGAGTCGAACCAGATCTTGCCGAAGTACTCGCGCGGATTGCGCGGATTGTCGGTCGCGACCAGGTCCGGGCGCATGCGGAAGCCGTGTTCGATGCGGCCGATGGTGTAGGGGTAGCTGCCGCCACCGTGCGCGAAGCACACGCGCAGCTTCGGCAGCCGTTCCAGAACACCGCCGAAGATCAGGCTGCAGGCGGCTCGCGCCTGTTCTGCCGGCATGCTGACCAGCCAGGGCAACCAGTACTTGGGCATGGATTCGCGACCCATCATGTCCCAGGGGTGCACGAGGATGGCGGCGCCGAGTTCCGAGGCGGCCTGGAAGAACTCGAACAGCTCCGGCGCGTCCAGGTTCCAGTCGTTGATGTGGCTGCCGATCTGCACGCCGGCCAGACCCAGCTCGTCCATGCAGCGCTCCAGCTCGCGGATCGCCAGCGTCGGCGACTGCAGCGGCACCGTGCCCAGGCCGATGTAGTGCTTCGGCCAGGTCCGGCAGACCTCGGCGGTGTGATCGTTCAAGGCCTGGTGCAGGTCGAGGGCGTGATGCCCCTTGGCCCAGTAGCAGAACATCACCGGTACGGTGGAAATCACCTGCACCTGCACGCCGAAGCGGGCGTAGTCGTCGATGCGCGCCTGCGCATCCCAGGCGTTGGGCCAGATCTCGCGGAAGAACTTGCCTTCGCGGTAGATGCGGTGGCGGCCGTCGTCGGTGTGGTGGATGACCGGGAAGCGGGCGTCGCCGTACTTGGCGGCCAGGTCTGGCCAGTCGCGCGGCAGGACGTGGGCATGGGTATCGATGATGAGCATCCGCCGATTGTAAGCCAACGACCTTGCCACGCCGGCTCCGCGCGGCGGCCCGGCGATCCGCGAAACCCGGGCGCGGCCGGCTTCGACCTTGGTCGGGAATTGACGCAATGCAGCAACAGGTGCTACTACGGACGATGCAGACCGGCGCGTTGCCGGGAGGCTGCCTAGCGAGGACGGCAGACAATGGACGACCAGCAGTCCGGCCTGTATCGGCCGGAGTTCGAACGCGACAGTTGCGGTTTCGGACTGATCGCGCAGATCGACGACAAGCCGTCGCACGACCTGCTGCGTGACTCGCTGGTAGCGCTCAATCGTCTCAGTCATCGCGGTGGCGTGGCGGCCGATGGCCGCAGCGGTGATGGTTGCGGTGTGTTGCTGCGTTTTCCCGAACCCTTTCTGCGCACGCTGGCCGAAGAATCGGGCCTGCGCACCGCCGACCTGTTCGCCAGCGGCCTGGTGTTCCTGTCGCCGGATCCGGTGCTGGCCGACAAGGCCCGTCGACAACTCGCCGAGGAGCTCGCGGCCGACGCCTTGACCCTGGTCGGGTGGCGCGAGGTGCCGATCGATCCGTCGGTGTGCGGCGATGCGGCCCTGGCCAGCCTGCCGCGGATCGAACAGGTGTTCGTCAATGCGCCTGACGATCTCGGTCATCGTCGTTTCGAGAGCCGGCTGATCCGCGCGCGCCGACGCTGCTCGCGGGCACTTTCCGACGACGACCCGGACTTCTACGTGGTGACCTTGTCCGCGCGCAACATCGGCTACAAGGGCATGGTGCTGGCGCAGTCGCTGGCCGACTTCTACCTCGACCTGCGCGACCCTCGTCTGCAGGTGTCGGTCTGTGTGTTCCACCAGCGCTACTCGACCAACACCTTGCCGCGCTGGCGGCTGGCGCAGCCGTTCCGGCTGCTGGCGCACAACGGCGAGATCAACGCGATCCAGGGCAACCGCAACTGGGCGCTGGCGCGTGGCGCCATGTACCAGACGCCGCTGATCGAGAACATGGACGATCTGCTGCCACTGGTGAACATGACCGGTTCGGACTCGTCCAGCCTGGACAACATGCTGGAGGTGCTGCTGGCCGGCGGCATCGACCTGTTCCGTTCGCTGCGCATGCTGATTCCGCCGGCCTGGCAGAACGTCGAGGGCATGGATCCGGACCTGCGCGCGTTCTACGAATACCACGCGCTGCACATGGAGCCCTGGGACGGTCCGGCCGGCATCGTGCTCTGCGACAACCGCCATGCCGCCTGCATCCTGGATCGCAACGGGCTGCGTCCGGCGCGCTGGACGTTGACTACGGACCGCCGCCTGATTGTCGCCTCCGAGGCCGGCGTGGTCGACATCGCCCCCGAAGATATCGAGGCCAAGGGCCGGCTGGGGCCGGGCCAGATGCTGGCGGTCGATCTGGAGGAACACCGCATTCTTTTTCCGGCCGACATCGACGACGACCTCAAGGGCCGCCAGCCTTATCGGCAATGGCTGAACCGGTTCAGCCGCTATCTGGAGCCGTCCCGTTCCAACGAGCTGGCCACGACCTCGCCATTAATCGGGGAAGACCTGATGCGTCAGCAGAAACTGTTCGGCGTCACCCGAGAGGAGCGCGAGCAGGTGCTGCGGCCGCTGGCCGAGGCCGGCCACGAAGCGGTGGGTTCGATGGGCGATGACGCGCCGATGGCGGTGCTGTCGCTGCAGCCGCGTTCGTTGTTCGACTATTTCCGGCAGCAGTTCGCCCAGGTCACCAATCCGCCGATCGATCCGCTGCGCGAAGGCGTGGTCATGTCGCTGATCGGCTGTCTGGGCAGCGAGGGCAACCTTTTCGAGGAGGACGAGCGGCTGGCCGAACGGGTTGTGGTGGAATCACCGATCCTCAGCCAGCGTCAGTTCGATGCCCTGTTCGAGCTGCCGCAGGACCGCTACCCCGCGCATCGCATCGAGCTCTCGCAGGCAGCTGACGAAACCCTGCAGCAGGCGCTGGATCGATTGTGCGACTGGGCCGAGACCTCGGCACGTACCGGCCAGGTGCTGCTGGTGCTCAGCGACCGCGGCATCGCCGGTGATCGCCTGCCGGTGCACGCGCTGCTGGCGGTGGGAGCCATCCATCAGCGGCTGGTGCGCCAGCGTCTGCGCTGTCGCACCAATCTGGTCGTGGAAACCGCGGTCGCCCGCGATCCGCATCATTTCGCCGTGTTGATCGGTTACGGCGCCTCGCTGGTCTATCCCTGGCTGGCCTTCGAGATCCTGCACGAGATCGCCGTGCACGATGGCCGCGGAGCCGCCGGTTCGGCCCTGTTCGCTGGCAACTACCGGCGCGGCATCGAGAAGGGCCTGTACAAGATCATGTCCAAGATGGGCATCTGCACTGTCGACAGCTATCGCGCCGCGCAGTTGTTCGAGATCATCGGGCTGGACGAGACCGTGGTCGACACCTGCTTCACCGGCACGCCCAGCCGCATCCGCGGCTGTGGTTTCGATCTGCTGCAGGCGGAACAACAAGCCTCGCAGTCCGAGGCGCGTGATCCGGCCCGGCCGTTGCGTCACGGCAACCTGCTCAAGCACGGCTTCGAGGGCGAGTACCACGCCTACAACCCGGACGTGGTCACCAGCCTGCAGCGGGCGGTGGCTACCGGCGACATCGCCGATTACCGGGTGTTCGCACGCCACGTCAATGAGCGGCCGCGGGCGACGTTGCGCGATGCCTTCGTGCTGCGACCGGCGGCAACGCCGGTGCCGCTGGACGAGGTCGAGCCAGACAACGCCATCCTCGCGCGCTTCGACAGCGCCGCCATGTCGTTGGGCGCGCTGTCGCCGGAAGCGCATGAAACCCTGGCCGAAGCCATGAACCTGATCGGCGGCCGCTCCAACTCCGGCGAGGGTGGCGAGGATCCGGCGCGCTACGGTTCGTCGCGCCGGTCCAAGATCAAACAGATCGCCTCCGGCCGCTTCGGTGTCACGCCCGGTTACCTGGTCGACGCTGAAGTGCTGCAGATCAAGGTCGCGCAGGGCGCCAAGCCGGGCGAGGGCGGCCAGTTGCCCGGCGACAAGGTCAACGAGCTGATCGCGCGCCTGCGTTTCGCGCGGCCGGGTGTGGCGCTGATCTCGCCGCCGCCGCATCACGACATCTATTCGATCGAGGACCTCGCGCAACTGATCTTCGACCTCAAGCAGATCAATCCGCAGGCGCTGGTGTCGGTGAAGCTGGTGTCCGAGGCTGGCGTGGGCACCATCGCGGCAGGCGTGGCCAAGGCCGGCGCCGACCTGATCACCATCGCCGGTTATGACGGTGGGACCGGCGCCTCGCCGCTGAGTTCGGTGAAGTACGCCGGCGCGCCGTGGGAGCTGGGATTGGCCGAGGCGCAGCAGACGCTGATCCGCAACGACCTGCGTGCGCGCATCCGCCTGCAGGCCGATGGTGGCCTCAAGACCGGTCTGGACGTGATCAAGGCGGCGATCCTGGGCGCCGACAGTTTCGGTTTCGGCACTGCACCGATGGTGGCGATGGGCTGCAAGTATCTGCGCATCTGTCACCTCAACAACTGCGCCACCGGTGTGGCGACGCAGCACGAGAAGCTGCGCAAGCTGCACTTCAAAGGCGATGTGCAGAAGGTGGTCAACTACTTCCGCTTCGTCGCGGCCGAGGTGCGCGAGTACCTGGCACTGCTCGGTGCGCGCACGCTGGATGAGGTCATCGGCCGCGTCGAACTGCTGGACATCCTGCCCGCTGCGAGCGAGCGTCAGGCTGGGCTGGATCTGCGGCCGATCCTGGCGCGCGACGGCAGCAGTCTGGAAAGCGACCGCCATTGCTGCGCCAGCGGTCCGCTGGCCAGCGACGGCGGCGAACTGTCGCGGCAGTTGCTGGTGCAGACTGAGGCAGCGATCGCCTCCGGCAGTGGCGGCGAGTTTGCCTTCGCCATCGGCAACACCGACCGCGCCATCGGCGCCGCGATCTCCGGCGCGATCACCCGGCGCTTCGGCGATGCCGGCATGCCGGGTGTACCGCTGCAATTGCGCTTCGAAGGCAGCGCCGGCCAGAGCTTCGGGGTCTGGAACGCCGCTGGTCTGGAGCTGTCGCTGGAAGGCGAGGCCAACGATTATGTCGGCAAGGGCATGGCCGGTGGCCGCATCGCGGTGCGCCATCCGGTAGGCAGCCGCTTTGCCGAACACGAGGCGACGCTGATCGGCAACACCTGCCTGTACGGCGCCACCGGTGGTCGATTGTTCGCAGCCGGCCGCGCCGGCGAACGCTTCGCGGTACGCAACTCCGGTGCCACCGCGGTCATCGAAGGCTGTGGCGATCACGGCTGCGAGTACATGACCGGCGGCATGGTGCTGGTGCTGGGCCCGACGGGCATCAACTTCGGCGCCGGCATGACCGGTGGTTTCGCCTTCGTACTGGACGAGTCGCGCGGTTTCGTCGACTGCTGCAACCACGAACTGGTGGACATGAACCGCATCGACACCGAAGCCATGACCCGTCAGCGCGAATACCTGCGCGACCTGATCGGCGAGCACGTGCGAGCTACCGGTAGTCGATTAGGCCAGGCCGTGCTAGACGATTTCCGTCGCTATGCCGGGCGTTTCTGGCTGGTCAAACCCAAGGCAGCCGATCTTGCTGCCTTGCTGGAAGTGTTGCGGGAGGCCGCGTGATGGCGGGCAAGAAGGATCCTTTCGCCTTCCTGAAGGTCGAGCGCGAATCGCCGGAGAAGCAGGGCGTGATGGCGCGCGTGCGCAACTTCGGCGAACTGTACGGCCACTACGCGCCGGAACAGGCGGCGTCGCAGGCGTCGCGTTGCATCGACTGCGGGAACCCGTACTGCTCATGGCAGTGCCCGGTACACAACCACATTCCGCACTGGCTGTCGCTGGTGGCGGAAGGGCGCATTCTGGAAGCGGCCGAGCTGTCACACCAGACCAATTCACTGCCGGAAATCTGCGGACGCATCTGCCCGCAGGACCGGCTGTGCGAAGGCGCCTGTACGCTTAATGATGGTTTCGGTGCGGTGTCCATCGGTGCGGTCGAGAAGTACATCACCGACGAGGCGCTGAAGCTGGGCTGGCGCCCGGATCTCTCCAAGGTGGTCAGCACCGGCAAGCGGGTCGCCGTGGTCGGCGCCGGACCGGCCGGACTGGCCTGTGCCGACGTGCTGGTACGTCATGGCGTCGAGGCGGTGGTGTTCGACCGCTATGCAGAAGTTGGCGGCCTGCTCACCTACGGCATTCCGCCGTTCAAGCTGGACAAGCAGATCGTGCGCCAGCGCCGCGAGATTCTCGAAGGCATGGGCGTGGAATTCCGGCTCGGCGTGGAGATCGGCCGCGATGTCGGCTTCGACGAACTGCTGGCCGGCTATGACGCGGTGTTCACCGGCATGGGCGCGTACAAGGCCCTGCGTGGCGGCTTCCCGGGCGAGGACCTGCCCGGCGTGCAGCCGGCCTTGCCCTACCTGATCGCCAATGTGCAGCAGGTCATGGCGCCGTTGACCCTGCTGCCGGCCGATCAGGACATGCGCGGCAAGCGGGTGATCGTGCTCGGTGGCGGCGACACCGCCATGGATTGCGTGCGTACCGCGATCCGACAGGGCGCTATTTCGGTGCACTGCGTGTACCGGCGCGATGCCCAGAACATGCCCGGCTCGCGGCGCGAGCGCGAGAACGCCGACGAGGAGGGCGTGCAGTTCCTGTGGAACCGGCAACCGATCGCCATCCATGCTGTTGACGATGGGCTGCAGGTGGAAGTGGTCACGACTCGTCTGGGGCCGCCTGACGCCAAGGGTCGGCGCTCACCGGAAACGGTGGTCGGCAGCGAGGAGCGTCTGGACGCGGACCGGGTGATCATAGCCTTCGGTTTCCAGCCATCGCCGCCGGACTGGTTCAAGGCGGTGGATGTGGTCACCGATGATCGCGGCCGGGTGGTGATCGGTGGCGGCTGCGGTTCCGGACGCCTGCCGCATCAGACCTCCAACCCGCGCGTGTTCGCCGGTGGCGACATGGTGCGAGGTGCCGATCTGGTGGTGACGGCGGTGTTCGAGGGACGCAAGGCGGCCGAGTCGATCGTGCGCTGGCTGGCACCGTCGGCCGCCGATTGACGCGCGGGAAAAGCGGCGAAGCCGCGGTTCCGTTGCTTGTCTGGGTCGTTCCCGGTCATCGACAGCGCAGACCGCGCACCACGGCCATGGTCGGAGGAGCCTGGCCCGAGTTGCCGCAGGTCTTGTCACTGCAGCGTCTGCCTTGGCTGGATCCGGACCGCGTTCCGGCGGCAGATGGCGCATCCAGGCTTCGACGGGTTGCCGGCGATTAAGCAGTGTGATGGCATCGTGCCCGCCGATCCGCCTGAAGCCCTGACTGCGGAGTCCGTGTTCCCGAACCCATGAGGTTTTCGTGATGAAGCGATCCCTGATGTTTTCCCGGTTGGTCAGCCTGGCCATCCTCTCCGGAGCTTTCGCCATGACCGTTTCCGCCCAGACTCCCGCGCCGCAGCCTGTCGTTTCCAGTCAGGGCACCTTGTTGTCGATCTCGGCACAGGCGGAAGCCTCGCAGGCGCCGGACATCGCCAGCATCTCGGTCGGTGTGGTCACCGAGTCCACCGACAGCGCGCAGGCCATGCGCGACAACGCCACCCGCATGAACGCCGTGCTGGCCGCGATCGGCAAGCTGCGCATCGCCGATCGGGACGTGCAGACCAGCGGCGTCAACCTCTACCCGCAACATCGCTACGTCCGTGACGAGACACCGCAGATCAGCGGCTACCAGGCCAGCAACACGGTAACCGTCAAGGTCCGCGACCTGGCGCGGTTGGGCGAGGTGATGGACGCGTTGGCCGGGCAGGGCGCCAACCAGATCCATGGCCCCAACTTCCAGATCGACAATCCCGAGCCGCTCTACGACCAGGCCCGGCTGGCCGCGCTGGAAAAGGCACGCCAGCGTGCCAAGACCTACGCCGACGCCCTGGGGGTGCGCGTGCTGCGCATTGTCAGCATCGGCGAGGGTGGCGGTGGCTATCGGCCGGTGCCGATGATGGCCATGGCGAAAATGGCCGACACGGCCGAGTCGACGCCGATCGCGCCGGGCGAGAACACGGTCTCAGTGTCCCTGGATGTGGTGTTCGAACTCGGCCGTTGACCGGGTTCGGCGCGCTCGACAGCGGGCAATCGAAGGTGGCGACCCGCCTGCGGTCGCCATTTCCAGCGATCGCGTGTGACTGCCGGGAGCGCATGACCGCTGTCGCTGTCGGGTCAAGCCCGGGCCGGCGCAGGCGAGATCGGGACAGCACGGTGGCGAATCTGCCGGGCGCTTGTCATCCCGCCCGGGTTTCGCGCTAGTCTATCGACCGATGACCAATCCTTCTGCTCGCCGAGACACGGAGGTTGCCCGGGCAGAGCCGGTGTCCGCTCGCCTGCGTCGCGGCCTGGTGTTCGCCATCAACTTCATCAAGCACCCGAAAATGGTCGGGACCTTCGCGGTCAGCTCGCCGGCGCTGGTGCAGCGCCTGCTGGCGCCGGTGGACTGGAGCCAAGTGCATACCGTGGTCGAACTGGGACCTGGCGTGGGCACCATCACCCGGGCGGTGCTGGACGCGCTTCCCGCCGGTGGACGGCTGATCGCGGTGGAGATGAATTCCGACTTCGTGCGTGAATTGCGCCAGCAGATGCCGGACCCGCGGCTGATCGTGGTGCATGGCAGTGCCGCCGATCTGGAACAGCACCTGGCCGCACTGGGACTGGCCCACGTCGATCTGGTCATTTCCGGTATCCCGTTCAGCACCATGCCTGCCGAAGTCCGCGAGCAAACCCTGGATTCGGTGGCCAAGGCCTTGAATGACAAGGGAGAATTCCTTGTCTACCAGTATTCGCGACAGGTCGGAGCGCACCTCGAGCACCGGTTCGACGAGGTCGAGCGGGAACGCGAATGGCGCAACCTGGTGCCGATCTGGTTGTACCGCAGCCGTCGGGCCCGGGTCACCGCGTGAACTCCGGGCTGAATTTGCTGCAAAGCGGCATTAACGCACTGTTAGCAATTATCCTGAACACGCGCTAGACTGCGCCCGCTGTGATTGTCAGGGTCACGGTGGATCGTGGCCCGATCGGCAGTTGCAAATGCTCCGTTCTCCGCTTCACATCGTTCACTCCCTGCAGCCCAGTGCCGTTGTCGGCGTCGTCGATGGCGGTTTTGTTTTCATTTCATGCTAGGAGTGTCACCCATGTCCGATCGTCAGACCGGCACTGTCAAGTGGTTCAATGATGCCAAGGGCTTCGGCTTCATCACGCCGGAGAGCGGCGAGGACCTGTTCGTTCACTTCCGCGCCATCCAGGGCACCGGCTTCAAGTCGCTGCAGGAAGGCCAGAAAGTAACGTTCGTGGTCGTTCGTGGCCAGAAGGGACTGCAGGCGGATCAGGTTCAGGTCGCCTGAACACGGTATCCGTGTTGTAACCAGAACGCCGGGAGGGTTTGCCCTCCCGGCGTTTTTTTTTGGCTTGACGCAGGCGTGGCTTGACGAGGCCATCGCGTCGGGCCAGACCCCGATACCCGTCGGCGTGCGCCATACTCGTTGCACCAGTCGACCGCGCATCTGTGATCGGCCTGGATCCGGTTTCGAGGACTGCGCCATGTCGTCATCAAGCACACCCCGTCGGCTCACGGCGGCCGATTTCCACCCCGATCTGCTCGCGCTGTACGACGGCTACGTCCACGGCCGGGTCAGTCGCCGCGACTTCCTGGATCGTGCGGCCGGTTTCGCCATCGGCGGCGTCACCGCGCTGGCCCTGCTGGGTTCGCTGAAACCGGACTATGCCCTGGCGCGGCAGGTCGACTTCACCGATCCCGAGATCGTTCCCGAGTACATCCGCTACCCGTCGCCGAACGGTCATGGGCAGGTTCGCGGCTATCTGGTCCGCCCGGCCAAGGCCACCGGGCCTGTGCCGGGCATTGTGGTGGTGCACGAGAATCGCGGTCTCAATCCCTACATCGAGGATGTCGCACGCCGGGTGGCCAAGGCCGGCTTCATCGCCCTGGCACCGGACGGCCTGAGTTCTGTCGGCGGCTATCCCGGCAACGACGACCGGGGCCGGGAACTGCAGCAGCAGGTCGATCCGGAAAAGCTGATGAATGATTTCTTCGCGGCGGTGGAGTTCCTGCAGGCACATGCCGAAACCACCGACAAGATCGGCATCACCGGCTTCTGCTACGGCGGCGGTGTCTGCCATGCCACGGCCGTGGCCTATCCGGAACTCGGTGCAGCGGTGCCCTTCTACGGCCGTCAGGCCAGTCCGGACGACGTGCCGCGAATCAAGGCGCCGCTGTTGATCCACTTCGCCGAGAACGATGAACGGGTCAACGTGACCTGGCCGGCCTACGAGGAGGCCTTGAAGGCCGCTGGAACCCGTTACGAGGCGCACTTCTATCCCGGCACGCATCACGGCTTCCACAACGACTCCACGCCCCGCTACGACGAGGCGGCGGCGAAGCTGGCCTGGGACCGGACGCTGGCCTGGTTCCGGCAGCATCTGGCCTGATCGGTGAGTTTCCTCGCTGGCGGCCCGACGCTGGTCGGCTAGGCTTGCGGGTACTTGGGCGGTGCCGGATGCACGGTGCCGCACTGCGCGCAGGTGCGGTCGGGAATCGAGTGGTAGAAGCGGTCGAACACCGCCGGAAAATCGGTCTCGATGTTGCCAAGCGGAAAGTACTGCTCGAACACCTTGTGATGGCAGTTCGGGCAGAACCACATCAGGCCGTCGTTTTCACCGGGCACGCGCTTGCGCTCCACCACCAGTCCCACCGAGTCGGCCATGCGTTGCGGCGAATGCGGAATGCGCGGCGGCAGGTAGAAGACCTGGCCGGCACGGATGGGGATGTCCCGCGGACCTTCTTGTGTCATGGTCTTGAGCACCATCTCGCCTTCGAGCTGGTAGAAGAATTCCGGACCCTCGTCGTAGTGGTAGTCGGTGCGCTGATTGGGTCCGCCAACCACCATCACGATGAAGTCACCGTCGTAGATGCACTTGTTGCCGACCGGCGGTTTCAGCAGCTCGCGGTGTTCCTCGATCCAGGCCTGGAAGTCGATGGGCGGTGCCAGCATGGCGGTTCTCCGTGGAGCCTCAAGCTGCGGTTGCGGGATCGGCGTTCATCCGCTGATGACCGCGACGCACTTGAGTTCGATGGCGATGGGGGTGGGCAACGCGGTGATGCCCAGCGTGGTCCGGCACGGCGCAGTGGCCGGGTCGGGAAAATACTCGGCCCAGACCGCGTTGTAATCGGCGAAGTCACCGGCCATGTCGGTGAGATACACGGTGATGTCGACCAGATCTTCCCAGCGTGCGCCGCTGGCCTCGAGCACCGCACGGACATTGGCGAATACGGCATGGGTCTGCGCACGGATGTCGTGACCGACCAGCTGGCCATCGGCGTTCAGCCGATTCCCCGGAACCGTGTTGTCGCCGGTCGCCCGCGGTCCGATGCCCGACAGGAACAGCAGATTGCCGACACGGCGGGCGTGTGGATAGCGGCCCACGGGGCGAGGGGCTGAGGCGGTCTGGATTACGGTATCGGACATGGCTTGGCGTGTAGTTGGCAGGTGCAGGCTCAGTCGCACATCAGGGCAGCATCGTCGCTGATCAGGCTGGCTTCGCGCGCGATCAGTTCCACCACCGGCTCCGACCAGTACTCGTAGACGCGACCGTTGCCGGCGATCGGGCAACTGGAGATGTAGGTGTCGGCGGCGCTGCCGGCCGCGCGGGTGAACAGGCGTACCTTGACCGGCTCGCTGCCGGCGTTGGCCAGTTCGGCAACGATGCTGCCGTCGCTGCCCTGGCTGAGCTTGACCGTCAGCACCGGCGTGACCCGGCGCTCCTGACGACGCGACTCTCGCCAGCCGAGGAAAACGTCGTCGTCGAAGTCGGGGACCGCAGTGATCGACTCACCCAGCAAGACGCTGATCTCGCCGGTGGCAATGGCGGGGCGATGAATGTCGAGTTGCTCCATCAGCACGTTGCCGTCGGCCAGGCGCACCCGCACGCTGGCATTCTGACGGCAGGGCTTGTCGCGGCAGTAGCTGGCCAGCGCGGCCGGATCGTCGGGCGCGATCGACTGGGCGGCGATGTCGATGGGTGTCAGCACCGCCAGCAGCCCGGTGATGACCAGCGCTGGCCGTGTCGACCTCATGGCGCCGGTTTCCAGGACAGGCAGACGTTCTTGGCGTCGGTGAAGAAGCGCAGGGCTTCCTCGCCGCCCTCGCGCCCGACACCGGAGTCCTTCACGCCGCCGAATGGCGTACGCAGATCGCGTTGCAGCCAGGTGTTGATCCAGACGATGCCGGCAGCCAGCTGATCGGCCAGCCGATGCGCGCGATCAATGTGCGAGGTCCAGACCGAGGCGGCCAGACCGTAGCGGGTGCCGTTGGCGATGGCCACGGCGTCGGACTCATCGTCGAACGCGATCAAGGTCGCCACCGGCCCGAAGATTTCCTCCTGGTTGCTCGGGCTTTCCGGCGCCAGTCCTTCGACCACGGTCGGGGCGACGAACCAGCCATCGCGGCAACGGCCATCGGGCGTGATCCGGGTGCCGCCGGTGAGCAAGCGACCGCCATCATGGCGGGCCTGCTCGATGCAGCCGATGACCTTGTCGAAGTGTGCCTGCGACACCAGCGCGCCGAGATCGCTGTCGGCATCCAGCGGATCGCCCACGCGCAAGGCGGCAACGCGCTCGACGAACGCGGCGCGGAACCGTTCGTAGACGCCACGCTGGACAAGGATGCGCGAGCCGCAAAGACAGATCTGTCCCTGGTTGCTGTAAGCGGCGCGCACTGCGCCGGCGACGGCCGCATCGAAGTCGGCATCGTCGAACACGATGGTCGGATTCTTGCCGCCCAGCTCCAGCGACAGCTTGCGGAATCGCGGTGCGGCATCGGCGGCGATGGCGGCACCGACGCGCGAACTGCCGGTGAAGCTGATCGCCTTGATCCGCGGGTGCGAGACCAGTGCAGCGCCGGTGACATCACCGCGGCCATGCACGATGTTGAGCACGCCGGGCGGCCAGCCCAATTCGCGGGTCAGTTCGCCCAGCATGAATGCCGTCATCGGGGTGACTTCCGACGGCTTGGCGATCACCGTGTTGCCCACGGCCAGGGCCGGCGCGATCTTCCAGGTGAACAGGTACAGCGGCAGGTTCCAGGGCGAGATCGCCGCCACCACGCCCAACGGCTGGCGCAAGGTGTAGTTGAGCTCGTTGACGCCAGGGTGGCTTTCACTGGCGAACTGTTCGGCCGCCGAGGCGAAGAAGCGCAGGTTGGCGACAGCGCGGGGAATGTCCAGCGTGCGCGCCAGGGCCAGCGGTTTGCCGCTGTCGCGCGACTCCGCTTCGGCGAATGCTTCCAGACGTTGCTCGATGGCATCGGCCAGTCGGCGCAGATGCGCCGCGCGTTGCTCGGGCTTGAGTCGCGACCAATAGGGGAAGGCGCGTTCGGCGGCAACTACTGCGCTGTCGACGCGCGCCGCATCGGCTTCGTCGAGCCGCGCATAGACCGAACCGGTTGCCGGCTCGTGCACGGGCAGCCACGATGCGCCATCGGCGATCGCCTTGCCGTCCACAAGCTGGCTGAGCTGTTGCACGTCGGGACCCCAGTGCTTCTGCAGCCGCCGATCATGCCCACTTTTGGCCGTGCTGTCAGCCGCAGCCTGATCCTCGGCGATGTTCCCGGGATCGACCTTCAGGGCTCGAAACACGGCCAAATCATGGGTCGGCAGCGTTGGCGCCGCGATCGCCGATCGCCAATGGCCTGATGCCGGCGCGCTGGCACCGGGTTAGCGAACTACCGCGCTACAAGGCCCGGGTCCGGCCGCCGTCGACGGCGAGAGTGACACCATTGATGTAGGCCGCCGCCGGCGAGCACAGGAAGGCGATGGCGGCCGCCGTCTCCTGCGCTTGGCCGAAGCGACCAGCGGGAACGGTGGCCAGCATGCCGGCGGCGACATCCGCTTCCGTGCGTCCGGTCTTTTCGGCGGTGCCGGCGATCAGACTGGCGAGTCGGCCGGTTTCGGTGAAGCCAGGCAGCACGCTGTTGACCGTGATGCCGAATGGCGCCAGTTCGCTGGCCAGGGTCTTGGCCCAGCTGGCGACCGCGCCACGCACGGTGTTGGATACGCCGAGGTTGGCGATCGGTTCGCGGACGGAGGTTGAGATCACGTTGACCAGGCGGCCGTAGCCCGCCTCCTTCATGCCCGGCAGCACCGCCTGCAGCAGCGTCTGGCCGCCGACCAGATGGCGCCGGAAGGTGGCGACGTAGTCGTCCGGACTGGCGGAGGCGGCGGCACCTGGCGCCGGGCCGGCGGTGTTGTTGACCAGGATCTGCACGCGGTGACCGGCAACCAGCGCGTCGATCCGGCTCCTGAGACCGGCACTGTCATCCATGTCGGCAGCAACGAAGCCGTGGCGCTGGCCGTCGTGCACACGCGGCAATGCTGCCACGACCTCCGTCAGCACCGATTCGCGACGCGCCAGCACGGTGACATCGGCGCCCAGCAACGCCAGTTCTTCGGCGCTGGCGCGGCCAATGCCTTCAGAGGCGCCGCAGACCAGTGCGTGCTTGCCGGTGAGATTCAGGTCCATATCGGGGTTCCTTGCGGTGTCCAGTCGGAGAGTAGGCGCGGCGGAGGAAATCTGTGCGGTTGAGCGATGTCGCCGCTCAGTCGGCCCAGGCGAGCAGCAGCCGGATCGCCAGCAGCACCAGCCCGATGACCACGAGCCAGAGCATGATGGTTGCCGGCGTTGCCAGGCCGCTGAGCGTGCGGTCGCCGCGACCGCGATGACGTGCCAGCAGGATCCAGCGCAGCCCGGCGGCGCTCAGGCAGGAGCCATCCACTTCCTGTGCGGCGCCGCGATCAGCCAGATGGCGCACGGTCAAAGGCCCGAAGATGGCGAACCCGGTGGCGCCGATGGTGCTGAGCGCAACACCGAACAGCATGGTGAACAGGTCAAGCATGGCGAGTCTCCTGACGCCGGCGCAGCGCGTCCTGCATCATCTCGGCGACCTCGTCATCGAGCTGGCGACCGGTACTGCGCAGGCCGGCGACGGCCCCTTCGACACTGGCGTCGGCGTGGTGCTGATTGAGCTTGTGCTTGATCTGGATATGCTCGGCGACCAGTTCGAAGCCGATGATGCCGGCCAGTTCGTGCGTGGTGCCTGGCGCGGTCTCCGGGAAGCGCCAGTTGCTGCCGATGGCCGATTCGTACTTCTCGGCAAGGCGTGCCACCAGCTCCGACAGGGCCTGACGCTCCTGGATCAGATGGATGCGGCCAGTGACGTGGGCCGTGGCGTAGTTCCAGGTCGGCACCGTTGCAGTCGGATCGGCGTACCAGGTCGGCGAGACATAGGCATGCGGTCCGTGCACGATCAGCAGCACGTCCTGGCGCTCGATGTCGCGCCACTGCGCGTTGGCGCGCGCCCAGTGGCCGATGAAGCGCACCTGCGCACCGTGCCTTTCATACAGCACCGGCAGGTGGGTGGCGAATGGTGAGCCATCGACCTGGCTGATCAGGGTGACGAAGGCATCGCGCGCGACCAGCGCATCCAGTGCGGCCAGATCATCGATGGCGAACTTGCGTGGCAGGAACATCGCGGCTTTCCCGATCTAGGCGACGCCTGGCTGCGTCGTGAGGGAACCACTGGCGGTGGCTGCCAGCACAGGGAATGCGCTGTATAGGTGGCGATCCAGGCGCATATCGAACACTGCGCGGCGCTTTTCGACAGCCGCGCAGCCGTTTTTCCTCATGACCTCAGAAATCGGCAGTGCCGGGCGCACGCGGGTAGGGGATGGCATCGCGGATGTTGCCCAGTCCGCAGATGTACACCAGCAGCCGCTCGAAGCCCAGGCCGAAACCGGCATGCGGCACCGTGCCATAGCGGCGGAAGTCGCGATACCACTGGTAGTGGGCCGGATCCAGGCCGAACTGCACCATGCGCGCATCGAGGATGTCCAGGCGCTCCTCGCGCTGGCTACCACCGATGATCTCGCCGATGCCGGGAGCCAGCACGTCCATGGCGGCGACGGTCCTGCCGTCGTCGTTCAGGCGCATGTAGAAGGCCTTGATCGCTTCCGGATAGTTCATCACCACCACCGGCCGGCCGACGTGTTCCTCGCACAGGTAGCGCTCGTGCTCGGTCTGCAGGTCCATGCCCCAGTCGACCGGGAACTCGAACTTTCGACCGGACTTTTTCAGGATGTCGATGGCGTTGCCGTAGTCGATGCGCTCGAACGGCGCCTCGATGAAGGTTTCCAGCCGGCTGATCGCGCTCTTGTCGACGCGCTCGGCGATGAACGCCATGTCGTCGCCACGCTCGTCCAGCACGGCCTTGAAGATGTACTTGAGGAAGGCCTCGGCGACATTGGCATCTTCGTTGAGGTCGGCGAAGGCGATCTCCGGCTCGACCATCCAGAACTCGGCCAGGTGGCGGGTGGTGTTGGAGTTCTCGGCACGGAAGGTCGGGCCGAAGGTATAGACCTTGCTCAGTGCCAGGCAGTAGCCCTCGACGTTGAGCTGGCCGGACACGGTCAGGAACGCCTCGCGGCCGAAGAAGTCCTGACGGAAGTCGATCGCACCCTTGTCGTCGCGCGGCAGGTTGGCCAGATCCAGCGTCGAGACGCGGAACATCTGTCCGGCACCCTCGGCGTCGGAGGTGGTGATGATCGGCGTGTTGACCCAGAAGTAGCCGTTCTCGTGGAAGAAGCGGTGGATCGCCTGCGCGGCACAGTGGCGGATGCGGCTGACCGCGCCGATCAGGTTGGTGCGCGGGCGCAGGTGCGCGACCTCGCGCAGGAACTCCATGCTGTGCGCCTTGGGCTGGATCGGGTAGGTCTCGGGGTCGTCGACCCAGCCGACCACCTCGATCCGGCTGGCCTGGATCTCGAACGACTGGCCCTGACCTTGTGACGCCACCAGCGTGCCTTCGGCGATCACCGCGCAGCCGGCGGTGAGATGCTTGATCTCGCTCTCGTAGTTGCCCAGATCGCTCGCCGCCACCACCTGGATCGGCGCGAAGCCGGAACCGTCCGACACGTTGACGAAGGACAAACCGGCCTTGGAGTCGCGACGGGTGCGCACCCAGCCACGGACGGTAACGGTTTCGCCGGCGTCGATACGGCCGGACAGGGCGTCGGTGATGGCGACCACGGACATCGATTCGATCCTTGAAAATGAAATGCGGAAATTGCGGGAAGCCGGCAATGATACCGGAGCCCCTTGTGCCGCAATCACCCATCCGGTGCTGCAACCGACGCTGCTGTCGGCTGGCCGAACGCCGCTTGAAAGCTGCGGGCCGCGACGCCATGTTGGTCGGCGTCGGACTGTTAGACTGGACCCCATGAGCATCACCTTGACCGACAGCGCCGCCGAGCGCGTGCGCAGTTTCCTGGAGCAGCAACCGAGCCGCGTCGGCCTGCGTTTCGGCATGCGCAAGACCGGTTGTTCCGGCTGGGCCTACACCATCGACCTGGCCGAGTCCGAGCAGGCCGGCGACGCCGTGTTCGAGGACCAGGGCATCCGCATCCTGGTCGACCCGACCAGCCTGCCGATGGTGTCCGGGACGCAGATCGACTTCCTCAAGCAGGGCCTGGGCAGCCAGTTCTTGTTCCGCAACCCCAATGTGGCGGCCGAATGTGGCTGCGGTGAGAGCGTCACCTTCGACCAGGACAAGGCCTGAAGCCGCCGCGCCTGGTCGTATTCCCCGGCGCGCCTGTAGAGCGGGGCTTGCCCCGCTGAACGCTTCCCCGTAACCGATTCCGCCCCGATCGCCGAAATCACCGTCGCCATGCGGGTCGCGGTAGGGACTGGCGGGGCCGTGGCGGGGATTCCAGCGCGGCATGCCCCGCATGCATAGAGCCAGACTCCGGCAACTGGCTGGCCAAGTAGCCGACCAGCCAGGTGTTTGATCCGGCTTCCAAATTGCCGCATAATGCGCGGCTCGCCTGCGGGCGAGACCTTGCTCCACCGCCACCAGCGGGGGGCTGCCAGCCTCCGGCGAGCCGCCGAAGGCGACATCCACAAGGAACAACCCAATGCGTCATTACGAAGTCGTGTTCCTGGTCCACCCGGACCAGAGCGAGCAGGTGCCGGCCATGATCGAACGCTACCGCGGTCTGATCGAAGGCGACGGCGGCAGCATCCACCGCCTGGAAGACTGGGGTCGCCGCCAGCTGGCCTATCCGATTCAGCGTCTGGCCAAGGCCCACTACGTGCTCATGAACATCGAGTGCACCCAGGCCGTGCTGAACGAGCTGGAGTCCGGTTTCCGCTTCAACGATGCGGTGCTGCGCCACCTGATCATCAGTCGCGAAGGCCCGGTCACCGAGCAGTCCTACATCCTGAAGAACAAGGACGAGAAGCCGCGTCGCATCGAGTCCGAGTACGGCTATTCCGATCCGGAGCCGAAGTCGCTGACCAGCCGCGACGATGACGCGTCGAGCAACGACGAGTCCGAGTCCGAAGAAGCCCAGCCCGCCGCCTGAGGAGCACCGACATGTCCCGTTTCTTCCGCCGCCGCAAGTTCTGCAAGTTCACCGCCGAGGGCGCCACCGAGATCGACTACAAGGATCTGGGCACCCTGCGCCAGTACGTAACCGAGACCGGCAAGATCGTGCCGAGCCGGATCACCGGCACCAAGACCCGTTATCAGCGCCAGCTCGGTGCCGCGATCAAGCGCGCCCGCTTCCTGGCCCTGATTCCGTACACCGACAACCACTGATCAACCATCACCGTTCGGACAGCCGACCGGTTGCGGGCCTGACAGCCCGCTAACGACAACGGAGCAACACCATGGATCTGATTCTTCTGCAGAAAGTGACCAACCTCGGCGCCCTCGGCGACCGCGTCAAGGTCAAGCCGGGCTACGGCCGCAACTATCTGGTCCCGCAGGGCAAGGCCGTGCCGGCGACCAAGACCAACGTCGAGGCCTTCGAGGCCCGTCGTGCCGAGTACGAAGCCCGTGCCGCCCAGCTGTTCGGCGATGCCGAATCGCGTGCCACCACCCTGACTGACGCCAGCGTCACCATCAGCGCCAATGCCTCGACCGAAGGCAAGCTGTTCGGTTCGGTCGGTCCGCGTGACATCGCCGATGCCTTCACCGCCGCCGGCAAGCCGGTGTCGAAGAGCGAAGTGGTCATGCCGGACGGCCCGATCCGCCACATCGGCGAGTTCGAGGTGATCATTCACCTGCACGCCGACGTCGAGCGCAAGGTCAAGATCGAGGTCGTCGCCGAGTAATCGGCCACACCCTCATCGCAACACGGAACGGGCGCCTGCGGGCGCCCGTTTTCGTTGCGGCGACATGCGCGGTACACGATCAGGGGCAGGTGATCTACGAGCTTGTCGATCGGGTTTCAGTCGGATTCGGGTCGCCATGCCGCGCCAGCGCCCAGACGACATGCTCGCGCACCAGCTCCGAGGGGTGATCACGGCGTGACGCCAGAGCCTCGATCACGGACGGGCTGGTCGGGGCGTTGCCCAGGGCGACGGCGATGTTGCGCAGCCAGCGCTCGTGGCCGATCCGGCGGATCGGTGAGCCTTCGGTCTTGCACAGGAACTCCGCCTCATTCCAGGCGAACAGTTCGATCAGCGAGCTGCGGTCCAGCCGATGCCGCACGGCGAAATCCGGCTCGACGGTGGCGCGGGCGAACTTGTTCCACGGGCAGACCAGCTGGCAGTCGTCGCAACCGTAGATGCGGTTGCCGATCTGCGGCCGCAGCGGCTCTGGAATCGGTCCGTGCAGCTCGATGGTGAGGTAGGAGATGCACAGGCGCGCGTCCAGCTCGTAGGGCGCGACGATGGCGCCGGTGGGACAGGCGTCGAGACAGCGCCGGCAGGTGCCGCAGTGGTCGCTGGCGGCCTGGTCCGGTGCCAGCGGCAGGTCGGTGTACAACTCGCCCAGGAAGAACCAGGAGCCACTGCGCGCGTCGATCAGGTTGGTGTGCTTGCCGATCCAGCCCAGTCCGGCGTTGCGTGCGAGTGGCTTTTCCAGCACCGGTGCCGAGTCGGTGAACACGCGGTAGCCGAAGTCGCCAACCGCTTCGCCGATGCGCTCGGCCAGACGCTGCAGGCGCTGGCGCAGCACCTTGTGGTAGTCGCGACCCAGCGCGTAGCGGGAGACGTAGGCGGTGTCGGCGTCGTCCAACGTTTCCTGCATCGGTGCGGCATCGGCGGGCAGGTAGTCCATGCGCGTTGAGATCACGCTGACCGTGCCCGGCACCAATCGCTCTGGCCGGCTGCGCTTGCGGCCGTGGCGCTGCATGTAGTCCATCTCGCCGTGCCGGCCCAGGGCCAGCCAGGCCTCCAGTGCGGCTTCGTCGTGGCTCAGGTCGATGTGGGTGAAGCCCAGCGCCTGGAAACCCAGTTCGCGGCCCCAGCGACGGATGTCGTGCTTGAGTGCGTCGATGTCGTCGATGGCGGCAGCTGCGGACATGGCTGGATTGTAGGTTGTCCCACACCCGCGCCTACAATGCCGCGATGACACTGCCGTTGTTCACCGCCGCCGACACCCGCCGCCTGGAAGCCGCGCTGGCGCGCGATCACGACCTGTCGCCGGCGACGTTGATGCAGCGGGCGGCGCAGGCGCTGCATCACCATATCGCCAGGCATTGGCCGGAGGCACGGCGGGTGTTGGTGGTGGCGGGTGCCGGCAACAACGGCGGCGACGGCTACGTGCTGGCCTGGCTGTTGCAGGACGGCGGGCGCGCCGTGCAGTTGCTCGCGTTGACCGAAGCGGCCGCCGATCCGGCCGGAGCCGCTGCGCAGGCATGGGTCGACAACGGTGGTGAGATCCTTCGCTGGTCGGCGTCAGGATCGCTGCCGGCCGCCGACCTGATCGTTGACGCACTGTTCGGGATTGGTCTCAGACGATCCCTGGAAGGCGCTGCCGCGGCACTGGTCGAGGCGATCAATTCGGCGGGTGTGCCGGTACTGGCTGTGGACCTGCCCAGCGGCATTGACGCCGACACCGGCACGGTCGCCGGCGTCGCGGTCAGGGCGACGCGGACTCTGAGCCTGCTGGCCCGCAAGGGCGGCCTGTACACCGGCGCGGCCGTGGATCATTGCGGTGCGATGGACTTTGACGATCTGGCCGTGTCGAACCTGTTGGACAGGGCTTCCGTTGCCGATCGGCAATTGCTGGAAACAGGCGATCTCGCCTACTGGCTGCCGGCGCGTCGACGCGGCGCGCACAAGGGCGAGCATGGCCACGTGCTGGTCATCGGCGGCGATCACGGCATGGCCGGTGCGCCGCGCATCAGCGGTTCCGCTGCACTGCGGGCGGGTGCCGGCTTCGGCAGTGTCGCCACGCGCACCGCACATGTCGGCCAGGTCGGTGCGGCGTGTCCGGAACTGATGGTCCATGGCATCGAGGATGCCGCCGCGCTCTCGGTCCCGATGCGGCGTGCCGACGTGCTGGCCATAGGGCCGGGCCTGGGCCAGGGCGACTGGGGTAGGGCACTGCTGGCGCAGGCCATGACCGGCGATCATCGGCGTGTGTTCGACGCCGATGCACTCAACCTGATCGCCACTGATCCCCGGCCACTGCCTCGTGCATCGGTGATCACCCCGCACCCGGGCGAGGCGGCGCGGCTGCTGGGCACCGGGGTCGCGCAGATCGAGCGTGATCGCTTCGCAGCGGCTCGCGAACTGGCGCGGCGCTATCGAACGGTGGCGGTACTCAAGGGTGCCGGCACCGTGATCGACGATGGCGAGCGCTGCCTGGTCTGTCCGTTCGGCAATCCGGGCATGGCCTCGGGGGGCATGGGTGACGCCCTCACCGGCATCATCGCGGCCATGCTGGCCCAGGGCCTGCCATCGTTCGAGGCTGCCGCCGCCGGCGTGCTGGCGCACGCGCTGGCCGGCGATGCCGCGGCCCGCGATGGCGGCGAACGCGGCCTGCTGGCCAGCGACCTGATCGCGAAGCTGCGTGCGGTGGTGAACCCATGAGTGAGTCGCTCACCTTTCCGTTGCCCGACAGTGACGCCACCGAAGCGTTGGGGGCAAGGCTGGCGCCGGTGCTGATCGACGGTGGCGTGGTGTTTCTCAGTGGCGACCTCGGCGCCGGCAAAACCACCCTCAGCCGGGCGCTGTTGCGCGCCTACGGTCACACCGGCCCGGTACGCAGCCCGACCTACACCCTGGTCGAGCCCTACGAGATCGACGGCCGCGCCATCTACCACCTGGACCTGTATCGCATTGCCGATGCCGGCGAGCTGGAATTCCTCGGTCTGCGCGACTGGCTGCTGCCCGGTCGACTGCTGCTGGTGGAATGGCCCGAGCGCGGCCGTGGTTTCCTGCCCGAGCCGGATCTGCACCTGCGCCTGGACTACGACGGCGATGGCAGGCGCGTAACCCTGACCGGCCCGCTGGCGCGGCGCCTGACCACACCGTGACCTTCGCCGGTTGGCGCCGGCAGCAGCCATCGCCTAGGCTTGCAGCCTTGACTGTCTGAGGGGATGTGACGATGCGCCGGATTGCTGGAATGGTGGGTGTTTTCCTGTTGGCGACAGCCGCCAGCACATGGGCCAACACCGGTTCGCAGGTGCTGCAGCCCAGCGACATCTTCGACCTGGAGTGGGCAGACAACCCGACCCTGTCGCCGGACGGCAAGCGCATCGTCTACCAGCGCAACCACTACGACATCATGACCGACCGTCGGCGCAGCCACCTGTGGCTGATCGACGTGGATCGGGGCCAGCAGCGACCGCTGACCTCCGGCAGCGGCAGCGACGGCGCGCCGGTTTGGTCGGCCGATGGCGAGCGTCTGGCCTGGGTCAGCGCCCGGGACAAGTCCTCGCAGATCTGGACCCGCTGGCTGGACAGCGGCCAGACCGCGGTGATTTCCCAGTTGACCGAATCGCCCTCGAATCTGGCGTTCTCGCCCGACGGCAAATGGCTGGCCTTCACCATGCGCGTACGCGCCGACACCAAGCCGCTGGCCAGCCTGCCGAAGAAGCCGCGAGGCGCCGAATGGGCGCCTGCCGCCAAGCTCATCGACGGCATCGGCTACCGCGCCGACGGCGCCGGCTACATTGACCCGGCATTCACCCATGTCTTCGTGATGCCCAGCGATGGCGGCAGTCCGCGCCAAGTCACCCGCGGCGATTTCCAGTACCGCGGTGCGCCGGTCTGGAGCCGCGACGGCAAGTCGCTGATCGTGGTTTCCAACCATGATCCGGACTGGGAGCTGGAGACATTCAATACCGAAATCTTCCGGATCGACGTGGCCACCGGTGCGGCTACGGCGCTGACCAACCGCAAGGGCCCGGACCAGAGCCCGGCCCTATCGCCGGACGGCCGACATCTGGCCTACACCGGTTTCGACGATCGTCGCCTGGGGCACCAGATCTCCCGTCTCTACGTGCTGGACCTCACGACGGGCGAGCGTCGCGAGCTGACCGGTGATTTCGACTATGGCGTGCAATCGCCGCAATGGGACGGCAGTGGCCGTGGCATCTTCTTCGCCTACGACCGTCACGGCAGCAGCCACATCGCCTGGACGCCGGCACGCGGCGGTGCCATCCAGAGCGTCACCGATGCCTTCGGCGGGACCGCCATGGGTCGACCCTATCCGGGCGGCAACTTTTCCGTAGCCGGCGATCGTGTCGCCTACACGCACGGTACTGCCTACCGGCCGGCCGAAGTGGCCGTGGGCAGGCGCGGCGGTCGCAACCAGGTACTGACCGGACTCAATGACGACGTGCTCGGCCACCGGCAACTGGGCGAGGTCGAGGAGCTGTGGCTGCGCTCCAGCGCCGACAACCTCAATGTCCACGCCTGGATCGTCAAGCCGCCCGGTTTCGATGCGAACAAGAAGTACCCGCTGATCCTGGAAATCCACGGTGGCCCGTTCGCCAACTACGGCCCGCGCTTCGCCCCGGAAACCCAGCTGTATGCGGCTGCCGGCTATGTCGTGCTGTACGTCAATCCGCGCGGCAGCACCAGCTACGGCGAGGATTTCGCCAATGAGATCCACCACAACTATCCCAGCCAGGACTACGACGACCTGATCAGCGCCGTCGATGCCACCATCGCCAAGGGCTACGTCGATCCCGGGAAGCTGTATGTCACCGGCGGCTCCGGTGGCGGCGTGCTCACCGCCTGGATCATCGGCCACACCGATCGCTTCAAGGCCGCCGTGGTCGCCAAGCCGGTGATCAACTGGGCCAGCTTCGTCCTTACTGCCGATTTCTACCCGGTGTTCAGCCGCTACTGGTTTCCCATGCTGCCCTGGGAGGAAGGCGGACCCGAGCACTACTGGAAGCGCTCGCCGCTGGCCTACGTCGGCAATGTCACCACGCCGACCATGCTGATCACCGGCGAGAACGACTACCGCACACCGATCTCGGAGACCGAGCAGTACTACCAGGCGCTGAAGCTGCGTGAGGTTGAAACGGTGATGGTGCGTATCCCGGAGGCTGCGCACGGCATCAACGCGCGGCCCAGCCAGATGCTGGCCCAGGTGCTCAACACCATCGCCTGGTTCCAGCGCTATCCGGGCACCGCCGGCAACTGATCGGCGCTCAGGACATCGCGCGGGAACGGGATCCGGCGGCTGCGGCTGCGGTGCCGGATCCGTTCTATTAGATGGCTGGCCGCGGGTCGGTCACGGGCAGGCACCGAGCCGGTGCAGTTCGATCACTCCGGACTGGTCGGTGAAGATCTCGAAGCGCGGGTCGCCTTCGAATCGGTAATGCAGATCCAGCCGGTCGCAGCTGCGTGGCTGCAGGCGCGCCTCGCCGATGCGATAGGTATGTCCGTTGGCCGCTCCATGCAGTGCGCCGCCGAGCGTCTGCATGATGGCCACAACCAGACCGTCGTCGGTGATCGCAGGAACCTGCAGGGTGAACCAGTGCGGTGCCTGTGCCGGATCGTCGGTCGTGGTCGGATTGAAGGTGTACCAGGCCCCGAAGAACGCGGGCGCCGGACCGGTCTGATGGAACAGGTGCAGACCCTGGCCGGGTTGCCCGGGGTCGTACCAGAGTCCATCAAGGTTGGTGACGGCGGTGCCGGGTGCCGGTGACCAGGTGCCGGCGCGATCCCGGCATTCCTCGGCCAACGGCAACAGACGATCCAGCACCATGGTGCCGCCAGCACCATCATTGACATTGTCATCGAACCGATAGTCGAGCAGGAGGCGCTGACAGGTGCCCATGGTCAGCATCGCCGTGCCGACGGGCGTGCCGGACAGGTTCGAGTCGCCGAAGCGCCCGGTATGAGCCATGATCTGCAGAGGTACCGCTGTCATCGGGGGTGATCCACCATCGTCCTCACCCTCCATCGAGTACCAGCGTTGATTGTCGACATCGCCCGCATCAATGGGGCCAAAGGTGTACCAGGGCATGAAGAAGCGTCGGGATTGCGGGAAAAGGCTCAGCGAGAAGCCTTGGCCGGGTGCATGGGCGTCGTACCAGAGGCCGCTGAGGCCGAGCTGGTTGATCCGGAATGGGAAGTTCCGCGTGAACAAGTTGTCGACGGCAATGACCGGCCAGCTGCCACCGTGGTGGGTCGTGGTGGAGAGTATCAAGCGGCCACTCGGCAACAGGCGAGCGTGGTTCGGGCATAGGGTGTCGCCACATGGCAGCCAGCGCTTGTTGAACGACGTACCGGCTTCCGGTTCGTGGATGACAAACTCAATTTCGTGCTGTCGGTTTGCGTAAACGATTGCGATCTGATCGTTGGGGCCGACCAGCAACTCCGCCGATTCGGGGTTTTCGATACTGACGCCGCGCGACCAGCGCAGCTCGCCGTCGCTGCTGTAGCGGGCCAGGATCGAATGCCCGATACCGACGCCTGGCATGGCAAAGTCCTCGCGTTCGTCCGGCCAGGCTTTGAGCAGGACAACGACATCGCCGTTGCCCAGTCTCGCCAGTTTGTCTTCGCCATCATGAAAGGGCAGGTTGGGCAAGTCGACGCTCCAGGCGAGTGCGCCTTCGCCAATCTTGACCAAGCGCTTGCCGCCGGTCGTCCGCGGATCCAATTCAAATTCGTCAGGAACGATGGCAAATAGCTCGTTTTCGCTGACGAGCATCGCCGCTGTAGCAGACAAGCCAGACTGCGAAATTGCCCTGAACACGTCGCCGGCATTGTCGAGCAAAAGATGGGATTGTCCGGTGCTATCCAGAAGTTTCAATTGCAGGCCTTGCTCCGTACCCTCGAGGACAGCCATTCCATGGCTTTCGTCAAATGCCAGTCGAAAGTAGCGGGGTACCCAGCCGAACGGATGCGAAACTTCGCCGCTTGACGACACCAGGTAGAAGGACTCGCTCAGCGGGAAGAACGGGCCAAGCGGACCCTCGTCAACGAGAACGTTGCCGTTTGCGAAACCAGCGGGTCGGAACGCTCGATCACGAATAGTGGTTTCCTGCGAGGTGGTTCCGTCCGCCTTTTTCACGCGCATCAGCAGGCCAGATGCAAACAGGCAGATGTGCTCCGGTCCACAGCTGGTGAGCGCCGACCACAGCGAGTAGATTCCGGGCCCGGTGTGACCGGGAAGAATCCGTCGCCAGGCGATCGTTCCCGTGTTGTCCACCCGGATCAATTCGGTCTGGTTGTGATCGTCGTTCGCGGCCCAGGTCAGCACGAACGTGTTTCCCTGCTGATCGACCACCGATTCAACATCGGAGTTGTACCGTTCTGGCAGCACGGACACGGTCGCCGCCATCGCATCGCCGTTGGTCAGCAGTGTCCGCAGGTGGTAGACTTGGCCGTCGGTGCTGACCAGATCGATGGCTCCGTTGTCGGCAGAAGCGGCCAACAGTACGCTGCCGGCAAGCTCGCGACGTGTTTGCAGCGTACCGGTGCGAGAAAGCACATCGACCTCGCTGATCGATGCCTGGCCTGATTCGCTGATCGATCGGGTCCAGAGGATGCGGCCATCGGCAAGCGGCCACAGGCGCGACTCGGCATCTGGTTGCGCGATAGTCAGTTGCGAACCCGCGGCCGCGTTGGGTGGAATACTGGTCAGGATCAGTTCCGTCGACGTGGACGCCAGCGTGTGGACATGGCCGTCGGGCGCGACCAACGCAGACACGGGTGAATACTCGCCAGGGGGCCCGGCCAGGAGGTCGTGCCGGATCTGCAACTGACCATCAGGGCCCAGGACGCGGCGTTGCCAGCGTGTCGGGGCAGGCAGCGCCGGATTGTACGTGAGCAGATCGAATTCGCCGTTGGGTCGGCGATTCAAAGGCCATGCCCGGCCGCTCACAAGCGGTAGTGGCATCGCCCACGACCAAAGCCGTGCGCCTGCCTCGCCGATGGCGAACACTTCGAACGTCTTGTCGTCGCGCTGATGCGCGATCACCACTTGCCCGTTGCCCCCGAGCGCGACCGAGGGCAGGAGGTACCCGCCGTATGTGGTCGGGATCGTCGGCGAAAGCGAACGTTTCTGGCCATTCGGCCCGATGGCGAGGATCCGCAAGTGTCTTCGATCGTCGACTATCTCGTTGGTCAGCAGCCAGGTGGTTTCGTGGGAATCGATCGCGGGTCGCGAGCACGGAGGCATCGAGGACCCTTGTCCAGTGTGCCAGAGGACCTCGCCGGTCGTGGTCATTGCCGTGATGCGACATGCGCTGTCCAGAATCAGAAGCGTCCCGTCGTCGCGTACAGTCGCCCATGTCGGTGCGGGTCGCGGTGACAGCGGCGTCTCTCTGACCGATCCGTTCGCGTCAACGGTCACCAGCCTGTTCGCACCGAGCAGATGGCGCGCACCGTCGGCTGATTGCGCTAGGGTCATGGGGTAGAACGGCATCGGATCGACCAGTTGTTCCACCGGCGCCTGGATGGTCTGGTACCAAGCCGGTTCGATCGGCTGCTGCGGATGGACTGAGGAAACATGCGCCACCAGGAAGATCGACAACAATGGGATCGTGATCAGTCGCATGTCTGCTTCCTTCACCCGCTGGAGGGTGCTCTTCGTGTCTGCCGAATTGCCGCGTCCCCAGCGACGGGCAGGACGAACGCCCACTGAGATCACGGAGACGTCCGTATGCGCGAGCTTTTCAGGGGGCATTTATGGAAAAACCGGCGAAGGATTCGTGGGTATGCATCGTTGTATACCATGATTCGTGTCGCACAATCGTCACGTCTCCGCAACGTAAAGGCGGAGCTCATGACCTTGCGTAGGCCGACCCTCAAGTGAAGCATCAGCCGACAGGTTTCATCGCGTTTTCAAACGACAACTGCGATCATCGGCGCATGCCCAACGCCCTCTCCAGCCTGCTGATCCTGCTCGTCCTCGTCGCGACAGCGGCTCCCGCCGCCGAAGCGCCCGAGCGCAACTACGCGTACTCCGATGCCCATCTGCACTATCTCGACTTCTTTCAGGACAGCGAAGGCATGACCGCGCTGCTGGCGGCCATGGACGAGGCGGGCGTCGAGCATGTGGCATTGATGGGCATGCCGCTCACCAAGAAGTGGCACGAGAACGAGCCACGGCGTCCGCGCTACTACCTCGGCGACGACGCGCCGCTGTACTGGTACAGCGCAACCGACGCGATCCTGGCCGAGGCGATCCGGTCTCTGTCGGCCGCGCAGCGCGAGCGCATCCACCCGTTCCTGAGCGGCTTCAACCCGAACGACAAGAACGCCACCCTGCACATCGAGCACATGATCCGGCTGTACCCGGATTTCTGGCAGGGCATCGGCGAGGTGATGACCCGTCACGATCACCTCACTGCGCTGGTCCAGGGCGAGGTGCCGCGCGCCAACAGCGAGGCGATGATGCGGGTCTACCGGATGGCGGCGCGCCACGACCTGCCGGTGCTCCTGCACAGCAACATCACCTCCCTGCGCGAGAGCGACCTGATCTATCGCGAGGAACTGGTCGACGCCCTGAGCAAGAATCCGCGTACGCGCTTCATCTGGGCGCACGCCGGCACCAGTGGCACGATCAACCGGTGGCAGGAACGTCTGCCGGGCCTCGCCAAGGCCATCGACGAATTGCTCAGCACGAACGACAACCTGTGGATCGACCTGTCCTGGTCGGTGCTGGAGCCGCACATCCTCGACAACGACGACGACCCGCGCAAGCTCTGGCTGGAACTGGTCCGCAAGCACCCGGACCGTTTCATGCTCGGTAGCGACGTGGTTGGTCGATTCGGCAGTCTGGGCAAGGTGATGAACCGCTTCGCGCCGTTGCTCGACGCCTTGCCTCAGGACGTGGCCCACAAGCTGGCCCGCGACAACTTCCTGTCTGTGCTGCCGGAACGGCCGGCGCGGCTGGCGGCCGATGCCGTTCGCGACGAGTGACGCCTGTCGTGGCTGAATCGGCCGGAGGTCACACCGGGTTTCTCATCGTGCGGCTGAACGGAAAACGCCACCAGGAGCGGTGGCGTCTTCAGGAGGACGAAACCGGCCATTGGACCGTTTCGTCGTCTTCCGGGTGAGGCTCAGGCGGCTTCGGAAGGATGGAACTGCTCTTCCTCGGTCGAGCCGGACAGCGCAGACAGCGAGGACAGACCACCGGCGATGACCTGGTTGACCTGGTCGAAGTAGCCGGTGCCGACTTCGCGCTGATGCTTGGCGGCGGTGTAGCCGTCCTTCTCGGCGCCGAACTCGGCTTCCTGCAGCTCGACATAGGCCGCCATCTGGCGGTCCTTGTAGCCACGGGCGAGCTGGAACATCGAATAGTTCAGCGCGTGGAAGCCAGCCAGGGTGATGAACTGGAACTTGTAGCCCATCGCGCCCAGCGCCTTCTGGAACTTGGCGATGGTGTCCTCGTCCAGGTTCTTCTTCCAGTTGAAGCTGGGCGAACAGTTGTAGGCCAGCAGCTTGCCCGGGAACTTGGCGTGGATGGCGTCGGCGAATTGCTTGGCTTCTTCCAGGCTCGGGGTCGAGGTTTCGCACCAGATCAGGTCGGCATAGGGTGCGTAGGCCAGGCCGCGGCTGATCGCCTGGCCGATACCCTGTTCGGTCTCGAAGAAACCTTCGACCGTGCGACCGCCGGTGAGGAACGGCTTGTCGTTCTCGTCGATGTCCGAGGTCAGCAGGGCGGCGCCCATGGCGTCGGTACGGGCGACGATCAGGGTCGGTACGCCGGCGATGTCGGCGGCCAGACGCGCCGCGACCAGCTTCTGCACCGCTTCCTGGGTCGGCACCAGCACCTTGCCACCCATGTGGCCGCACTTCTTGGCACTGGCCAGCTGGTCCTCGAAATGCACGCCGGCGGCACCGGCTTCGATCATGTGGCCCATCAGCTCGTAGGCGTTGAGCACACCGCCGAAACCGGCTTCGGCATCGGCGACGATCGGCACGAACCAGTCGATGTCGTCCTTGCCCTCGGCATGGTGGATCTGGTCGGCGCGCTGCAAGGTCTTGTTGATCTTGCGGACGACGTTCGGCACCGAGTCGACCGGGTACAGCGACTGGTCCGGATACATGGTGCCGGCGGTGTTGGCGTCGGCAGCCACCTGCCAACCGCTGAGGTAGATCGCCTGCAGGCCGGCCTTCACCTGCTGCATGGCCTGGTTGCCGGTGAGCGCACCCAGCGCATTGACGAACGGCTGCTCGTGCACGGAGCGCCACAGGCGCTCGGCGCCGCGACGGGCCAGCGAATGGTCGACAGCGACGGTGCCGCGCAGGCGCACGACTTCCTCGGCCGAGTAGGGGCGGCTGACGCCCTTCCAGCGCGGGTTGTTGTCCCAGTCCAGCTTCAGTTGATCGGCGGTCGGCAGTTTGGTGCTCATGGTCAGGTCCTGTGGGGCGAAGTTCAGGCCGCGTCCGGGGCAGTGGAGGCGGGGCTGGTCTGTGGAGGAAACGCCTAGGGAAGCAGGTCGTAGGCGGGCAAGGTGATGAAGGTGTCGAGTTCGTCGTCGGTGGTGGAATCGGCCAGCAGTGCGGCCGCCTCGGCCAGACGCTCACGGCCCGGTGTCGCCAGCGGCAGGTCGGCTTTCAGCACGCTGAGTGTTTCCGCGAGCAGGGTGTCGAACAGCGCGCGGCCGATGATCCGACCATCGTCCAGACGGGCGCCGTGATGCAGCCATTGCCACAGCTGCGTGCGCGAAATCTCGGCGGTGGCGGCGTCTTCCATCAGGTGGTGTATGGGCACGCAACCCAGGCCGTCGATCCAGGCGGCGAGGTAGCGGATGGCGACTTCGATGTTGCTGCGCAGGCCAGCCTCGGTGATCGTGCCTTCCGGGAAGGCCAGCAGACTGTCCTGATCGGCACGCACTTCCGGGCGGGTCTGATGCAGCTGGTTGGGGCCGGGCATGTGTTCGTCGAAGATGGCTTCGGCGATCGGGATCAGGCCCGGATGCGCCACCCAGGTACCGTCGTGGCCGGCGGTCACCTCGCGCAGCTTGTCGGCGCGCACCTTGTCCAGCGCCTTTTCGTTCGCGGCCGCGTCGTTGTTGATCGGGATCTGCGCGGCCATGCCACCCATGGCCAGCGCGCCACGGCGGTGACAGGTCTGGATCAGCAGTTCGGAATAGTTCTTCAGGAACGGCGCGGTCATGGTCACCTGGCCGCGCTCGGGCAGCACCCGGTCGGCATGGGCACGCACGGTCTTGATGGTGGAGAAGATGTAATCCCAGCGGCCGCAGTTCAGGCCGACGATTCGCCGACGCAGCGCATGCAGGATCTCGTGCATCTGGAACACCGCCGGCAGTGTTTCGATCAGCACAGTGACCTTGATCGTGCCCAGCGGCAGGTCCAGCGCCTGTTCGGCGGCGGCGATCACGTCTTCCCACAGCTCGGCTTCCTTCCAGTGCTCGAGCTTGGGCAGGTAGTAGAACGGACCCAGGTCACGCTCATGCAGCGTGCGAGCGTTGTGGAAGGCGAACAGGCCGAAGTCGAACAGGCTACCCGACACCGGTGCGCCGTCGCAGAGCAGGTGCTTCTCGTCCAGGTGCCAGCCACGCGGGCGCACCATCAGCAGTGCCGTCTTTTCCTTCAGCGCGTAGCGCTTGCCTTCCGGGGAGGTGAACTCGATGCTGCCGGCGACGGCATCGCGCAGGTTCAGCTGGCCCTCCACCATGTTCGACCAGGTCGGCGTGCTGGAATCCTCGAAGTCGGCCATGAACACGCGGGCACCGGAGTTCAGCGCGTTGATGACCATCTTCCGGTCGACCGGGCCGGTGATCTCCACGCGCCGGTCCTGCAGCACCTCGGGAATGTCGGCGACGCGCCAGTCATCTTCGCGGATGTGCTTCGTGGCCGGGTCGAAGTCGGGCAGGGCTCCGGCATCGAAGCGGCGCTGGCGCACCTGGCGTTCACCCAGCAGCGCGTAGCGGCGCGCGCCGAAGCGGCGTTCCAGCGTGCAGACGAAGTCAAGGGCGGCTTCGGTCAGGACGGCCGCGTCGGCCGGATGCGGCGGTGCAAGAACAATCAGCGGGGCGTCCTGCAGGGATGCTTCAGTGGCCATGTCGATTCCTGGTCGGCGGTCCCGGATGCGTCGGGCGGTGCGCAATGTTGCACTGCAACTCTAGGCGTGGCGCGATTGCTTTGACAAAACATTTGTTTCAAAGAAATGCATTAATATTTCAAAACAATCACCGACAACCTGAAATGTCCGAGTCAACTACCCGTCATCATTACTACAAGGGCAACCGGCTCAAGCAGTTGCGCGCCTTCTGTGCGCTGGTCCGGTTCGGCTCACTGGCCCGGGCGGCCGACTCGCTCTACCTCAGCCAGCCAGCGGTGAGCCTGCAGCTGTCGGCACTGGAGAAGGAGCTGGCGCTGCCGCTGGTCGAGCGTCAGGGTCGCGGCCTGCGTGTCACCCGCGAAGGCCAGACCCTGTACGAGCTGGCCAGGCCGCTGGTCGAGGGCATCGACGGCCTGGGCGACAGCCTGCGCCGGGAGCTCAGCGGCATGGACACAGGCGAGCTCAACATCGCCGCCGGCGAGTCGACCATCCTGCATCTGCTGCCTTCACTGGTCGGGCAGTTCCGCCACCGGCATCCGGCCGTGCACCTGCAACTGCACAACGTAACCGGTCGTGATGGTCTGGCGTTGCTGCGCAACGACCAGGTCGACCTGGCGGTCGGCTCGATGCTGGAAGTGCCGCCGGACATCGCCTACGAGCCGGTCTACCACTTCGACCCCATGCTGATCGCGCCGCTGGATCATCCGCTGGCGCAGATTGCCGAGGTGCGTCTGGAAGATCTCAGCCCGTATGGGCTGATCCTGCCGCCACGGCGGTTGTCGACCTGGCGTCTGGTCGATCTGGTCTTCCAGCAGCGTCGTGTGCCCTACAGCGTGGCGCTGGAAGTGGGCGGCTGGGAGGTGATCAAGCAGTACGTGGCCATGGGCCAGGGCATCTCCATCGTCACCGGCCTGTGTCTGACCGACGACGACAAGCAGCGCCTGCTGGTGCGCAACCTGCGCGCCTACTTCCCGCAGCGCAGCTACGGGGTGGTCATGCGCAAGGGGCGGCTGGCCAGTCCGCATGCACGGCGTTTCATCGACCTGGTGCGACCGGGCCTGTTCACCCGCAGCTACACCGAGCCCGGTCACTCCGAGCGCTGAGGAACCTCAAACAACTACAGCGCGTGCGTCTGACGAAGTCCGGCGCAGCTCGGAATGCTCATGTGTCAGCCATACATGATGGTGCGTCGTGCGGGCCGGCGTCACCGCCAGCCACACGCTCGCTACGCTATTCAGGGGTTTCCTGAGGGTATTGTCGGGATGGGAAGACCAGCCCGTCCGCACTGAACTTGTCGCGCGCTTGCCGGTCGATGTCGGCAACTTCCGGGGACACCAGCCATGACCGCCAGCCTTGCCGCCCGCCCGACCGCGTTTCTGAAACGCCATCGCGGGATTCTCCTGTTCATCGCGCTGATGATCGTGTTCCGCAGTTCCTTCGCCGACTGGAACGATGTGCCCAGCACCTCGATGAACCCGACCATCGTGGTCGGCGACCGCATCTGGGTGAACAAGCTCGCCTACGACTTCAAGCTGCCGCTGACCAATGTGAGCCTGTGGCGCACCGGCGAGCCCGAACACGGCGACATCGTGGTGTTCAAGTCGGCGGCCGCCGACACCCGGTTGGTCAAACGTCTGGTCGGACTGCCTGGCGATGTGGTCGAGCTGCGAGGCAACCGGCTGGTGGTCAATGGTGTCGAGGCGCGCTACGAAGATGCCCATGACGATGTCGGTGGCGTCTCGATGCTGGAAGTCACCCCCGACAGCCGACGCCGCACGATCCGCGCCGCCTATCCAACCCGGGTGCAGAACTTCGGCCCGGTGACAGTGCCGCCAGATCACTACCTGATGATGGGCGACAACCGCGACAACAGCGCCGACAGTCGCATCTACGGTTTCGTGCCACGTCAGGAACTGGTCGGTCGCGCCAGCACGGTGGTGTTCTCGCTGGACTACGACAACTGGTTCAAGCCGCGCAGCGACCGATTCCTGCATGGCTTGCAGGACACTTCGGGCGGTTGAGCGGGGTCGTTCGTGGTTCGCACGGTAAGCACCGCGTCGAATTGTGTGAGTCGCTAGACGAGTGAGCGGCGCGGGTCGGCGGGGCAAGCCCCGCTGCTACAGGCGTCGCGTCAATCAATCCGGCGACTGCGGTAGGAGCGGTGCTTGCCCCGCTCGGCGGCCGGCAGGCCGCTGTCCCATCTGCGGATTGGAATCAACCCGCTTCGAAGCGGTTGGCGTCGCGGTTCTTGCGCACCTTGAGCGGATCCCACAGGCGCCCGTTCATGGCGATATAGACGCCGGGCGGCAGGCTTTGCACCGCGCCGACCGCGCAGCCGATGTTGAACACGGCATCGGAGCCGCGGAACAGCGCCGGGTTCAGCGCACCGGTCAGCACGATGGTCTTGCCGGCAATCGCCTGCAGCACGCGCGCGGTGTCGACCATGGTGTCGGTGCCGTGGGTGACCAGGATCTGTTGCTCGGGGCGTGCGGCGATGGTCTCGCGGATCAGCTCGCGGTCGCCGTCGTTGACGTGCAGGCTGTCTTTGCGCAGTAGCGACACCACCTCGAATGGGAAGGCCACGCCGAGATCGCGCAGGATCTGGCCGATCTGCGGATCGCCGATCTGGTAGTCGGACTTGTCGTCGAAATAGACCTTGTCGATGGTGCCGCCGGTGGTGACGATGCAGAGTTTTTCCATGGCTCGGTTCACTTCACGGCAGGGACAGGGGATGCGACAGCGGCACGGGCGGCACGCCGCGAGTTCAGGCCGAAGGCGCCATAGGCGCTGACCACGATCACGCTCAGGATGATTTCAACGAAGGCCCAAAGGCGCACTTCCGGCGTGGTCCAGGCCTCGCTGACACCGTGGCAGAAGTACAGCAGGCACAGCAGATTGGCCCAGAACAAGGGCATCGGTCGGGCACGCCAGGCACCGGGCAGCACCAGCAGCAACGGCAGCACGGCGATCACCAGCGCGCTCCAGCCCAGCGGCGATCGCGGTGGCGGCAGGAAGCCGTGCCAGAACACCTGCAGCACCAGCAGCGCCAGCAAACCGGCTCGGACGATGTTCAACAGCATCAGGCGAGCTTCCGGGCCAGTTCGGCGACGCGGCGACCCAGTCGCCGGCACAGCGCGATCTCGTCGGCGCTGAGTTCGCGCTCGCCGCGGACACCGGACCAGTGGCTGGCGCCGTACGGCGTACCGCCGGTGCTCGTGGTGTTGAGCTCCGTGTCGTGGAACGGGATGCCGGCGATGATCGCGCCGTGGTGAAGCAACGGCAGCATCATGCTGAGCAGGGTCGATTCCTGGCCACCGTGCAAGGTGCCGGTGGAGACGAACACCGCCGCCGGCTTGCCGACCAGGGTGCCGGCCAGCCATTGGCTGCCGGTCCCGTCCAGGAAGTGCTTGAGCGCAGAAGCCATGTTGCCGAAGCGGGTCGGGCTGCCGAGGATCAGGCCGCTGCATTCGGTCAGATCGGCTTCGGTCACGTAGGGCGCGCCTTCGGCCGGTTCCGGTGGCTGCGCGGTTTCGGTGACCGGCGCCACCGGCGGCACGCTGCGCAGGCGCGCGCGCATGCCGTCGACTTCCTCGACGCCACGCGCAATGCGTCGCGCCATCGCCTCGGTGTGGCCGGTGCGGCTAAAGTAGAGGATCAACACATCGCCCATCCCGCTATTGTGCCTCAGACGCCCGCCGACCTGATCCAAGACGTTGCCGATCTCACGGACTTCGCGCGTGCCTAGGCGTCTGGCGAACCTGTTGCCGGTGGCGACGCGTGCGCGCTGGAAGGCGTTCTGGCGCTACCTGTGGCAGCGCTTCTGGGACGACAACTGTTTCCAGTACGCCGGTGCGCTGTCCTACACGACCGTGTTCGCACTGGTGCCGTTGACTGTCGCGGTGTTCGGCATCCTGTCGGCGTTCCCGGTGTTCCAGGCGTGGTCGGATCAGTTGCGCAGCTACATCTTCGCCAACTTCCTGCCGGCTGCGGGCGAGACCATCGAATCGTACCTGGCCAACTTCGCTGCCAATGCCTCCAGCCTCACCGGTGTCGGCATCTTTGCGCTGTTCGTCAGCGCCCTGTTGATGATGTATTCGATCGAAGATGCCTTCAACCGCATCTTCCGCGCCACCCGTGCCCGGCGGCTGGTCTCGCGCTTCGTCATGTACTGGACCGTGCTGACCCTGGGGCCGCTGCTGATCACCGCCGGACTGGCGGTGTCGACCTATTTCATCGCCTTGCCGTTCATCGCCGAGATCGATCGCGACTACGGCCTCAGCCAGCGCCTGCTGATGCTGGTGCCGGCCTTCGTCACCTGGCTGGCGCTGACGCTGTGCTATGCCGTGGTCCCCAACACCGAGGTGCGCTGGCGCCATGCGGCGTTGGGGGCATTGGTCGCCACGATCCTGTTCGAGCTGGGCAAGCGCGGTTTCACCTTCTACCTGACCAATGTGCCGTCGTACGAGCGCATCTATGGCGCCTTCGCGGTGGTGCCGATCTTCCTGATCTGGGTGTACCTGTCCTGGAACATCGTGCTGCTGGGCGCGTTGCTGGCCGCCTCGCTGTCGGCGTTCCGCTATCACCCGGAGGAACGCAAGCTGCCGGAGGGGCACGAGTTCGCGGCGCTGCTGCGTGCGCTGGAAGGCCTGTCCAAGGCCCATGCGCAGGGCCGTGGGCTGCGTCTGGTGCAACTGCATGACCATGTGCCCGGGGTCAGTGACGAGCAGTTGCTGAACTGCCTGAATGATCTGGCCAACCTGCGCATCGTCGAGCGCACCTCGCTGGGCTACTGGCGAATCATCCGCGATCTGGACCAGGTGAAGCTGTCGGAACTTTACGAGGCGGGTCGCTATCGAATCCCGCTGCGCCGTCGCATGGCGGCACCGGACGATGCCGACGCGCTGCTGGCCAGCGCGGCCGGCGGTGTGGCACCGGTACTGGACCAGAGCGTGGCCGCCTGGCTGCGCGCATCAACCACCGAGGAAGCAACATGAAATCTGCGATCGCCTGGCTGACGCTGTTCGTCGCGATGGCAAGCACTGCGGTGACCGTACAGGCGCAGGGCGCCAGGGAGATGATCGGCAGCCAGCCGACCCTGAAGATCGCCACCCTGGACGGCGGCGAATTCGATCTGGCCGCGCAGCGCGGCAAGTGGGTGGTGCTCAACTACTGGGCGACCTGGTGCGCGCCGTGCATCAAGGAGATTCCGGACCTGTCGGCGCTGGCCGACCGCGATGACGTCGAGGTGCTGGGGCTGGACTACGAGGAGGTCGAGCGCGACGAGCTCGATGCCTTCCTGGCCAGGCACAAGCCGCGCTATCCGATCGCACCGGTCGATGTCTATGCGCCGCCGGAAGGCTGGCCGGTTCCGCGTGGCCTGCCGCTGACCTATGTGGTCGATCCGCAAGGCACCGTGCGCGAGGCCTTCGTCGGCCCGGTCACCGGCGCGGATATCGACAAGGTGATCGCGGCCGGTGCTGGTGACTGACGTGGGCGAGCAGCTGGCAGCGCGCTTCGTGGTCAGCGGCCGGGTACAGGGCGTGTTCTTCCGCGCTTCCACGCAGGCGCAGGGGCGGGCGCTCGGACTGCGCGGTTATGCCCGCAATCTCGCTGACGGCCGGGTCGAGGTGATCGCCGCGGGCGACGCGCAGGCACTGGACGCTCTTCAGTCCTGGCTGGCGGAAGGCCCGCCGCAGGCACGCGTCGAGCGCGTCGAGCGCGAAGCCTGCAGCGCCGATGGCTTGAACCAGACCTTCGAGGTACGTCGCTGATGAACGCCCTGATCTTCGACCTGGACGGCACCCTGGTCGACACTGTCTACGCGCATGTCTTCGCCTGGCAGAAGGCTTTCGCCGAAGCCCGCCTGGGCCTGGACGGCTGGCGTATCCATCGGCGCATCGGCATGAGCGGCGGTCTGGCCACGCGCGCGGCGGTGCGCGAACTCGGCCGCGAACTGGGCGAGGCCGAGATCCAGCATATCCAGCGTCGGCACGGCGAGATCTACCGGCAGATCCTGCCCGAGCGCCGGCCGCTGCCCGGCGCCATCGAGCTGCTGCGCTATCTGCGCGAGCGCGGCATCGCCCATGGCATCGCCACCTCGGGCCGGCGACCGGAGATCAATGCCTCGCTGGATGCCCTGCAGGTGCCCGATGACCTGGTGGTGGTCGAGCGCGGCGAGGTATCGCGCGCCAAGCCGGATCCGGCACTGTTCCTGCGCGCGGCCGAGCGTCTGGGACGCGCACCGGGCGAGTGCTACGTGGTCGGCGACGCGGTCTGGGATCTGCTGGCGGCGCGCCGTGCCGGCATGCTCGGCATCGGCGTGCTCAGCGGCGGCTACGGCGAGGACGAGCTGATCCGCTCCGGCGCCTACCGCGTCTATCGCGATGCCGCCGATCTGCTGCGTTCGCTGTACGAGCTTGGTTTCGAGCCGGAGTGAGTGGGATCGCAGTCCAGCGCGTGGCTAGCGACGCGACTTGCGCGGACTGAAAGGTTCGTCTTGCTGGATCTGGCCAGGAAGCTGTTCGCGTTGATCCGGGCGATGCCAGCCTCGGTGATCGCTTTCGTGGTCACCGCGATCCTCGGCCTGGTCGGCATGGGTGTGGTCGCCGTGCTGCTCTACTACGCCGTGGCGCCGGCATTGCCATCGCGCTATCCCACACTGGAGCAGTGGAGCGGCGACTGGGTGTGGCCGGCGATGCTGTTGGTCGGCATGCTGTGGTCGATGGGTTTCCTGTTCGCCGGCCTGTTGAACCAGGCGCTGATCCGCAGCGGACGGCCGCTGTGGCAACGACGGCCGGTCTACACGCTGGTGTTGTGGCTCTGGGCGTGGTTGCTGTGGCTGGTGATGCTGGCGAGCAGCAGCCCGCACTGATCGCGACCCACCCTTGATCGGACAGCGCTGGTGGTTCCCGGCGCGGTTGAGGCAGCACAGTCGCGTCCATCACCGCCGCGGTGGGCGCAGTCGCTCACCAGCGCGCCGGAATCGACGGCACCTTGACCTTGGGCTGATCCTTGCGAAGCTTTCCCGGCAGCTCGGGAAATGGCGGCAATTCCACCGGCACCGGTTGGTAGGGAATCTTCGAGAGCAGGTGGCTGATCAGGTTCAGGCGCATGCGTCGCTGGTCGTTGGCGTCGACCAGATGCCAGGGCACGGCACGGGTGTGCGTGCGCTCGAACATGGCGTCGCGGGCCTTGCCGTACTCGGCGTATTTCTCGCGCGCTGCCAGGTCCACCGGCGACAGCTTCCAGCGCTTGAGCGGATCGTCCAGACGTTCGGCGAAGCGCTTCTCCTGCTCGGCCTGGTCGACGGTGAGCCAATACTTGAACAGGCGGATGCCATCCAGTGCCAGCAGCTTTTCGAACACCGGACACTCGGTGAGAAAACGCTGGTACTGCTCGTCGTCGCAGAAGCCCATGACCTTCTCGACGCCGGCGCGGTTGTACCAGCTGCGGTCGAACAGCACGATCTCGCCAGCCGCCGGCAGGTGCTCGACATAGCGCTGGAAGTACCACTGGCCGGCTTCGCGCTCGGTCGGTTTCGACAGCGCCACCACCCGGGTGCGGCGCGGGTTCAGGCGGTGGGTGATGGCGTTGATCACGCCGGTCTTGCCGGCGGTGTCGCGACCTTCCAGGATCACCAGCACGCGCTCGCCGGTCGCCGACAGCCAGGCATGCAGGTTGTTGAGTTCCAGTTGCAGCGTATCCAGTGCCTGCTCGTAGTCCTTCTTCTTCAGCTTCGCTGCCATGGGCCGGGCTCCGTCGTCGACCAAGCCATCATGACCCGGACAGCCGGCGTGCCGCTACCTCGGTCCTACTCCATACCCTGCAGACCATTGCGGAAGATCAGGTCCTGGCACACAGGCGCCGCGCAGCTGTATCCGGCGATGACCTGCACGTCGTCGATGTGGATGCCGACCGGGCTGGCGACATTGCAATCGCTGCCCAGACGCCAGCGCAGGCGTATGTTGGTGCCGGGCGAGATGGCCGGCAGGGCGGCGCTCACCGGGCGATAGCCGCCGGAGTTGCCTGACCAGGCGCGACGACCGGCCAGCGGGTTGGGGTTCGCGCTGCAGGCATTGCTGCTGTCCAGGGTGCGGTTGTAGCCACCGTGTTCGAAGTAACCGCCGATTGATTCGATGTCCTGCCAGCTTCCGGTCAGTCCGACATCCACCTCCAGCACCACGCCGTCATAGAGATTCTCCAGATTGAACTGGTGCCAGTAGCTGATCCGCGCCGGCCCGCCAGCGGCAACGAACGAGGCCGCGTTCAAGCTGGTCGAGCCGGTGGCGATGGCGCCGGCGGCGAAGGCCGCGTGGTTGCCGTTGTAGGGACTCGTGTTGCTGGTGACCCAGGCACTGTGAGACCCCGTGACCGTGCTGGTCCAGCCAGCTGGCAGTGCTGGCGGTGCGACGGTCTCGAAGCGCTGCAACCATCCCGGCAGGGCCTGCCCGGTGATCAGGCGGCGATGTTCGGTCTGCTGGCCGAGACTGCTGCCGATGCCGAGTTCCAGCGGGAGCGGCGCGCCACACACCAGCGCGGTGGGCACCGTAAACGGCAGGCGGCGTGAAACCGTGGCGCCCGGTGCCAGCGTGCCGTAGTCGTACACGGGCTGGCCGTTGATCGACAGTCGGGTATTGGTGGCCGTCGCGACCGCGAGATTGGTCAACGGGATTTCCAGCCGGATGCGCTCGCCCGGATCGAGCCGGTCGTTGCCGTTGCACTGGCTGTCGTCGAAACCGATGGCCGGTTCCTGATTCACCATCCGCACCAGGAAGGATTCGACCACGCTGCCGCCGTCGCTGTCGGCTTCCAAACCCATGCCCCGGGCACCGAAGCCGCGCCAGAGATCGTCGACATCGGCGGCGTCACCCAGTGCCAGCGCGGCGGCCAGCACGGCGTCGCGCGCCTGCAGGAACGTCGGATTCAGCGGCGACAGCTTCATGCCGTCGACCACGATCTGCAGCATGCGGGTATTGCCATCGGCGTAGCCCAGGCGTTCGATCAACCGCTTGCGGCCTTCGAGCAGGGCCAGCGCCCAGATCTCGCCCAGGTTGTGCACGGCGCGGGCGCCACCAATCACGTTCGGGTTCGGCGGAAATACACCGTCGGACAGGTCGATCTGGTCCGGATCGACATCGGCGAAGGTTTGTGGCGCGTGCATGTTGAGGAATCCGGGTCCGCCACGATGCGCAACCGGCGCATAGGGAAAGCGGCGGATGCCGTAGTACGGCTGTTCCCTGACATACGCCGCGACCGGATAGTTGCCGGTCTGCGGTTGCGATGCGCTCTGCAGCAGGGACAGCGCCACGAAGTCCGACCAGCCTTCGCCCAGTCCCCGGCTCTCGATCGTGTTCATGCCTGCAGCATTGCCGATCAGGCGCTGGGTCAGGCCATGGGCGAGTTCGTGGAGGATGATGGTGTTTTCCAGGGCCGGGTCGCGATCCGGTGTCGGCATCGAGAACACATGGAGCTGCATGCGGCCGCGCACGCCGTCCGGTCCCGTGCTGAAAACCGCATTGTCGCTGCCAGCCTCATCCTGCACTTCGGCGCTGATGCGGTCGCCGCCCACGCCACCACGACCGAAGTTGTCGTGCTGGAAATTGCGTGCCGCTTCGGTGAATCCACGCAGGTAGAGCGCATCGTGGAAGCGGTTGCTCCAGTGGAAGACATTGACCACGGCGCCACGCTGGAAGTTGGACAGGTCGGGCGGGTAGTTCGGATGCAGGGGCTCGCTACCCGGTGCCGGGTTTCCGGGCGCCGGGTTGTAGTTGAAGACGAAGACGCGATTGGGAATGCCCTGGGCGCGTCCGCCGGGATCGACACCATCCGAACCATCGCGGTCCAGACCAGCCTCGACGTTGTTGCCATTGGTCAGGTTGGTTCCGTCGGTGATCCAGCCCAGGTTGTTGAAGGTGTTGGGCGGTTCGTTGCCGACCCGCGCGATGGTCACGCCGCGGTTGAGCAATGGCCCTTCCGGCGCGGTGTTGCTGATCGGTCCAGGCCAACCGCCGACCGGCGTTTCGCGGGTGTAGACACCGTAGGTGGCGGTCTGGCTCTGATGCTCGGTGAGGCATTTGCGCCACAACTCGACGCCGGTGGCGGCATCGACGATGACCATCCAGGCCAGATCCGGCTGCCAGAGTATGAAGCGCCAGGCCAGCCGGGTGATGCCGGGCTCGATCGGGAAGTACAGCGTCTCGGCAGCGATGTCCTGTGCGAACGGACCGCGCGCCAGCAGCAGTTCATGACCGTCGGCGCGGGACTCCAGCACTGGCGTCGCATGCCTGGGCAAGTCGACGGCGATGGTGCTGGCCGCTGATCGCAGTGCCCTCTGCGCGGATTCGGCGCTGATCCGCGGCGCAGGCACATCCGGCCACGGCGCCAGTTGTCCGATGGTGCGGATGATCGCGCCGTCGGGGGCGAAGCCGGCCTTGATCTCGCCTTGGAACGCCGGTCGGCCATGCAGGCGTTGCTCCAGATGCACCCAGCCCAGTTGGCCGTCGGGATTGACGTAGTCGGCGACCACGGCCAGCGCATCGATCTGGTCGGCATCCACGCCATAGAGTCCGGCATGGGCTTTCATGAAGCGGCGCAGATCGGCCTCGCGGTCACCACTGCCCGGTCCGGTGAGGAAGGACCGGCTGTGCACGCTGCGGGCGATCAGTTCCGGCGTTGCCAGTCCCATGCCGTGCTCGATCACCGCGTCGGGCAACTGCGCGCGCAGCCGGGTTTCGCCCTGCGCGAGCCGCGATCGGAGCAGCGCGGCCCGGGATGCGCTGTGACCGCCATCGGCACGGAAAAGCGCCAGACGATCAGCGGCCTTGCTGTCCAGACGGATGTCGTAGTTCACGTCCGGTGCGTCGGGCGCTTCCGGCGGCGCGTGGATGGCCTGCGCAACCTGGCCGCCGCCGGCCAGCGTCAGGGCGATGAGCAGCGCGGTCAGGCCGCCATGCTGGATACGACGACAGGTGTTCGCCATGGTGGGTCCCCGGGCCGGAAGGTGGGTGGGCTGGTGCGTCCGGAAAAACGCACAAGACCCGCCGATCGGGCCACCTTGGCTGGTTGCGCGAACTACTCGCGCAGGCGTGGTCTCAGCCCCGGCAGGTTGCAGGGACGCGTGCGGCTGTCGAGCTGGGCGGCAATGATGCCTTCCCACGCGGTGCGGCAGGCCGAGGTCGATCCCGGCAGGCAGAACACGAAGGTGGCATTGGCGATGCCGGCCAGCGCCCGCGACTGCAGCGCCGAGCTGCCGATCTCCTGGAACGAGATGGCGCGGAAGATTTCGCCGAAGCCGGGCATTTCCCGGTCCAGCAGCGGCGCGATCGCTTCCGGTGTGGAATCACGGCCGGTGAAGCCGGTGCCGCCGGTGATGATCACCGCATCGATGGCGGGGTCGGCGATCCAGGCCGACACCAGCGCACGCAGGCGGTAGCGGTCATCGGGCAGCAGATCGCGTGCGGCCAGCGAGTGGCCGGCGGCGGTCAGCGAATCGGCCAGGTAGTCGCCGCTGCTGTCGTTGGCGCGCGTGCGTGAATCCGAGACGGTCAGCACGGCGATGGCCAGCGGCGTGAGGCTGTCGGTGGCGTTGCTCATGGCGGCATTATGCCGCTGGTTCGATCGTGGTCGCAGCGCAGGATCGAGGCGAGGCCGTGTTCGCGACGCATCCGATCAGAGTCGATGCCAGACCTGAACCAGTCCGACCAGATGAACGAGGCCGAACACCAGGCAGATGCCCGAGCTGACCAGCCAGAAGGTCAGGCTGTTGCCGGGAATGATCGTCATCAGTGGCAGGAACGCGACAGCACGCAGCAGGTAGATGGCGGTGATGGCGCACAGGGCGGTGCGCAACAGAGGCAACCGGCCGATCACGCCGGCGCTGGAGAGCGCGTACAGCGACCAGACCAGCAGCACGGCCGCGATGGCCAGCGTGACTACCGTCGGGTACAGGCGTCCCGCCGCCGCCATCCGCGCCATCTGCTCGCCGGCACCGAGAAACCGGTACCAGGTTGCGCCGAACACGACAGCGCCGACATGCAGCAGCGCCGCCAAGGCGCTGAGGCCGGCAGCGAGGATCAGCCAGGGATTGCCGGGAGGGTTCATGCGTGGTTGATCGATCCTGGGTCGCCCCGGTTCAAGCCGCGGGTCAAGCCGCGGGTCGCGCCCGGATTGAACACGGCGCCATCGCTCATGACCAGCATTTCTTCACCAACAGCGGTACGTGTGGGCCAGGCGGCGGCGTCGACGTGCCTGGCGAGCACGTCGACAGGGCAGGGGCGGCTCGTCTGGCGTCGCTCCGCGGATTCGGGAGGTAGGCGATGGTGGTGCTGTTGCCGGGACCGGACAGCCGCGCAGGACCATTCAGCGGCGTGCTGATCCGGATTCGCGATCCAGCAGCAACGCGACCAGTGCCAGTGCCGCCACGGCAACATTGATCGTGACCGGATTGAATGCCGCAGCGAGCAGGCCGGGCGTGGCGACGGCCGCGTACGCGAGCAGCAAGCCCATCAGGATGATGCTCAGCCATAGCGGCCAGCGCTGTCGATGCAGGATCAGCACGAGGACTCCGAGCGCGATCTCGAGGCTTCCTGCGACGTAGGAAACGAGCGTGGCCTGCGCCGGCGATATCCCCAGCGCAAGATTCATGGCCAGCTCGTCTTCGTGCGGGCCCAGCAGTTTCGGCACCAGCCCCTGATAGATCCACACGAACGCGACCGCGAACCGGCAGACCAGGGAAGCCAGACGACTATCTCGCATTGTCATCAAGAAACCGGCCTCGGTGATCGGGGTCGGGCAGCATGCAGCTGTCGTATCGCCCGAACAGCGCGTAGCGATGGCGTGCCACGCGGTCGTACAGCCAGTCACGGACGGGTCGCGGAATCAGCCAGGAGCCGGCAGCCAGGAACCACGGAAACGGAAGCCGGGCCACAACCCGCACGAAGGCGGTCGATCGGGTGAATACGCGCGGGCCTTCGACCAGCAGCATGGTCTGGAAGGCGTCGGTCGGCAGGCCATGCCAGCGAAGAATGGCCTGTCCTTGCGGCGATTGCACGGAGGCCAGCTTGAAGATCCTGTTCCGGTCGAACCGGATCAGGAAACGCGACCAGGCGTTGCACAGTTTGCAGACGCCATCGAACAGGACGACGCGGTCGTGCGACGAGACGCCAGGCGCTGTGGTCATGTGCTGAGCCAGGGTGGCCATCGACGTCGGGATCGACGAATGGCTGCATTGTATCCCTCGACGCAGCCGCCAGCGGATGCGGGCATGCTCTCTGGCCGATGCGATCGGCGCGAACACGTGGACCGACGCGGTGGCTGCGGGCAACTTCGCGTCACTCGACCGGTCGTGCGGTCGCTGGCGGCGCGTCACGCTGGCGCCCTGCGCCGACCAGCCAACTGTCGAGCGCGGCGGCGAAGGCCTGCCGGTCGCGGGCGTGCAGGGTCGGCGGGCCACCGGTCTGGATACCGGCGCCACGCAGCTCTTCCATCGCGTTGCGCATCGAGACCCGCTCGCGGATGGTATTGGCGGTGTAGCGCTCGCCGCGCGGGTTGATGGCATCGCCGCCAAGGCTGAGCACCTGCTCCGCCAGCGGAATGTCCTGTGTGACCACCAGGTCGCCGGCCTGGAGCCGTTCGACGATGGCGCGGTCGGCAACATCGAAGCCGCCGGCCACCTGCATCGATCGGATCACCGCCGAAGGCGGTGTCCGCAGCCACTGGTTGGCGACCAGGATCACCTCGATTCGCGTGCGTTCTGCAGCACGGAACAGGATCTCGCGGATGACGCCGGGGCAGGCATCGGCATCGACCCAGATACGTGGTGCTTGCCGGGCTTCGTCCAGGGGCGCGGGCGGGCTGGTGTCGGCGTGGTCGCTCATGGCGGCATTGTGCCGTGTGCGCTGGTGCGTCGTGCGCAGTGAATGCAGGCCCGATCGTGTCGTCGCGCCCGAAATGCCTCTAACAGCGCGCTGGGTGGGAATGGCCCTCACCCGATGGGTGATTTTGCGATCGGCTCCAGACCGGCACCAAACCGCCGAACGGGCCCCGGCCTGATTGTCCGTCTCGGTGTCGACCTGCGACCATGGCGGATGACTTCTTTCTCCGAATTGGCGCTGATCGCGCCGCTGCAGCGGGTGCTCGACGAACTGGGCTACCACCTGCCCACACCGGTGCAGGCGCAATCGCTGCCGTCCATCCTCGCCGGACGCGACCTGATCGCGCAGGCACCGACCGGCAGCGGCAAGACCGCCGCCTTCGGTCTGGGTCTGCTCAATGGGCTGGATGCCGGCCGTGTCGGCTGCCAGGCGCTGATCCTGTCGCCGACCCGCGAGCTGGCCGATCAGGTCGGCAAGGCCATTCGCCGACTGGCAGCAGGCATCGCCAACGTCAAGCTCAGCGTGTTCGCCGGCGGCATTCCGCTGGGCCCGCATCTGGCCTCGCTGCAGCACCCGCCGCACATCGTGGTCGGCACGCCGGGCCGCGTGCTGGAGCTGCTGGAGCGCAGTGCGCTGGATCTGTCCGGCTTGCAGACGCTGGTGCTGGACGAGGGCGATCGCATGCTCGACATGGGCTTCGCGCAGGACATCGCCGCCATCGTTGCGCATCTGCCGAAGCAGCGGCAGAGCCTGTTGTTCTCGGCGACCTGGCCGGAGGCGATCCGCGAGCTGGCCCGGCAGAGCCTGCACGAGCCAGTCGAGGTCGTAGTCGGCGGTGACGACAGCCAGCCGCTGGTGACACAGCACTTCCACGAGGTCGACGCCACCGGCAAGCCAGCCGCGCTGGCCGGTTTGCTCCTGCTGCACAGCCCGGAATCGACAGTGGTGTTCTGCAATACCCGCCGCGAAGTTGCCGACGTAGCGCAGTATCTGTCCGGTCTTGGCTTCGCCGCCGATGCCCTGCACGGAGATCTGGAGCAACGCGACCGCGACGAGGTGCTGGTGCGCTTCGGCAACCGCAGTCTGACCGTTCTGGTGGCCAGCGATGTTGCCGCCCGTGGCCTGGACATCAAGTCGCTGGCCTGCGTGGTCAACTATGACCTGCCGCACGATGCCGACACCTATCTGCATCGCATTGGCCGCACCGCACGTGCCGGCGAGACCGGGCTGGCCTTGAGCCTGGCGGCACCCGCGGAAGTCGCGCGCGCCAACCAGCTGGCCGAACAGCTGGATATCACTCTGCGCTGGTCGCGACCGCCGAAGTTCAGTCCATCGGCGCGGTCACAGGTGCCGGTCGCGAGCATGCAGACGCTGCGCATCGACGCCGGTCGCACCGACAAGCTGCGTCCTGGCGATCTGCTGGGCGCCTTGACCGGCGCTGCCGGCCTGACTGCGGCCGATGTCGGCAAGATCGACGTGTTCGCCACCCGCAGCTATGTCGCGATCCGGCGCGAGCGGGCGAAGGCGGCGGTGGCCGGCCTGCAGGCCGGCAAGATCAAGGGCCGCGCGTTCCGGGTGCGGCTGCTGTGACCGCGGTCGGGGCCGAGTCGTGCTCGCCAGTGCCCGCGGCGCTCGCTCGTAATCGCGGCGGCGTCAGGCAAGGGTCGTCGCTCGTGGATCTGGCCCGGTATTCGTGCCAGGCGAAGGTAGCTGCCGGGCTTGCCCGGCAGGGATCGGGGCAAGCCCGATCCCGGCAGGACACGGGCCTTTTCCAAGGCGGAGCGTGGCGATGCGTCTGAACAAGTTCGTCGCCGCCAGCGGCTACTGCTCTCGTCGCGAGGCCGACCGGCTGATTGCCGCGCGGCGCATCACCGTCAATGGCCAGCCCGGCTCGAACGGCATGGAAGTCGGCGAGAGCGATACCGTGCTGGTTGACGGTCATCCCTTGCCGACGTTGACGAAAAAGGGCGGTCGGCGCCACGTCTACATTGCCCTGAACAAGCCGGTCGGCGTCACCTGCACCACCGAGGCGGGCGTTGCCGGCAACATCGTCGACTTCGTCGGCCACGAACGGCGTATTTTTCCGATCGGCCGACTCGACAAGGATTCCGAAGGCCTGATCCTGCTGACCAGCAACGGCGATATCGTCAACGAGTTGCTGCGCGTGGAAAACGGCCACGAGAAGGAATATCTCGTCGCGGTGAATCATCCGGTCACGCCGGAGTTCCTGGCCGGCATGGCGCGCGGCGTGCGCGTCCACGGCCAGATGACCCGACCCGCCCGGACCAGCCGCATCGCCAAATACGGTTTCCGCATCGTGCTCACGCAGGGCCTGAACCGGCAGATCCGCCTGATGGCCGCCGCCTTCGACTACCGGGTCACCCAGTTGCGTCGCGTGCGCATCGACAACCTGCGTCTGGGCGACCTCAAGCCCGGCCGCTGGCGCAACCTCACCGACGCCGAACTGCAGGCGCTGTTGCCTGGCCGCAGAGACTGGTGACGCACGCCGGGCGCGCACCTGACGGTGGCGGCCGGCGTGCCTGTTGCCAGGTCGTCGTCATCCCGGCACCACATCGACGACGCCTTGTGGTGCGCGCGGTCAGCGCGAGTAGTCGTGGCGGTTGCGGCCGTCGAAACATCCGGTCAACAGGCAACAACGCTTGAAACGACCTCCCGGAGAGGCAGGGGCAGGGATCGTTGCGACCGAGCTTCTCGATCAGCTCCTTGTCCCCGTGGACAAAATCTGCGGCCCTTCTTCACCTGGGTTTCCGACGGGAAACCCTTCCTGCGCTTGCTGGTGACCTCAAAAGGAGGCCTGTTCGTGGTCGTAGCGTTTCATGATGACTCTCCTTGTTCCCTTGCGGGGGCGCAAGGATAGCCAGTCGGGCCGCGCAACGCGACGGTGCGGTGCGACCGGAGAGCCGGCACCGAATCTGCGCCGGCGTACTCACGCGTGCCGATAGGCTCACCGGAAGACATTGCGTTCGCGCGCGCGTCGACTCCGGTCAATCACGCAATTCGGCAACCGCGCAGGGCTGGGCGATGTGCTCGATGACGGCGGCGGTGGCGATGCGTGTACCCACACTTTGCTTGCCGGAACCAGCCAGGTCGGCGGTCATGATGCCGTCGTCCAGCGCCTGGGCCACGGCGCGCTCGATCTGGGCGGCCTCGCTTTCCAGACCCAGCGAATGACGCAGCAGCAGCGCAGCGCTGAGGATGGTGCCGTACGGGTTGGCGATGCCCTTGCCGGCGATGTCGGGCGCCGAGCCGTGGATGGGTTCGTACAGGCCGCGCTTGCCCTCGCCCAGCGAGGCGGATGGCAGCACGCCCAGCGAGCCGGCCAGCACCGAGGCTTCGTCGGTGAGGATGTCGCCGAACATGTTCTCGGTGACGATGACGTCGTACTCGCGTGGCCGGGTGATCAGGTGCATGGCCATGGAATCGACCAGCTGGTGCTCCAGGCGCACGTCCGGGAATTCGTCGCGGACGATGCGGCTGGCGGTGTCGCGCCACAGCCGTGAGGTTTCCAGCACATTGGCCTTGTCGACCGAGGTGACGTAACCGCGGCGCTGTTGGGCCAGGCGGCAGGCGCTGCGGATGATGCGTTCGATCTCGTTGACTGTGTACCGGCACTCGTCGCTGGCGCTGTCGGCATCGCGGGTGCGCTGGCCGAAGTAGATGCCGCCGGTGAGTTCACGCACCACCAGCAGATCCACGCCAGTGAGCAGATGCGGCTTGATCGGTGCCGCGCCCAGGGTGGCCGGATGCGGCACCACCGGGCGCAGGTTGGCGTACAGGCCCAGCGACTGACGCAGCTTCAACAGGCCTTGCTCCGGGCGGACTGATGCGTTGGGATCGGACCACTTCGGGCCGCCGACCGCGCCGAGCAGGATGGCGTCGGCCTGTGCGCAGGCGTCGAGTGTGTCGTCCGGCAACGGCGCGCCGGTGGTGTCGATGGCAGCGCCGCCGATCAGCTTCTCGGTAAAGCTGAAACGGTGACCATGGCGCTGTCCGATGGCGGACAGGACCGAGACAGCGGCAGCGGTGACTTCCGGGCCGATGCCGTCTCCGGGCAGGACAACGATGTGGGCGTTCATGGGGCGGTTCTCAGGACAGTTGTGAACTGGGATGGATTGATTGCGGAGTCGGCCCGCTGCTCCCGCCGAGGTGATCCGGTGAGGCGTCGGTAGAGCGGGGCGAGCCCCGCTCTACAGCGGTGTCGCGATGTTGGGTGGTAAGTGTTCATGCAGCGACGCGCTGCTCGTAGGCTTCGATCGCACCGGCCTGCTGCAGCAGATAGCCGAGCTGATCGACACCATGCAGCAGGCAATGGCGCGCGAACGGCTCCAGCACGAAAGCGAACGCGCGGTCGTCGGGCAGGGTGATGGTCTGGGCTTCCACGTCGACGACCAGTTCCCAGCCCGGATGGGCCAGCAGCTCGGCGTGTTGATCAGCCGGCAGCACCAGTGCCAGCAGGCCGTTCTTGAGCGAGTTGCTGCGGAAGATGTCGGCGATCTCGGAGGAGATCACCACCTGGATGCCGTAGTCGAGCAGGGCCCAGGGCGCGTGCTCGCGCGAGGAGCCGCAGCCGAAATTGCGACCGGCCACCACGATCGCGCAGCCGCGCGCCTGCGCGCTGTTGAGCGGGAAATCCGGGTTGTCGCTGCCATCGGCGAGATAGCGCCAGTCGTTGAAGGCATGTCGGCCGAGGCCGGCGCGCTCGGTCGTGGTGAGGAATCGCGCTGGAATGATGCGATCGGTGTCGATGTTCTCGAACGGCAACGCGGCGGTGCGCGAGCGGACCTGCGTGAGCGGCTTCATGCGGCAGCCTCCAGTACAGCGTCAGGGTCGGTGATGACGCCGGCCACGGCGCAGGCTGCGGCGACGCGCGGACTGGCCAGCACGGTGCGTGCGCCCGGCCCCTGGCGGCCTTCGAAGTTGCGGTTGCTGGTCGAGACCACCAGTTGTCCGGGCTGCGCGATGTCGCCGTTCATGCCGATGCACATCGAACAGCCGGCTTCGCGCCATTGCGCACCGGCTGCGACGAACACCTGGTCCAGCCCTTCGGCCTCGGCGTCCTTCTTGACCTGCACCGAGCCAGGTACCACCAGCATGCGCACGCCGTCGGCAACACGACGGCCACGCAGCACATCGGCCGCTTCGCGCAGATCGGACAGGCGCGAGTTGGTGCAGCTGCCGACAAACACGACATTGACCTTCTCGCCCTGCAGGGAACGGCCGCCGGTGAAGCCCATGTAGGCCAGCGCCTTGCGTTCCTGTTCATCGCGCGCCTCCGGCAGGCGGGCACCGATCGGCACCACCATGCCGGGGTGCGTGCCCCAGGTGACGGTCGGGCCGATGTCGGCGGCATCAATGACCACCTCGCGGTCGAAGCGAGCACCGTCGTCGCTGCGCAGCGAACGCCATTGCTCGACGGCGCGATCGAAGGCCTCGCCCTGCGGTGCCCGCGGCCGGCCGCGCAACCAGTCGAACGTGGTCTGGTCGGGTGCGATCAGGCCGGCACGGGCGCCGGCTTCGATCGACATGTTGCACACGGTCATGCGTTCTTCCATCGACAAGGCTTCGATGGCGCTGCCGCGGTATTCGATGACATGGCCGGTGCCGCCATCGACGCCGATCACCCCGATGACGTGCAGGATCAGGTCCTTCGCACCAACCCCGGGCCGAAGCCTGCCGTTGACGGTGATTGCCAGCGTCTTGGGCTTGCGCTGCAGCAGGCATTGCGTGGCCAGCACATGGCCGACCTCGGTGGTGCCGATGCCGAAGGCCAGCGCGCCGAAGGCGCCATGCGTGGCGGTGTGGCTGTCACCGCAGACGATGGTCATGCCCGGCTGGGTCGCGCCTAGCTCTGGGCCGATCACGTGCACGATGCCGCGGTGCTCGCTGCCCCAGCCATTGAGTTCGATGCCGAACTCGCGGCAGTTGGCTTCCAGCGTCTGCACCTGTTGTTCGGCTTGCGCGTTGATATAGGGATAGCGGCCATCGGCGTCGGCAGGCAGGGTCGGCGTGGAATGGTCCAGCGTGGCCAGCACGCGATCGGGGCGGCGCACGGGCAGACCGCGCTCGCGCAGTTCGGCGAAGGCCTGCGGCGTGGTCACTTCGTGGATCAGGTGCAGGTCGATGTACAGCACGGCCGGCGTATCGGCCGTTTCGGGAACGACGACGTGGCGTTCCCAGAGTTTGTCGAACAGGGTCTGGCGGGTCATGGCTGGATGCTCGGCAATCGGACTGCTCAGGCCGTCGCGTACGACGACGTGGTCGGCTGCTGACGCAGCAGGCGATTGGCGATATCCAGCCAGGCGAGTGCACTGGCCTCGATCACGTCGCGACTGGTGCCGCTGCCGCTGTATTCGACGCCGTCGCCGGACCATGTCGCGCTCAGGCTGGCCTCGCCACGGGCATCGGTACCGATGCCGATGCTGTGCACCTGATAACTTTCCAGGGTCAGGTCGATACCGGTGGCGCGGGCCATGGCCTTGAACAGGGCATCGACCGGTCCATCGCCCAGGGCGTGCTCGCTCACCGTTTCACCGTCCGGGTCGGACAGTTCAATCTGGGCGCTGGCGCGACCACCGTGGTCCTGCACGGACATGCGCTGGATGCGGTAGCCGCCACCTTCGCTGGCGCCCTCGCCGACAACCAGCCTTTGCAGGTCGGCATCGGTGACGATGCGCTGGCTTTCCATCAGCTGCTTGAACGCGACAAACACGCTGTCCAGTTCGGCCTCTTCCAGTACGAAACCGATCGCGCGCAGACGCTGGTTCAGCGCATGTCGGCCGCTGTGCCGACCCAGCACCAATTGCGAGTCGCTCCAGCCCACGTCTTCCGGGCGCATGATCTCGTAGGTGCCGCGATGACGCAGCATGCCGTGCTGGTGGATGCCGGCCTCGTGCGCGAAGGCGTTGGCGCCGACCACCGCTTTGTTGCGCTGGACGAACATGCCGGTCATGCGCGTCAAAAGCTGCGACGTGGCCAGCAGGCGCGTGCTGTCGATGTTGGTGGTCGCGTTGAAGAACGGCTGGCGCACCTTCAGCGCCATCACCAGTTCTTCCACCGCGCAGTTGCCGGCGCGCTCGCCGATGCCGTTGATGGTGCACTCGACCTGGCGCGCGCCGCCCTCGATCGCCGCCAGCGAATTGGCCACGGCCAGTCCCAGGTCGTTGTGGCAGTGCGCGCTGAACACGATCCGGTCACTTTCGGGGATGCGCGCACGCAAGGTCTGGAACAGTTCGCGCAGTTCCTCCGGCGTGGTGTAGCCGACGGTATCGGGCACGTTCAAGGTGGTGGCACCGGCCGCGGCGGCGGCGGCGAACACCTTGACCAGATACACGGTCTCGGTGCGGGTGGCGTCCTCGGCCGAGAATTCGATGTCGTCGAAGTACTGACGAGCGAACTCGATCGACTGGATGGCACGCTGCAACACCTCATCCTCGCTCATCTGCAGCTTGTGCTGGCGATGCAGCGGGCTGGTCGAGATGAACAGGTGCAGGCGGCGGCGATGCGCCTTCTCCAGCGCCCGCGCCGAGGCGATGATGTCGTCCTGGTTGCAGCGCGACAGGCCGACCAGCACCGGTGTGCGCAGATCGCTGGCGATCAGCGCCATGGCCTCGCGGTCGCTGGCGGAACTGGCCGGGAAGCCGGCTTCGATGAGATCGACACCGAGATCGGCGAGGGCGCGTGCCATGACCCGCTTCTGGGCCGGGCTCATGCTGCAGCCGGGCGACTGCTCGCCGTCGCGCAAGGTGGTGTCGAAAATCGTGATGACTGCCGGTGTTTCGGGCGTGGTCATGCCAGGCTTTCCTCGATCTGTTCGTTGAATGGTTGTGATGACTGTGCGCGTCGGTTTTCACCAGCGTGTCGATCGGCGGTTCGGTTGCGGTTGGTTTTTTGGCTGCCGAGCACTTCGCCGGGCAACGGCCGCGGTTTGCGCAGCGGGCGCGGTTTGGCGCTGGCGATCAGTTGCGCCAGCAGTTGTGCGTCGATGTTGCCGCCGGAAATCACCGCGGCCTTGCGTTTGCTGGCGACGCGACGGCCGGCCGCCAGTGCCAGCGCGCCGGCGCCTTCGGCGACGACGTGTTCGTCCAGGGCCAGGCGGGCCACGGTCTCGCGCAACTCGGCCTCGCGCACGATGACCAGATCATCGAGCAGCTCGGCCAGAATGCGGCGCGTCAGGGTGCCAGGCACCTTGACGCGAATGCCGTCGGCACAACTGTCTGCCGGTTGTTTGGGTGGTGCGTCGTTGCGCAGCAGCCGGGCCATCGCGTCGACACCTTCGACCTGGGCACCGACGATGCGCACGCCCTGAGACTTCAGTGCCAGAGCCACGCCAGCGGCGAGGCCACCGCCGCCAATTGGCACGATCACCACCTCCGGCGCCAACGTCGCCAGTTCGATGCCGACCGTGCCCTGGCCGGCGATCACGTCGGGATCGTCGAATGCCGACAGGTAGCGATAGCCGTGATGTTCGGCGAGCTCGTGCGCGTGTTCGGCCGCTTCGTCGTAGCTGTTGCCGTGCAGGCGCACGAAAGCACCCCAGCGAGCCACACCCTGCACCTTGGTCTGTGGTGTGGTGGTCGGCATCACGGCGATTGCGGGAATGCCGGTCTGGCGCGCTGCCCACGCCATGCCTTGCGCATGATTGCCGGCAGAGGCGGTGATGATGGTGCGGGTGTCACCGCGCTCCTTCGCCGCCAGCAGGGCATTGGTCGCGCCACGCACCTTGTAGGAGCCGGTGCGCTGCAGGTTCTCCAGTTTCAGCCAGCAGCCGAAGCGTTCGGCGTAGTGGGTCGGCGTCGGTGTCAGCACCTTGCGCAGACGTGCGCTCGCTGCCAGCACGTCGGCTGCGGTCACGGGTACCGGTACGTCCGTACCGGTCATGAGTGGTCTCCGTGGCTGCTTGAGCGGCACCCATGGGCGACCGCCGGAATTCTGCTGGGCGTCGAACGATTCAACTTGTTCGTTCTGGCGATCGGTTCCAGATACACGCGCACGCCGGACCCGGAGTCCGGTGTGCGCAGGCGTACGTCGCTGGGGACCGTCGCGGCGATCATGTCAGACCTCGGTCAGCCACTTCGAATGCGCAGCCGATTCGCCACGCACCACACGCTGATACAGGCGACTGATCTCCTCGGTACGTGGATTGGTGCCGAACTCACGCGCATCCAATGCCTCGACCGATGCGATCTCGGCGGAGGTGCCGGTCAGGAACACCTCGTCGGCATCCAGCAATTCCTCCAGCGTGACCGGCCGCGATTCCGCACCGGTCAGCTCGATGACCGTTGTGCGCGTGACGCCGGGCAGGGCGTCACCGTGCTCGACCGCGGTGATCTTGCCGTCCTTGACCAGGAACACGTTCTCGCCCGTGCACTCGACCACGAAGCCGTTGTCATCAACGAACAGCGCTTCGCCGAAACCGCGGCTGCCGGCTTCGCGCTTGGCCAGGATCGAGTTGACGTAGTTGCCGCACAGCTTCAGCGGCGGCAACGCCGAGGCCGGGTTGCGGCGGTACGGCGACACGGTCAGGCGCACGCGATGCCCGCCCAGATGCGAGTTCCACGGCATGGTCGCGACCATCATGTGCTGGCTCAGCGGCGCCACGTCCAGCCCCAGCGATCCGGTACCCAGCCACAACAGCGGGCGGATGTAGGCGTCGCGATGCTTGTTCGCACGCAGTACCGCCAGCGTAGCTGCCTCGGCTTCGGCGTAGGCGAACGGCACGCCGAAGGCGTCGGCGCCACGGCGCATGCGATCCAGATGGTCGCGCAGGCGGAACACCGCCGAACCATTCGGCGTGGCGTAGCTGCGGATGCCTTCGAACACACCGGTGCCGTAGTGCAGGGCGTGCGTGGTGAGCGGTGCCGCAAGCGTGTCTGAGCGGCCGAGGCGGCCGTCGAACCAGAGGGTCAGGGACATGGGGTGATCTCGATGGAAAGGCAGTCGTGCAGCTTCTGGATCTGGTACTGCAGCGGTTCGGGCGGGCGCTCGCTGGTGACGGTGACGGCCAGCCGCCACTCGCCCAGATCGGCGCGTTGCGTGCCTTCGATCGCCACGGTGGCGAAACCGCGGCGTTCGGTCAGGCCGAGCACGCGCAGCAGCGCGCCTTCGGCACTGCGCAGGACAAGGTCAAG
>JAMHVM010000052.1:0-25024 GCA_035911475.1 Lysobacterales bacterium | reverse complement strand
CCGGCGAAGATGTGGCTGAACTGGTGCTGGAAGCGGTTGAACGCCGGCGGGACATTCACGGCCACTTCGGCGCGCACGCGGTCCAGCAACGCCTGCACCGAGTCATCGGCCGGATCGAAATCATCGTGCAGCGCCATGTCGAACAGCGCGAACTCCAGCTGGCGCACGGTGAACATGCCGCTCTGGAAGTTCTTTGCCGCGAGCATGCGCTGGTACAGGTCACGCGGCAACGGTTCGCCGCTGTCGACATGCGCGGTCATGGCCTGCAGGCGCGACCACTCCCAGCAGAAGTTCTCCATGAACTGGCTGGGCAGCTCCACCGCATCCCACTCCACGCCATTGATGCCGGCCACGCCCAGTTCGCCGATGCCGGTGAGCAACTGGTGCAGGCCGTGGCCCATTTCGTGGAACAGGGTGATCACGTCGGTGTGCGAGAGCGTGGCTGGCTTTCCATCCAGGCCCTTGCCGTAGTTGCAGACCAGATAGACCAGCGGCGTCTGCGTGCCGCGCGTGGTGTCGCGACGGTTGCGGCAATCATCCATCCAGGCACCGCCGCGCTTGCCGGCGCGGGCGTAGGGATCCAGAAAGAACTGGCCGACCAGCCGGTCTTCGGCGTCGACCAGTCGGTACAGGCGCACGTCCTCGTGCCAGACCGGGCCGTGGTCGGCTTGCACGCGCAGGCCGTAGAGGTCGTGGATCACGTCGAACAGCCCGGCCAGCACGGTTGGTTCGGTGAAGTAACGCTTCACGTCCTGCGCGGAGAAGCTGTAGCGCGCCTGCTTGAGTTTTTCGCTGACGTAGCCCAGGTCCCAGGCTTCCAGTGTGGCCAGACCGAGCTGTTCCCGGGCGAAGGTTTCCAGTTCGGCGCGGTCCTGCTGTGCGTGCGGTTTGGCTCGCGAGCCGAGATCGCGCAGGAAGTCCAGCACCTGTGTAGGCGAATCGGCCATCTTGGTGGCCAGCGAGTACTCGGCGTAGCTGGCAAAGCCGAGCAGCTGCGCCAGCTCGCTGCGCAGTGACAGGATCTGGCCGATCAACGGCGAGTTGTCGAGATCGCTGTTGTCGCCCAGCTCGGAAGCGCGCACGGCGTTGGCGCGGTAGAGCGTTTCGCGCAAGCTTCGATCGTCGGCATAGGCCTGTACCGGCAGATATACCGGCATCTGCAGGCTGAGCTTCCAGCCCTCGGCACCATCGGCCTGTGCCGCCGCGCGGCAGGCGGCGATGACATCGCCGGGCAAGCCGGCGAGGCGCTGTTCGTCGTCGATCAGCAAGGACCAGCTGTCGGTGGCGTCGAGCACGTTCTGCGAATACTTCGCCGACAGTGCCGACAGTTCTTCGCGGATTTGTGCGAAGCGCGCCTTGGCGTCGTCCGGCAGTTCGGCGCCGCCGAGACGGAAATCACGCAGGGCGTTCTCGACCACCTTGCGGCGTGCCGCGTCCTGTTCGGCGAAGTCAGGCGCCTGCGCCAGCTTGCGGTACTGCTCGAACAAGGCCAGGTTCTGGCCAAGCGCGCTCCAGAAACGGGTGATGCGCGGCAGCTCGCCGTTGTAGACCTCGCGCAGCTCCGGGCTATTCAGCACCGACTCCAGATGCGCGACCTGGCCCCAGGCGCGCGACAGGCGCTCGGTGGCGTCGTCCAGTGGCACCACGAAGGTCTCCCAGGTCACCGGCGACACCTGTTCAGCGGCACGCACGGCCGCTTCGGCATCGGCCAGCAACTGGTCCAGCGCCGGGGCGACGTGTTCGGGTCGGATGGCGTCGAAGCGCGGCAGGCCGCTGAAGTCGAGCAGGGGATTGGTCATGGGAGTCGAGTCGAAAGCCGGGAGGACGGGCGCACCGCGCCATTGTGCCTAGATCGGGGCGCCCCTGGACGGATGCAAGGCTGCGGGCGGCGCGAGGGGGAGGCAGTCAGGCGATGCAATCGGAAAAGGCAGGGGATTTGAACTTCGATTCACAGACGGGGCCGAGACTGCAGGCACATTCCTGAGGAGGTGCCTGTCATGTCGAGTTGGTTTTCAAGTGGTTTGCTGGCCGGGCTGCTGGCGCTTGGTGGCGTCGCCACCGCCTCCGATCAAGGCGTCGCACGGGCTGCCGATGTGCCGCGGGTGCTGGTGGTGGTGAGCAGCGAGGGCCGCGACCAGGGTCGCGAGCGGCCGGGATTCGAGATGGATGAGCTGTCACAGGCCTGGCTGATCCTGGCCGACAACGGCCTGGCGCTGGACATCGCCAGTCCGGCCGGCGGCCGGCCCGAGGCGGATCGCTTCGATGCCGACGCGCCGTACAACGCGCGCTTCCTCGCCGACAGCACGGCGCAGGCGGCGCTGGCCGATACGCGTCGTCTGGCCGACGTGCGCGTCGAGGACTACGCGGCGGTCTATGTGGTCGGCGGCAAGGGACCGATGTTCGATCTGCCCGACAACGTCGAGCTGCAGCGGGTGATCGCCGGCGTGTATCAGCGCGGCGGCGTGGTCGCGGCGGTCTGTCACGGCCCGGTCGCGCTGGCCAACGTGCGCCTGTCCGATGGTTCCCTGCTGGTTGCCGACCGTGAGGTCACCGGTTTCAGCAACGCCGAGGAGACCGTGTTCGGCAAGCGCTGGGCGAGCCAGTTTCCGTTCCTGCTGGAGGATGGCCTGCGCGCCCGCGGCGCGCGCTGGCAGTCGGCGCCAGTGATGCTGCCGAACGTGGTCATCGACGGTCGCCTGATCACCGGCCAGAATCCGTATTCGACCCCGGGCCTGGCCGAGGCCATCGTGCGCGGGCTGGGTCGCGAGCCGTTGGCGCGCGAGCCCTGGCGTGACGAGCGCAGCATGTCGCTGGTGCTGCGTCTGCTGGCCGGTGACGCTTCCGGCGCGCAGGCCGAGCTCGCCGCAAGGACCGACTACTTCCAGCCGGAACTGATCGGCATGCTGGGCTGGGCGCAACTGCAGGCCAGCGCCGAAGACGACGCGACATCGGTTCGTCGCGCGCTGGTGATCATGCAGTTGGCGCAGCCGTACATGCGTGAACCGCAACTGCCGCTGGCCATCGCCGAGGCGCATCGCCGGCTGGGCCAGACCGATCAGGCCCGTCGCGAAGTCGAAGCCCTGCTGGTGCAGCACCCGGATATGCCCGAAGCTGCGCAACTGCTGGCCCGTCTGACCCCCTGAGCCCATGTCCGAGCACCGGCTGCGCGTGCTGATCGTCGAAGACCATGCCGACCTCGCCGCCGGCATGGCGTCGATGTTCGAGGCCAACGGCCATCGCGTGGACTTCGCCGCCGACGGCGCCAGCGCGGTACGGCTGGCGCTGGCCGAGCCGCCCGACGTGCTGGTGCTGGATCTGGGCCTGCCGGTGCTCGATGGCCTGCGAGTATGCGAGCAGTTGCGCGCGCAGGCCGACCGGCACATTCCCATCCTGATGCTGACCGCGCGCGACACCCTGGATGACAAGCTGCGCGGCTTCCAGGCCGGCGCCGACGACTATCTGGTCAAGCCCTTCGCCGGTCGCGAACTGCTGGCCCGCTGCCTGGCCCTGTCGCAGCGGCACCGGATCGGCGAATCGCATGTCCTGCGCATCGGTTCGCTGGCCATCGACCGGCGCGCCGGTGTGGCCCGTCGCGAAGGCCAGGTCCTGTCGTTGCAGCAGACACCCTGGCGGCTGTTGCTGGCGCTGGCCGAAGCCTGGCCGCGCACGCTCACGCGCAGCGAACTGGTGCAGCGTCTTTGGGGCGACGAGGTGCCCGAATCCGACCCGTTGCGTTCGCACCTGTACCTGTTGCGCCAGGCGCTGGACAAACCATTCGCCACGCCGATGCTGAAGACGGTGCATCAGGTCGGCTTCCGTCTGGAAGCCGACCGGTGAGCGCGGGGTCACCGCGTCCACGGCGCCTGCGCAGCCGCCTGATGGCGGTGTTCGCCGGTTTCACCTTGCTGGTGGCGGCGCTGTTCGGCCTGTACACGCTGGTGTTCCTGTACGCGGTCGAGGACAGCTTCTTCAACACCGTGCTGGCGCAGGAGATGCAACGACAGCAGCGGGGCCATGCCAGCACCGGGCACTGGATCGAACCGGCGCAACCTTTCATCCGGCTGTATCGCGAGCCGGCACAGTTTCCGTCCGAGTGGCGTGACACTTTCCTGGCCGAACCACAGCGCCGCGAGTTTCCCGGCAGTGAAGGCCGCCACTACCACCTCAAGCAGGTCACTGCCGACGACGGCACCGATTCGGTGTGGCTGGTGGCCGAGGTGAGCCGGCAACTGGTGGTGCGGCCGATCCGGGGCCAGGTGTTGTGGCTGCTGGCCGGCACCGCCGTGGCAGCGGTGGTTCTGGCCTTGCTGCTGGGCTGGTGGCTGGCCCGGCGGACCACGGCATCGCTGTCACGCCTGGCCGCATCGGTGGATGCGATGACACCCGATCACCTGCCACCGTCGCTGGCGCAGGATTCGGGCAACGACGAAGTGGCGATCCTGGCGCGTGGACTGGATGCACTGATCGGTCGTGTCCGTGATTTCGTCGATCGCGAAAAGACCTTCACCCGCGATGCCAGCCACGAGCTGCGCACGCCGTTGGCGGTGATCCGCAGCAGCGCCGAACGGCTGGCGGATGACGCCGGCTTGTCGCCAGCCAGCCGCGATTTCCTGAGCCGGATCCGGCAATCGGTCGCGCAACTGCAGCAGACGCTGGAGCTGCTGCTGACGCTGGCCCGCGAGGAACATGCGCTTGAGCGCGCCGGGTCACCAGTGGCTGATGCGGCCCCGTCGACGCGCGTGCTGCCGGTGCTGGAACGGGTGATCGTCGATCGCTTTGCTGCCGAGGACTGCGACAACAACGATGGCGCCCTGCAGCTGAATGTTCCCGGGCAGGCCAGCCTGCCGATGCCGGCATCGGCCTTGACCATCGTGCTCGGCAACCTGGTCGGCAATGCGCTGAGTCATCGCCAGGGCGGTGCCATCGTCATCGACTGGCAGGACGGTCGCCTGCGTGTCGCCAATCAGGTTGCCGGTATCGAAGCGTCCTTCGATCCGGCCCTGCGTGATGCCTTCGGCAAGCGCGAGGACAGCCCCGGCTGGGGTCTGGGCCTGGCCATCATCGACCGTTTGTGCGCGCGCCATGGCCTTGACCTGCGCATCGAACGCGATCGTGATCAGGTGCTGGTGAGCGTCGGGCCGGCCTGATCGCCAGTCGCGGTGGATCGCGCCGCCGCGACAAGCGCGCGATCATCGCGATCGCCTGTTGCCTGTTGCCTGTTGCCTGTTGCCTGTTGCCTGTTGCCTGTTGCCTGTTGCCTGTTGCCTGTTGCCTGTTGCCTGTTGCCTGTTGCCGCAGAATCCGTCCCCGTCGCCCACAGCGGCACGACTGCGTGGACAATGTCGGCAGCCGAAGCACAGGCAGGCTGGACGGGCATGATACGGATCGGAACGACACAGGCGGATGACACGGCAGTGAGCGGCGCAAGGCCACACGCGGGCAGTGATTCGATCCGGCCACGCATTATCGTGTTCGGTGCCGGCAGCATCGGCTGCTGGCTTGGCGGGCGACTGTCGGGTCATGCCGATGTGGTGATGATCGGCCGGCCGCGGGTGGCGCAGGCTATCGCCGAGCAGGGTCTCAGCCTCACCGCGTTCGACGGCTGGCGTCGCGAACTCGCACCGCATCAGGTCGTCATGGCGACCAACGCGCAGGCGGCCGAAGCGGCCGATCTGGTGCTGGTGACAGTCAAGTCGGCGGCCACCGAAACCGCCGCACGCGAACTGGCGCCGCATCTGCGCGCCGGTACGCCGGTGATCAGCTTCCAGAACGGCCTGCGCAACACCGCGCTGCTCGCCGCTGCGCTGCCGCAGTGCTCGGTGCTGGCCGGGATGGTGCCGTACAACGTGGTGCAGCCCGGTCCGGCGCACTGGCACCAGGCCTCGTCCGGACAGCTCATGGCGCAGGCGCATCCGCTGCTGCAGCCATTCCTGCCGCTGTTCGCTGCCGCCGGCATCCCGCTGGCGTTGCGCGAGGACATGCCGGCCGTGCAGGCCGGCAAGCTGCTGCTCAACCTCAACAATGCGATCAACGCGCTGGCCGATGTGCCCTTGCGCGAGCAGTTGGCGCAGCGGGACTGGCGCCGCTGTCTCGCCCTGGCCCAGTCCGAGGCGCTGGCCGTTTACCACGCCGCCGGCATCGTGCCAGCGAAAGTCACGCCATTGCCGTCATCGTGGCTGCCGACGCTGATGCGCCTGCCCGATGCGCTGTTCCTGCGGCTGGCGGCACGCATGCTGCGTATCGATCCGCTGGCACGCTCGTCGATGTGGGACGACCTGGCCGCGGGTCGGGTCACCGAGGTCGATGTGATTCAGGGCGAGATCGTCGCGCTGGGGCGTCAGCATGGCATCGCCACGCCGGTGAACGCGCGCCTGGTGCAGCGCGTGCACGAGGCCGAACAGGCGCGACGGCCGTGGACGGCGGCGCAACTGCTGACCGACCTGCGTTCGGCAGACAGCTGAGAATGTCGTCTCTTCGGCCCACACTGTGAGGCTTGCCCAGGTCAGCCGGGAGGATGCTCCGACATCAGCTTCGGCAGGCGGTTGCGTGTCGAAAGTGTCCGCCGACGCGGTGTGTCATCGACCGTTGTGATCGCCCGGTCAGGAAAAAAGTCGGATCGGTCTGAAAATTCCGCCACCATCCGGCGACAAACCCTTTCAGGAAGTCATCGTCACGCGTGCCGGGACGCTCGGGCATCGACGCTGGCAATGATCGCTGGACCAGCCGCCGCAGGGCTGGCCGATACCTGGCAAAAGGAGCCGGATTGATGGACAGCACAGCAGGAGTGGTGATCGTCGTGTTGATCGTGGCGCTCGTTGCCGCGATCTCCAGCCGCGCGCGGCGGCATCGCGGCAACGGCCGCCGTTCGGACGGATGACGTCGGCGCCGGCCAGGGTCAGCGACGACGATGCATCCGTGTTCGAGCGGCTGCTGCAGGACAATCATGCCCGGCTGGTGCGCATCGCCCGCCAGTTCGCGACAGGTGACACCTGGCAGGACCTGTTGCAGGAGATCCGCCTGCAGCTCTGGCGCAGTCTCGACAGCTATCGCGGGCAGGCGCAGGTGGCGACCTGGGTTTATCGGATCGCCATGAACACGGCCATCAGTCATCAGCGCCGGCAGCTGCCGGCGGCCACGCGCGACTACGCCATCGACCCGGACACACAGGCCGGTGGTCACGGTGCCGACGCGGCGATGGGGCTGTTGCGCGAATTCCTGGCCACGCTGGACCCGGTCAACCGGGCGCTGCTGATCATGGATCTGGATGGTCTGGAGCGCGAGCAGATCGCGCAGGTGCTTGGTTTGAGCGTGAACGCCATCGCCGTCCGCATGACCCGATTGCGTCAGGCCTTTGAACAACGCTATCTGGAGCACGCGTGATGCATTGGCAACAGATCCAGCAGCAGTGGCAGCAACAGGTCGCGCCTGAGCCGGCCGAAACATCCCGGGTCAGTGCCGAATCCGTGCACGCCGACAGCCGTCGCCTGCGTCGCCGTGTCTGGTGGCGTGATGGCATCGAGTCCACGCTGGCGGTGCTGATGATTCCGGTATTCGCCTGGTCCGCGATCCATGCCTGGGGTCAGGGCAATGGCTGGGCGGTGCTGTTTTCCGCACTGCTGGTTGCCTGGCTGCTGTTCCTGCCCTGGTGGCTGTGGCGGGCGCGGCGGCAGTTGCCGGTACCGCAGCCACAGCAGTCGCTGCTGGCGTTTCTCGCCGAAGAACGTAACGCCATGCTGGCACAGGCACGTCTTCTGGAGACGGTATGGCGCTGGTGCCTGGGGCCGGTGGCGCTGGGCGTGATCGGCTTCCATTTCGCTGTTGCCGGTGCCACCCGCGGGTCCTTCATCTACGCCGGTGTGGTGCTGATCGTGTACGCAGGAATCGACTGGCTCAACCGGGTCACCGCGCGTCGGCGCTTTCACAGCCGCGTTGCCGAGATTGATTCGCTGCTGTCTGAACTTGCCAAGGAGACCAATCCATGACCGTTGCCATTCTCCGTAGTCTGCTGCTGACCACCCTGATGGCTTCGATGGCATCGGCAGCCGACACGCCGCCCGCCGATGCGCTTTCGGCGTGGGCGCAGGCACGCGTGGCCGCCAGGGAATCCGGGGCCATCGTGATCGCCCGGATCGACGGCAACAAGGTATCGGTCGAGGGCTTCGGCCATCGCCGCTGGCCGGATGGCCCGGCACCGGATGGCGACACCCGCTTCCTGATCGGCTCTATCGGCAAGGTGTTCACCAACCTGCTGCTCGCAGAACAGGTGGCAAAAGGCGCACTGACTTACGACCAATCGCTGGGATCGCTGCTGCCCGACACGGTCGAACCGGCCAATCCCGCCGTTGCCGAAATCACCCTGCAGGCAATGGCCACCCACCACAGCGGCCTGCCGCGTCTGCCACCGAACTTTGCGCCGACCGATCCGGCCGACCCCTATGCCGGTTTCGACGAGGCCGCGTTGTGGGCCGGTGTCGCGCAGGCGCGCGCCGGCCAGCCGCTGGACAGTTACTACGGCTATTCCAACTTCGGGACCGGCCTGCTCGGGCATCTGCTCGGACGCGAGGCCGGCAGCGACTATTACCGCGCGCTGGCCGAGCAGGTCATCGCGCCATTGGCCATGACCGACACCGGCAAAGCGGCCGGCGACAATCACGCCGAAGCTGTCAGCGGCGGCCAAGCGGCACGTGCCTGGAGCAACGACGACGCCCTGGCCGGTGCCGGTGGTCTGTGGGGCAGTGCCAACGATCTTTCGCGGCTGATCCAGGCCTACCTCGGGCATCGCCAACACTCGTTGAAGCACGCGTTGTCCCGCGATCTGGACGTCGTTGCTCCGGCTGATCACGGCATGGCGGTGACGCGGGTATGGCATGTCGCGCGCGCCGGTGGGCATCCGATCTACTGGCACAACGGCGGCACCGGCACCTACTGGAGCTTCGCCGGCTTCCGGCCCGACAACGGCCAGGGCGTGGTGGTGCTCACCAGTGGCGACGCCGACCCCACTGTCGCGGCGTTCGCGGCGCTGGGACACGTGCCCGATGCCCCTGGCACGCGGCCAGCGACGAAACCCGATGTCGATGCCTCGGTGTTCGGCCAGTACCAGTTGAGCGACGATTTCGGCATCGGCGTCTTCGAACGCGACGGTACCTTGTATGCCCAGGCCAGCGGTCAGGGCGCACTGGCCCTGCACCCGCTCGATGACGGCTGGTATGCCCTGCACGAGGTGGACGCCAGCCTGCGCTTCCAGCGCGAGGGTGATGCGGTCACCGGCCTGACGTTCGTGCAGGGTGGTGCGAGCCAGCATGCAGCTCGCGTCGCGGCGGCGGCCACCCGCGGTCAACTGGCCGAAGTCGAGCTGCCTGCCGAGGTCTACGCGCAGTACGTGGGCCGCTATGTCGTGGCGCCCGGCATGGAATTCAGCATCCGCGAGCGCAGCGGCGGCCTGGAGGCGATGCTGACCGGACAGGGTTGGCTGCCGGTCTACGCGGCTGGCGATGACCGCTTCTTCTACCGGGTGGTGGACGCCAGCCTGCAGTTCAGTCGTGATGCCGAAGGCCGTGTCGACGCACTGACCCTGCATCAGGGCCAGATCGTCCAGCGCGCGCCGCGCGTCGACGGCGCGGAATGACCGCTCGCGGTTCCGGTTTCTTGGGAATCGGCGGCAGGTGGGTGTGATCTCCGGGCCGGTAGGCAACCTTCGGCACGGGTCGGCAGGCGCTGTCTGCGCGATACTCGGTCGGAAAGCGGATCGGAAAGCGGATCCGAACGAATCGGGAGTCGGGACATGAATCGGGCGACGATGGGCAAGGCGATGCTGTCAGGGGCGCTCATGCTGGGTATCTCAGCCGCTGCGTCGGCCGAAGGCGCGCTGCTGGTCGGCAACAAGGCCGCAGCATCGGTGCACGCGCTGGATCTGGCCACCGGCGAACGGCTGGCGGAGTTCGCCACCGGCGAAGGGCCGCACGAGATCGAGGTGTCACCCGACGGCAGGCTGGCTGTGGTTTCCGACTACGGTGGACGCACCGCCGGCAACAGCCTCACGGTGATCGACTGGCCCGGTCGCGCGGTGTTGCGACGGATCGATCTGGGCGAGCACACACGTCCGCACGGCATGCGCTTCACGCCCGACGGCGAGCGGCTGGTGGTGACCACCGAGGGCAGCGGCTCGCTGACCGTGGTCGATGTCGATGCCGGTGAGGTCACCGGCAACATCGCCGTCGGCGACGGCCTGCCGCACATGGTGGCGTTGTCGCCGGACGGGCGCTTCGCCTATGCCACGCAACTGCGTGCCGGCAGCCTGTCGGTGGTCGATCTGGATTCGGGCAGCAAGCTGCGCGATGTTGCCACCGGGCGCGGCGCCGAGGGCCTGGCGGTGAGCCCGGATGGCCAGGAAATCTGGGTCGGCAACCGCGACGCGGACAACGTCACGGTGATCGACGCGGCCAGCTTCGAGATCGTTGCGACGCTGGACAGCAAGGGCTTTCCGATTCGCGTGACCATGACGCCGGATGGCCGCCATGTCCTGGTCACCAATGCGCGCGCCGCTGCGCTGGCGGTGTTCGATCGCGCCGCGCGCGAGCCGGTGGCCACGATTGCGCTGGCGCGCGAGGGCGCGCAGTATCGGGCCAGCATGCTCGGTAGCACCGCACTGCCGATCGGCGCGCTGGTGGCGCCGGATGGTCGACGTGCCTTCGTGGCGATCAGTGGTGGTGACGAGGTGGCGGTGATCGATACCGCCACCTGGCAGGTCACCGGCTATTGGACCACCGGCCGCGAACCGGACGCGTTGGGTATCGTCGGCCACCCGCGCTGAGAAATCACCGCGCCTTGGGCGCAGCCAGTGTTTTCCTGGCGGTCGCGCCGATCAGCGGCGGGCCAGCCGCGATCGGCGATAATCGGGTCATGCAAATGCAACCGGAACCTGTCATGACCCCGATGGCCCATCGACTCCAGCAAGCCCTGGCGGCGCTGGCACCCGAGCACCTGAGCGTCGACGATGAAAGCCACATGCACAGCCGCGGTCTGGAAACGCACTACAAGGCGGTGATCGTCAGCGAGCAGTTCGCCGGGCTGCGGCCGGTGCAACGACACCAGCGCGTGTACGCGGCGCTGGGCGAGCTGATGGGCCAGTTCCACGCCCTTGCGCTGCATACCTATACCCCGGAGGAATGGGCGGAGCAGGGCGCCGCGCCGGATTCGCCGCGCTGTCTGGGCGGCAGCAAGCACGACCGCGCGGCGGGCTGATCACACGGCGTGCGCGGCCGTTGTTCGGCGCGCACGACACGCCATCGCGTTACCCGCTGATCGCGCTGCAGGCAGCGGCGCAGCGATCGCTTCGGCACCGTCGGGATCGCGCTGCGGCAGGGTGGCGGTTGTCGAGGTCACCGATGCCATCGGCGATGTCGACGACAGCCGGGCCGGTCGAGTGCGTGGAAACGGGCGGCCCTTATCGAGCCGCCCGCTGGCGGGGTCAGAACGTCTTGCTGACGCTCAGATAGACGTTGCGACCGATGCCGATGCGCGGATTGGTTTCCACCACCGCCGCGCTCTGCCGCTTCTGGTTGAACACGTTGTTGACGCCGAACAGGAACTGCGTGCTGTCGTCCAGCACGCCGATGCCGGTCTGGAACGGCCGCCAGCGCACCTGCAGATCCGACTGCGAGAACGACTTGCGCACGTAGTAGAGCTGCTGACCGCCGGACAGGATGGTTTCCGGATTCTGGTCCGGTGCGAACCAGTGCGTGACCACACCGGAGATTTCCAGGTCGTCGCTGATCGGCCGCCAGCTCAGGCCGCCGCTGAGGCGGTCAGCGAACGCCCACGGCGTCTTGGCGCGGGTTTCGACATCGAACTGGTCCAGGGTCTCGAAGGACACGCGGCCGCTCCACTTCGTCGTGTCGTAGCTCAGTTCCAGCTCGAAACCGTCGCGTTCGACCTTGCCGACGTTGCGGTACTGCACGAACTCGGAATTGGCCGGTGAGACCGAGCCGTAGTCGATGACGAGGTCGATCATGTCCTGGATCTCGCCGGTGAAGACCATCAGCTTGGCATTGAGGGCGTCGTCATCGCGGAACAGGCCCTGCTTGCGCCAGGAGAAGCCGAACTCGAACTCGGCCGAGGTTTCCGGTTTCAGGTCGGGATTGGGCGTGTACCAGTAATAGGGATTGAGCGCGCCTTCCGAGGAGGTTTCGTGCGGCGTCGGCGCACGGAAGGTTTCGGAGTAGTTGGCCAGCAGATTGAACCCCGGCGCCGCTTCGAAGCTGACGCCGACACGCGGCGAGAAGCGGTTGCCGTCATAGGCTTCGGCCACGCCCTTCACTTCGCGATCGAAATCGTCGTAGCGGCCGCCCAGCTGCAGCAGCAGGCGCTCGTTGAACCAGGCCGACTCGTGCTGGATGAACAGGCCCAGGTCGTTGTACTCGTTGGGCATGGACTGGAAGTCGGTGGTCACGCCGTTGAGGATGTAGAGACCGTCCTCCTTGCGCACCTCATAGTCGGCGCCGACCAGCAGGCGGTGGCGGACGTTGCCGGTATCGAATTCCATCAGGTTCTGCGCGGTGAAGCCGTGACGCTGGTCCTCGTTCCTGTAGTACAGGTCGGAACCCTGGTCGGCGCCGAACTTGTAGCCGCGCTCGTACCAGCCTTCGGCGTCGTAGACGGTCGCGCTGAGGTTCAGCCAGGGGTTGTCGGCCGGGTTGGCGGCGTAGCGCAGCACGGTGTCGGCATTGCGACGCGTGCCGACCACCGGCCCCAGCGTCGGCGAATAGGTGTAGTGGTACAGGCTGTTCCACAGGCTTTCCACGTCCATGGAATAGCGGAAATGGCTGAGCGTGAGCTTGTGGCCGTCGGCGATGTGCCAGCCGCCCTTGAAGAAGGCGGTTTCGATCTGTTCGTCGTTGTCGTTTCGGTCACGCGTGCTGCCATCGGTCTGGGTGATGGTCTCGGGCAACTTGATGTCGCCGGTATCGTGGCGCTTGACGAAACCCAGCAGTTCGAAGCGGCCGTTCTCCGGTGCCCAGCCGAAGGCGCCATGGCCTTCGCGGGAATTGTTGCTGTCGTAGCGCAGCTTGACCGTGCCACCGAAATCCTTGCCCGGTGCGATGAAGTCGCTGGCGTCCCTGGTGTAGGCGTTGACCACGCCGCCGATGGCGCCGCCGCCGTGATGCACCGACGACGAGCCGCGGATCACTTCCACCTGCTTGATCAGGTCGCCATCCATGCCGAAGCTGGAGCTCTGGTTGGCGAACAGGTTCGCCGAGCGGCGCACGCCGTCGAGCATCAGGATCACCCGGCTTTCGTTGCCGTGGCCCCAGCCGCGGATGGTGAACGACTGGCCCAGGCCGCGGCCGCTGTCGTTGCCGGTATCGATGCCCGGCACCCGGCTCAGCGAGCGGATGATGTCGGTGGAGAAGTCCAGTTCCTCGGGCAGGATCACGCTGGCCGAGCCGGGGTAGCGGGCCACGTCCAGGGCGATGCCGGTGCCGGTGACCAGGGTGCGCTCCAGCGTGGTGGTGTTCTCGGCCAGATGGGCGCATTGGCTGGGCAACTGCTCGCGCAGGCATTGGCTGGCATTGTCAGCACTGGTGCAGGCCGATCGGGCGGACTCCAGCGCGGCCTGACATTCGCTGCTGGTTTGTGCCGATATCGGCAGCGCGATGGCGGTCATTGCCAGGGCAATCGCCGCGGAAAGCGTGTGGGTTTTCATGGACAGTCTCCAGGACAAGGAAAAAAGCGCTGGCGACTGCTGGCAGGACGTTGGATGAGGGCGCGCGCCGATCCGGCCATCGTCGGCAGGCCGATGGGAGAGGTCTAGCGTGTGCAGGATCTTGCTTGCGGGCCGCGTCGTTGCACGACGGGCGCGGGCGGCAGCGCGCTGATGGCGCAGGCCGGCTGGCGGTGCGGCATTGTATCGCGCGGTGCCTGCCCGCTGCGATCCCCGACGTGCCGCCAGGTCGATGCAGCGCTGTTCGATGCAGCGCTATCATCGTCGCTGGTGTTGCGCGGCTTTCGACATCGGTGCCGGCGCGATCAGGCCAGGCGTGCCATGGTCTGCGCGGGCGGCACGGCGTATCCTTGGGGAATCGTGGAGATCGAACGGGCCAATCCCAGCGGCGGTCCGGCAGCTTTGCGCCGCCTGTTCCGGTTCGGCGACGTCGTGGTCGATGTTTCCGGGCGGGAACTGGTGCGCGCCGGTGAGGCGGTGCCGCTGGCACCGGCGGCGTTCGACTGCATCGCCTACCTGATCGAACACCGTGACCGCGCGGTCGGTCGCGATGAACTCATCGCCGCAGTCTGGGGTCGCGCCGAAGTGGCCGAGAACCTGCTCGGCAAGACCATCGTCAAGGCACGTCGCGCGCTCGGCGACTCGGGTGACGAGCAGGCGATGATCCGGACCGTGCCGCGCTTCGGTTATCACTGGGTGGCACCCGTGCAGGAGGCCCAGTTGCCGCCGCCGACGATGGTCGATCCGACGCCGCTGACGGCTGCGACGGCCGACATCCCGCGGCCAGCTGCAGCGTCGCCGGCGCCGCGCAGGCGGCGCTGGCCGATGGCCGTGGCGGCATCGCTGCTGGTTGCGATGCTGATCGGCGCGATCGCCTTCGTGGTCGACCGCCGCAGTGATCGGGTTGTCCTTCCCGCAGCGGTCATGCCGTCCGAAAGCGAAGCCGTGGTTCGAACCGAACAGGTGCCGGCGCCGGCGTCGGTGGCCGTGCTGCCGGTTCGGGTCACCGCCGGTCACGACGACGCCTGGCTGCGTCTGGGCCTGATGGACCTGATCGGCAACCGTCTGCGCGATGCCGGCATTCCGGTCCTGCCCAGTGCCAGCGTGGTGCGTCTGCTCGGTGGCGAAGGCGAGCGGGTCGATCCGGCGTTGCTGGCTGGTCTGGAGGCCGATCGCACCATGCGCGCCAACCTGCGCCGGCGCGGCGAGTACTGGCTGATGCACCTGGAGTTGACCGGGCGCGATGGCGTTGTGCGCGAATTCCAGGCCCGTTCCGACAGCCCGATCGCGGTCGCCCGCCAGGCGGCCGACCAGGCGCTGGTAGCGCTGGGACAGGATCCGGCCAAGGCCCTGCTGGCACCGGCCGACTACTCCCTGCTGGAGCTGTCCCAGCGTGCCGAGGCAGCGATCCTGGCCAACGACGACGACGGTGCCCGGCGGCTGATCGCGGCGGCGCCGGCCAGGCTGCAGGCGACCCCGGAGCTGCAGTTCCGTCTCGCCTTCATCGATTACCGCGCCGGAAGGGTGGCGCCGGCGCGGCACCGGCTGCATGCCTTGTTGAAGGAATCGGACGACATCGTGCCGCCGGTGCTGCGTGCGCGGGCACTGACCATCCTGGCCGGCCTGGATCTGCGCGACGGACAACCGGCGGCTGCCGAAGCGCCCTTGCGCGAGGCCATCGTCCTGATGGAACGTCATCCGGATGTGCTCGCCGCCGGCCACGCGCACATGGGGTTGGGCATCAGCCAGGCCATGCAGGGTCGCTATGACCAGGCCAGCGACCAGTTCGCGCGCGCGCGCGTTGCCTTCGGGCTGGCTGGCGATGTCCACGCGCTGGCGCGGGTCGACATCAACGAAGGCGCGATGGACAACCTGCGCGACCGACCGGCCGAGGCCATGGTCGCGCTGGACCGCGCCGCTCGCCGCTTCGAGCGCCTGGATGCACCCAGCGAGCTGGGCACCGTGCTGGTCAACCAGATCAAGGCCAGCCTGGTGCTGCTGGACACACCGCGCGCGCTGGCCCTGGGCAAGCGGCTGGAACCGTTGATGCCGCGGCTGCACAACCCTGACGAGCGCATCGTGCTGCAGTTGATCCGGGCCGACATCCTGATCGGCGCCGGCCGCCTGCACGAGGCCGGCGAACTGCTCGACCAGCTCGACGCCAATCCGGCCGTGCTCGAGCACAGCGTGTTCGCCGCGCAGCGCTCGGTGGCCCGGGCCCGGCTGGCGCTGGCCGAAGGCGAGCTGTCGCTGGCCGCCGATCTGGGTCGACGCAGCACCGCCGACCTGCAAGGGGTCGAGCGCGCCCGCGACCGCACCCTGGCCTGGCGCATCGCCATCCAGGCCCTGCTGGCCGAGGGGCGCATCGAAGAAGCCGCCGGCGAGGTCGCCGCACTGACCGCCTGGGCGCAGACCAGTGCACCGCCGGCGGCGCGCATGGCAGCGGATCTGGCCGCCGCCCAGCTGGCCTGGGCGCGCGGTGACGCCGATCAGGCCGACCAGCGCCATCGCGGCGCCCTGCAGCAGGCGGAAGCGGCCGGGGTCCCCAGTGACCTCGTCGCGGTGGCGGTTTCCTACGGCCAGACCCTGATCGAGCGCAACCGTCTGCCGGAAGCGGCCAGCGTGGTCGGTCACGTCGCGCGCTGGGCCGACCGCGACTTCGACAGCGCCATGCTGCAGGTCAGCCTGTACCAGGCACTGGGCGAAACCCAGGCCTGGCAGCGGGCACTGGAACAGGCACAGAACCTGGCCGGCGACCGCCGGATCGTCAACGCTGCCGGCAATCCACCGGTCTCGCGCCTGTAGCGGCTGCCCTGGCGGAAAGCGAGGAACGGGTTCGATTCCCGCGTCAAGCCAGGCTTTTTTGAGGCACCTGAGGCGGCCGGGTACGGATCGGGTATGGAACGGGCCGGCATCCGGCAGGCATCGGGACGATCCCTGCGCTATAGACCATCTGCTGGCCCCGTGACTCCCGCCGGTGCGGGGGCCAGTGCATTTCATGTCGAGGACAACACCCATGAACCTCCGAGCTTTCCCCCGTACAAGAACCTGGCGGCGTCTGGCCGTGATTGCTGGTCTGGCCCTGGCCGGATTCCAGGGCGCCTACGCCAATCCGCTGCAGCAAGGTCGCAGCGATGACCGCGCGCGACCGTTGCCGGTGGCTGCCGGCGAGTCCGGTATCTGGCTGGTCAGGCTGGACACGCCGGGCCTGGTCGCCGCCTTGCGCGAGGGTCAGGTTCGCGGCAGCGGAAATCCACGCGAAGACCTGCGCTCGACGCAGGCGCAGCAACATCTGGCGGCGCTGACCCAGGCGCAGGATCGCTTTCTTGCCCAGGCCGGCAGTGCCATCGGCCGACCGCTGACGGCGCTCAGCGACCGCTTCCGGTTCCGGCATGCGCTGAACGGCATGGCGGTGCGGCTCACCCCGGCCGAGGCGGCAAAGATCGCCCGGCAGCCGGAGGTCGCTGCCATCTCGCCGTTGCGCCTGATGCCGCTGAGCACCGACAACGGTCCGCAGCTGATCGGCGCAGACCGTTACTGGCATGGGCAACTCGACGGCAGCTGGGATCGCATCTTCGGCTCCGGCTTCGAAAACCCGGCCGACGGCAACCGCGGCGAAGGCCAGGTGATAGGCGTGCTCGACACCGGCCTCAACTTCGCCCACGCCTCGTTCGCAGCGACCGCCAGTGACGGCTACCAGCATGTCAACCCGCTCGGTGCCGGCCAGTATCTGGGCCTGTGCGGCCCCGATCCCAGCCCCGACTGGACCCCGGCCTGCAACGACAAGGTGATCGGCGCCTATGACTTCGTCACCGAGTTGATGCCGGAGATCTGGCAGTGGGATCCGGATGCGGTCAACGGCCCCGGTCCGGAGGACGAGAACGGGCACGGCTCGCACGTCGCCAGCACCGCGGCCGGCAATCCCGTGCTGGCCACGCCGATCGGTGCGCCCAGCGCGAACATCTCCGGTGTCGCCCCGCGCGCCAACCTGGTGATCTACGACACCTGCTACACCACCGGCTCCGGTCAGGGCTCGTGTCCGACCATCTCGCTGGTGGCCGCGCTGGACCAGGCCATCGCCGATGGCGTGGTCGATGTCATCAACTACTCCATCGGTGGCGGCACCGCGCCATGGCTGGAAGAGGAGTCGCGCGGCTTTCTGGACGCGGTCGACACCGGCATCTTCATCGCCGCAGCGGCGGGCAATTCCGGGCCCTCGGCCGGCTGGATCGACCATGTCGAACCCTGGGTGCTGACGGTGGGTTCGAGCACGCATCAGCGCGGTGCCTACGCCAACATCTTCGATGTCACCGGACCGACGCCGGTACCGCCGACGCTGACCGGGCTGGCGATCAACATCCCCCCCAGCAGCACGCCGCTGACGCAAGCCATCGTCGGCGACTTCGTCTACGACCCGGCCGATCCGCTGCAATGCGAACCGGCCGATGCCGGCAGCTACATGGGCAAGATCGTGCTGATCCGTCGCGGCACCTGTACCTTCGTGATCAAGGTGCAGAACGCCGAAGCCGGTGGCGCCGCCGCGGTGATCCTGGCCAACAACGCCGAGGCGGCGCTGAATCCGGCGCTGGACGGCACCAACATTCCGGTGGCCACGGTGCCGCTGTCGCTGGGCAACGCCTTGTCCGGTTTCATCGACGGCAGCGATGGCCAGGCCACAGCGCGGCTCGGCTATCCGGCACAGGCGCTGCCGCAGACGCCGGATCTGGTCGCGCGCTACAGCGGGCGTGGTCCGGCCGACTACAGCGTGCTCAAGCCGGATCTGGTTGCACCGGGCGACAACATCCTGGCGGCACTGGAAGGTCCGCCGGATGCCTATGGCCCGCTCAGCGGCACCTCGATGGCTTCGCCGCACATGGCCGGCGCCGCCGCGCTGCTGGGCAAGGCGCGTCCGCATTGGACGCTGGCCGAGGTCAAGTCGGCCTTCATGCTCACCGCCAAGAACACCGGCATCGGCGACGCGGCACCGGTCGGTGGCGCTGCCACCGTGTTCGCCATGGGTGCCGGTCGCGCCCAGGCAGCCAACGCCTATCACAGCGGTCTGGTCCTGAACGAAACCGCGTACCGTTTCCTGCTGGCCGATCCGGAGAATGGCGGTGATCCGTCGACGCTGAACCTGCCCAGCCTGGCCAGCACCTCGTGCGTGGGCGTGTGCGAATTCAGCCGTCGTTTCCGCAATCCCACCGATCAGGCGCAGACCTGGGCGATCGCCGTCGATGGCGTTGCCGGCACCGCCACGCCGTCGACGCTGAGCCTGGCGCCGGGTGCTTCGGGCAACGTCAACTTCGCCATCGATGTCGACGGCGCCGAGCAGGGCAGCTACCTCACCGGTGAAGTGAGCCTGGTGCCGGCCGATGATTCGGTGCAGGCGCTGCACATGCCGGTGGCGGTCAACGTCGAGCCGTATCGCTTGTTGCTGGAGCAGGAATCGCTCAGCGCCAGCGTGGTCGCCGGCGACAGCGGCAACATCGACCTGCGCATTGCCAATGGCGGCAATGCCGGCCTGACCTGGGCGCTGATCTCGGGCATGCAGACCGTGCCGGTGGTGAACCAGGCGCCGAACACGCTCAACGGCCTGACCAGTTCGTTGTACGCCGACACCAACACCGGCGCCTTCGTTGCCGACGACATCGTGCTCGACCAGCCCACGACATTCCGCAACCTGCGTGTGCAAGGCTTTTTGTTCGCCAACTTCGGCGACACCGTCGACATGTACGCCGACAGCTACACCTGGTCGATCTACGCCGACGACGGCGGCAAGCCGGCCGGTTATCCGGGTGACGGCGTGGCGCCGCTGTGGACGCTGACGCTGGCGCCGGATGCGCCCGGCGTGACGCCGGCCAGCAACAACCTGGAGGTGGATCTGGATGTCGCCGGGCAGAGCCTGACGCTGCCGCCGGGAACCTACTGGCTCAGCGCCACGGTCAACCTGCCGTCGCTGAGCGTCAACGGCGTGCCGTTCGTGGCCTGGTACCGCAACATCCTGTCGACACAGGCTGGCGCCATCGCCCAGCAGTTCAACAACCACCCAGAATTCGGTGGCACGCCGGATGCCGAATGGGATGGCGTCGATCAATCCTGGGGCGGTCATTTCGGTGCCGCCATGCTGGCCGACGCCGATCGTCAGTGCACACCGGACTGGCTGACGCCGTCCAGCACCACTGGCGCGCTCGGTGCCGCCGGTGTCGATGTGGTGGCACTGGCCATCGACAGCACGGGTCTGGCCGTGGGCAGCCATGTTGGTCAGATCTGCCTGACCAGCAACGACGCCGCCCGGCCGATGACCGTGATTCCGGTGCGTCTGGAAGTGACTGCACCCTGAGGCAACGCCCGCACCACCCTCCCTTCCGGTGCGGGCACGCACGGCTGCGGTGATGTTCCTCCCACATCACCGCAGCCTTTTTCGGTTTTTCACCCAACTCCGGCAGCCGGTACGTGTCGTGACCAGCGTGCCAAAACGGATTCCCCCGGCCCTGGCTCTCCAGCGCCGGCATCGGTCCAGGAACCGTTGCACACGATCCGTCATGTGACAGCGTTCGCCGCCTGCCATCGGACTGACACGATTCGATAACAGCGCCGTCATCGCGGCCGGTCAGCATGGCCGTCATCGAAGGAAGACGGTGGATGACGGATGCATCAGGCAACCGCGAATGCCTCGCTGCGTGACCGGATCGATCAGCGCCTGTTCAACGCGCTGTGGTCGCGCAACCTGGTCTACAACACCTGCTGGGAAGACCCGGCCGTGGATCGCCAGGCCCTGGCGTTGACGCCGGACAGCACCGTGCTGGTGATCACCAGCGCCGGCTGCAACGCGCTGGACTACGCCATCCAGGGACCGCGCCGGGTCCATTGCGTGGATGCCAATCCGCGTCAGAACGCGCTGCTGGAGCTGAAGATCGCCGGCATCCGCGGTCTGGACTTCGACGATTTCTACAAGCTGTTCGGCGATGGCGCGCATCCGCGCTTCGAAGCGTTGTACGAGCAGGCCTTGCGTCCGCATCTGTCCGAGTTCGCGCAGGGCTGGTGGCGCAAGCGCATGGACTGGTTCTCCGGCAAGCGCGGCGGCTTCTACTTCCACGGCCTGTCCGGCTGGGTCGCGCGCGGTGTCCGTACCTGGCTGCGGGCGCGGCCACGGCTGCGCGAAGCGCTGATGGATCTGCTCGCAGCCACCGACCTCACCGAACAACAACGCATCTACGATGAGCGGGTTGCGCCGCAGTTGTGGAGCCGCGGCGTCAACTGGGCGATCTCGCGCGCCTTCGTGATGTACCTGCTCGGCGTGCCGCACCCGCAACGGCACATGGTTGCTGCCCAGCACGAAAACGGTATCGCCGGCTACATCCGCGAGTCCGTGCAATACGTGTTCCGGCAGATTCCGATCGCCGACAACTATTTCTGGCGTGTTTACCTGACCGGTCGCTACGCCCCGGATTGCTGCCCGGAGTACCTGAAGCCGGAAAGCTTCGAGACGCTCAAGCGTGGCGCAGTCGACTGCCTGCAACTGCACACCGGCACGGTCACCGGCTTCCTGTCGCAGACCGACGAGCGTTTCAGCCACTACGTGCTGCTCGACCACATGGACTGGATGGGCGCCTACTACCCGCAGGCGCTGGCCGAGGAGTGGGAGGCGCTGCTGGCACAGGCGCAGCCGCGCGCACGCATCCTGCTGCGCAGTGCCCAGGCCGATCCGGACTGGCTGGATCAGGTGCGCGTTGGCGACCGGCAACGCCCCTTGCGCGAGGTGCTGCATTTCGTCGATGCCATGGCCCAGGATCTGCACCCGGCCGATCGGGTGCACACCTATCCCGGCTTCGTTGTCGCGGACGCACCGGCATGAGTGCGCTCACGACCACGGCCGCAAGCAGCCTCTGGCAGCGCTGGCGCAACGACTTCACCGTGCTGCGCGCGATGGCGCGCGGCATGCCGGCCGGCGGCAATCACGATGATCGACTGGCTGCGTTCTACGGCCCGCAGGCCGAGCACTACGACGGCTTCCGCGAGCGCCTGCTGGCCGGTCGTACCGAGTTGATCGCGGACATCCAGCTTCCGGCGGCAGCGCACGTGGTCGAGCTGGGCGGCGGTACCGGCCAGGTCTGCGAGATGTTCGGTTCGCGGCTGGTGCGTGTGCGCCGCTACGACGTGGTCGACCTGTGTCGGCCGCTGCTGGCGCTTGCCGAGCAGCGCAGCCAGCGCATTCCGGCATTGCGCGCCATCGGTGCCGACGCGACGCGCTGGCAACCCGAGCGTCCCGTCGACGTGGTGATCATGTCCTACGCGCTGACCATGATTCCGGACTGGCGTGCGGCGCTCGGCAATGCCCGGCGCATGCTGGCGCCCGGTGGCCAGATCGCCGTGGTCGATTTCCATATGTCGCTGCGCAAACCGGCACCGGGCTGGCAGCGCCACAGCCTGCTCAGTCGCGCGTTCTGGCCGCGCTGGTTCGCCCGCGACGGCGTGCATCTGAACGCCGAGCTGCTGCCGACGCTGGCGACCATGTTCCCCGATCACCGCCTGGTCGAAGCGCACGCACCGGTGCCGTATCTGCCCGGCCTGCGCGTGCCGTACTTCCGCTTCCTCGGACACAAGCCATGACCGATGTGCGGGTGCGCTCGGTGTTCATCTCCGACGTGCACCTGGGAACGCGCGCCTGCCAGGCCGAGCGTCTGCTGTCCTTCCTGCGCGCCTACCCGGCGCAGCGCCTTTACCTGATCGGCGACATCATCGACTTCTGGGCCATGCGCCGGGAAGTGCGCTGGAGCGAGGCGCAGAACACCGTGGTGCAGAAGATCCTGCGCCGCGCCCGCCACGGCGAGCAGGTGGTGTTCATTCCCGGCAACCACGACGAGTTGCTGCGCGAACATGTCGGCGAGGTGTTCGGCAACATCCGCATCGAGCGCGATTGCGTGCATGTCGCCGCCGACGGCAAGAGATATCTGCTGCTGCACGGCGACGAGTTCGATCAGGTCACCCGTCATCATCGCTGGCTGGCGGTGCTCGGTGATGTCGGCTACAACCTGCTGGTGCGCGTGAACCTGGCGATTTCCTGGACCCGGCGCCGGCTCGGCATCGCCGGTTACTGGTCACTGGCTGGCTACGCCAAGCGCCGGATCAAGGCCGCGGTGAGCTTCATCGGCAACTTCGAACAGTCGGTGGCGCATGCGGTGCGCGAGCGCGGCCTGGACGGCGTGATCTGCGGGCATATCCATGTCGCGGCGCTGCGCGATCTCGACGGCATCACCTACGTCAACTGCGGCGACTGGGTCGACAGCTGCACCGCCATCGTCGAGCACCTCGACGGTCGGCTCGAGCTGATCGAGTGGTCGCAAGGCGGCGTCACCGCGGCGGAGGTCGACGCCGAACTCGAAGCGGCGCGAATGGCGGCATGATGTGCCGGACGTGGCCACATCCGGCTTGCGATCGTTGAAGCTAAGACTTCCCTTGATCAGTCAGCGACCGGCTCCCCGGAAATCCGGCGGAGCCAGCCCGCTGTTCACCGCTGAAGCGCACTCGAGGGGTGGTCGACTGATGGCTGACGACAGCAGCCCGACCCGCCCGACCATCACTGGTTAGCCATCTTCTTCTCTTGCGTCGCCCGGCGATAGAACTCCTGCGCTACATACTGTTCCCGGTCACGCTCGTTGCGGTCCCGGCACTCGGTCTTCGGGATTCGCGATCCCACGGGAAGGATGCGCTCGCAGATCACGTCTGCGGTTTGCTGCTTGGGCGCCACGCTCGGGGCGAGAATCCGGTTGATGCGGGCCTGCAGGCCCTGAACTCGTGAACTGCTGGGAGGAACACCTTCGCCCAAGGCCTGCTCCAGGCGATCCAAAGTGCGCAGAACATCCGACTTCTGTGTGCTGGTCAAGCGCACCAGGCTGGGATTGTCGAGGTTGTCGCGAATTTCCGCCGCGGTCTCCGGGAAAGTGGTCGGGTCGAGTTCGTCGGTCGTGACGACCATGTTGGTGGCGAGTGCCGGCGCGGACATCGCCGTCAACAGGATCAAGCAGATCATACGCATGATGCTTCTCCGTGGCATGAGCTTGTTGCTCTCGAATGAAAGTGTGAGGTCGGCAGATGAAAACGCGGGGTCAACACGGACGACGCAGTCCGAGCATAATTACGAAAGAATGCGTATGTCAATGGGTGGTCGTTGCTCACTCTCGCGCTACTCGCTCGACGATCACGGTGAAGCGGCAACATCGGTGATCAGCCAAGCTGCTGTCGAACCCTTCGGAAATTGGTTGCCCGGTTAGGTGTTGACCCTGACTCGTCCATTGCGGCGCCCGGTTGCAAGGGGTCGAGTGGCCGCTCAGCTTCCTCGAATCCGTCGATATCTGCAGCCCGGAAAGCACAGCCAGGCATGGATGTGATCGCGAAGGGCGCCGGTCATCGACGCTAGAGGAGCGCGAAAGAAATGCTCGGCGGTCCCAGGGGCCGCGTTCGAGGGTCGATCGGATCCTTGACGACAATTCATCGCACGGCGCGGCGAACAGTGTTGTTGGCGGTTGCCGGGAGCATGACTGAATCGGCTGGAAAGCCAGCGGACACGGGTCGCGTCCGCCAGCCACATCCATTTGACGAGACCTGGATACACCTGTCTCGGCTCCTCCCACTGCGCCCCTAGACCAACCATTGAGAGTCCCCCCGGCTCTGCCGGGGAGGCAGTAGACGTTTGACATCTCCGGCAGTCCATCCCGGAGACTCCGAGTCGTGAGCCGCCAAGCACACGAAACGGAGAATCCGAGATGGATGAGTACGAAAGCTTAAATCACACCCAGTGGGAGTGCCTTTACCATGTGGTGTTCATTCCGAAGTGCCGTCGCAAGACGTTGTACGGGCAGCTTCGGCAGTACCTGGGAGAAGTGTTCCGGCGATTGGCCGAGCAGAAGCAGAGTTGTGTGGAGGAGGGGCATCTGATGCCCGATCACGTCCATATGCTTCTGAAGATTCCGCCGAAGTATGCGGTCTCGCAGGTGGTGGGTTACATCAAGGGCAAGAGCGCGATCCACCTGGCACGGGTGTACGGGGAACGAAAGCGAAGTTTCGTTGGACAGAGCTTCTGGGCAAGAGGCTACTTTGTTTCGACGGTGGGTCGGGACGAAGCAGTGATTCGGGCGTACATTCAGAATCAGGAGAAGGAAGATCGGCGCCTGGATCAGTTGCAGTTGTTGAGGTGACCGTAGCCGCCTTCAGGCGGCCAATCCAAGGGGAGCGCGCAGCGCCCCCGCCAGCCGCTTTGAGCGGCTCACACATCTAAAGCCCCCGGCTTTGCCGGGGGATACTTAC
>JAMHVM010000051.1:0-4705 GCA_035911475.1 Lysobacterales bacterium | reverse complement strand
GGCGGGCACTTCTGCAGTGGTGGCGACATCTCCAGCTTCGGCGGCGTCACGCCGGCCAGCGGCCGCGCCCGCATGCAGCGCGTGCACGCCATCGTGCGGCTGCTGGTGCGGGGTGAGAAGCCGGTGATCGCCGCCGTCGAAGGCCATGCGGCCGGCGCCGGGTTGTGCATCGCCGCGGCGTGCGACGTGGTGGTGGCCTCGGCCAGGAAGGCGCTCTTGGCCCGCGTGGCCGCCTCGGCCTGGCTGGCACGGTGTTCCAGCTCGCGCTGCATGGCCGCGATCTGCTGCGCGCGGTCCATGCGCTCGCTGTTGTCGACCAGGGTGGCGCGGTTGCCGACATGCCGGCCCTGGGCGTCGCGCACCACCACCGCGCTCACCAGCACCGGCAGCGCGCTGCCGTCCTTGCGCAGCACCTCGCAGTCCATGTCCAGCAGCCGGCCTTCGGTGCGCAGCGCGGCCAGGCGTTCGCGGAACAGCTGCTGGCTGCGGGGCGTGAAGAAGCGCAGGGCCGGCTGGCCGATCAGTTCCTCGCGGCTGTAGCCGAGCATGCTCAGCTCGGTCTGGTTGACCGCCGTGATCAGGCCGTAGGGCGAGGTGGCGTGGTAGCCGCAGGGGGCGTTGTCGTACAGGTCGGCGATGGCCGCGGCGCGCTCGGCCAGCGCGGCATTGGCTGCCGCCAGCTCTGCGGTGCGCTGCGCCACCTGCGCGGCCAGGTCGTCCTGGTGGTGCTGCAGCGCGCGCCGGGCCTGCTGCTGCAGCGTGATGTCCAGCAGCATGGCCACGAAATGCGCGCGCCCGCCGATCTGGACCTGGCAGGCCGAGAAGGCCACGTCGACCAGCGCGCCGTTGCGGCGGCGCAGGCGGGTCTCGAGGCTGGGTATATCGATGCCGTTGCGCAGGCGTTCGTGGGCGCTGGCGCGCATGCCGGTGTCGGGCCACGGCTGCAGCTCGGCGCTGGTGCGGCCCTGGGCCTCGCTGGCGGCCCAGCCCGACAATTGCTCGAAGGCGGCATTGACCTCGGTGAAGCGCAGGTCGTCCAACCCGCCCACCACCATGGCCACCGGCGCCTGCTCGAACACGGCCGCGAAGCGCTGCAGTGCTTCGCGCAGCGCACGCGGGGTGTCGAGCGGGTCAGGCGGCATGCGGTGAACGGGCCGGGGCGGGCCCAGCATAGGCAGGCGCGCCGGGCCGCGGTTTGCGTCATGGCGCCCACCCTATGCAAAAAACGATTGCGCACGATAGCCGATTTTTCGGCGGGCGACACGCCTCCGACCCGGAACCGGCATGGGCCAGCCTGCAGGCGGGTGGTTCGACCTGCGGCCGAACGCATGTGAAATGAGTGCCCCGGCCCGCACAGGGCTGCCGCAAAGTTTCAGCGAGTCACGATGGGGAAGGTGCCCGGCGCCTTCTCGATCATGGCGAAGAAGCGGCCGAGGTCGACCGTGCTGCCATCGATCCTGGTTTGATCGGACAGCAGCAGGTCCTTGGCCCCAGCCTGTCCTGCCATCATCTGCAGGAAGAAGGCCTTGGTCAGCGTCAGCGTGGCGTTGGCGTCCTTGTCGGGCGGCGCCTTGCGGAAATGCAGCACGGCGTTTTCGATCCACAGCACGTAGCTCTCCTTGAGGTCCGAAAACACCAGGTTGATTTTCAGCGGGGTATCCGCCGCCTTGCCACCGTCGATCGAGGCCGCCATGCGCTCGAGAAAGCGTTCGATCGGCGTGTGCTTCAGCATGTCGAGCATGACGTCGATGGTGATGCCCTTTTCCGGCACCCCGTTGCGCAATTCGTAGGCACCGGTCAGGTAAAAGTTGCGCCAGGGCGCCGATTCCGCGACATAGCCCAATTGCTCGAAGCTGCGCGCCAGCAGCTCGCCCGCCGCCTTGTTCTTCGGCTCGGCATAGACGGCATGCTTGAGCATCTCGGCCGCCCAGCGGTAGTCGCCGCCATCGAAGGCCGCTTGCGCCGCGGCGACCAGCTTGTCGATGCCACCGGCGAGTGCCACGTAGCGCTTGCCCGCCTCGACCGGCGGCAGCGCGTCGAGGTTGGAGGGGTGGGCATCGAACCAGCCGAGATAGTGCTGGTACACCGCCTTGACGTTGTGCCGCAGCGTGCCGTAGTAGCCGTGCACGTTCAGGTAGTCGTCGAGCGACTTCGGCAGCTTCATCGTCTCCGCGATCTCCGGGGCGGTCAGGCCCGCGTTCATCCGGCGCACCGTCTGGTCGTGGATGAACTTGTAGGTGTCGCGCTGCTTGACCATGAATTCGCGGATGCGCTCCCTGCCCCAAACCGGCCAGTGGTGCTGGTTGAACACCACTTCGGCATCGGCCGCGTAGGCCAGCGACTGGTCGATGTAGTCGGCCCACTTCAGCGCGTCGCGCACCTTCGCCCCGCGCAGGGTGTAGAGGTTGTGCAGGGTGTGGCTGAGCATCTCGGCGCCGCCGAAGGCCTTGCGCTCCGGAATGTAGAAGACGAACTCCGCAGGGGCCTCGCTGCCCGGGACGTTGTGAAAAATGAAGCGCAGCCCGTCTATGGTCAATTCCTGGTGAGGCTGGTCGACGACGATGGTCGGCGGCAGGATGCCGACCTGGCCATAGGCCACCGCCTTGCCCAGTCCGGTGTCGACCGACCCCCTGGCGTCGCGCGGCAGGCGGCCGCCGTACATGTACATGGAACGTCGCGCCATGGCCACGCCCATCATCACGTTTTCGCTGGTGGCCTCTTCCATGAAGCCGACCGGTGCCACCACCGGAATCTTGCGTGCCCGTGCCTCCTCGGCGGAGATCACCCCCAGCGCGCCGCCAAAGTGGTCGGCGTGGCTGTGGGTGAAGATCACGGCCGAGACCGGCTTGTCGCCGAGATGCTTGCGCGCGAAGGCCATCGCCGCCGTCGCCGTCTCGCGCGCGGTCAAAGTGTCGACCACGATCCAGCCGGTCTTGCCTTCGATCAGCGTGATGTTGGCCAGGTCGAAACCGCGCAACTGGTGAATGCCCTCGGCCACCTTGAACAAGCCGGTCTGGTTGTTGAGCAGGGCCTGGCGCCACAGGCTCGGGTTGACCGTGGCCGGTGCCGCACCCTTGACGAAGGCATAGCCGTCGAAGTCCCAGATCACCTTGCCGGCGCCATCCCGGACCTGGCCCGTGGGGGCGGCGATGAAGCCGCGTTTGGCGTCGGCGAAGCTGGCCGGATCGGACAGGTCCCGTCCCGCGGCGAAAGCCTCGTTGGCCTTCGCGGTCACGGCGGTGACCTCCCCGCCGGATGCCGCGGGGGCTGCCGGTCCCTTGCCGCAGGCCGCCAGCAGCGCCGTGGCGCAAATCATTGCAGGCAGTGAAACCCCGCGGCGAGCGGGCAAATGGCGCGAATTCATGTTTTCTCCTCCAGCGGTACCGTGGTCCGCGATGTGATTATCGGGCTGCCCTGGCGGGTGTCCGTGACCGGATTCTGCGGCCCTGATCGCGATGCGTCCAGTGCCTTCGACAACATGGAAGGAAGCGACGCCGTGCCGCAGGCAGCGCCTGAAGCTCAGGCAGGAAGGCTTAACTTTGCCGGTGGCCGGCGCCGGGCACGCGCCCCGGCTGACACTAACTCAGGCGCGGCGCCAGGTGGTGCCTTGCGGCCCGTCCTCGAGGAGGATGCCGGCCGCCTTGAGTTCGTCGCGGATGCGATCGGATTCGGCAAAATTCTTCGCCTTCTTCGCGGCCGTGCGGGCGGCGACTTTCGCATCGATCTCGTCGTTGCCGGGACCACCGGCCGGGGCGGCCTGCAGGAAGATCTGCGGATCGCGCTGCAACAACCCGAGCACGCCGCCCAGCGCCTTGAGTTGCCGGGCCGATGTCGCATCGCCGCGATTCGCGGCGGTGGCCAGGTCGAACAGCACGGCCATGGCTTCCGGCGTGCCGAAGTCGTCGTCCAGCGCCGACTTGAAGCGCTGCGCATGGGCTTCGCTCCAATCCACCGGCGCATCGCCGGCGACACCCTTGAGCGCCGTGTAAAGCCGGGTCAGGGCCTGGCGCGCATCGTCGAGGTGGACATCGGAGTAGTTGAGCGGGCTGCGGTAATGGGCGCGCAGAATGAAGAATCGCAACACTTCCGCGTCGTATTTCTTGAGCACCTCGCGGATGGTGAAGAAGTTGCCCAGCGACTTCGACATCTTTTCGTCGTCGACGCGGACGAAGCCGTTGTGCATCCAGTAATTGACGAACCGGCACTGGTGTGCGCCTTCAGACTGGGCGATTTCGTTTTCATGATGGGGGAACTGCAGGTCCTGGCCACCGCCGTGGATATCGAAATGGCGGCCGAGCAATTGCGAACCCATGGCGGAGCATTCGATGTGCCAGCCCGGGCGGCCGCTTCCCCAGGCCGATTCCCACTTCACTTCCTCCGGTTCGTCGTCGCGGGCATGCTTCCACAGCACGAAGTCGAGCGGATCCTGCTTGCCGGCCATGACGTCGACCCGTTCGCCGGCGCGCAGGTCTTCGAGCGACTTGCCGGACAACTTGCCATAGCCGCGCATAGGAATTTCAAACGGTCTGTGGAAAGCCCGGAAAGCCCGAATCAGCCCTGGGTGGGCGGCCGATGCCTGCCTGGATGGTTTGGAACTGGCGCCTGGGCCGTTGCCTTGTCCGGATTCGGCCCGCCCCGACGGTTCGCCTCGCGCTCGTTGGGCCTTGATTTCGGGGTTGACCCTGAGTTCTCCGCCATCCAGTCC
>JAMHVM010000050.1:0-5195 GCA_035911475.1 Lysobacterales bacterium | reverse complement strand
ATGTCACCAAGGGCCTGGGCGCGGGTGCCAATCCGGAAGTCGGCCGTCAGGCCGCGCTGGAAGACCGCGAGCGCATCACCGAAGTGCTCAAGGACGCCGACATGGTGTTCATCACTTGCGGCATGGGCGGCGGCACCGGCACCGGCGCAGCACCGGTGGTGGCGCAGCTGGCCAAGGAAATGGGCATCCTCACCGTGGCGGTCGTCACCCGCCCGTTCCCGTTTGAAGGCCGTCGGCGCATGCAGGTCGCGCACAAGGGCATCGAGGAGCTGAGCCAGTTCGTCGATTCGCTGATCACCGTCCCGAACGAGAAGCTGCTCGGCGTGCTCGGCCGTGAAGTCTCGCTGGTCAACGCCTTCCGCGCCGCCAATGACGTGCTGCTCGGTGCCGTTCAGGGCATCGCCGACCTGATCACCCGTCCGGGCGTGATCAATGTCGACTTCGCCGACGTGCGCACCGTGATGAGCGAAATGGGCATGGCCATGATGGGCAGCGGCAGCGCCCGCGGCGACGACCGCGCCCAGGCAGCGGCCGAAGCAGCGATCAACAACCCGTTGCTCGACGACGTCAACCTGGCCGGTGCCTGCGGCATCCTGGTCAACATCACCGCCGGCGCCAGCCTGAGCCTGCGCGAATTCGACGAGGTCGGCCGTACCATCTCCGAGTTCGCCTCCGAAGACGCCACCGTGGTCATCGGTACCGCCACCGACCTGGAGATGCAGGACGAAGTGCGCGTCACCGTGGTCGCCACCGGCCTCAACCGCGTACCGGCCCGCCAGCCGCTGAGCAAGGACGGCGCACGTCGCCCAACCCTGGTACGCGGTCGCGACGACGGCATGCCCAATCTGGAAACCGCGATGATGCTCAAGACCGGCACTGGCCCCAGCGTCTACGCCGGTACCGCGCCGTCGATCAACACCGAATCGGCGCCGGCTCCGAGCGCCAGCAGCGGCATCGACATCCTCGACATTCCGGCTTTCCTGCGCCGGCAGGCCGACTGAGGACAGCGACTCTCCTGCAAGCATCACCCCCCTCCCGTTCGCGGGAGGGGGTTTCCGATCGCGCGGGAGCCAACACGGCAGACATCGCCGGACAACCGCGTCGCCAAGATGGTGGATCAGGGTTGCTGGAAACCGTTGGCGAAGATCAGGTCCGGCAGGCAGGCCGTTCCCGTTGGCGCCAGCCATGCCTGCAACAGATATCCACCCGCACCCTCCGCCGCAGGTGCCGGGCCATCCCGATGCAGATGGCCACGCAACAAGTAGCGGGCGTTGGATGTTTCGTCCCCCTGCCGCTCCAGATCGGCGCGCAGAACGAAACGAGCTTCCGCCGCCGCGGCTGGCTGCGCCGAGAACGCGGCTGCGCACACGAGCAACGCCCGTGTGATCGCGAATCGGGGCGTGACACGCATGTCAGCGGCCCTCGCGGTCGGCGAGCAACGCCCGCAAGCCGACGAGCTCCTCACGCAGCAGCAGCAGTTCCGCCTCGCGCAGATCATCGCGGGCGCGCAGATCGTCGATATCGGCGCGTTGCCGTTCCAGTTGCCGGCCCTGTTCGGCCACCAACGCTTCGCCGTCCTGGAACCTCTCGAGCAATTCCTGCACTGCCCCCGTCAACACAGCCGTCAGGCGGTCCTGACGTATGCCGTCGACCTGCCCCGCCTTGTCGCGAACGATCAGGCGCTCGTCCAGTTCAGCCACTTCCTCGGCGATGAAGCCCACATCGAGCTCACCGGAATGCTTCCATGCATAGGACACCGGACGCAGTGCGGCCACCGCGTCCAGTCCGAGCCGAAGATCGTCGATATCGGTTTTGTAGCGCGCGCTGGAAACACAGCGCACCACCCAACTCTGGGGCGTGAGGCACAGGGCAAGACCGACGCCCAGGGGAATGTTTCGCAGTTCCAACCCCTCATACAACGTCAGATCGCCTGCGAACGAACCCGCGTCGTTTACATGAAATCCTTGGATGACGTTTAAGGGTGGCCTACCGACCGGGCCGTGGTTGATGGCGACCCCGTTCCTGTGGATCCAGATCCCGGCATCGTTGGATCGCCGCGCCGAGAAAAGCTCGATATCGCCCTCTCCAATCAGCTCCAAGCGGCCGTCCGAGGCACTGACGATTCTGCTGGTGACCGCATCGCCGCTCTGAAACAGCAAGCTGTCCCTGCGAACTGCGGGTGGCGTCGGCGCCGGCGACCTTATCAGCACCTGAGCGGCGCCCGTCGTGGCCTCGAATCGCGCCACGGCACCCTCGGTCTCGCGCACATGCAGCCGCGCAGCGGCCTGATCGAAGGCACCAACACCGGTATTGATGCCGACAAAACCGTTGTCCCGTACCGACAGACGCCGCGTCGGCGAAGCGCCTGTGCGCAGTTCGATCTGGTTGCGCGAGTCGATCCGGAACGCACTCTGATCGATCGTTCCTACGTTCGCGGTCAGGGCACCGGTAACCGTGGCGCCATGCAGGAAACGCACGGACGCCGAGCCGCCGGTCACTCCCGGAATCACCGGATGGGTAATGTCGACCCGCTGGTTGATGCCGGTACCTTCAAGCAGAGTATGCGGCAGATGTTCGTTGCGCACATGCAGCCCCGCCTGCGGCCCGGTGGTGTTGATGCCCACGCGGCCATTGCCCGACCGCAGCACCAGCGGCACGTTGTCGGTGGTGCCGACAAAATGCGCGCTTGCACTGGTGCCGGCATTACCGTCCAGCGCCCAGGCAGTTGGGCAAGAGCCAGCCAGGTTTACGCGCGATTTCTCCGACAACGGCCAGAAGCTGCCGTCGTGCGCGGACTTCACCGCCACACCGAGCCAGGCCGTGTCGGTATGCGCCGGCAGGCTCGGCACCGGCACGGCTACGGTGAAGCGCCCCTCTTCGAGCACCACTTCGCTCAGCTCGATCGGCGCGGCCAGGCTGCGGCTGCCCTGCGCGTCGGCGTACAGGGTGAGTTGCAGATCGTAGCGACCTTCGGCGGGCGCACCGCCATCCTCCAGGTAGCCGCGATAGGTGAAGGTCTCGGACTGGGCGACACCGGCAGCACCAGCGAGCGCCAGGACCAGCAGGCACGTGACAATCGGACGGATCATGGTGAGGCTTCTCCCGAGGGTTGGTTGACCGCCAACACGCGTTGGCGGCGCTCACCATCCCCTTTTCGGCCACACCGGTCGCTCCGAAAAAGCGACGATTTGATTCCTGATTATTACCTGCAAGTTCAATAGGTTGTCGGCAAGCACCGACAGACGGGAACGATTCCGACAAGGAAAATGGGTAGCCTCGTCGATCCACGCCCGCCAGAACGCGGATCCGGCGGCAAGACGAGACAGCAGCGAACGCCCTGCTGGCACGGCCAGGTCGAGCCGGCGGCGAGCAACGACCACCACCGGCGGAGACCAGACGGCGTCCGCCGACCACACCTTCCGATCAGGTAACGACCAGACCCGGCTCGCCCTGGTCTGCGGCACCGACCACGACGGCTCGGTCGAAACCGTGGCGCTGGAACGTCGCCAGCACCTCGGCGACGGCGTCCGGCACGCAGGCGACCAGCAGTCCACCACTGGTCTGCGGATCGCAGAGCAGGGCCTGGTCGACCGGCGACATCTCCCGTGCGAACGCAACCTGATCGCCGTAGCTGGCCCAGTTGCGGCCGGAAGCACCGGTGACGAAACCGGCCTGTGCCAGTTCCCGCGCCTGTTCCAGCAGCGGCACCGAAGACCAGTCCAGGTGCACGCGGCATTCGGAGCCGCGCGCCATCTCCAGCGCGTGGCCGGCCAGGCCGAAGCCGGTGACATCGGTCATGGCATGCACCCCCGACAACGCGGCTAGTTCCGGGCCGGGCGTGTTGAGGCGTGTGGTGGTGTCGATCAGGCGCGCATAACCGGCCGCATCGAGCTGTTCCTTCTTCAACGCCGCCGAGAACACGCCTACGCCCAGCGGCTTGCCCAGCACCAACACGTCGCCGGGCCGCGCGTCGGCGTTGCGCTTCAGGTTGGCCGGATCAAGCAGCCCGATCGCGACCAGGCCATAGATCGGTTCCACCGAATCGATGCTGTGGCCGCCGGCGATCGGAATGCCGGCGGTGCGGCAGGCCTGCGCGCCGCCATCCAGGATGCGGCCGATGGTCGCGGTCGACAGCCGGTTCACCGGCATGCCCAGCAGCGACAGCGCGAAGATCGGCGTGCCGCCCATGGCGTAGACATCGCTCAAGGCATTGGTCGCGGCGATGCGGCCGAAGTCGTGCGGATCGTCGACCACCGGCATGAAGAAGTCGGTGGTGGCGACGATGGCCTGACGCTCGTTGATGCGGTAGACGGCGGCATCGTCCGAGGTTTCGATGCCAACCAGCAGTTCCGGCGGCAAAGGCAGTCCCGCGCTGCCGACACCACGCAGGATGTGCTGCAGCACATCAGGGGCGATCTTGCAGCCGCAACCGCCGCCGTGCGCCAGAGACGTCAGCCGCGGTTCGGATGAATCGGTCGGATCGTTCATGGCCATCATCTTGTGACGATCCGGCAGCGTGGAGCAAGCTCACACCGGCAAGGCATCCGGCACAGGGCCTGCCGCTGGCCATTCGAAGCATCCGCACATCGGCGCATTCCATCCGCGCGCCCTCGTACATCGCCGCCAGTGCGGAGGCGCGCCTCACCCGGCGCTGCGCGCCACCCTCTCCCCTCACGCGGGGCGAGGGGAAAGCACACATCCGCGCACCGGCACCGCGCTGCGTACCTGAGCGCGGGAAAACCGGTACCTCGCTGAGCAAGCGCGGCGCGGGGAATTGCCCTGCACTTCCCTTCTTCCCTTCTCCTCGCGTGCGGGAGAAGGTGCCCGAAGGGCGGATGAGGGGCGGCCACAGTCCGCCCCCGGGTGCATCACCGGGACACACAACCGATCCGGCACAGCACGCCATCCCGAACATTCGCTCGCGCAGCGAGCCCGATCAACCCAAGGTCGAACCCGCAAGTGCTTGACTCACCGGAGCAGCGGGCAGACCATGGCTGCACGCACCCATCCGACGACAGGTACGAAAGGAGTTCTCCGATGAGTCTCGAGTTGTCCCGGCGCAGCTTCCTCAAGCTGGCGGGAACCGGGGCGGCGGCGACCACGCTGGGCGCCATGGGATTCGGAGCGGCCGAAGCCGCCACCGCCGCCCATGTCCGCGACTTCAAGCTGGCCACCACCACCGAAACCCGCAACAT
>JAMHVM010000049.1:0-1023 GCA_035911475.1 Lysobacterales bacterium | reverse complement strand
CGCGGGGTACATATCCTCGCGGAGCCCCCATATGCTGGTGCAACTCGGTAAGAAAACACCGCCGTCACCCCCGGTGGACAAAGCGCCCAAGTTTCTGCCCACCACGATGCAGGAAGTGCGTGCACGCGGCTGGGATCAGCTGGATGTCATCATCGTCACCGGCGACGCCTACGTCGACCACCCCGCGTTTGGGCCGGTGCTAATCGCGCGCTTTTTGGAAGGTCGTGGGCTGCGCGTCGGTATCTTGGCGCAGCCGGACTGGCGCAGTGCCGAGGACTTTAAGCGCCTCGGGAAGCCTCGACTGTTCTTTGGCGTGTCGGCAGGCAACCTGGACTCGATGCTGAACCGGCTGACGGCGCAGAAAAAGAACCGCAGCGACGATCCCTACAGCCCTGGCGGTAAGCCGGGTGCGCGGCCCGATCGCGCCACGCTGGTCTACAGCAACCGCTGCCGCGAAGCGTTTCCCGACGTGCCCATCATCCTGGGCGGCATCGAGGCCTCGCTGCGCCGCATCGCGCACTACGACTACTGGTCAGACACCGTGCGCCGTCCGATCCTCATCGATGCCAAGGCGGACCTGCTGGTGTTCGGCATGGGCGAAAGGCCGATCTGGGAGGTCACGCAGCGACTGCAAGCAGGTGAGCCAATTGGCCGCATCCGCGATGTTCGCGGTACTTGCTTTGCGCTGTCGCAGGCCGAAGCCGACGCGCTGTGCGCGCAGCCCTCGCAGCATGTGGGCGACGGGCGCGTCGTCGAGCTTCCGCGCTACGAAGAAGTCTGCGGCAAAGAACCAGCGGCCCTGGCCAGCTACGCCAAGATGGCGCGCAAGTTCCACTTTGAGACCAACCCGAAAAATGCTCGCCCGCTGGTGCAGCGCGTCGGCAATCGTGCGCTGTACTTTAATCCGCCCGCGCTGCCGCTTGAGACCGAGGAGATGGACGCGCTGTACGACCTGCCGTTTGCGCGCATCCCGCACGTCGGCTATCGCGAGCCCATCCCGGCGTATGAGACGGTGAAGCACTC
>JAMHVM010000048.1:0-20067 GCA_035911475.1 Lysobacterales bacterium | reverse complement strand
AGTACGTTGTGGACGCGCAGCATGTCCAGCACCGGGATGCCCTCGGTTATGCAGACGATCACGCGAACGCCGGCGTCGGCGGCTTCGAGAATCGCATCGGCCGCGAACGGCGGCGGCACGTAGATGACGCTGGCGTCGGCGCCGGTCGCCTCGACCGCTTCCTCGACCGTGTCGAACACCGGCAGGCCAATGTGTTCGGTGCCGCCCTTGCCCGGCGTGACGCCGCCGACCAGCTTGGTGCCGTAGTCGAGCGCCTGCTCGGAGTGGAACGTTCCCTGCTGGCCGGTGAAGCCCTGGCAGATGACCTTGGTGTTCTTGTTGACCAAAACGGACATGAGTCGGGCTTCCTTACGACTTGACGGCGGCGACGGCCTTCTTGGCCGCGTCGTTGAGATCGGTGGCGGACTGGATGGCGAAACCGGAGTTGGCCAGCAATTCGCGGCCCTGCTCCACGTTCGTGCCTTCCAGGCGCGCGATCACCGGGATCTTGATGCCCACTTCCTTGACCGCGTTGATGATGCCCTCGGCGATCAGGTCGTTGCGCACGATGCCGCCGAAGATGTTGACCAGGATCGCCTTCACGTTGGGGTTGGCGAGAATGATCTTGAACGCCTCCTTGACCCGCTCGGCATTGGTGCCGCCGCCGACATCCAGGAAGTTGGCTGGCTCGCCGCCGTTGAGCTTGATCACGTCCATGGTGGCCATGGCCAGACCGGCGCCGTTGACCATGCAGGCGATGTTGCCGTCCATGGTCACGTAGTTGAGGTGATGCTTGGCCGCCTCGACTTCGGTGGCGTCTTCCTGCGATTCGTCGCGCATCTGCGCCAGGTCCGGGTGACGGAACTCGGCGTTGTCGTCCGAGTTGAGCTTGCCGTCGAGTGCGTACAGGTCGCCGCCCTTGACGATCGCCAGCGGGTTCAGCTCGACCAGCGACAGGTCCTTGGCGTTGAACAGGTTGTAGATGCCGGTCATGACCTTGGTCAGCTGCCCGGCCTGCTTGGCGGTCAGGCCCATGGCGAAGGCGATGTCGCGGCACTGGTAGGGCTGCAGGCCCTGCACGAAATCGACGTCGACCGTGTGGATCGCATCCGGATTCTCTTCGGCCACCTTCTCGATCTCGACGCCACCTTCGGCGGAGACGATGAAGCTGATGGTCTTGCTGCCACGGTCGATCAGGGCGCTGAGATACAGCTCCTTGACGATGTCGGTGGCCTCGGCGACCAGCACCAGGTTCACCGGCAACGCAACACCACCGGACTGGTAGGTAGCCATCCTGGTGCCGAGCATGCCTTCGGCCGCGGCACGCACTTCGTCCAGGCTCTTGCAGTACTTGACGCCACCGGCCTTGCCGCGTCCGCCAGCATGGATCTGCGCCTTGACCATCCAGGCTTCGCCGCCCAGTTCGGTGGCGGCAGCAACCGCCTCGTCGGGTGTGGCAACAGCCTTGCCGGCCGGAACGGGGATGCCGAATTCGGCGAACAGTTGTTTCGCCTGGTACTCGTGAAAGTTCATGGTGGTTTCCTGAAGACGAAACCCGGGCTCAGCCAGCCACCGCATCCCGCGCGGTGGCGGCGCCTGAACCCTCGGGTGATGGGCTATTGTCGCTTTGCAGCACCGGTGCGTCAAAGTGCCCGGACTGCGACCAAAGTCCAAGCCCGGCTGACCGCTGACCGAGCGCATTGCAATTTTTGGTGTCAATACAATCAGCATCCCGTGTGCCACAGGGGTGCCGGCGGTTGCCTCCGATACAATCCGCGGCTATGGAGCGACCACCCACGCTCGAATCCGTACTGTATCGGCCTTGGCTGCTACTGGTCTGGTTCACCGTCTGCCTGATTCCCGTTGGCGCCTTCGCCGACGACACGTTGACGCTGGGTCGCATTTCCGACGATCCGGCGCGTCACTACGGCCAGTTGCGGCCGTTGCTCGACTACGTGATTCCGCGCATGCACGAGGTCGGTATCCGCCGCGGTCGCGTGCTGATGGCGCGCGATGCCGGCCAGATGGCGACCTATCTGCGCCGCGGCCGGGTCGACTGGGTCACCGAAACGCCGGGTACGGCGATGCTGCTGCGTGCCCGCTCTGGCGCCCGTCTGATGGCGCTGACCGAACGCTCCGGCGTGCGTGCCTACCGCAGCCTGATCGTGGTCCGCGACGACGGCCCCCTGCGGCGCCTGACTGATCTGGCCGGACACCGCATCGCCTTCGAGCGCCCGACCTCGACCAGCGCCTATCTGGTGCCGGCGTCGGAGTTGCTGGGCGCACGGCTGGCACTGGACCCGATGATCGACATGGACGATCGTCCGTCCGCCGACCGTACCGGCTACCTGTTCGCCCTGTCGGAAGCCAACGTCCGCGCCTGGATCAACACCGGCCTGGTCGATGCCGGCGCCATCAGTGATCTGGGTCAACCGGATCTGCAGATCGGCAGTCGGCTGGCCAACGACAGCGGCTTGCGCGTGTTGCATCGGACCGAACCTTTCCCGCGCGGTGTCGAACTGGCCCGCGCCGACCTGAAACCGGAGATCCGCGATCGACTGGTCGCGGTGCTGCTGGCCGCCAGCCAGGATCCCGAAGCCGGACCGGCGCTGAGCGCGTTCTTCGACACCACCGCGTTCCTGCCCGTCGATGCCGAAACCCGAGCTGGCCTGGAAACCATGCGCGACAACGTGTGGCGGGTCTGGGATCAAGTCGAATGAACAGCGGACCCGGACTCAGTGCCAAGGTGCTGCTGGTGACCGGCGCGATCCTGCTGGTCACGCTCGCTGCGCTGGGCGGCCTGTTGCTGTCGGAGAGCCGCAACGGCGATGCCATCGTCGACATGACCAGCCGCTCGCAGACCCAGCTGGTCAATGACGCGGCCAGCGCGCATGCCATCTCGGTGGTCACCGCGGCCAGCGAGGCCATGACCAACGCCTTCTACTATTTCGATCTGGAATCGATCGGCGAGCAGCTGCATTCGATCGCCGAACTGCCGCCGGCCATCCAGGCGATCGCCTTCAACGCACGCGGCGAGGTCATCCTCGACAACCGGCACGACCTCACCGGCTACGGCACGGCGCTGGCATCACCGCTGGTGGCGGCCGCACTGGCCGTGCACCAGCCGCAGGTGTTGATGGAAGACACCCACTTGGCCGCCGCGCACCGGATCAGCATCGCCGACGACGAAATTCTCGGCGGCGTGCTGGTGCATTTCGACATGAGCGCCTTCGAAGCGCGGCTCGGCGACAGTTCGCAGGAACTGCAGCGACAACTGCTCAGCGACAGCCACAGCCGGGTGCTGGTGCTGTCGGTGTTTCTGGCCGCGATCGCTGGCCTCGGCCTGGTGCTGGGCTGGGTGATCCAGCGGCGCATCGTCCGCCCCATCCTGCGCCTGGCCGATGCCGCCCGACGCATCGAGTCCGGCGACTATCGCTACGAACGCTCGACGTCGGACAGCCGCTCGGACGAGATCGGCCAGCTCGACCGCGTCTTCGCCAGCATGGCCGCGAACATTGCCGAGACCCATGCCCGCAGCCTGCGCCGCGCCAACTTCGACAAGCTCACCGACCTGCCCAACCGGCACGCCTTCGACGATGCCATCGATACGCGGACCAACGCGGCCACGGTCGCCGGCGAGGCGCTGGCACTGCTCTACATCGATCTGGACAACCTGAAACGGATCAACGACCAGTTCGGCCATGACGCCGGCGATCGCGCGCTGATGCGTTTCGCCAGCATCACCTCGGAGGCTTTGGCCGCTGTGGCGGACGGCGATGCCTGGATCGCGCGCATCGGCGGCGACGAATTCGCTGCCATCCTTGGCGGCGACAACATCGCTCTCCGGGCACAGGATCTGGCCACCGACATCATCCGCCGCTGCAATGCCGATGCCGGCTCTGAGAGCGGTGGCGCGCCACTGGGCACCTCGATCGGCATCGCCCTGTTTCCCAACGACGCCGACGACGTGCGCGATCTGTTGCGCTGTGCCGACAATGCCATGTATCGGGCCAAGACGGCCGGCAAGAACCGGATCCAGTTCTACGCCGAAGACGCCGCCATCGATCCGAACTGAACCTGTTGTTCGCGCGAGCACTGCCCGGTGGTCCTGGTGTGGCGCGCTCCGGATGGGGCTGCGCAGCGGGGCAAGCACCGCTCTACCGAGCGCGGATTGCGATGTGACGACACCATGGCCTGAGTCTCGTCATGGCATCGCCGCGGGCGGGCTCCGATGCGGCGGACGCGATCTCTCTGAGGCACCTCGTAGAGCGGGGCTTGCCCCGCTCGGCTACAGGTAATACCAGGGCTAGGTGGCAGGCGTCGGCATCCCGGGCTGGGCCGTGTCCTGCAGATGCAACGCCGCAACGACCAGCGCCAGCTGCCACCAGAAGAACAGGCCCCACCAGCTGGAATAGAAGGCGTAGTGGGTGTTGAGCGGAAAGGTCATCGCCACCAGTGCCAGCATCGGCACCCAGGCCTCGGCGCGGATCACAGGTCCAGCACGTCGCCAGACGCCGAACAGCAGCACCGCGGCCAGCAGCCAGAACGACAGGCCGATGGCACCGGTCTCCGTCGCCAGCTCCAGCACCAGTTGATGCGGATGAGCAGCCTGTTCGCCCTGCATCCAGCGGTCGTCGGCTTCGGCATGGTCGGCGTAGTCATCGCGGAACCCGCGCACGCCGACGCCGTTGACCGGATGCGCCTTGGCCATGGCCAGCGCCGTGCGCCAGATCGAGACCCGACCCGATAGCGCATGCTCGACCGCATCGGATTCACCGGCCACCAGCAGCATGGTGCGGTCGATGCGTTCGGCGAAGGTCGGTGACGCCAGCCAGGCGCCGTAGCCGAGCACTCCGCCCAACAGCAGGAGCCCGGCGATGACTGACAGTGCGCGCCGCGGATGACCGCTGAGCAGGTTCAGCCACAGCCAGCCGGCCAGCACGATGGCGTACACCAGCCAGGCGGCGCGGGCGCCAGCGAGCAGGATCACGCCAGCCAGCAGCAGGCCGATCAGCAAGGTGCCGGTGAATCCGAAACGACGTTGGGTCCAGGCCAGCAGCCACGGCGACAGCGCTGCAATCACGCCGCCCAGCTTGAGGTTGTCGGCGCCGAAGATGCCGCTGAGGCGGTCGGAGGTCATTTCGCCGGCCAGACTTCGACCGGTCAATGCCTGCAGCCAGGCGTCCAGCAGCCAAAGCAGGATCAGCAGGGCGCTGGCCCGCAACAGCCATTGCCATTGCGCCGGCGTGCGCACCGTGGCCGCGACGAACACCGCGAACAGGCCGAAGCGCAATTGACCGGCGACCTGGTTCCAGGTCTTGGCCGGCGCGACCGCGTCCAGCGCCGAGATCAGCGCGGGCAGCCAGTAGCAGGCGAACAACAACAGGGCCATGCGCACGCCAGGCAACGCCAGCACGTCCCGACTGTTGCGCAACAAGAGCACCACGGCCCATATCGCGCCGAACAGCAGCGGAAGTTCGGCGACACGCCCGATCGGCAGCAAGGCGAGCACCAGCCAGACCAGCAGCACCGGCAGCAGCGCGCGCACATCCAGCCGCGTATCCGTTGCGCGCCAAGCGTCGATCATGGCCCTGTCCCCGCTGCCAGACTGCGGTACAGGGCCAGCGTACTGGCCTGCATCCGCGCCAGCGTATAGCCATGCCGAGGCACCGCCGAGGCATCGCGCAGAAGCGCGCGGGCGCGCTCGACAAGCGCAATGCCATCGCCCAAGGGCACCGCACCTGCCGGATACAGCTCGGTCAACAACTCGCCCACGCCGCCATGGCTCCACCCGAGCACGGGTCGACCCAGTGCCAGTGCCTCGATGACCGTGCGTCCAAACGACTCCGGCCGCGTGGACAACTGCAGTACCAGCGCCGATCGCGCCATGAAATCGCGCACGTCATCCCGCGGCTCGGTGATCACCAAGCGGTCGGCGACACCGAGGCCTTGCGCCTGTGCACGCAACTCGGCCATATAGTCGGCCCGCTCGGGCGCATCGGCGCCGAGCAGCACCAGCGCGGTGTCGGCATCCAGCGCCGCCAGCAAGGCAATCGCATCGGCGTGCCCCTTGAGGCGTGTTCCGCGCGCTGGCAGCAGCAGCCAGCGACGATCACGCAGGGCCGGATATCGAGCCTCCACATCGGCGATCCAGGCCGCAGTCGGCTGATGGTCGCGCGGCCATTGCGCCGGATCGATGCCGCGCGGGATGACCACGACGCGACTGTCATCGATGGCGTAGTGTTGACGCAGATGCTCGCGCACCGTCTGCGACACGGCGATCACCCGTTCGCCGCGGGTCATGATCGCGCTGTAGCGATTGACCGAGTTGAGGCCGTGAACGGTGGTGAGGAATCGCGGTCGTTGCCCGGCCGGCAGTCCGCGCACTGCCCACCAGCCCAGCCAGGCCGGCAGTCGCGAACGCGCGTGCACGATGTCCGGCCGATGCTGCCGGATCAGCCGGCGCAGGCCGAAGACATGGCGCAGACTGGCCAGCGACTTGCGTCCGATCGGCGATTCGATGTGTTCGGCGCCCAGCGCAGTCAGTGCCGGAACCAGGCGACCGCCGCCGGACACAACAATGGCGCGGTCACCGTTGGCCACCAGCGCCTGGGCGATTTCCAGGGTCGAGCGCTCGACGCCGCCGCCGTCCAGCGCCGGCAGCAATTGCATCACGGTAAGCGCACGATCGGCCGGCACCGCTGGCGATTGCCCGGGTCCGGCGGTCACAACCGGGTCGATGACGGATCAGCCGTTGCCGCGGTCGACCAGCACGAACTCGGCGCCGCAGTACGGGCAGGTCGCGGCAGGCTCTTCCTCCAGCGGCAGGAACACGCGCGGATGCGAATCCCACAAGGACATGTCCGGCATCGGGCAACTCACCGGCAACTGGTCGCGGGTGACTTCGTACAGGAGCGCTGCGTTGGCAGGCACGGTTGCATTGGAATCGGACATGGGTTCGCCCAGAAAATCTGAATTCGGCCGGGAACAAGACGGGCCGGCACCCGTCTATGGGGCAGACGCTCGTCTCTGTCATCATTGTCGATTGTAGAACCAGCCCACGCCCCCCGCCATGATCAGCGACCTTCTCGATCCGACCCTGACCCAGCGTGCGCCCTCCCTGCGCGCGCAATTCCGCGGCGCGCAGCCATTCCGGCACCTGGTGATCGACGATTTCCTGGCCAAGCCGTTCGTCGACACGCTGCTGGCCGAGTTCCCCGCCTTCGAGCGCGGCAATGCCCGGGCCGAGGACGGCTCACTGGGCAACAAGTCCACCGTCGAGCGTGTCCGTGAGCTGGGCACGGCCTACAGCGCATTGGACGACCTGATCCAGACCCGACCCTTCCTGGATCTGATCGGCGAACTGACCGGCATCGACGATCTGCTCTACGACCCTTGGTACTTCGGCGGCGGCACCCACGAGAACCGGCATGGCCAGGACCTGGATGCGCACGTCGACTTCAACCGCCACCCGGTCGAGCGCTGGCACCGACGCCTGAACCTGATCGTCTATCTCAACCATCGCTGGCAGGACGACTGGGGCGGCAGCCTGCAGCTGCATTCGGATCCGCGCGCCGATGACAACCGGATCAGCACGATCACGCCGCTGTTCAATCGCGCGGTGATTTTCGAGACCACCGAGTGGAGCTGGCACGCCTTCCCGCCGATCCAGTTGCCGGAGGCCGAGCGCGCGCTGAGCCGCAAGTCGATCGCGCTGTACTTCTACACCGAAGAACGACCGACCGAGGAACTGGCCGACACCCATTCGACCATCTACGTCGACCGGCCGCTGCCGGATCATTTCCAGCCCGGACATGTGCTGGACGCCGATGATGTGCAGACGCTGAAGGTGCTGCTCAAGCGCCGTGACATGCACAACCAGCGCCTGTATGGCGAGATATCCAGCCTGACCAGCCAGCTGGAAGGCGCCACCCGTGCCTTGTCGACCGGCTCGGTCGGACGACTGGAACACTTCGCCCGGCGCGTGCTCAACCGCCTGCGTCGGCGCTGATGCCGGACTGATGACCGAGCCCCGGTGCACGCCACTCAAACGCGATGCCTTCGGTGCGATCTTCCGTTGCCAGGACGGCGAGCGCACCTGGATCCGCCGTGACCTGAGCCAGGTGCGCTGGTGGCTGCGACCATTCGCCACCCGCGCCGCCGGTCACGAAGCACGTGCGCTGGAACGCCTGCGTGGCGTCGACGGCGTACCGCAACTGCTGCAGGCGCAACGCCTGCGCCTGGAGCGCAGTCATCTGGACGGGCTGCCGATGCAGGAAGGCCAGCCGCGCGACCCGCACTATTTCCGCCAGGCACGGCATCTGCTGCGCGAACTGCACCGCCGCGGCATCGCCCACAACGACCTGGCCAAGGAACCGAACTGGCTGGTGCTCGACGACGGTCGGCCCGGCATCATCGATTTCCAGATCGCCACCCTGCGCACACCGGGCAGCCGCTCGCGCTGGTTCCGGCTGCTGCTGCGCGAAGACCTGCGTCATCTGCTCAAGCACAAGCGCATGTACTGCCCACAGGCACTGACGCCGGTGGAGAAGCGCCTGCTGGCGCAGCGCTCCTGGCTGTCACGCACCTGGCGCCGTACCGGCAAGCGCGTCTACAACTTCGTGACCCGCAAGCTGATGCGCTGGCAGGACAACGAAGGGCGCGGCTGAGCAGCGAGAAACGAGTGCAGAGGAAAGAGGAACGAGTGGGTGACCGTGCGGCTGGCGGCAGCCACGAGGTTGTGTGCCGGCATTGCGCGGCCATCCTCCGATCACCCGCGGCGTCACTCCCACTCCGAAGGCATCGGTCTATCACGCTACACGGTGCGGCGACCTGATCGCTTGCGCCCCGCAGCGCCCGAAACCCGGGACCACACCCACCGGCCGTGATGACAGCTCACCCCTGCCATCCACTCCAGGACCGAGGCCGTTCTCTCGTTCTTCTTTCCTCTGCACTCGTTCCTCGCTCCAGGTCTTGACAGTCAAATGCGAATCGTTATCATTCGTTCTGTCGTCCGTGAGAACCCGCCATGTCCACCTCCCCGCAAGAAACTCTGGTCCGTCGCAACACGCTGGTCCTGCCCGTCCGTCCGGTTTCGGCCTCGGGGCCGAAGCGGGTCGACAGCGGCAGCCTGCTCGCCGGCAACCGCGAAATCATCATCGAACACGCCGGCTGCGAATACCGGCTGCGCCGCACCCAGAACGACAAGCTGATCCTGACCAAGTAACGTCGGTCCAAGATCGCGACGCATCTCTCCACTATCGGCAGCCAGCACGGCACTCCTCGCTCCGTCCGCCGCAAGCCAGCCAGCCGGTTTTTCCGGACCTGCCATTCCATGACTTCCCCACGCATCGTTCCCGTGCTGCTGCTGGCCTCCCTGGCCGGCGGTTGTGCCAGTACCGGTGGCGCACCTTCGCGCACCGTCGCCGTCAGTGATCCGGCACCCAGCATCAGCACACCGGTTGCCGACGTGGCAGCCATGCCCAGCCAGGCCGACCATGACGCCATCCTAGCGATGACTGGCGAATATCACGTCTCGTTCGACTTCCGCGAAACCGTGACCCTGGCCGAAGGCTACGAGCGCAAGGACGATCAGCACAGCGGCGGCTACGAGACCGTGTTTGCCCTGGTCGACGAACCCGGACACATCGTGCTGCAGCACATCCTGGTGTCCAAGGAAGGTGGCCATGTCACCAAGCACTGGCGTCAGGACTGGATCTGGCAGGCGCCCAGCCGCTTCGAATTCACCGAGGACCAGACCTGGCGCATCCAGCCGATTCCCGCCGAGAAGACCACCGGCGCCTGGACCCAGTGCGTCTACGAGGTCAGCGACGCGCCGCGCTATTGCGGCACCGGCAAATGGAACCATCGCTACGGCGTGGCGACCTGGACATCGGATCGCAGCTGGCGGCCGCTGCCCCGCCGCGAGCACACCAAGCGCGACGACTACAACGCGCTCAACGTGGAGAACCGCCACACCATCGTGCCGGCCGGCTGGACCCACGAACAGGACAACACCAAGACCCTGCGCCGTGCCGACGGCAGTTCCAGCACGCTGGTGCGCGAGTTCGGTTTCAACGACTACCAGCGCCTGAAGACCGGCGAGTTCGATTTCAGTCCGGCCTACAGCTACTGGGAAGGCACCCGAGATTATTGGGCACGCGTGCGTGAGCTGTGGGATTCCCGCCTGGCCAGCCAGCAGGGTGTGCACCTGGACATGCCGGTCGACGGCATGCCGATGATCATCGAGACCTTCCAGCAGGCCGATCGGGCGCTGAAAGGCGAAACGGTGACCGAGGCCGAACTACGCGAGACCTTCGACAAGTTCGTCAAACCACCCGGCGCCACGCTCGCGTCCCAGCGTTGAGCTTCCGCGAGAGCGATTCGGTCACGCGGCGGGTGCGCCCCGCGCTCGCCGCGTAGAGCGGGGCTTGCCCCGCTTCAATCTCGCACCGCATCGATGCCGCGCTGTCGTCCGACGTTGAATTCAGCGGGGCAAGCCCCGCTCTACAGCACGTCGCGAGCGGAGACGAAAGCCAGACTTGCCCGTGACACTGGCCACCAATCCGAAGCGGGCGTCGTGGCCACTGCCTACGTGCTCATGCAGCCAACCTCCCGATCGACGGTCGACGATCGGCGGGAGGTGTCAGGCCAATCCACCGACGTCAGAGAATCACCAGCGGTTCCGGTGTTGCCTGCGAGACGCGCTCCGGCGGCGCGGGCGGTGCCGGGGGTGGAGGTGACGCACGATCCGGCGATGACGGCGCCGCCGGGGGTGCCGGCGGAGCAGGCGGCGTCGGGGGCACCGGCGGGGCGCCAAACTGATCGAACAGGTTGGGGCGATCCGGCGCCGTCATCGTCACCTCGCGCCGGCTGCGGTCGCGCATGATCGACAAGGCCACCGGCTGACCAGGCTCGGCATCGGCCAGCTTGCGCATCACCTGGCCGGGCTCCGTGACTGCTTCGCCGGCAATGGTGAGGATGACGTCGCCGCTGCGCAGCACCACCTCGCGTTCGCCATCGCCCTCCGGCTTCAGCACCAGCACGCCCTCACTGGTGCCGAAGTAGCGCCCGAGATCGGGATCCAGTTCCGCCAGGCGCAGGCGCTGCCAGCGCCAGGCGTCGAAGCGCAACGTGTCCGACAGCATCGGCGCGATCATGCTCAGGCGGCCGAGATTGGCATCGCCCAGCGAACGCTCGACATCGGCGCGGATCCGCTCGATGTCGATGTCCATGCCCTTGAGGTCGATGTTCAGCTCATCCGGGCCGATGCCATCGATCTTGTGACCGCTGATGAACACCTGGGCGCTGATCGGCTTGGCGGTGACATCGGCACGGCCGGGATGACCGTCGCGCTCGAAATCCAGCTGCACGACCTGGCCGTCGTTCAGGCCGGCCAGCCGCTCGCGGGCGTCGGACAACCGGGCACGGGCATCGGCACCGGCGATGGCCTGACCGTTGATCGCCGTGACCACGTCGCCGCTTTCCAGGCCAGCCTTGGCGGCGGGGCCTTCCGGCGTCACCGCCTGCAGGCGCACACCGCGTTGCTCATCACCGCCGAGCACCACGCCCAGCATCGGTCGCTTCGATCCCGGGCCACGCTCGATGCGCCGGATGATCATCGGTCCGGCTTCCTCGCCGAGTTGCTTCGACAGCTCCGCCACCCGCTCGGCGGCACTGTTGAGTTGCTCGCGTGCCTGATTGAGCTCCTGCTTCAAGGCCTGGTTGTCGCTCCCGGCACCTTCGTTGGCCAGCGCCCCGGTGGCGAACAACAATCCGCCCGCGGCGATCAGCCAGGGTTTGATTCGATACTTGCCCATGTCCTGCTCCTTGCCATTTCCTATTGGATCCATTGCAGGCTGGCGTCCTCGGACGCGAAACCTGCGGTCGATGCCAGACCGGCACGACGGCCGGCCCAGCGCAATTCCGCCAGCTCACCCAGCGCGGTCACCCGGGCACGCCACAGTTGCGGTTGTTCGGGTTCGTCCACCAGCGCGGCGTCGATGCCGACGATGCGTGCACGCAAGCCCTGCTCCAGCAGGGCCTGGTCGCCATCGGTGACCACCGGCGCCAATGCCGGCGATTCGACCAGCCGCTGCAGCCACTGCGAGCGCGCCACCAGGTCGGGTTCCGCGACGGCCGCGGTGACGTCGACCTCGGACGGTCCGGCGGCAACGCCGGCCAGGTTGTCGGCACCCGGCACGGCTTCGTGCTCGACCGACTGCGGCCACAGCACCAGCACGGCCATGAGCACAGCCGCGGCGGTGGCCAGCGGCCAGAAACGCTGCAGCCACGCACGCCGCGCCGGCACCGGCCGACGCTTCGTAGCCAGCCGTCTGGCGAGATCGGGCCACAGGTCGGTGGCTGGCGTCACCGACGGTAAGGCCTGCAAGGCGCCCACGATGGCGGCATCGTCGACGGGATCGGCACCGGGCCCACGCGGTTCAACTGACATGACACACCTCCTCGGCCACGCCCAGCCACTGGCGCAGACGCGCCAGGCCGCGTGCGACCTGTGATTTCGAAAAGCTGGCGCTTTGGCCGGTGAGCGCGCCGATCTCGCCGTGGCTGTAGCCCTCCACGCAGTACAGCCACAACACGCTGCGGGTGGTCGCCGGCAACCGGGTCAGAGCACGCTCCAGCGCCGACGAATCGGCCAGGCCGTCCATCACGCCGGAAGCGTCATGTGCCAGTGCGTCGGGTACGGTGACATCGTCGTCATCCAGCGACGCGAACGCTCGGCGCCCGCGCAACCGCATCAGTGCCGCATTGACCACGATCTGCCGCAACCACGCCCAAAAGGGTGCCTCGAAGCGGAACGCCTCGATGCGGTCGAAGGCCTGAAGCATCGCGTCCTGGACCGTGTCGCGGGCAGCATCGGCATCGGCCAGCATGCGCGTCGCCAGCGTCCAGGCTGGCCGCTCGAACAGGCGGAACAGCCGCTCGAACGCCGGCAGTTCGCCGGCACGCGCAGCCCTAACCAGGGAATCGGGAACCTCGATGGCGAATTGGCTGCTCACACCTGGTCAGGATGCCGCAGACGGGCAAACGGTCGCAGCGCCATCGGTCATGGTTGTGGAGCCGACTTGTACGGGCGGGAGACACCGGCACAATTGGGGAAAACCGGCTGCGACGGACCGGCTGGCAGGCCGCTGGCCCGACCGGCCTGCGTGTTCAGTCGGCGCTGAGCTGGATCCGCCCGTCGTCCAGCCGGGTCACAGTCACCGGCACCAGCGAACTGCCGCGGCACGGGCCATCGGTGCACAAGCCATCCTCGACCTGGAAGGCCGCGCCATGCGCCGCGCAGACCAGCTTGCCGTCCTTGCCGAACAGGAACCGTCCCGGCGCCCAGTTCAGGAACCGGCCCGCGTGCGGGCAGATGTTGCGCCAGGCATGAATGGCTTCGCCACGGCGCATGACGATCACGCTGGTCTCCGGCGCGTCCTCGCGCAGCCAGACCTCGCAGGCACCTTCGCCGGGAATCTGCTCGACATCGATGATCTTGGTATCCATCTGAACGGATTCTCGCATGCACCGGATGACCGCGTCGCCGCCGCGCTATCCTTCCCGCATGCATATCATCTACCGCTCACCGCGCGTGCAGAACGCCGAGCAGATCGCCGCACTGCTGGAAGAAGCCGGCATCGCCACCCGGGTCATCCACGGCCCGCGTCATCGCCGCAGCACCTGGCGCAGCGTGGACTACAACCGCGGCGCCGACGACAAGCAGGGCTGGCCCGGCGTCATGATCGTCAACAACGGCGACCTGCCGCAGGCGCGAGCACTGCTGCGCGATGCCGGCCTGCTGGAAAAATCGACGTCGGGTCACTGGCAGGAAACCGCCTCGGAAACCGGGGTGCAGACGGTGGCCGATACGTCACCCGCGTTTGACCGACCATCGAGTTTCGTCCGTCTGCCGGATGTGCCCGTACCAAGCACGCGCCGCAACTGGCCGAGCCTGATCCGCGTTGGCCTCATCGCCATCCTGCTGATCGTCGCCACCGTGCAGATGGTTCGCTACCTTTACTGAGCCCAGCGGCGGAGCCGCTCGGATTCTCCTGCGGATGGATCACCCGGCATTCTCTTGAACTCCCATGCGATCGGAAGCCATACGGTGTTCTACGACCGAATCAAGGTAAACCCGATCTGCTGTCAACCACGTGCATTGAAACAGCGTCAAACCAAGAGCAACGAAGATGGCAACGGTATTCTATGTCTCGTTTCTGGCGAACGTGGTTGTCGCTCTTGTCTACTTGGCACTGATGCGACGGTTCGTCAGCGCATGGAGAGCAGATCCTGTCGCGTCCGAACGATATCCACCACCTGCAGCTACTAGCATTTTCGACTCGGGAATAGTCTCGTCGTTTCGTGTCTGCACAGCGATCATCAGAATTCCCTTCTACCCAGAAGCGGGCGATAGGGTCAAATCGCAGGCTTCCACACAGTTGGTGCTCCTGGTGATCGGCACGCTCCTGTTTTTGGCTTCATGCCTGACGTTTTTCTGGGTCGGCCCGGAGAACCTTTCTTTCCGCCTACACCCACGCCCCTGATAAAAAAACTGCCTTGGACACCGGCACACGGCCTCATAGAGGCTTCAAGTGTTTCCTGCGCGATTGGCAGCGATCCTGCGTTGTTCCCTTCGTTGCAATGGCCCAGGCCCACTCGGGCGTCAACGCAGCAGCGGGGTATCCAGGGTCTTGGAAGGCTTGCCGAGCACCTGCTCGACCGCGGCGAGCAGGTCGTCGGTATCGACGCGGCGCTGCTTCATCAGGATGCGGGTGACGTCGTCGAAACTCTTGGCGTTGTCGGTGGCGGCGCGGATTTCCTTGTCCAGATCCATGAATAGCAGCACGGCCTTGGCGGTGACCGGACCGTGCGAGCGATCCACCCGTAGCGACTTGACGTCGCGGCTCCAGCGCCTGAGATGGTCGCGGGTGCGCTCGTAGCGGGCATCGGTGGTGCCGCCGGTGCGATGCAACAGCTCGATCGAGTAGAACTCGGCGATGCCTTCGGAAATGTACTTGTGACCGCTGCGGCCGCTGATGCGGGTGATCACGTGCACCAGTTCATGCAGCAGCGTGCTGGTGCCGTTTTCGCTGATCAGCGGGCGGCCACTGTGCATGTACAACGAGCGCGGACCGGACAGGCCGCCGCGCCACATGGCATCACCGGCGCCGACGATGAGCAGCTTGGACGGCAGCTTGCCGAAGATGGCCTGCATCTCCGGCAGCGTCCAGCCGACCATGGCCAGGATCTGCTGGCGCGGCATGTTGTCGCCCTTGGGCGCAGCGACCGACACCTCGACACCGTCGTAGTGCTCGCGACGGCTGCCGACATCGCCGGCGATGATCCAGCCGGTGGGCCGATCGAAACGGGTGTCGGCGTTGACGACGACGAACGACTTGCCGTCCCTGGCCAGCTTCCAGGGCGTATCGACGTTGGTCCAGCCCTTGGGCAGATCGAAACGAAGGCGCGTGCGCGAATCGGTGTTCGGGGTCATGCGCACGCGGGCGCTGGGGAACAGGTGATCGCCACGGACGATGGTCCAGGTATCGGTGATACGCGCGTCGTAGCCGCCATCGCGACGGCGCTTGTCGATGTCGTAGCGCCAGCGCAGTTCGCCGCCGGCTTCCGGCGGCGTCCAGATCACCCGGTCGCCGTCGCGCTCGATCTCGCCGTCACCTTCGACGGCGTGATAACGCTCGGCCGGCATGGCGAAATCGAAACGCGAGGCACGACCGTCATCGTTGGTGAGCTTCAAGGTGACGCTGGCCTGCTTGTCGACCGGATGAAAGCCGACCGTGAAGTCGACGTCGTAGCTGCGCTGCTTGGCGTGGGCAGCGCAGGCTACGGTCAGCAGTGCGAAAACGATCAGGTTGATGCGGATCAGGCGCATGACAGTCTCCATTTCGGCCGCCATTGTGCAGGAAGAAGATGAACCGGGGTTGGCCCCGAGGCACCATCCAGGCGTGGCGGATCGCTCAGCTTGTCGGCGCATCCGGCTGCCGATCGGGATGTGCCGCGGCGAAGGCCGGCAAGCCGGCGCAATGGTCGTGGATGCGCAGCACCGTGACACAGCTGTCGATGGCGGCGCCGAAGCGGCGGGCGGCGTAGACCGCTGGCACCAACACGCAGTCGGCCAGACCCGGCTGGTCGCCGTGGCAGCAGGCGCCGGTATCCGGACTATCCGCCAGCAAGCGTTCCAGGGTGGCGAACCCGGCTTGCAGCCAGTGCCTGACGAAGGCAGCCACGGATTCCTCGGAGAGGCCGGCCTCGTTCTTCAGGTATTGCTGCACGCGCAGGTTGTGGATGGGATGGGTATCAGCCGCGATCGCCAGGGCCAGTGCACGCACGCGGGCACGGCCTGCAGCATCGGCCGGCAACAGGCGTGCGGTATCGGGAAAAGCGTCGTCCAGATACTCCAGGATTGCCAACGACTGGGTGATGACATGGCTCTCGTGCACCAGCGCCGGCACCAGACCAGCCGGGTTCAGCGCGCGGTACTCGGGCCGATGCTGCTCGCCACCGTCGCGCACCAGATGCACCGGCACGCTGTCGTAATCCAGATCCTTGAGGTTGAGACCGATACGCACGCGCCAGGCGGCGCTGGAGCGCCAGTAGTCGTAGAGGGTGATGGCCGATGCGCTCACGATGGTCGCTTGAGGAACGAGTAACGAGAAAAGAGAAACGAGTGCCGACTCAGCGGCGGCACTCTTTCAGGTATTGACCACTCGTTCCTCTTTCCTCGTTTCTCTTTTCTCATGTCCTCTCCACTCGTTTCTCATCGCTGCAGCGGCGCGATGGTCTGCTCGATGGCGCCGAAGATGCTGTTGCCTTCGGCGTCGAGCATCTCGATGCGCACGGTGTCGCCGTAGCTCATGAAGGGCGTGATCGGCTTGCCGGTTTCCAGCGTTTCCACGGTGCGCTTCTCGGCAAAACACGACGCGCCCAGCGAGGTGTCCTCGTTGGCAACGGTGCCGGAGCCGACGATGGTGCCGGCCGACAACGGCCGCGTCTTGGCCGCGTGCGCCACCAGCTGTGCGAAATTGAACTGCATGTCGACACCGGCTTCGGGCGCACCGAACCATTGCCCGTTGATGTGCGTGAGCAGCGGCCGATGCAGCTTGCTGTCGCGCCACGCATCGCCCAGTTCGTCGGGCGTGACCAACACCGGCGACAGCGCCGAACGCGGCTTGGACTGCAGGAAGCCGAAGCCCTTGGCCAGTTCGGCCGGAATCAGATTGCGCAACGAAACATCGTTGACCAGACCGACCAGCTGGATGTGCTCGGCCGCCGCTTCCGGCGTCACCGCCATCGGCACGTCATCGGTGACGATCACGACCTCGGCTTCCAGGTCGATGCCGTATTCCTCGCTGGGCACTACCACCGGATCACGCGGCCCCAGGAAACCGGCGCTGACCGCCTGGTACATCAGCGGGTCGACGTAGAAGCTCTCCGGCACTTCGGCGCCACGGGCGCGGCGCACGCGCTCGACATGCGGCAGGTAGGCGCTGCCATCGACGAACTCGTAGGCGCGCGGCAGCGGCGAGGCCAGCTGCTGCGGGTCTAACGTGACGATCGACACACCGTCGATATCCTTTGCTTCAGCCGGCGCGGCGTTGAGCGTCTCGTACACACCGGCCAGCAGTGGTGCGCTGCGCTGCCAATCCTCCAGCGCCTGCTGCAAGGTTGCGGCAATCGCCGGCACAGTGACGGCCCGGGTGAGACCGCGATCAACCACCACCAGGGTGCCGTCGCGCCCGCCTTGCTTGAGTGTTGCCAGTTTCATTGTCAGTTCCCTGTTCGGCACCTGGCCGGAATACGTGTCCTGTGCGAGCGCGCTGGTGTCAGGCTCAACTGCAGCCTTCGACATAGTCGACCGGCGGCGGCAGGCCGATCCGCCATTCGCTCGCCTGACCGCTGGCGTCCAGTTCGAAGACCAGCGCCGATTCGCTGCCGTCGGGACCGGCCACGCGCAGCGTGTGACCGCCTTCGATGTACTTGTGCGGCGCCAGCTCGAAACGTCCGTGGTACAGCGACTCCAGCGCGGACCGTTCCATGCCGACCCGACCACCGCCGGGCGCCTCGTAGTCGGTCGTGCTGACGTCGTATCGGACGAATTTGCCTTCTTCGATCATGAAGGCGATCCCGGAGCCGTCCTCGGGTCGCGGATCGATCTGCAGGTAGGCGCAGGTGTCGCCTGGTTCCAACTCGCGATCGAAGGCCAGCGGACGACCCCAGGCGATGCGCACGGACTCTTCATCGTCGCCGAAACGCGCCGGGCCAAATCCGTGGAAACCGGTTGGACCTTCGGTGCCGGCCGGTGTTGCCGACTCATCCACCGGCGGCACTGCAGGCGCCTCCTCGGGCGTGGCTGCCGTCGGCGTTGCGGGAGGCACCGGAGCTTCGCTTGCCGGCGCATCCGTAGCGGTCGGCGCATCGGACGGAGTCTGCGACGCCGTGCTGGCATCGGTGCCTGCCTCGCGGCCGCAAGCCGCCAGCACCAGTGTCATCGCGAGAACCGCAGGCAGCAAAACGCTGGCACGCATCATGGTGTGTCCGCCCGGAAGTGCTTCTGCAGGCCGGACCAGCACTGCTGATAGTCGACCTGGCGATGATCGGCCGCGAGCGCCTGCGCGCTCGGACGGATCACGCCACGCGCCTCGAACATGAAGGCCATGGTGTCCTTGACCACGTCCGGCTTGGACAGGTCGGCGTGGCTGGCCTTCTCGAAGGTTGCCGCATCCGGCCCGTGACCGGTCATGCAGTTGTGGATCGAGCAGCCGCCGGGCACGAAACCTTCGGCCTTGGCGTCATAGGCGCCGTGGATCAGGCCCATGAACTCGCTGGCGATGTTGCGGTGGAACCACGGCGGCCGGAACGTGTCCTGCGCGACCAGCCAGCGCGGCGGGAAGATCACGAAATCCATGTTGCCCACGCCCGGCGTGTCGCTGGGCGAAGTCAGCACCAGGAAGATCGACGGATCGGGATGATCGAAGCTGATCGAGCCGATGGTGTTGAAGCGACGCAGGTCGTAGCGGTACGGCACGTGGTTGCCGTGCCAGCCAACCACGTCCAGCGGCGAGTGGCCGATGTCGGCACGCCACAGATGGCCCTGGAACTTGGCGACCAGCTCGAAGTCGCCTTCGACATCCTCGTACCAGGCTACCGGCGTCTCGAAGTCGCGCGGATTGGCCAGACCGTTGGAGCCGATGGGCCCCAGGTCGGGAATGCGCAGGAAAGCACCGAAGTTCTCGCAGACATAGCCGCGCGAAGGTCCATCCGGCAGTTCCACGCGGAAACGGATGCCGCGGGGAATCACCGCGACCTGCTGCGGCTCGACCTCGATCACGCCCAGTTCCGTGGCCAGATGCAAGCGGCCCTGCTGCGGCACGATCAGCAACTCGCCGTCGGCGCTGTAGAAGAACCGGCCCTGCATCGAGCGGTTCACCGCATACAGATGGATGCCGACACCGGTTCCGGCCGAGGCGCTGCCATTGCCGGCCATGGTGAACAGGCCATCGACGAAATCCACCGACTGTTCATCCGGCGGTAGTGGCAGCGGGCTCCAGCGCAACTGGTCCGGCGTCACCGGACCGGTCTCGAAGTCGTTGTGGAAGCGCGGTTGGGCGAACGGCTCGAAACGGCCGTGCATCGCCGCCGGACGGATGCGGTACAGCCAGGAGCGATGGTTCTCGTGTCGCGGCGCGGTGAACGCCGTGCCGGAGATCTGCTCCGCGTACAGACCGTGCGCAACCCGCTGTGGCGAGTTGCGACCGACCGGCAAAGTGCCGGCGATCGCCTCACTGGCAAACTCGTTGCCGAACCCGGACAAGTACTGATGGTCGAAAGAATCGTTCATGGCGATGACTTGAAAGCCCCTCTCCTTCCGGGAGAGGGGTTGGGGTGAGGGTGCGGTTGCGAAACGACATTCCAGATCGCCTCGACCACCGCTTCTGCTCGCGTCAGAACGTCATTGTCCCAGAATCGCAGAACGCTCCACCCCTGCGCTTCCAGATACCGAGTTCTGGCTGCATCCACGCCTTGCGAGTGTTGACCGCCATCAAGCTCCACGACCAGTCCGCATTC
>JAMHVM010000047.1:0-4900 GCA_035911475.1 Lysobacterales bacterium | reverse complement strand
CGCTGCGCGTGTCGCCGAAGAACACCACCAGCTCGGGCGTCGAGGCCACGAAGCCGTACCAGACATCGAGGATGGCCTCGGTCTGGTCGGCGAGGATGGCCCGGCTCTGGCGCAGCGCTGCCACGTCGTCGGCGCCGAACAGCATCGACTTCTGCAGCGCCGCCAGGTCGGCCATCGAGTACGGCGCACGGGCCAGTGTCGACTGGCCCAGCGCGTAGCCGGGTGCACGGCCTTGCGGCGCTGCCGCGCCGGCATCCGCCACCACACCGAGCGTGGTGGCGGCAAGCAGCAGTTTCAGCATCGTCATGAACAACTCCTGGTGTCTTGGGTTGGAACGGGTCTGCCGACCCGGATGTGATTGCGCAACGTCCCCAGTGTGTCCCTATCATCTGTACCATGGATGCTGTGAAGTACTCAAAACACCATCCATCGTTCAGAACGGAGGCAGCGACCCCGGCCCTCGCCATTGATCGACTTTCCGGTCTACTGGATCGTTTCCGCGTGCGGGCCCACCTGTTCCATGCCGGCGCCCTGTGCGGCACGACCGTCTTCGACGCGAAGCCGGGCCGCGCCTTCCTGCATGTGCTGCGCCGCGGCGAGTTGGTGGTGACGCACGGCCATGTCAAAGGCCTGAAACGCCGTGTCGTCGTGAACGAGCCGACGCTGATGCTCTACCCCCGGCCGGTGGCGCACACCTTCCATAACCCGCCGCGCGACGGATCGGATTTCACGTGCGCCACGCTCGACTTCGATGGTGCCGAGCACAACCCGCTGGTGGCGGCGCTGCCAGCTCTGGTGCTCGTCCCACTGGATCAGGTCGATGGCCTGCAGCCCGCGCTCGACCTGCTGTTCGCCGAGACCGACCGCGTGCGCTGCGGCTCGCGACTGCTGGCCGACCGCTTGTTCGAGGTCGTGCTGATCCAACTGCTGCGCTGGCTGATCGACCACCCGGGCGCGAGCGGCGTCGGCAGCGGCCTCATTACAGGGCTGGCTGATCCCCGCCTGGCCAGGCTGCTCGTCGCGCTGCACGCGGCGCCCGCCGAGGCGTGGCCGCTGGAGCGCATGGCGGCGCAGGCCGGCATGTCGCGGACGGCGTTTGCCGTAACTTTCAAGCAGGCCACTGGCGCCACGCCAGCGGGCTACCTCGCCGACTGGCGACTGACCCTGGCCATGTCCGAGCTGCGCGCGGGCGGATTGCTCAAGGCCGTGGCCGACGCGGTGGGATACGGCAGCGCCACGGCGCTGTCCAACGCCTTCAAGCAGCGCTACGGTGTGGCGCCGCGAGACTGGCGCAAGGCGGACCAGGGGCAGCACGAGACCTGACCGGGGCCCAAGGCTGCGTCGGCGTTGACGAACCCCGCCCCTACAGCGCCCGCCCCACCCCGATGCAGGCCAGCCCCGCACACACCACGCCGGCCGCCACGGCCCGCTGCTGCCACTGCGTGCGCTGGCGAAACACGACCAGCGACATGGAGGTCGCCAGCACGATGTACACATCGGTGTCGGCCACCACCTCGGCTGCGGAAAGCCTGCGCATGGCCTCGATGACCAGGGCATCGGCCACGGCGACGCTGAAGTAGCCGACGACGCCGATGGCGGTGCCGATCCACGCTAGTGCGCCCGGCACCTCCCCGAAGGCGGGACCCATGTAGCAGATGCCGCATAGTCGTATAGTGGTAAGTATTCAATGACTTACTAACGACGCTCGGGACCCCCTCATGCAGATCCGGCTCTCCACCGAAGAACGCCAGGCAGAGATCGTGGCTGCGGCGCTGCGCCTGGCGCGCGAGTCGAGCCCGGCCTTGATCACCACCAGCGACATCGCAGCGGCCATCGGCGTCACGCAGGGTGCCGTCTTCAAGCACTTTCCCACCAAGGACGCCATCTGGCTCGCGGCCATGCGCTGGGTGCGCGAGACCCTGCTGCAAACGCTGCAGACCGCCGTGGACGACGCGGTCACGCCCCTGGACGCGTTGTCTGCGATGTTCCGCACGCATGTCGAGTTCGTCATCGCCCACCCGGGCGTGCCCCGGTTCATCTTCCATGAGCTCCAGCAACCTGCCGACTCCGCGGCCAAGAGCGAGGTACGCGCCGTGCTCCAGGGTTACCGCAAGCTGCTCGTCGGTCAGTTGAATCTGTCGATCCAGAGCAAGCTGGTCAGCCCCGAACTGGACGCCGAAGCCGCTGCGACGAGTTTCATCGGCCTGATCCAGGGGCTGGTCATGCAATCGATGCTGACTGGGCGCACGGCTGCGATGCGCCAGCAGTCGGATGCCCTCTACGCCCTTTACCGGCGCAGCCTCGGGGAAGCCTCATGAAACTCTCCTCTATCGGCATCCGCCGAGTCGTCCTTGGGCTCCTGGGCGTCCTGCTGCTGGCCGCGTTGGCCTTCGTGGTCATGCGGTCGGGGCCGCTGGCGCCGACGCGCGTCACGGTCGTGCAAGCAGCCGAAGGCCGGCTCACGCCTGCTCTGTTCGGCATCGGCACGGTCGAGGCAAGGCGCAGCTACCTGATCGGTCCGACGGCGGCCGGCCGTGTGCGCACCGTGACCGTGGACGTCGGCAGCCTCGTCAAGGCGGGCCAGTTGCTGGCCGAGATGGATCCGGTCGACCTGGACGAGCGCACGGCGGCGCTCGACGCCGCAGTGGCGCGTGCCGGCAGCGCCATGGCTGGCGCGGATGCCCAGCGCCGCGACGCCCTGGCACGCCAGGCGCTGGCGGCCGTCAACGCGCGTCGCACGGTCGAGTTGGGCCAACAGAACTTCATCAGCGCCAATGCCGTCGAGGCCCGGTTGCAGGAGCAGGCGTCGGCCGACGCGGTTGTCACCGCGGCCACTGCCAACGTGGCTGCGGCCCGACAGGATCAACAGCGCCTGGCGGCCGAGCGGGCTGGACTGCGCCAGCAGCGCGCCAACGTGCGCCTGCTGGCCCCTGCCGACGGCGTGGTGATCAGCCGCGATGCCGAACCCGGGTCGACCGTGGTGGCCGGGCAGGCCGTGCTGCGGGTGATCCAGCCGTCGTTCCTGTGGGTCAAGGTGCGGCTGGACCAGGCCCGCTCGGCCGGGCTGACGGCGGGTCTGCCGGCACAGGTGGTGCTGCGTTCGAACCCCGGGCGCGCCGTCGCCGGAAAGGTCGCGCGCGTCGAAACCATCAGCGACAGCGTGACTGAAGAGCGCGTGGCCCAGGTCAGCTTCGACCAGGCACCCAGCGACCTGTCGGTGGGCGAACTGGCCGAGGTGACGCTGTCCCTGCCGCCGACCGCCAACGCCGTGCTGCTGCCCAATGCGGCCATCAGGCGGCTGCAGGCGCAGATCGGCGTATGGACGCTCGACGGCGGCGACCTGCGCTTCGCGCCGGTGCGCACTGGCCTGACCAGCCTGGAGGGCCAGGTGCAGATCCTCGAGGGCGTCAAACCCGGCACGACGGTCATCGTGTACAGCGAAAAGGACATCGGCGCGCGCAGCCGCATCACGGTGGTCGAGACGCTGGCGGGGCAACAGCCGTGATCAGCCTGGCCGGCCGCGACATCCTGCATTCGTGGGGCAAGTTCGTGCTGACCGGCATGGGCCTGGGCCTGTTGATCGGCGTGACGCTGACCATGGCCGGCGTCTACCGCGGCATGGTCGACGACGCGCGCGCACTGCTGAACAACAGCGGTGCCGATCTCTGGGTGGTCCAGCAAGGCACCCAGGGCCCGTACGCGGAATCGTCCAGCCTGCGCGACGACACGGTGCGCAGCGTGCTCGGGCTGCCCGGGGTGGCACGCGCTGCCAACGTCACCTACCTGACGATGCAGGTACGTCGCGCATCGGCGGGTGATGCTGCGCCCAGCAGCGACAACGACGACGTGCGCGCCATGGTGGTCGGCTTCGAGCCCGGGCAACCGGGCGAACCAGGCTACCTGGTGGCGGGCCGGCACGTCACCCGCAGCCACTACGAAGCAGTGGCCGACGTTCGCACGGGCTTTGCCCTGGGCGAACGCATCCGCATCCGCCGCCACGGCTACACCGTGGTCGGCTTGACGCGACGGATGGTCTCGTCCGGCGGCGACCCGATGGTCTTCATCCCGCTGAAGGACGCACAGGAAGCGCAGTTCCTGAAGGACAACGACGCCATCGTCAACGAGCGCGCCCGCACCGCGTCCAACCCGAGCCTGAACCGACCGGGCGTGCCAGGGCTGCTGGAGGCCATCCAGGCCTCGCAGGCGAACAACCGCAACGTGAACGCCATCCTCGTGCAAGTACAGCCCGGCATGGATGCCGGCTTGTCGGCCGACACCGTGGCTGGGACCGTGCGCCGCTGGAAGCACCTGGAGGCCTACACCCGCGCGCAGATGGAAGAGATCCTGGTGGCAAAGCTGATCGCCACGTCGGCGAAACAGATCGGCATGTTCCTGGTGATCCTGGCCATCGTCAGCGCGGCCATCGTGGCCTTCATCATCTACACGATGACGCTGGGCAAGATCCGCGAGATCGCGGTGCTCAAGCTCATCGGCACACGCAACCGCACGATCGCCGGGATGATCCTTCAGCAGGCGCTAGGGCTGGGGCTGATCGGCTTCGTCGTCGGCACGGTGGCGGCCACCTTCTGGGCGCCGATCTTCCCGAAGTACGTGCTGCTGGAAGTGAACGACGCGTTGCTCGGATTGGTCGCGGTGATGGTGATCTGCGCGCTGGCCAGCACGCTGGCGATCCGCGCGGCGTTGGCAGTCGATCCGGCCGCGGCCATCGGCGGTTGACAGACCCCATGAAGGCACCCGAGAAGGCCCACGACATGAGCGAAGCCGGCATCCGCATCGAAGGCCTGCGCAAGCGTTACGGCGAAGGCGACACGGCGGTCGACGCGCTGAAGGACGTCAACATGGTCGTGGCGCCCGGCGAGGTGGTGGGCCTGATCGGCCC